>JBGAKY010000100.1:0-17082 GCA_044224175.1 Rubrivivax sp. | reverse complement strand
GGACGCGCTGGCCGGCCAGCTGGTGCGCCGGCTGGCGAAGGACTGCGGCGCGCGCGTGGAGTGGCGGCTGCTGGCGGCGAGCGGCCTGACCACCGCGCAGACGCTGCACCGGCTGCAGCGCGAGACGCTGCCGCACTTCGACCTGGCGCTCGTCGTCACCGGCGTCAACGACGTCATCGAGCAGGTGCCTTCGCACCATGCCGTCTCGGCGCGCGAGGCGCTGGCCAACTGGTTGCGCAACGCGCTGGGCGTGCACCACGTGGTGTTCGCGCCG
Source organism: Rubrivivax sp. (assembly GCA_044224175.1). GTDB lineage: Bacteria > Pseudomonadota > Gammaproteobacteria > Burkholderiales > Burkholderiaceae_C > Rubrivivax. The sequence continues at coordinate 16,808 of JBGAKY010000100.1, read as the reverse complement.
CTGCCGCCGGTGCACCAGTTCCCCAGCCTGCCGCAGCCGCTGCGATGGGTGGCCGGCGCCGACGCACGCCGCCACGACCGCGCGCTGGAGCGCTGGGCCGCCACGCGCAACGACGTCTCGCGGGTGGCGGTTGCGCTCAGCCTGAACCGCGGCGTGATGGCCATCGACGGCTTCCACCCCGGCGAGAAGGCCTACCGCCAGTACGCAGGCGCCATCTCGCGCCACATCGCCACCGAACTGTGGCCCCACATCAAGGGAAGCACCGCATGACCGACCGCAGCCTCCAGGGCAAGACGCTCTTCATCACCGGGGCCAGCCGCGGCATCGGCCTGGCCATCGCCAGGCGCGCCGCCGCCGACGGCGCCAACATCGTGCTGGTGGCCAAGACCACCGAGCCCAACCCCAAACTGCCCGGCACGCTGTACAGCGCCGCCGAAGAGGTGGTCGCCGCCGGCGGCCAGGCGCTGCCGGTGCCCACCGACATCCGCGACGAGGAAGCCGTCGCCGCCGCGGTGGCGGCCGGCGTTCAGCGCTTCGGCGGCATCGACATCCTGGTGAACAACGCCAGCGCGATCAGCCTCACGCCGACCGCGGCGACGCCGATGAAGCGCTTCGACCTGATGTTCGGTGTCAACGTGCGCGGCACCTACTGCTGCACGCAGGCCTGCCTGCCCGAGCTGATCAAGAGCGCGAAGGCCGGCCGCAACCCGCACGTGCTGAACATGAGCCCGCCGCTGTCGATGAAGGAGCACTGGTTCAAGGGCCACGTGGCCTACACCATGGCCAAGTACGGCATGAGCGAGTGCACGCTGGGCCACGCGGGCGAGTTCCGGCCCAGGGGCATCGCGGTCAACAGCCTGTGGCCGCGCACCGCGATCGCCACCGCGGCGCTGCAGATGATCCCCGGGGTGGACCTGAACCTGTGCCGCAAGCCGGAGATCCTGTCCGACGCGGCCTGGTGGATCCTGACCAGCGACGCCAAGACGACCACCGGCCAGTTCTTCATCGACGACGAACTGCTGGCGCAGCACGGCGTGACCGACTTCGACCGCTACGCGGTGGTGCCGGGCACGAAGAACCTGATCCCGGACTTCTTCGTCGACTGAGGACATGCACCCGTGCCTGCGCACGGGTGCCAGCTTCAGGAGAGGCCCGGGCTCCGCGAGGGCGCGGCCTGCGAGGTCGACTGAAGCATCCCCTGTCCGGTCGACGCCTGCCGATCCGTCCGTTCCTACAATCCCGCCCGCTGGCGGGTTGGTGGACGGGAGGGCCGGCATGAGAAGACTGATCGGGATCCTGGCAGTGCTGGCGCTTCTGCCCGGCCTGCTGTCAGCGCAGCCGCGCTTCGACTTCCGGCAGACCCCGGGTCGCCTGTCCAAGGACGTGGTGCCGCGCCACTACGCGCTGCGCCTGGTCGTCGACCCCGCGCGCGACGACTTCGAAGGCGAAGAGACGATCCAGCTCACGCTGGCCCGGCCGCAGGCGGCGGTCGTGCTGCACGCCCTGGCGCTGGAGCCCCTGTCGGTGCGCTCGCACGGGGCCGAATGGCACGTCGAGGCCGACGAGGCCACGCAGACCTGGCGCCTGGTGCCGCCGCGGCCGCTGCGCGCCGGCGAACTGAAGCTGCACCTGCGCTGGCGCGGCAAGGTCAACCGCGGCGGCTTCGGCCTGTTCCGTGCCGGCAGCGCCGCCGAGCCCATGCTCGTCACCCAGCTCGAGGCGGTGCACGCGCGCAACCTCTTTCCTTCGTTCGACGAACCGGCCTTCCGCGCCCGCTTCACGCTGCAGGTGCGCACGCCGGCGCCCTGGCAGGTGCTGTCCAACATGCCCGAATCGGGCCAGGCACGCGACGGCTGGCACCGCTTTGCCGCCACGCCGCCCATGCCCACCTACCTGCTGGCGCTGGCGGTGGGGCGCTTCGAATCGCTGGGCGGGCGCGCCGGCACCCTGCCGGTGCGCGTGGTCACGCCGCCCGGCCGCTCGGCGCAGGGCGCCTACGCACTGGAGGCGATGCGCCGCCTGCTGCCCTTCTATGCCGAAGCCTTCGGCCAGCCCTACCCGTTGCCCAAGCTGGACCAGCTGGCGGTGCCCGGCGTCATGCAGGGCGCGATGGAGAACTGGGGCCTGGTCACCTTCAACGAAGCCACGCTGCTGCTGGACCCTGCCACCACCGGTCCGACCGAGCGCGAGCGCGTCTTCAACCTCAGCGCCCACGAACTGGCGCACCAGTGGTTCGGCAACCTGGTCACCGCGGCGGGCTGGAGCGAGATCTGGCTGAACGAGGCCTTCGCCACCTGGCTGGCCGACCGCACCACCGAACGGTTCAACCCGGAATGGGGCGTCGCGCTGCAGCGCCGCGGCCGCGTCGAATGGGTGCTGGGCCGCGACAGCGGCGAGGCCACGCGCCCCATCCGCGGCGGCACGGTCGAAGAAAGCAGCGTCTTCAACGTGTTCGACGACATCACCTACACCAAGGGCGGCGCGGTGCTCACGATGCTGGAGCAGTGGCTGGGCCCCGCGGTGTTCCGCCGCGGGCTGCGCGCCTACATGGCCGAGCGACGTTTCTCCAACGCGACGGCGGGCGACCTGTGGCACCACCTGGGCCGCGCCGCCGGGCGCGACGTGGCCGCGGTGGCGCGCAGCTGGACCGACCAGGTGGGCCACCCGCTGGTGAGCGTGGACCAGCGCTGCGAAGGCGGGCGCACCATGCTCACGCTGTCGCAGCGGCGCTTCCTGGCCCGGCCCGGCGCCGCCGCCGGCTCGCCGCGCTGGCAGGTGCCGGTGCGCATGGCGCGCGGCGAAGAACGCTTCACCCTGCTGCTGGACGCCGCCGAGCGCCGCTACACGCTGCCCGGCTGCGACGACCGCCCCCTGGTCGCCAACGCCGAAGGCGACGGCTTCTACCGCGTGCGCTACGAAGGCGAGGCCCGGCGCCGCGTGCAGGCCGGCTTCGCCCGCCTGCCGCCGGCGGCGCGCGTGGCGCTGCAGAGCGACGCCTTCGCGCTGGCCCAGGCCGGGCAGGCGCCGCTGGAGGCCTGGCTTGCGCTGGCGGCGCAGGCCGGGCAGGTGGACGACGCCGCGCGGCCGCAGCTCTTCCTTCAGGTGGCCGAAGGCCTGGACTGGCTGGAGACCGCGGCCGGGCCGGGCGAAGTGCGCGACGCCCTGCGCCAGCGCGGGCGGGACTGGCTGGGCGGGGCGCTGCAGCGCCTGGGCTGGGACGCCCGGCCCGGCGAAAGCGCGGCCGACGGTCGGCTGCGCAATGCGTCGATCGAGTACCTGGCGCGCGCGGGCGACGCCGAGGTGCGACGCCGCGCCGGCGAGGCGCTGGACCGCGAGCTGCGCGGCGAAGGCGCGCTGCCAGGAGCCACGCGGGCGGCCGTCATCGTGGCCGGCGGCCGCGGCGCAGACGCCGCCCGCTTCGCCGCGCTGCGCGAGCGCTTCCTGACCAGCTACAACGAACGCGACCGCTCCCTCTTCGGCATGGCGCTGGCGGCGGGCGAAGACGCCGGCCGCGCCGAAGAGGTGCTGGCCCTGGCCTTCGACGGTCGCCTGCCGGCCGACGTGGCGATCGGCCTGCCGCGCTGGGTGGCCAACCTCTCGCCCTTCACCGAGCGCGCCTACGCGTGGAGCGTGGAGCACTGGCGCGAACTGGCGGCCCTGGCCGGCGCCGACGCCTTCGGCAGCCAGGCCTGGCTGCTGCCCGGCGCCAGCTGGCGCCTGTGGCGGCGCGAAGACGCGGCGCGCCTGCTGCGCGACCAGCAGCAGACGATGGGCGATGCCGGTTCCATGCAGGCCCGGCGCGCCGCCGAAGCGCTGGAGCGGCGGGCCGACTGGCGTGAACGCGAGGCCGCCACGCTGGCGCAGCGCCTGCAGCCGAACTGAAGCCTCAGGCGCCCGGCAGCGTGCGCGGCTGGCCCTGGCCGTCGATGGCCACGTAGGTGACGCTGGCCTCGGTGACCTTCACCACGTGCAGGTTGGCCGGGTTGCGTTCGGCATAGACCTCCACGTTCACGGTGATGGAGGTGCGCCCCACGCGCGTGACGCGGGCGTAGAAGCTCAGCAGGTCGCCCACCGAGACCGGCTGCTTGAAGATGAACTCGTTCACCGCCACGGTGGCGATGCGCCCCTTGGCGATGCGCGCCGGGATCACGGCGCCGGCCAGGTCGACCTGGGCCATGATCCAGCCGCCGAAGATGTCGCCATTGGCATTGGCGTCGGCCGGCATCGGCATCACGCGCAGCACCAGCTGGGCGCCGCTGGCCAGCGTGGAAGGCGCCATGCCGGGGGTGCTGGTGCTGGGGTCCATGGGTCTTGCCTCCTGCCGGATGCCCGTATCGGGGTCCGCCATTGTGCCGGCGGCGACAATGCGACCGATGCGTTCCGAAGCCCGCACCCTGCAAATTCCGCCCGCCGCCGGCAGCCCGCCGGCGAAACGCTCCGACTGGGGCACGCTGGCGCGCCTGCTGCCCTACCTGTGGCGCTACCGCTGGCGCGTGGGCACGGCGCTCGTCTTCCTGGTGGCCGCCAAGGTGGCCAACGTGGGCGTGCCGCTGCTGCTGAAGAACCTGGTCGACGCGCTGTCGGTGAAGCCGGGCGACCCGGCGGCCCTGCTGGTGGTGCCGGTGGGGCTGGTGGTGGCCTACGGGCTGCTGCGTCTGTCGACCTCGCTGTTCACCGAACTGCGGGAGCTGATCTTCGCCAAGGCCACCGAAGGCACGGCGCGCAGCATCTCGCTGTCGGTGTTCCGGCACCTGCATTCGCTGTCGCTGCGCTTCCACCTGGAACGCCAGACCGGCGGCATGACACGCGACATCGAGCGCGGCACGCGCGCCGTGCAGTCGCTGATCTCGTATTCGCTCTACAGCATCTTCCCGACGCTGATCGAGGTGACGCTGGTGCTGGTGCTGCTGGCGGTGAAGTTCGACGCCTGGTTCGCCTGGATCACGATCGCCGCGCTCGTGTTCTACATCGCCTTCACCGTCAGCGTGACCGAGTGGCGCACGCGCTTCCGCAAGCAGATGAACGAGCTGGACTCGGCGGCGCACACGCGCGCCATCGACTCGCTGCTGAACTACGAGACGGTGAAGTACTTCAACAACGAGGAGTTCGAGGCGAAGCGCTACGACGAGAACCTGGAACGCCTGCGCCGCGCGGCGCTGAAGAGCCAGAGCACGCTGTCGATGCTGAACACGGGGCAGCAGCTGATCATCGCCGTCGCGCTGGTGGCCATGCTGTGGCGCGCCACCGAGGGCGTGGCCGCCGGCCGCATGACGCTGGGCGACCTGGTGATGGTCAACGCCTTCATGATCCAGATCTACATCCCGCTCAACTTCCTGGGCGTCATCTACCGCGAGCTGAAGCAGGCGCTGACCGACCTGCAGAAGATGTTCGACCTGATGGAGAAGAACCGCGAGGTGGACGACGCTCCCGGCGCGCAGCCGCTGGTGGTGACGCAGGGCGTGGTGCGCTTCGAGGCGGTGGACTTCGCCTACGACCCGGCGCGGCCCATCCTGCACGGCGTGAGCTTCGAGATCCCGCCCGGCAGGACGGTGGCGGTGGTGGGCCCCTCCGGCGCCGGCAAGTCGACGCTGGCACGCCTGCTCTACCGCTTCTACGACGTCTCCGGCGGCCGCATCACGATCGACGGCCAGGACATCCGCAGCGTCACCCAGAGCAGCCTGCGCCAGGCCATCGGCATCGTGCCGCAGGACACGGTGCTCTTCAACGACACGGTGGAATACAACATCGCCTACGGCCGCCCGGGCTCCGGCCGGCCGGAGGTGGAAGCGGCGGCGCGCGCGGCGCACATCCACGACTTCATCGCCGCCACGCCCAAGGGCTACGACACCATGGTGGGCGAGCGCGGGCTCAAGCTCTCGGGCGGCGAGAAGCAGCGGGTGGCGATCGCGCGCACGCTGCTGAAGGACCCGCCGGTGCTGATCTTCGACGAAGCCACCTCGGCGCTGGACTCGGCCAACGAACGCGCCATCCAGGCCGAGCTGAAGAGCGCGGCGCAGGGCAAGACGGCGCTGGTCATCGCGCACCGCCTGTCCACCGTGGTCGACGCGCACGAGATCGTGGTGCTGGAAGCCGGCCGCGTGGTCGAACGCGGCCCGCACGCCGAACTGCTGGCGCGCGGCGGGCGCTATGCCGAGATGTGGCGGCTGCAGCAGAGTGGCGAGCTCGAACCCACCGCCTGACTTCGGGTTTCCCGCGATCCAGTCCCGCGGCCGGCCCCTGAAAGCCGGGGCCACAATGCCGCCGTGGACACCAAGTGGCTCGAGGATTTCGTCGCCCTGGCCGACACGCGCAGCTTCTCGCGCGCGGCGCAGATGCGCCACGTCACGCAGCCGGCATTCTCGCGCCGCATCCAGGCGCTGGAGGCCTGGACCGGCATCGATCTGGTGGACCGTTCCTCGTTCCCGACCCGCCTGACGCCCGCCGGCGAGACCTTCCACGCCCAGGCACTGGAGATCCTGGGCACGCTGCAGGCCACGCGCAACATGATGCGCAGCCACCAGGCGGCGGGGCAGGACATGATCGAGTTCGCGGTGCCGCACACGCTGGCCTTCACCTTCTTCCCGCACTGGCTGATGGACCTGCGCCAGCACTTCGCGGGGCTGAAGTCGCGCCTCACGGCGCTGAACGTGCACGACGCCGTGCTGCGCCTCACCGAAGGCGGCTGCGACCTGCTCATCGCCTACCACCACCCGGCGCAGCCGCTGCAGCTGTCCAGCGACCGCTACGAGATGCTGACGCTGGGCCGCGAGACCATCGCCCCCTACGCCAAGGCCGACGCCGAAGGCCAGCCGCTGTTCCGCCTGCCCGGTCCGCTGGGCGTGCGGGTGCCGTTCCTGTCCTACGCCTCGGGCGCCTACATGGCGCGGCTGGTGGAGGTGATCCTGAAGGACGCGCCGCAGCCCACCGCGCTGGACGCCATCTACGAGACCGACATGGCCGAAGGCCTGAAGGCGATGGCGCTCGAAGGGCACGGCCTGGCCTTCCTGCCGGTGAGTTCGGTGCGCAAGGAACTGAAGGCGCGCCGGCTGGTGCCGGCGGCACCATCGGGCAGCTTCGAGCTGACGATGGACGTTCGCATCTACCGTGAAAGGCCCGATCACGCGCGCCACGTCAAGCCCCTGGCCCAGGCGGTGTGGGAGTTCCTCAGCCGCGGCTAAAGATGCACCGCCGATGCGCGTCGAGCATGGCTTGATTCCTGCTGTGCTCGAAAACGCACGGGCTTTCACGCAGGGGCCGGCCCCGGGCCGATCCCTAGAATGCCGGCTTTGCCCGCTGGCGGTGCACTCGCGGGTGTCGACAAGCCCTTTCCCACAGGAGTGAAGATGAAAAAGACGCTGATCGCGGCCGCCCTGCTGGCGGCACTGGCCGCCCAGGCCGACACGCTGGGCAAGATCAAGGAAACCGGCGCCGTGACCATGGGCGTGCGCGAGTCCTCGGGCGCGCTGTCCTACACGCTGGGGGACGGCAAGTACGCCGGCTTCCACGTCGAGGTCTGCCAGCGCGTGCTGGCCGACGTGCAGAAGAAGCTGGGCCTGGCCAAGCTGGACGTCAAGTACCAGGCCGTGACCTCGCAGAACCGCATTCCGCTGGTGCAGAACGGCACCGTCGACATCGAGTGTGGCTCCACCACCAACAACGCCACCCGCCAGAAGGACGTGTCCTTCGCCGTCACCACCTACGTGGAAGAGGTGCGCATCGCGGTGAAGGCCAGCTCGGGCATCACCAGCATCAGCCAGCTCAAGGACAAGAACGTCGCCACCACCACCGGCACCACCTCGGTCCAGCTGCTGCGCAAGCACGAGAAGGCCAACGGCGTGAACTTCAACGAGGTCTTCGGCAAGGACCACGCCGACAGCTTCCTGCTGCTGGAGTCGGGCCGTGCCGACGCCTTCGTGATGGACGGCCAGATCCTGGCCGGCAACATCGCCAAGGCCAAGAACCCGGCCGACTTCAGGATCGTCGGCGAGGTGCTCTCGGTGGAGCCGATCGCCATCATGATCCGCAAGGACGACCCGGCGTTCAAGAAGACGGTCGACGACAGCATCATCGGCATGATGAAGTCCGGCGAGATCGCCAAGCTCTACGACAAGTGGTTCATGCAGCCGATCCCGCCGGCGAACACCAAGGTGGGTCTGCCGGCCAGCGAAGCCACCAAGGCCGCATGGGCGAACCCGAACGACAAGCCTGTCGAGGAATACGCCAAGAAGTAGAGGGATCAGGAGGGGCAACGCGGGCGGGCCGCTCGGCGCCCGCCCCGCCGTTGAAAACAGGAGGGCGCGCGTGGCAATGGATTGGCAGGTCTTCTGCAAGGAGACCACCAGCGGTGAGGTCGTGGCCGGCTGCTTCGGGCGCGGCGGCGACGTCACCTACCTCAACTGGATCCTGAAGGCCTGGGGCTGGACGCTTTCGGTGGCGCTGCTGGCGCTGGTGGTGGCGCTGGTGGTGGGTTCGCTGGTGGGCATCCTGCGCACGGTGCCCAACCGCAAGCTGGTGCTGCTGGGCAACGCCTGGACCGAGCTGTTCCGCAACATCCCGCTGCTGGTCCAGATCTTCCTCTGGTACCACGTGCTGCCCTCGCTGTTCACCTCGCTGCGGGCGCTGCCCAGCTTCGTGCTGGTGGTGTTCGCGCTCGGCTTCTTCACCAGCGCGCGCATCAGCGAACAGGTCAAGGCCGGCATCCAGAGCCTGCCGCGCGGCCAGCGGTATGCGGGCCTGGCGATGGGCCTGACGCTGCCGCAGACCTACCGCTACGTGCTGCTGCCGATGGCCTTCCGCATCGTGATCCCGCCGCTCACCAGCGAGAGCATGAACATCATCAAGAACTCGTCGGTGGCGTTCGCGGTGAGCATCGCCGAGCTGACGATGTTCGCCATGCAGGCGGGCGAGGAGACCTCGCGCAACGTCGAGATGTACGCCGCGGTGACGGCGCTGTACTTCGTCTCCGCCTTCGCGATCAACCGCGTGATGAAGGTGGTCGAGGACAAGGTCCGCGTGCCCGGCATGATCGGCGGAAGGTGAGGCGGGCATGAACCTCGACTTCAGCTTCCTCAACGCGACGGTCATCGCGAACTTCGTCGCCAAGGGTTTCTTCTTCTCGATCCAGCTCACGCTGGTGGCGATGGTCGGCGGCATCCTCATCGGCACCCTGCTGGCGCTGATGCGGCTGTCGGGCAAGCCCTGGCTGGTGACGCCGGCGGCCGCCTATGTCAACACGATGCGCTCGATCCCGCTCGTGATGGTGATCCTGTGGTTCTTCCTGCTGATCCCGCTGCTGATCGGCCGCCCGATGGGGGCCGAGCTGTCGGCCATGATCACGTTCACCCTGTTTGAGGCCGCCTACTACTCGGAGATCATGCGTGCCGGCATCCAGAGCGTGCCCAAGGGCCAGGTCCACGCCGGCTACGCGGTCGGCACTGCCGCAGGCCTTCCGCAACATGCTGCCGGTGCTGCTGACGCAGACCATCATCCTGTTCCAGGACACCAGCCTGGTCTACGCGATCGGCGCCTACGACCTGCTCAAGGGCTTCGAGATCGCGGGCAAGAACTTCAACCGGCCGGTCGAGACCTATCTCGTCGCCACCGTCATCTACTTCGCGATCTGCTTCTCGCTCAGCATGCTGGTCAAGCGGCTGCAGGCCAAGATCGCCATCATCCGCTAGGAGCCCGGCCGTGATCGCCATCCAGAACGTCAGCAAGTGGTACGGCAGCTTCCAGGTGCTCACCGACTGCACCACGTCCATCCAGAAGGGCGAGGTGGTGGTGGTCTGCGGGCCTTCGGGCAGCGGCAAGAGCACGCTCATCAAGACCGTGAACGCGCTCGAACCCTTCCAGAAGGGCGACATCGTGGTCGACGGCATCAGCCTGACCGACCCCAAGACCGACCTTCCCAAGCTGCGCAGCCGCGTGGGCATGGTGTTCCAGCACTTCGAGCTGTTCCCGCACCTGAGCGTGACCGAGAACCTGACGCTGGCGCAGATCAAGGTGCTGGGCCGCAGCAAGGACGAAGCCACGACGCGCGGCCTGAAGATGCTGGACCGCGTGGGCTTGATCGCCCACAAGGACAAGTTCCCGGGCCAGCTCTCCGGCGGCCAGCAGCAGCGGGTGGCGATCGCGCGCGCGCTGTCGATGGACCCGATCGTGATGCTGTTCGACGAACCCACCAGCGCGCTAGACCCCGAGATGGTGGGCGAGGTGCTGGACGTGATGGTCAAGCTGGCCACCGAAGGCATGACGATGATGGTGGTCACCCACGAGATGGGCTTCGCCAAGAAGGTCAGCCACCGCGTCATCTTCATGGACGCCGGCAAGATCGTCGAGGACTGCAAGAAGGAAGACTTCTTCGGCAACCCCGACGCGCGTTCACCGCGCGCGAAGGACTTCCTCTCGAAGATCCTCCAGCACTAGCGGGGGGCGGGCCTGCGCCACAATGGCCGCATGGCCGACTCGCTGACCATCACCCGCCCCGACGACTGGCACCTGCACTTGCGCGACGGCGCCGCGCTGGCCGCCGTGCTGCCGGCCACCGCGCGCCAGTTCGGCCGCGCGATCGTCATGCCCAACCTGAAGCCGCCGGTCACCACCGCGGCCGAGGCCCTGGCGTACCGGCGCCGCATCACCGACGCGCTGCCCGCCGACAGCGGCTTCCAGCCGCTGATGACGCTGTACCTCACCGACAACACGCCGCCCGAAGAGGTGCGGCGCGCGCGCGAGGCCGGCGTCGTCGCCTTCAAGCTGTACCCGGCCGGCGCCACGACCAACAGCGACGCCGGCGTGACCGACCTGCGCAGGACCGCCGCCACGCTGGAAGCGATGCAGCGCGAAGGCCTGCTGCTGCTGGTGCACGGCGAGGTCACCGACCCCGCGGTGGACGTGTTCGACCGCGAGGCGGTGTTCATCGAACGCGTGATGCAGCCGCTGCGCAAGGACTTCCCGGCCCTGAAGGTGGTGTTCGAGCACATCACCACGCAGGAGGCGGCCGACTACGTGGCCGAAGCCGGCGCGCACACCGGCGCCACCATCACCGCGCATCACCTGCTCTACAACCGCAACGCGCTCTTCATGGGCGGCCTGCGCCCGCACTGGTACTGCCTGCCGGTGCTCAAGCGCGAACGGCACCGCCAGGCGCTGGTGAAGGCGGCCACCAGCGGCAGCGCGAAGTTCTTCCTCGGCACCGACAGCGCGCCGCACGCCGCGGCGCTGAAGGAACAGTCGGTCTGCGGCGCCGGCTGCTACACCGCGCCGGCGGCGCTGGAGCTGTACGCCGAAGCCTTCGAAGCCGCCGGCGCGCTGGACCGCCTGGAAGCCTTCGCCAGCTTCCACGGCCCCGACTTCTACGGCCTGCCGCGCAACCGCGGCAGCGTCACGTTGCGGCGCGAGCCCTGGGCCCTGCCCGAAACGCTGCCCTTCGGCGACACCACGATCAAGCCGCTGCGCGGCGGCGAGACGCTGAACTGGAGACTCGCCGCATGAGCGCAACCAAGGTGATGCTGCTGATCGACGCCGACAACGTGTCGGTCGACATCATTGAGCAGGTGGTCGACAGGCTGCTCGCCGACCACGGCGCGCTGCACGTGCGGCGTGCCTACTGCACCGCCGAGAGCGCGCTCAAGCACCAGGCGCTGTTCAAGCGGCTGTCGATCCGGCCGGTCGTGAACCTGGCGGCGGGGAAGAACTCGACGGACATCGCGCTCGCCGTCGACGCCATCGACCTGGCCTCGGCCGAACGGCCGGACATCGTTGCCATCGCCTCTTCGGATTCCGACTTCGCGCCGCTGGTGAGCCGGCTGCGCGAAAAGGGCTGCCAGGTGCTGGGCTTCGGCCAGGCCGGCAAGACCGGCGACGAGACGCGGGGCGTCTACGACCGCTTCGAGGAGCTGACCCACCACCGCGCCCGGCCGGCGGCGCGCCCGGCGGCGGCCAAAGCCCCTGCGGCCAAGAAGGCCTCGCGGCGCAAGACGGCCGCCGCGCCGGCGAAGGCGCCAGCGCCGCCCCCGGCGCCGAAGCTGCCCGACGCGGTGCGCGAGATCGTCGCCGCGCTGCCCGAGCTGGCGCGCGGCGAATCGGTGGAATTGCGCGTGGCCGCCGAGCGCCTGCGCGACGCCGGCCTGGTGGCCGCCAAGGCCACGCCCACCAAGCTGCTGCGCAGCCACCCGGACCACTTCGAGCTGGTGCCTGCCCGGGCACCCAACCAGGTGCGGCTGCGGCAGGGCTTGAATCCGGCGGCGGCACCCTAACATCCGCGACATCCTCAGCTGTCGCGCCCCCGACGGGCGCCTCGTCCATGAAGCGCATCCTGCTGTTCCTGCTGACCAACGTGGCCGTCATGCTGGTGCTGGGCATCGCCGCCAGCGTGCTGGGCGTGAACCGCTTCCTTTCGGCCAACGGCCTGCACCTGGGCCAGTTGCTCGGCTTCGCCTTCATCATGGGTTTCGGCGGCGCCCTGATCTCGCTGCTGATGAGCAAGCCGGTGGCCAAGTGGAGCACCGGCGCGCAGGTCATCAACGATTCGGCCGACCCCACGCACCGCTGGCTGGTCAACACCGTCGCGCAGTTCGCGCAGAAGGCCGGCATCCAGATGCCCGAGGTCGCGCTCTACGACGGCGAGCCCAACGCCTTCGCCACCGGGGCGTTCAAGAACTCGGCGCTGGTGGCGGTGTCCACCGGGCTGCTGCACAGCATGAACCGCGAAGAGGTGGAAGCCGTCATCGGCCACGAGGTGAGCCACGTCGCCAACGGCGACATGGTGACGATGACGCTGATCCAGGGCGTGATGAACACCTTCGTGGTCTTCCTGTCGCGCGTGATCGGCTACTTCGTGGACAAGGTGGTGCTGCGCAACGACCGTGACGGCCCGGGCGTGGGCTACTACATCACCACCGTGGTGCTGGACCTCGTGCTGGGCCTGGTGGCCGCCATCATCGTGGCCTGGTTCTCGCGCCAGCGCGAATACCGTGCCGACGCCGGCGCCGCCGCGCTGATGGGCCGCAAGCAGCCCATGATCAACGCCCTGGCGCGCCTGGGCGGCCTGGACCCGGGCGAGCTGCCGCAGTCGGTGGCCACCATGGGCATCAGCGGCAAGCCGAGCGGGCTGATGGCGCTGTTCTCCAGCCACCCGCCGATCGAAGACCGCATCCGCGCGCTGCAGCAGGCGTCTTGATCCAGCCCAGGGTCGCGGCCTTGGCAGTGCGCGACCCGCGCCGCATACTGGCGCCATGAGCTGGTCGGGTCGCCTTTGGGCCGCGGGCTTCGTGCTCGCGGCGGCGGTGGGTGTCGGCGTCGCGCTCTGGCGCGCGCCGCACACGGTGCAGGTGCCTTCCGAAGACGAGGACCGGCCCGCTTCCAGCAACCCCACGCCGGCCCCGCCGGCCAAACCGGCCGGGCCGGTGATGCCGGCACCGCCCGACCTGGCCTGAATCGCTCAGGCCGAAGGCAGGAAGCCTTCGATCGAGAGGTATCGCTCGCCGGTGTCGTAGTTGAAGCCCAGCACGCGCGCGCCGGCGGCCACGTCGGGCAGCTTCTGGGCGATGGCGGCCAGCGTGGCGCCGCTGGAGATGCCCACCAGCAGGCCTTCTTCCCGGGCCGAGCGGCGCGCCATCTCGCGCGCGGCCTCGGCCTCGACCTGGATCACGCCGTCCAGCAGGTCCTTGTGCAGGTTCTTCGGGATGAAGCCGGCGCCGATGCCCTGGATCGGGTGCGGCGAAGGCTGGCCGCCGCTGATCACCGGGCTCTGGGTGGGCTCGACCGCGAACACGCGCAGCTTGGGCCAGCGCTTCTTCAGCACCTGGGCGCAGCCGGTGATGTGGCCGCCGGTGCCGACGCCGGTGATCAGCACGTCGACGCCGTCCGGGAAGTCGCGCGCGATCTCCTCGGCCGTGGTCTTCACGTGGACGGCGATGTTGGCCTCGTTCTCGAACTGCTGCGGCATCCAGGCGCCGGGGGTGGCGGCGACAATCTCCTCGGCGCGCGCGATCGAGCCCTTCATGCCTTTCTCGCGCGGGGTGAGCTCGAAGCTGGCGCCGTAGGCCAGCATCAGGCGGCGGCGCTCGACGCTCATGCTGTCGGGCATCACCAGCACCAGCTTGTAGCCCTTGACCGCCGCCACCATGGCCAGGCCGATGCCGGTGTTGCCCGAGGTGGGCTCGACGATGGTGCCGCCGGGCTTCAGCTTGCCGGCGGCTTCCGCCGCTTCCACCATCGAAAGGGCGATGCGGTCCTTGATCGACCCGCCCGGGTTGCTGCGCTCGGACTTGATCCACACCTCGTGCTTGCCGCCGAAGAGGCGGTTGATGCGGATGTGCGGGGTGTTGCCGATGGTGGCAAGGACGTCGTTGGCTCTCATGGGTGCTCTTCTCCTGGGATAATCGTGGCCGTGAAGCGGGCCAGACCGCCGCCGGTGCAAGCGTGGAAACACGGCACGGGAGGAAGGTCCGGACTGCAAAGGGCAGCGTAGCAGCTAACGGCTGTCCACCGAAAGGTGAGGATCAGAGCAACAGAGACGAGTCCCGGGGCATTGCCTCGGGGGTGAAACGGGCAATCTCTACGCGCAGCAACACCAAATAGGCCGGCGATGACGTGGCCCGCGGAGCCGGCGGGTAGGTGGCACCGAGCCGGGTGAGCGATCCCCGGCCCAGACGAATGGCGGTCACGCACCGTCCGCCGCAAGGCGGCGGGGCGCACAGAATCCGGCCCATCGGCCCGCTTCACACTTTCTTCAGGCCGGCACCAAGAGAAGGTGCTGCGCCACCCAGCGCAGGTCGCCGCCGGGCGCGGCGGGCTGCAGCCGCAGGGCCAGCGCGGCGCGGTCGTCGGGGTTCAGCTGGCGCCAGAGGAAGTCGCGCTCGTTGCCCGGGTCGCCTTCGACGAACAGCTGCGTCGTGCGTTCGCCGAACGACGCATGGCGCAGCTTCAGGTGGATGTGCGGCGTGCGGCCGGGGTAGGGCACGGGGCGGATGGTGCGGAAGGCCACGCGGCCGTCGCGGCCGCCGCGCGCGGCACCGAAGCCCTGGAAGCCTTCGTCGAAGCGGCCCGGCTCCTGCGCCACGTTCGGGTGGCGGTAGGCGCGCAGCGCGTCGCATTGCCAGATCTCGACTTCGGCGCCGTCGATCACCCGGCCGTCGGTGTCGGCCAGCGCGATTTCGAGGCCGAGCGCTTCACCGCGCGCCCGCAGCACGCGGCCCGCACGTTCCACGCGCGTGAGATCGGCGTCCCAGTCGGTCCAGCGGGCGCGCCAGTCGGCCGCCGGGTAGAAGGGGCCGTCGGTCATCTCGGCGAACGCCCGGCGCGCGGACGCCAGCGCCGGGCTGGCAACGGAGCAGGCGGCGGCAACCAGCATCAGGCGGCGGGAACGCATGGCCGGCATTGGAGCACCGCCTGACGGTGCCGGCTAGACTGCCCCGTTTGGCCCTTCGATGAACCCCGACGCGAATCAACTCTGGCGCGGGCCGCGCTGGACGCTGGCCCTGCTGCTGGCCTGCCTGGCCACGCTGGGGCCGTTCTCCATCGACACCTACCTGCCGGCGTTCGCCGGCATCGCCGCTTCCATCGGCGCCACGCCGGTGCAGATGCAGCAGACGCTGTCGGCCTACCTGCTGGGCTTCGCGCTCATGAACCTGTTCCACGGCGCGCTGTCCGACAGCTTCGGCCGCCGGCCGGTGGTGCTGTGGGGCGTGGGGCTGTTCACGCTGTCCTCGGTGGGCTGCGCGCTTGCCGATTCGATCGGCACGCTGGTGGTCTTCCGTGCGCTGCAGGGCATGAGCGCCGGCGCCGGGGTGGTGGTCTCGCGCGCCATCATCCGCGACATGTTCCCGCCCGCCGACGCCCAGCGGGTGATGGCGCAGGTGACCATCTACTTCGGCGTCGCGCCCGCGGTGGCGCCCATGGTGGGCGGGTTCCTCATCGTGCACGCCTCGTGGCACACCATCTTCTGGTTCCTGGCCGTGGTGGGCGGCGCGCTCTGGCTGGCCAACTGGCGGCTGCTGCCGGAGACGCTGCACACGAGCCAGCGCCAACCGTTCCGCGCCCGGCCACTGCTGCGCGGCTACTGGCGGCTGGCCAGGAGCCCGCGCTTCCTGGCACTGGTGCTGGCCAGCGGCATCCCGTTCAACGGCATGTTCCTGTACGTGCTCTCGGCGCCCGTGTTCCTGGGCGAGCACCTGCGGCTGCAGCCGCAGCAGTTCTTCTGGTTCTTCGCGCTCACCATCGGCGGCATCATGGCCGGCTCGTTCCTGTCCGGCCGGCTGGCGGGGCGCATCGTGCCGCGCCACCAGGTGCGCCACGGGCTGGTGGTGATGCTGGCCGTCTCGTTGCTCAACGTGGCGCTGAACCTGCTGTTCGAGCCGGCGGCCTGGTGGGCGATGCTGCCGATCGCGGTGTTCGCCTTCGGCTGGGCGCTCATGGTCCCGGTGGTCACGTTGATGGTGCTGGACCAGGCGCCCGACCGGCGCGGCATGGCTTCTTCGGTGCAGGCCAGCGTGGGCAGCCTGGCCAATGCCTTCGTCGCCGGCGGCGTGGCGCCGCTGGTGATGCATTCCACGCGCGCGCTGGCCTTCACCTCGCTGGCCATGCTGGGCATCGGGCTCGTGGCCTGGATCTGGGTCAAGCCGCGTCTGCCGCGCTGAAACCGGTCCGGGCGCTCAAGCCAAGGCCGCAGGCGGCCGATAACGGGGTCGGAGTCCTGCCATGCCCAAGACACGCCTGCCCCTTGCCCTGGCCTTGTTGCCGATTGTCGCCGCGCTGCTGACGGCGCTGCCGGCGCACGCCAACGACCCGCACGCCGCCAAGCCCGCGCC
>JBGAKY010000011.1:0-106249 GCA_044224175.1 Rubrivivax sp. | reverse complement strand
CACGCTCTGGGGATGCTCGATGCGAAAGCCGATCGAGAACGGCTTGGCTTCGAGCGCGACGCCGCGCCGCTGCAGCATCGCGAAGGTGTCGCGCGCGCTGTGGCCGAGCGCGAGGACGACGTGCTCGGCGTCGATCTGCTCGCCGTCGGCGAGGACGAGGCCGCGCAGGCGCCCGTCCTCGATCAGGAGGTCGGTCACGTGCCGGTGGAAGCGGATCTCGCCGCCGAGCGACTCGATCTCGGCGCGCATCTTCTCGATCATCGAGACGAGGCGAAACGTCCCGATGTGCGGCTTGGCGACGACGAGGATCTCTTCCGGCGCGCCGGCCTTGACGAACTCGGTCAGCACCTTGCGCGTCAGGTGGCGCGGATCGGAGATCTGGCTCCACAGCTTGCCGTCGGAGAAGGTGCCCGCACCGCCTTCGCCGAACTGCACGTTCGACTCCGGGTCGAGCACGCCGCGCCGCCACAGGCCCCAGGTGTCCTGCGTGCGCTCGCGCACCGGCTTGCCGCGCTCGAGCACGATCGGCGCAAAGCCCATCTGCGCCAGTACGAGCGCGGCGAAGAGGCCGCAGGGGCCGAAGCCGACGACGACGGGCCGCGGCCGGCCGCTTTCGCGAAAGTCGGCGGGGGCGTGGCCGATGAAGCGGTAGCGCGTGTCGGGCGAGGTTCGGATGTGCGCGTCGCCGGCCATCCGCGCAAGCACCGCGCCCTCGTCGTCCAGCTCGCAATCGATCGTGTAGCTGAGGACGATCGCGCTCTTCTTGCGCGCGTCCCAGGCGCGGCGAAAAACGGTGATGCCGAGCAGTTGCGCGTCGGCGAGCCCCAAGCGGCGCACGATGGCGGCGCGCAGGTCGGCTTCGGCGTGGTCCAGCGGCAGCCTGAGTTCGGTGATCCTCAGCATTGCGGGGGTGCGCCGGCCGGCGCCGCGCTCAGCCGCTGTGCGGGCGCTTGCCGGGGTTCTTCTTGCTGCGCGTGTGCGAGCCGCGCTCCCGGCTGATTTTCTGGCCGTGGCCGACGGTCAGCGCGGTGCCCGCGGGAGCGGCGCCACGCGGCGTGGCCTTGCGGTCGGCTTCGGTTCTGATCTTGTTGCCCATACGCTGCAGTCTGCTTGAAAGGTTGGTGGAACGGGAGGCGCGATTAGGCCACAACAGGCGCGCGGCCGCCCGTTTTCACCCGCCGCAGGGCGCCTGCCACCGCCAGATGCGCGAACACCAGCCCCGGCCCGATGGTGATGCCCGGCCCCGGGTAGGTGCCGCCCATGGCCGACTGCATGTCGTTGCCGATGGCGTAGAGCCCTTCGATCGGCCGGTCCTGCGCGTCCAGCACGCGCGCCTGCTCGTCGGTCACCAGCCCCGCCGCGGCGCCGATGTCGCCGGGGTACAGCTTCAGCGCATAGAACGGCGGCTGCTCCAGCGCGCCCAGGCTGGGGTTGGGGCCGGTCCACAGGGCGTCGCCCAGGTTGCGCTGGTACACGGTGCTGCCGCGGCCGAAGTCGGGGTCGGTGCCGCTGCGCGCGTGTTCGTTGAAGCGCTTCACGGTGCGCTGCAGGGTTTCGGCCGCCATGCCGGTGGCCTGCGCCAGTTCGGCCAGGCTGCTGGCGCGTTGCACGTAGCCGCCGGCCAGCGCCGACGCCAGGCCCATGCCCTTGGGCCGCACGATGCCCAGGCCGTACTTGCGCAAGCCCTGCGCGTCGGTCACCAGCCAGGCCGGCACGGCGCCTTCGGCCTGCATGGCCAGCGCGAACTGGTGGTAGTTCACCGACTCGTTGACGAAGCGCTCGCCGCGGCCGTTCAGCGCCAGCATGTGCGGCTTGCCGCGATCGAAGGCGAAGTGCGGGAACACGGCCTGCGTGCCGTCGGGCCGCAGGCGTGTCGAGACCGGGGCCCAGAACGCGGGGCTCTGCGCGCCGCTGCCGAAGCGCGCCCCCAGCGCCAGCGCCAGGTCCTGCGCGCGGCCCTGGTGGCCGGGGGCGCCGGGGCACCAGTCGGCCGGCACGTTGGGCAGCAGCGCGGCGCGGCGCGTGGGGTGGCGGTTGAAGCCGCCGGTGGCCAGCAGCACGCCGCCCCTGGCGTGCAGCGTGCGCTTCGTGCCTTGCGCGTCCTGCAGCACCACGCCGATGACGGTGCCGTCTTCGTCGCGTTGCAGTTCCACCGCCTGGGTCTGCATCAGCAGCGTGACGCCGCGCTCCTTGGCCGAAAGCAGCAGGCGGCCGACCAGCGCATTGCCCATCACCAGCCGGGTGCCGCGCGGGTGGCGCAGGCGGTCGGCCGCGTGGCGCCGCAGCACGCGCAGCGTGTGCCGGAACGACGCCATCGAACGGTGCCAGTTCAGCAGATGGCCGATGTCGGTGCGGTCCACCATCATGCCGCGCAGCACGGTGAATTCAGGGATCGGCGGGCGCAGCAGCGCGAAGTGCTCGCCCAGCAGCCGGCCGTCGAAGGGCAGCGGCTCCAGCGCGCGGCCGTTGGCGGTGCTGCCCGGCAGTTCGGAAAGGTAGTCGGGGTGGAACGGGTAGGGCCGGTACTTCAGGTGCGAAGCGGCCTGGATGGCTTCCACCGCGGCGGCGCCATGCGCCAGGAAGGCCTGGCGCAGCGGCGCCGGCGCATGCTCGCCCACGGCGGCGTCCAGGAAGCGCGCCGCTTCGGCCGGCGTGTCCTTCGGGTTCACGGCCGCGCCCAGCGGCGTGTTCGGCACCCAGGTGGTGCCGGCCGACAGCGCGGTGCTGCCGCCCACGTGCGCGGTGGCTTCCACCACCGCCACGCGCGCGCCCTGCGCCGCGGCCAGCACCGCCGCCGAGAGCCCGGCGCCGCCGGCGCCCAGCACGACCAGGTCGAACCCGGCCCCTTCGGCCAGCGACTGCAGCGGCGCAGGGAAGTCGCTCATCGTGCGGTCAGGACATCTTGCACAGCGGCGAGGCCGCCGGCGTCAGAGAAGGCGGGAAGCTCTGCTCGATCACCGGCCGCAGCAGCCCGTCGGCCACCTTGGCGCGGCCCACGAAGTTGGGCAGCACCAGCTGGTTGTCGGCGGCGCGCATCTGCACCGGGCCGTAGATGCTGTCGATGGTGGCGCCGGGCAGCGCCTTGGCCACGTCGGCCGGCTTCACGCTGGCGGCCTTCCTGATGCCTTCGAACATGACCTGCGCGCCGTTGTAGGCCTGGCCTTCGTTGTCGGTGGGCAGGCGGTTGAACTTGGCCTTCCAGGCGGCGACGAAGGCCTTGTTGCGCGCATTGTCGATGTCGGGCGTGTAGCCGGTGGTGCCGGGCGTGCCTTCCAGGATGTTCTCGGTGGCGTTGATCATGAAGTTCAGGATCAGCGAATGCCCGATCAGCTTGGTCTGCGGCACCAGGCCGAACTCCTTCGCCTGCTTGACGAAGGCGATGGCGTCGCGGCCGGTCTCGGCCACCCACACGGCGTCGACCTTGGCTTCCTTCAGCTGGGCGATGAAGGGCGAGAAGTCCTTCGTGCCCAGCGGCGCGTACAGCTGCAGCTTCACTTCCTTGCCCTGCGCCTTCACCGCCTTCGCGAACGATTCCGAAGAGTCGCGGCCCCACACGTAGTCGGCCGCCATGGAGGCGAAGGTCTTCTCCTTGAAGTCCTTGGCCCAGGTGCTGATCATCGCGATGTCCATCGCGTCGGAATGGTTGGTGCGGAAGACACGCGGCTTGCAGGTGTCGCCGGTGATCTTGTCACTCTTGCTGGCGACCACGAAGTACACCGCGTCCCAGCGCTCCAGGTTGGGTGCCAGCGCCAGCGAGATGGAAGACGGGATGGCGCCGATCAGCATGTTGTAGCCGTCGCGCGCCAGCTTCTCGGCCGCCTTGCGGCCGGCGTCGGGCGTGCCTTCGTCGTCGGCGATCTGCACTTCCACCTTGCGGCCGTCGACGCCGCCCTTGGCATTGGCCTCGTCGATGGCGAACTGCACGGCGCGGATGACCTCCTCGCCCTGCTGGGCGAAGACGCCCGACTTGCTGCTGACCAGGCCCACGCGCACCGGGTCCTTGCCCTGGGCGCTGGCGGTCAGCGGGAACGCGGTGGCCAGGGCCAGCGCGGCGGCGGTGCGAAGGAAGAAGGTTCGGGTCATGGGCTGTCTCCTTGTGTGTGCAGGGGGTGAGGGGCGGTGCCGGCTACACCATCACGTGCCGGTGAAGTTCTTCCAGGCTCTCGTCGTGCACGCCGCCTTCGGCGACGACGCTGCCCTTGGCCATGGCGCAGTAGCGTTCGGCCACGCGCGCCACCAGGGTCATGTTCTGTTCGATCAGCAGCAGCGCGGTGCCCTGGTCGGCCACCTGGCGGAAGATCACGCCCAGCTGGTCGACGATGATCGGTGCCAGCCCTTCGGTGGGTTCGTCCAGCAGCACCAGCGCCGGGTTGGCCATCAGCGCGCGGCCCACCGCCAGCATCTGCTGCTGGCCGCCCGAAAGCGCCGTGCCCGGCGTGTGCGCGCGTTCCTTCAGGATGGGGAACAGCTCGTAGACCTTCGGCACCGTCCACGGCCCCTTGCGGCCGGTGGCGGCGCCCAGCAGCAGGTTTTCTTCCACCGTGAGGTTGGCGACGATGCAGCGGCCCTGCGGCACCACCGCCACGCCCAGCTGGGCGGCCATGTAGGTGCGCGGCCGCGGCAGCGCCTTGCCCGCCACGCTGACCGTGCCGCCGCGCAGCGAAGCCAGGCCCAGGATGGTGTTCACCACCGTGGTCTTGCCCACGCCGTTGCGGCCGATGAGGGCGACGCGTTCGCCTTCGCGCACCTCCAGGCTAAGGCCATGCAGGATGTGGGCGGCGCCGTAGAAGGCCTGCACGTTGTCCAGCGCCAGCAAGGTCTTCATGCCGCGCTGCCCAGATAAGCCTCGCGCACGCGCCGGTCGGCGCGCACCTCGGCCGGCGTGCCCTGCGCGATGACGCGGCCCAGCTCGAAGCAGGTGATGACGTCGCTGATGCCGAACACCACGTCCATGTCGTGTTCGACCAGCAGCACCGAGACGTTGCGCCGCGAGGCCAGCGCCTTCAGGTGCTGCGCCAGGTCCAGCGACTCCTGCACCGAGAGGCCGGCCATCGGCTCGTCCAGCAGCAGCACGCCGGGGCGGCCGACGAGCGCCAGCGCCAGGTCGAGCCGGCGCTGTTCGCCGTAGCCCAGGTCAGCCGCGAGGGTGTCGCCCAGGCCGGCCAGCGCCAGTTCGCGCAGCACCTCTTCGGCGTCGGCCGCCGAATCGGCGGTGCCGGCCTGGTGCGAGGCCAGCTCCACCTGCTTGCGCACCGGCATCTGGCCGAAGATGCTGGTGCGCTGGAAGCTGCGCGACAGACCGCGCTGGCGGCGCTGCACGACGTCGAGCGCGGTGACGTCCTCGCCCTGCAGCAGCACGCGGCCGCGCGTCAGCCGCGAACGGCCGGTGATGGCGTTGATCACGGTGGTCTTGCCGGCGCCGTTGGGTCCGATCAGGCCGCGGATCTGCCCGCGTTCGAGCGTGAGTTCCACGCCGTCCACCGCCTTCACGCCGCCGTAGTGGATGGCGACGTCTTCGGTCTGCAGCACCAGGTCGGCCATGGTGGTCAGCCCTCCAGCGCCGCGGGCTTCGGGGCCGCGGCAGGCGCGGTGCGCCTGTGCCAGACGCGGCGCAGCAGCCCCGACAGGCCTTCGGGCGCGAAGACGATGACGATGATCAGCGCCACGCCGAAGATCGCCATCCAGTGCTGCGCGTGGTCGCCCAGCACGTCCTTGGCGAAGAAGTAGACCGCGGCGCCCAGCGCCGGGCCCCACAGCACGCGCGTGCCGCCCACCACCACCATCATCAGCGCCACGCCGGACAGGCTCCAGTGCAGGTTCTCGGGCGAGATGAAGCCGGTGTTCAGCGCCGAGAGCACGCCCGCCACCGCGGTGATGGCGGCCGACAGCGCGTACACCGCGGCGCGCGGCAGCAGCGTGCGGATGCCGATGAAGCGGGCGCGCTCCTCGTTGTCGCGCACCGCTTCGGTCACGGCGCCGAAGCGGCCGCCCAGCACCACCGCCAGCAGCAGCACCAGCAGCACCAGCACGGTCCAGCACAGCAGCAGCAGGCTGGAAGGCTTCAGCAGCAGCGCGGTCGGCAGGCCGAACAGCGTGGCCGGGAACTCGATCGTCATGCCGTCGGCGCCGCCGGTGAGCCCGCGCGAACGCGAAGCGGTGAGGTAGGCCATCTGCCCCACCGCCAGCGTGAGCATGCTGAAGGCGACGCCCGGTACGCGCACGATGACCAGGCCCACCAGCAGCGCCAGCAGCGCCAGCCCGAATATGGCCAGCAGGATGGCCGGCTCGGCGGCCAGGGTCTTGCTCTGTACCAGGATCGCCACCACGTAGGCCGCGCCGCCGAAGTACAGCGCGTGGCCGAACGAGACCATGCCGTTCTGGCGCAGCAGCACGCCCAGGCCGAGCGCGAACACGGCGTAGATGGTGGCCTGCGTCAGCAGCGACAGCACGGCGTTGGAGCCGATGCCGAACGCGGCCGCCGCGCCCAGCGCCAGGGCGGCGGCGGTGTAGCTCAGGCGGCGCGGCGCGGTGCCCATGCTCAGGTCCGGCTGCCGGCCAGCCCGGCCGGCTTCCACAGCAGCACCGCCGCCATGATGATGAAGGGCAGCAGCACGGCCGTGTCGGGCAGCCACACCGTGCCCAGCGCCTGCACCAGGCCCAGCACCAGCGCGGCGATGAAGGCGCCCGCCAGGCTGCCCAGGCCGCCGATGACCACGACGACGAAGCTGTCGATGATGACGTCGCTGCTCATCGAAGGCGAAAGCGAGAGGAAAGGCGCCGCCACCACGCCCGCCAGCCCGGCGAGCGCGGTGCCCAGGCCCACGACCATGGCGCTCAGCGCGTCGGTGTTGACGCCCTGCATCGCGGTGGTGGTGGGGTCGGTGGACGCGGCGCGCACGAACAGCCCCGCCTTCGAGAAACGCAGCCACAGCGTGAGTCCCAGCGCCACCGCGGCGCCGACCACGATGACGGCGATGCGGTAGGCCGGCAGCGCAGCGCCGAGGAAGTCGACCGAGAAGGCCAGCGCCGGCGGCGTGGGCACCGAGAGGTTGCTCTTGCCCCACACGGTCTGCACGAAGTCTTCGATCACCAGCAGGCCGCCGAAGGTGACCAGCACCACCACCAGCGGGTCGCGGTCCTGCAGCAGGCGGAAGCCCCAGCGGTCGATCACCACGCCCAGCAGCGCCATCACGGCCGGCGCGACCAGCAGCGCGACCCAGAAGCTGGTCTGCAGCGCCACCGAATAGCCGATGTACGCGCCCATCATGTACAGCGAGCCGTGCGCGAAGTTCACCACCCGGCGCAGCCCGTAGATGAGCGCCAGCCCCGAGCACATGACGATGAGCAGCGCGCCGTAGACCAGGCCGTTGAAGAGGTGGATGGTCATGCGTCGGTCCTGCTGGCGACCACGGGCGGCACGGCGGGGATGGCGGCGCCATGCGCGATCCAGCCGCCGTCCACGTGCAGCACGCTGCCGGTGATGTAGCTGGCCTGCGGCGACGCGAGAAAGGCGATCGCCTCGGCAATCTCTTCCGGCCGCCCCATGCGACCCATCGGCGTGCGGTCGTGGATGGCCTTCACGTTGAGCGCGCCCTTGCGCTCCAGTTCGTCCACCAGCGCGGTGCGCACGTAGCCGGGCGCGACCGCGTTGACGCGCACGCCCTGCGCGGCCCATTCGCAGCCCATGGACTTCGTCATCGCCACGATGCCGGCCTTCGCCGCGCCGTAGGCGTTGCGGCCCGGAATGCCGGCCGCCGCCGCGATGCTGGCGATGTTGACGATGGCGCCGCCGCCGGCGGCCAGCATCGCGCGGCCGCATTCGCGGCTCATCAGGAAGGTGCCGCGCAGGTGCACGCCCAGCACGCGGTCGAAGGCGGCCACGTTCTGGTCGACGGTGGCGCCGGCCTGGTCGCCGATGCCGGCGTTGTTGACCAGCACGTCGATCCGACCGGTGGCTTCCAGCACGGCCTTCACGCAGGCGACGGCGGAAGCCTCGTCGGTGACGTCGCAGGCCAGTCCCAGGTGCTGCGGGCCGAGTTCGGCGGCGCGGGCGCGGGCGGCGTCGGCGCGCAGGTCGGCGACGACCACGCGCGCGCCTTCGGCGGCGAAGCGGCGTGCGCAGGCCCAGCCGATGCCGTCGGCGGCGCCGGTGACGACGACGGTGCGCGGCGTGCTCATCGCAGCGCCTCCACGCTGGGCAGCGCGGTGCGCTTGATCAGCCGCGTTTCCTGCGCCGTGATCAGGTGCTCCGAAGAGGCCAGGTACTTCGGGAAGTCGGGGTGCGTGTCGCGCGCGTGGCAGCGCGCTTCGTAGTCGGCCAGGCTGTCGTAGCCCCACAGGTGCACGAACTGGTTCAGCGGCCCCACGTGGCTGGTCCAGAAGCCCAGCGGGTGACCCAGCGTCTGCAGCAGGATGGGCATGGCCAGGCGGTCGAACACCTCGAGGAACTCGCCCATCTTGCGCAGGCGGATCGTGTAGACGCGGTGGTCCACCAGCGGTTTGGAAAAGGCGGCGACGGGGTGCATGGTGGAATTTATATCCGAAGTGGAACGCAATTCCAATTATGGACTGTGCGGGGGCTGAGTGGACCGGGAGCGCGCCGCCTCAGGCGGCCAGCGTCTCCGCGGCGGGGTGGTCCAGGTGGCGCACGCTGTCGGCGCCTGCCAGGTGCAGGCCGGTCACGTAGCCGAAGGCGATGTTCGGGCCCAGCGTGATGCCGGCGCCGGGGTAGTTGCCGCCCATCACGCTGGCGCGGTCGTTGCCGGCGGCGTACAGGCCGAGGATCGGGCCGCCGTGCGGCGCGCGCACGCGGCCGAGCACGTCCGTCGTCAGGCCGTCGAAGGTGCCCAGGTCGCCCATTACCAGCTTCACCGCATAGAACGGGCCCTTGGCGAGCGGCGCCACGCAGGGATTGGGCTTCTGCTCGGGGTCGGCCAGGTAGCGGTTGAAAGAAGTGCGGCCGCGGCCGAACTGCGGGTCTTCGCCGTTCACGGCGCCGCGGTTGTAGTCGGCCACCGTGCGCTCCAGCGCCGCAGCATCGATGCCGCAGCGCTGCGCCAGTTCGGCGAGCGTGGCGCCTTCGAACAGGTAGCCGTTCTTCAGGAAGCGGCCGTAGGGCACGGGCGCCGGCTTCACGTAGCCCAGGCCGTACTTGGTGAACGCTGTGCGGTCGCACACCAGCCAGGCCGCGGTGTCCTTCTCGCCGCGGCAGGCTTCGATCATCGCCGCGCCGACGTCGTGGTACGACTCCGATTCGTTGCAGAAGCGCAGGCCCTTGCGCGTGACGGCGATGACGCCCGGCTTGTAGCGGTCCAGCAGGTGCGGGAAGGCGCCGAAGCGGCCGTCGGGCCGCGGCACCTTCGACACCGGCATCCACGCCGCCGCCGACGGGAAGCGCAGCGCCATCTTCGCGCCCGCGCCTTCGGCGAGCGCGATGCCGTCGCCGGTGTTGTCTTCCGGCACCGGCGAGACATGTTCGCCGCCGCGCTGCAGGTGCGGATAGGCCTGCGCGATGCGCTTGGCGTCGTGCGGGAAGCCGCCGCAGGCCAGCACCACGCCGCGGCGCGCGCGCACTTCCACTTCCTGGCCTTCGTGCTGCACCAGCGCGCCCACCACCGCGCCGCCTTCGGCGAGCAGGCGCTTCGCGGGGGCGTCGGTCCAGATCGGCACGCCGGCTTCGAGCGCGCTCTTGGCAAGCCGTGCCGCCAGCGCGTTGCCGCTCGTGACCTGGATGCCGCGCCGGTAGCGCAGCAGTTCGGTCACGTGGGTGGCCAGCCGCCTGGCCACGTACCAGGCGGAAGTGATCGACTTCGTCGCGCGGAAGAAATGCTTCAGGTCGGCGTTCGACGAGTTGAACATCATGCCGATGAAGGTGATGGTGGCCAGCGGCGGCCGCAGGCGCGCCATGTCGGCGCCCAGGCCGCGGATGTCGAAGGGCGCGGCCAGGATCGAACGCCCGATGTCGACGCCGCCGCCCACCGTGGGGTGGTAGTCGGGGTACAGCGTGGGCACGAACTTGACGCTGGTCTCGCGCTCCAGCCATTCCACGGCCTTGGGGCCGAACTCGAGGAAGGCGTCCACCGCCTCGGCGTCGAAGTGGCTGCCGGTTTCGTTGCGAAGGTATTCGCGTGCGGCTTCGCGGGTGTCCTGCTTCGCGGCCGGGCAGTGCGGGTTGCCGGGGATCCAGAGCACGCCGCCGGAAAAGGCCGTGGTGCCGCCGAACACGGGCGCCTTCTCCACCACCAGCACGTCCAGCCCGTGCTTGCGCGCGGTGATTGCGGTGGTCAGGCCGCCGGCGCCGGAACCGACGACCAGCACGTCGCATTCATGCCGCTTCATGGGTGACCTCTTCCTTCGGTTGGGCGTCGTTGAAGCCGGGGCGCGGCACCATGTCCATCAGCATGCAGTCCAGGCCGCCGTCGACCACCAGTTCGGCGCCGTTCACGTAGCCCGAGCGCGCGCTCAGCAGGAAGAGCGCCGGCTCGGCGATGTCCACCGGTTCGCCCACGCGGCGCGAAGCGGTGACCGCGGCACGCCGCGCCTCGAAGCCCGGCACTTCGTAGAACGCCGCCGAGAGCGCGGTGCGGATCATTCCCGGGCAGAGCGCGTTGCTGCGCACGCCGCGCGGGCCCCATTCGGCGGCCAGCTGCTTGCTGAGCAGCAGCACGCCGGCCTTGCTGGCGCTGTAGGCGCCGCTCTGCGTCTGCGGGTGCAGCGCCGAGACGCTGGCCACGTGCACGATGCTGCCGGCCCCGGCGGCCAGCATGTCGCGCCCGAATTCGCGCGCGCACAGCAGGTAGCCGGTGAGGTTGACCGCCAGCACGTGGTTCCAGGCTTCGAGGGTGACGTCTTCCAGCGCGCCGGCGCGCAGCAGGCCGGCGTTGTTGACGAGGCCGAAGACGGGGCCGAGTTCCTGGCGCACGCGCCGGGCGGCCGCGGCGATGGCAACGGTCTGCGTGACGTCGCATTCGATCGCCAGAACCTTGCCGCCGCGGGCCGCCAGCGCGGCCGCCGCGGCGGCGACCGTGTCACCGTCGCGGTCCAGCAGCGCCACCGCCGCGCCTGCGGCCACCGCCGCCTCGGCCGTGGCCAGGCCGATGCCGCTGGCCGCGCCGGTGACCACCACCACACGTCCGGCAAGCCCCAGCCAATGGGGCGCGTGACCCGACGATTCGGGCCTGTTCGCGGACTGCAGGCTGTTCAGCGCCACCCAGGCTCTCCTCTCATGCTGGAGCGGGATCCTAGGAACGCTGCGGGTCAGCGCCAATCGACAAACACGGCGGCGAACCGGACAGTTCGTGCATCGCCGATCAGGAAAACCCGCATGCGCGCCGACATCCCGAACTACGCGCTCTACGGCGACCAGGCCCAGCCGGGGTGGCTGGACATGGTCCACATCGAGCAGATCCACGAGCGTTCATCGCTCTTCCACTACGACATCGAGCCGCACTTCCACGACGGCCTGCTGCAGGTGCTGTACGTCACCTCGGGCGGCGGGCGTGTCTTCGTCGACGGCGACGAATGGCCGGTGGAGGCGCCGGCATTGATCATCGTGCCGGCGCGCCACGTGCACGGCTTCCGGTTCAGGCCCGAGATCGACGGCCCGGTGGTCACGGCGGCGCAGCGGCCGCTGGAGTCATTGGTCGCCGTGGGCGCGCCGGAACTGCTGCAGCACATCCGCCGCCCGCGCGTGCTGGACGTGGGTTCGTCGCCCCGCCACGCGGCGGCCCTGCAGCCGCTGTTCGACGCCATCGCGCGCGAAAGCCGCGTGCAGGACCGCAGCGAGGTGGCCGCCGGCACCGCGCTGCTGATGGCGTTGTTCGTGCAGGTGGCGCGCATCGCCGCCGGCGCGCCCGAAGGCACGCAGGTGGGCCCGCGCTCGCGCAGCGCGGTGCTGGTGGAACGCTTCCGCGCCGACGTCGACGCGCATTTCCGCGAGCACTGGGCGGTGGAACGGCATGCGCAGGCGCTGGGCGTCAGCGCCGGGCAGCTGTCGCGCCTGTGCCGCGACCTGCTGGGCAAGTCGGCGCTGGACGTGATCCACGCGCGCGTCGTGCACGAGGCCGAGCGCGAGCTGGTCTATTCCACGCTGTCGGTCAAGCAGATCGCGGCCCTGCTGGGCTACGACGACGACGCCTACTTCGGCCGCTTCTTCAAGAAGCAGACCGGCCACACGCCGACCGAATTCCGCAACGCGGCCTGGCAGCGGCTGGCGCCGGCCGACCGCGCCGCGGCCTGAAGCGCTTCAGCGCCGCTCGGCCAGCAGGCGCATGAACTGCGCCTGCATGCGCTCGGCGTCGGGCTCCAGGCCCGTGAAGAGCCGGAACGCGCCCACCGCCTGGCCCACGGCCATGCCGCCGCCGTCGCTGACGGCGCAGCCGCGCGCGCGTGCGGCCTGCAGCAGCGCGGTGTCGAGCGGGAAGTAGACGATCTCGCTCACCCACAGGTCGGGGCGCAGCAGTTCGGCCGACAGCGGCAGGCCGGGCAGCTTGTCCATGCCGGTGGGCGTGGCGTGGACCAGTCCGGCAGCGCCTTGCAGTGCGCGCGCCACGTCGGTACCGCCGCTGGCGCGCTGGCCGGCGTACTGGCGGTTCAGCGACTCGGCCAGCGCCTGCGCGCGCGCGCCGTCGCTGTCCACCACCACCAGCGCCCCGGCGCCCAGCCGCAGCACCGCATGCGCGATCGCCGAGCCCGCGCCGCCGGCGCCCAGCAGCACCACGCGCGAGAGGTCGGCTCGCGGCAACTGCCTCTGGAAGCCCCAGGCCCAGCCGCTGCCGTCGGTGTTGTGGCCGATGGCCTTGCCGCCCTGGAACACCACCGTGTTGACGGCGCCCATCGCGCGCGCCTCGTCCGACAGGTCGTCCAGCAGCGGAATCACCGCCTGCTTGCACGGGTAGGTGATGTTGAGCCCCGCGAAGCCCATGGTGCGCGCGGCGGCGATCAGCATCGGCAGTGCCTCCGGCCCCTGGCCGGTGGTGTCCAGGTCGATCAGCTGGTAGTGCAGCGCCAGGCCCTGCGCGCGGGCCTCGGCCTCCTGCATCGCCGGGGTGAGCGAACGCTGGATGCCGCTGCCGATGAGCCCGCACAGGGCCTTCGCGTTCACTTGCGGATCTTCGCCAGTTCGGCCTGCAGGTCGGCCACGGTGGCGGCGATGGCGGCGCCGTGCTTCTCGATCACCGGCTTGAACTTGTCGCGCAGCTTGGCCTGTTCGG
The DNA here is from genome assembly GCA_044224175.1 of Rubrivivax sp. Classification (GTDB taxonomy): domain Bacteria; phylum Pseudomonadota; class Gammaproteobacteria; order Burkholderiales; family Burkholderiaceae_C; genus Rubrivivax. The sequence goes on along the minus strand of JBGAKY010000011.1, from coordinate 93,038 downwards.
CGGCGCTGAACTCGGTGACCTGCATGCCGGCCTTCTTCAGTTCGGCCAGTTGGGTGGCGGCGAGGTCGCGGTTCGTCTGGCGCTCGAAGCGGCCGGCCTCGACGGCGGCGTCCTGCACGATCTTCTTCTCGTCGGCCGACAAGGTGTCCCAGACCTTCTTGCTGAAGATCATCGACTGCGGGTTGTACTGGTGGTTGGTCACCGCCAGGTACTTCTGCACTTCGTAGAACTTGTTGGCCAGGATCACGCTGAAGGGGTTCTCCTGGCCGTCGATCGCCTTGCTCTCCAGGCCGGCGTAGACCTCGGGGAAGGCCATCGGCGTGGGGTTGGCGCCGACCGCCTTCACCCAGTCGACGTTGATGGCGTTGGGGATCACGCGCAGCTTCAGGCCGGCGATGTCTTCCACCGTGTTGAGCGGCCGCTTGCTGTTGGTGATGTTGCGGAAGCCCAGCTCCCAGAAGGCGAGGCCGACGATGCCCTTGTCGGCCAGCCTGGCGTGCAGCTTCTGGCCGAAGGGGCCGTCGACCACGGCGTCGGCTTCCTTCGCGTTGGCGAACATGAAGGGGAAGTCGAAGACCTCGAAGTCCTTCACCTGGCTGGCCAGGATGCCGCTGTTGAGCACCGTGATCTCCACCGTGCCGCCCTGCAGCGCGCTCACGGTCTGCGCGTCGCCGCCCAGCGTGCCGCCGGGGAACACGTTCACCTTCATCTTGCCGCCCGACTTCGCGGCGACGATCTCGGCGAACTTGGAAGCGCCCATCTCGAGCGGGTGGCCCTTGGGGTTCTGCAGTCCGAGCTTGAAGCTGCGCTCGGCCACCTGTGCGCCGGCGCTGCCGAAGGCGGCCACGGCGGCCAGGGCGAGCAGGGTCTTGAGGGTGTTGCGCTTCATCGTCTATCTCCTTGTCTCTTCAGTAGAACCAGCGAAGGGGAACCAGCACGAGCTGGGGGAACAGGACCAGCAGGAACATCACCGCGAACTGCGCCGCCATGAAGGGCAGCACGCCCACCGTGACCGCGTCCATCTTCATGCGGCCGACGCCGGCCACCACGTTGAGCACGGTGCCCACCGGCGGCGTGATCAGGCCGATGGCGTTGTTGATGATGAACAGCACGCCGAAGTACACCGGGTCGATGCCGGCGGCCTTCACCACCGGCATCAGCACCGGGGTGAGGATCAGGATGGTGGGCGTCATGTCCATCGCCGTGCCCACGGCCATGGTGATGAGCATGATGACGATGAGCAGCAGCGTCTGGTTGCCCAGGAAGGGCTGCAGCATCTTCGTCAGCTCGGCCGGCAGGTTGGCCACCGTGATGAGCCAGGCCGACACCATGGCCGCCGCCACCAGGAACATGATCACCGAGGTGGTCTTCGCCGCGCTCACGAAAACCGGCAGCAGCTGCGACACCGACAGCTCGCGGTAGACGAACACGGCCACGAAGAGCGCGTACATCGCCGCCACCACGGCCGCTTCGGTGGGCGTGAAGACGCCCATCTTCAGGCCCACCAGCACGATGACGGGCAGGAACAGCGCCCAGGTGGAGCTGCGGAACGCGGCCCATTTCTCGGCACGGGTGGTCATGGGCGGCGGCGTCACGTTCTCGCGCCGCGCCACCCACCACCAGGTGAGCGCGAGGCTGCCGCCCAGCAGGATGCCGGGCACGATGCCGGCCATGAATAGCTTGCCGATCGAGACGTTGGCGGCGACGCCGAAGATGACGAAGCCGATCGAAGGCGGGATGATGGGCGCGATGATGCCGGCCGAGGCGATGAGCCCGCCGGCGCGAGCCTCGTCGTGGCCGGCGGCCTTCATCATCGGCAGCAGCAGCGCGGCCAGCGCCGCGGTGTCGGCCACCGCGGAACCCGACAGCGCGGCCATCAGCACCGCGGCCAGGATGGTCACGTAGCCCAGGCCGCCGCGCACGTGGCCCACCAGCGTGAGCGCCAGGTTGACGATGCGGCGCGACAGGCCGCCCACGTTCATGATCTCGCCGGCCAGCATGAAGAAGGGCACGGCCAGCAGCGGGAAGCTGTCGGCGCCGTTGATGAGGTTCTGCGCCAGGATCTGCGCGTCCATCATGTCCAGGTGCCACATCAGCGCCATGCCGCACACCAGCAGCGCGTAGGCGATGGGCATGCCCAGCGCCATGGCGCCCAGCAGGGCGCCCAGGAAGACGGCGACGGTCACTTGCGCTCTCCTTCGCCGTGCTGGATCTGCGCCAGGTCTTCCGACTCCTGCACCGCCACCAGTTCGTCGTCGCTCAGGCGGTTGGTCACCGTGCGCCACAGCTGGCGCAGCAGCAGCAGGCCGGCCGGAACGGCGAAGGCGATGCCGGCGGCGTAGACCACGGCCATCGGCCAGCCGGTGACGGGGGCTTCAACGTCCAGGTTGATGCGCGCCTGAGACCAGCTGCCCGACAGCAGCAGCCCCGTGCAACCCAGCATGAGCAGCTGGCTGATGGCCAGGCACACGCGCTTGCCGGTGCGGCCCAGGCGCGAGACCAGCATGTCGGTGCCCAGGTGCGCGTTCTCCTTCAACGCGACCAGCGCCCCCAGGAAGGTCATCCAGACGAAGAGCCAGCGGCTCAACTCCTCGCTCACCGCGATGCCGGAGTTGAAGACGTAGCGAAGCACCACATTGCCGAAGACCATCAGCGCCATCAGCGCCAGGGCGAAGGCGATGACGACTTCCAGGGCATGCCACAAGGCAGCGGCGGGGCCGCCGGCCGGGCGCGGGGAGGGCGCGTTCACGGGGATCGTCTCCTTCGGCCTTTTGGTTGCGGCGGGCCGTGGATGCAAATGTACGAACTGGTTAGTTCTAAAACATGCGGAGAAACCCGCAATGGTTATCGCAGGGTCTTTCGGCTGTGAGTGCCTACTTGCGGACGAATCTCACCAGCATCTCGACGATGCTGTCGCGGCGTGCGGCCACGGCTTCGGGCGAGTCCAGGTCGCGCTGGAAGATGAGCGAGAAGGTGTGCCGGTTGGCGACGTTGAACACCGACAGCGCGCTGATGGACATGTGCAGGTCGATCGGGTCCAGCCCGGGCCGGAACACGCCTTCGGCGACGCCGCGTTCGTACACGCTGCGCAGGCCGGCGATGGCCGGCACGTTGAGGTCGCGGATCGACCTGCTGCGCGCCAGGTACTCGCCGCGGTGGATGTTCTCCGTCATCACCAGGCGGATGAAGTCGGGATGCGCCAGCTGGTAGTCCACCGTGAAGCCGACCAGCCGGCGCAGCGCCTCTTCGGGCGGCAGGTCTTCCAGGTGCAGGCCGGACTCGATGGACCGCATGCGCCGGTAGGCCTCTTCCAGCACCGCGACGTACAGACCTTCCTTGCTGCCGAAGTAGTAGTAGATCATGCGCTTGCTGGTGCGCATGGCCTCGGCGATGTCGTCGATGCGGGCGCCGGCCAGCCCCTTCTCCGCGAACTCGCGCATCGCGACGTTGACGATGTCTTCCATCGTGCGCGAAGGGTCGTTGCTGCGCGGTTCGGCCGGGTCGGCCTTGGGGCGGCCCGGCTTGTGGCGTTTTTGTACCGGTTGGTTCACCGCCGCGAGTCTACGGGCGGCAGCACCATCGGCGGAGGGTGCCGTGGCAGGCATCACGCCATTCCTTTTTTGCATGACGGCCCTCAAAGCCGGTGGTTACAGCCCGATTACAGTGGTCGCACAATGGCCACCCCCCGGGAAACCGGCATGCGGGTGCAGGTTTCGTTGAACGCTGCGGGCCAGCGTTGACCGAACACTGTTTCTTGCCTACTCACATGACTGGAGATCCGATGAACCGTCCCGCGATGGAAGGGTTGCGCCTGAACGTGCCCGCACACGTGAAGCACGCGCGCCTGGTGGCCTGGGTGGCCGAGATCGCCGCCCTCACCGAGGCCGCCGACGTGTACTGGTGCGACGGCAGCGAGGCCGAGTACGACCGCCTGTGCGAGCAGCTGGTCACCGCCGGCACGATGCTGCGCCTGAACCCGGCCAAGCGGGCCAACAGCTACCTGGCGCGCAGCGACCCGAGCGACGTCGCGCGGGTCGAGGACCGCACCTTCATCTGCAGCCAGAAGAAGGAAGACGCCGGCCCCACCAACAACTGGATGGCCCCGGCCGAGATGCGCGCGCTGCTGCAGACCGGCGACAAGGCCCTGTTCCGCGGCGCCATGAAGGGCCGCACCCTGTACGTGGTGCCGTTCTCGATGGGCCCGCTGGGTTCGCACATCAGCCACATCGGCGTCGAACTGACCGACAGCCCCTACGTGGCGGTGAGCATGCGCGTGATGACGCGCATGGGCCGCCCGGTGCTGGAACTGCTGGGTGCCGACGGCGCCTTCGTGCCCTGCGTGCACACCGTGGGCGCGCCGCTCGCAGCCGGCCAGAAGGACGTGGCCTGGCCCTGCAACAAGACCAAGTACATCGTCCACTACCCCGAGACGCGCGAGATCTGGAGCTACGGTTCGGGCTACGGCGGCAACGCGCTGCTGGGCAAGAAGTGCTTCGCGCTGCGCATCGCCAGCACGATGGGGCGCGACCAGGGCTGGCTGGCCGAGCACATGCTCATCCTGGGCGTCACCTCGCCGGCCGGCAGGAAGTACCACGTGGCCGCCGCCTTCCCCAGCGCCTGCGGCAAGACCAATTTCGCGATGCTGGTGCCGCCGGCCGCGGCCTACCACGGCTGGAAGGTCACCACCATCGGCGACGACATCGCCTGGATCAAGCCGGGCGCGGACGGGCGGCTGTACGCCATCAACCCGGAAGCGGGCTACTTCGGCGTCGCGCCGGGCACCAACTTCCAGACCAACCCGAACTGCATGCACTCGCTGGAGCGCGACGTGATCTTCACGAACGTGGCGCTCACCGACGATGGCGACGTCTGGTGGGAAGGCATGAGCGACAGCGCCCCGGCGCACCTGGTGGACTGGCAGGGCAAGGACTGGACGCCCGCCATCGCCAAGGAGACCGGCGCCAAGGCCGCGCACCCGAACGCGCGCTTCACGGTCGCTTCCACCAACAACCCGGTGCTCGACCCCGACTGGGACAACGCCGCCGGCGTGCCGATCGACGCCTTCATCTTCGGCGGCCGCCGCAGCACCACGGTGCCGCTGGTGACCGAGGCGCGCAACTGGACCGAAGGCGTCTACATGGCTGCCACCATGGGCAGCGAGACCACCGCCGCCGCCGCCGGCCAGCAGGGCGTGGTGCGACGCGACCCGTTCGCGATGCTGCCCTTCTGCGGCTACAACATGGCCGAGCACTTCCAGCACTGGCTGAGCATCGGCACCAAGCTGCAGTCGCAAGGCGCAAAGCTGCCGAAGATCTACTGCGTCAACTGGTTCCGCAAGGGCGCCGACGGCAAGTTCGTGTGGCCGGGCTACGGCGACAACATGCGCGTGCTGGAATGGATGATCGGCCGCGCCGAAGGCAAGGCCCAGGGCGAGGAGAACGTGTTCGGCATCAGCCCGCGCTACGAAGACCTGCGCTGGGACGGCCTGGCCTTCAGCCGCGAGCAGTTCGCCAGCGTGGTCGGCATCGACAAGGCAGCGTGGAAACAGGAACTGGCCCTGCACGCCGAACTGTTCCAGCAGCTGGAATACCACCTGCCGCGCGAACTGCCCGCCACCAAGGCGAGCATCGAGGAGCGCCTGGGCGCCTGAAGGCGTCGGTGCGCATCCAGCTACTTTCCGACCTGCACCTCGAGACCGAGGACTTCGACCCCGAGCCCGCGCCCGGGGCCGAAGTGCTGGTGCTCGCCGGCGACATCGACGCCGGCTGGGCCGGCTACGAACGCTTCGCCGGCTGGCCGGTGCCGGTGCTGGTGGTGGCCGGCAACCACGAGTTCGACAACCGCGAGCTGAACGACGCCTGGCCCGCCCTGCGCGGGTTGTGCGCGCGCCTGGGCCTCACGCTGCTGCAGCGCGAATCGCTCGTGATGCAGGTCGCGGGCGGCCGCCGCGTGCGTTTCGTCGGCACCACGCGCTGGAGCGACTTCGACCTCTTCGGCGAAGCCGGCCGCGAACGCGCCGAGCGCGCGGCCGCCTACTTCATGCGCCTGATGGCGGCCACGCACCATGGCCAGCCCTTCGACGTGGCGGCCATCCGCGCCGAGGGCCACGCCTGCCGCGACTGGCTGGGGCGCGAACTCTCACAGCCGGCCAAGGGCCGCTGGGACGCCACCGTGGTCGTCACCCACTTCGGCCCCAGCGTGCGCAGCGCCGACCCGCGCTATGGCCGCCAGCCGGGCACCGCCAGCTTCTGCAACGCAGACGACGACCTGCTGCCGAAGGCCGACCTCTGGCTGCACGGCCACCTGCACTGCCGGCAGGACTACCGGGTGGACCGGGCCGGCCAGCGTCCGACGCGCGTGGTGTGCAACGCGCGCGGCCTGGCCTCGAAAGGCGAGGCCGAGGACTTCGACCCCTTACGCCTGATCGGCCTGCCGGGCTGAAGCCGCGCGGCGGCGGCGCGTGCCGCCCGCAAGGCCCAGCAGGCCCAGCGAGACCAGCGCCAGCGAAGCAGGCTCGGGCACCTTGGTGGTGGTGCTGCCGCCGCAGGCCGTGTCGGTGGACAGGCAGCCCGAGAACTCGACGGAGTTGCCGCTGCGGCCCACGCCCTGCCACTTCGAAGGGAACGGGCTGCTGAACGAGATCGGGTGGCTGGCGTTCACGCTCGAAGAGAAGGTGAGCGTGAGGTCGAAGCTGTCGGTCTGGCCCATGTACACGCCCAGGCCGGCGCCGCCGGCGCAGGTGGAGCCCGCGTAGTTGCACAGCTCGACCGTGCCGTAGCCGGGGAAGGTGGTGTTGGTGGTGGCGTCCCACTCGGTGAGACCCGGCACCGAAGCGGAGAGGATGTCCGGGTTCACGACCGCGACACCGAAGGACACCAGCCGGTTCGGGTTCAGGCCGCTGCCGGCACCGCTGCTGCTGTTGCTGGCGATGACGTGGAAGATGGCCGTGCTGCCGCTCCAGCTGGTGAGCTCGTAGCTGACGCTGGCGCTCAGGTTCGCGCCATCGACGCTGGCGTTGTAGAGAAAGCTGGCCTTGTCGCCGATGGAATCGAACGCGACCGAGGACGCATGCGCCGTTCCGGCGGCAAGGCCGGCAATGGCGCAAGCGACGGCAGCGAGGTGGTGAAACTTCACGGGCTATTTCCAGGCTTGTTGGTGATGCAGGTTCCAATGCAAGCACCGGACCATGCGACGCAAGTGCCTGTCGCGCATGGGTCCCGGACGTTCCGCGTGACATGCGCACGGCGCACATGTCAGCGCTGGCGACACCCCCGAGTCGGGGATGGAGCCGCATGTGCGGCGGCGCTTGACCGCCCGCAACGGACACCCCCGGACCCATGCAACACTTCCAGCTGCCAACCCTGGAGGCCCCATGAAGATCCTCGTCGCCGTCGACGGCAGCCCCTACACGAAGCGCATGCTTGCCTACCTGGCCGCGCACGACGAATGGCTGGGCGCGCACCACGAATACACCGTCGTCAACGCGGTCGCGGCGGTGCCACCCCGCGCCGCCGCGGTGCTGGACAAGACCGTGCTCAAGCAGCACTACGACGAAGAGGCCGATCGCGTGTTCAAGCCCATCCGCACCTTCTTCACCCGGCAGGGCCTGAAGGCCAGCTACGTGGCCAAGGTGGCGGCGCCGGCCGACCTGATCGCGGCGCTGGCCGACAAGGGCCGGTTCGACCTGCTGATGATGGGTTCGCACGGCCACGGCAGCATCGCCAACCTGCTGCTGGGCTCGGTGGCCACCAAGGTGCTGGCGAAGTGCCAGACGCCGGTGCTGCTGATCAGGTAGGGCGCGGGCGCAGGCCGTTGAGGAAGACCTCGACCACCCATTCGACGATCTGCTCGTCGCTCCAGCGGCCGCCGGCCTTCAGCACCGCGGGCACGGGGTCGCAGGCGCGCGCGTAGAGGTTGTAGAGCACCAGTTCGGGCGGCAGCGCGGGATCCAGCTCACGGGCCTCCTGCGCCGCCACGATCCAGCCGCCCAGGCGGTCGCTCACCTGCATGAGCAGTTCGCCGTAGGCCTTGTCGGCCATCAGCTCGGCGCGCAGGGTGGAATTCTGCGAAGGCAGCGTCGGCATCTCGCCGGCCAGCTGGCGCCTGACCGCCCAGCGCGCCACCGCGCGCAGGTGCTGCAGCGGGCCGGCTTCGGTGCGCGCGGCTTCCTGTTCGATCACGCCCAGCGTGTCCCTCAGCACGCGCACCATGGCGGCGGCGGCCAGCGCTTCCTTCGAGGGAAAGTGCTTGTAGAGGCTGGCCTTGGCGATGCCGGCGTCGGCCGCCACCTCGTCGACCGTCATCAGGTCGAAGCCCTTTTCGGCAAGCAGCCGGTTGACGGAGGCGACGATCGCGTCCTCGCGAACGCGCAGCACCTGTTCGCGAAAGGGCAGACGTGACATCCGCCCATTCTAGGATCGACCGTCGTTCAGCCGCCGTGGCGGTCGCGCCGAGCCAGGCGGTGGATCCAGCCGGCGTTGGCCTTGTCGGCAGCCGGGGCTGGCGCGGGCTCTTCGCGAGCGGGCGCCAGGCTGAGCTCCAGGCCGAAGCAGGTGCCGAAGTCGGCGGCGTCGTCCTCGATGGCGGGCACCGGTCGAGCCAGCAGCCGCTGGAAGAAGCCTGTCGATCCTGACCCCTTGCCCATGATGCTTGTCCCCTGTTGGTACCGGTGAGCGCGTGTAAACAAGTGTCGGCGCACGCGGCCGGGCCATAAGCAGGAAACGAGACCGGAATGCGCGGCAATTCACGCCGGCCGCGCCGCCATGGCACGTGCCGCGGGCAGGTGGCTAGAATCGCGCCCCTTTCGGCCGCCCCACCCACCCCGCTCCCGCCATGCCCCGCGCCGCGGCCTTCGCCGCCATCGACTTCGGCACTTCCGAATTCGGCCGTCGCCCTGCCCGAAGGCGAGCACGGCGTGCGCTGGTCGAGCTGGAACCCGGCCAGCCGACGATGCCGACCGCGGTCTTCTACCGCGCCGACGGCACCGACCCCATGGCCGATCCGGAACGGCTGTACGGCCGCGCCGCCGTGGCCGCCTACGTGGAAGGGATCGACGGCCGGCTGATGCGTTCGATGAAGAGCATCCTCGGCTCGGCGCTGGTGGAGCAGAGCACCGACGTCGGCGGCGGCCGCGCGGTGAAGTACCTGGACGTAATCGCGGGCTACCTGCGCCACCTGAAGCGCGCCGCCGAGCGCGAAGCCGGCGCGCCGCTGGCGCGCGTGGTGCTGGGGCGCCCGGTGTTCTTCGTCGACGACGACCCCGGGCGCGACGCGCGCGCCCAGGCCGCGCTGGAAAGCGCCGCGCGCGGCGTGGGATTCGCCGAAGTGCGTTTCCAGTACGAACCCATCGCCGCCGCGCTGGACCACGAGCGCACGATCGACCACGAGCAGCTGGTGCTGGTGGCCGACATCGGCGGCGGCACTTCGGACTTCTCGCTGGTGCGCGTGGGCCCGGCGCGGCGCGGCCGGCCCGACCGCCGCGACGACATCCTGGCCAACCACGGCGTGCACGTGGCCGGCACCGACTTCGACCGCCGCGTGGAGCTGGCGGCGATCCTGCCGCACATGGGCTACCGCAGCCTGGGCCCGGCGCAGAAGGGCCAGCCCGCGCGCGAGGTGCCGAGCGCGATCTACTTCGACCTCGCGACCTGGCACCTCATCAACACCTGCTATGCGCCGGCGCGGCTGGCCGAACTGCGCTCGATGAAATCCTGGTACGCCGACCCCGCGCACCACCGCCGCCTGCTGGCGGTGCTGGAACAGCGGCTGGGCCACGCGCTGGCGGCGGCGGCCGAAGCGGCGAAGATCGAAGTCGCCGGCCACGGGCAGGCGCGCATCGACCTGGGCGCGGTGGAACCCGGGCTGGCCAGCGGGCTGGCCGAAGCGCAGGCGGCCGAGGCACTGGAAAGCGACCTGGCGCAGATCGTGCGCGCCGCCGAAGAGACGCTGCGCCAGGCCGGCGTGGCGGCGCAGGCCGTGCAGGTGCTGTACTTCACCGGCGGCTCCACCGGGCTGCTGCCGCTGGTGGACCGCATCGCGGCGTGTTTCCCCCAGGCCGCGCGCGTGCGCGGCGACCGCTTCGCCAGCGTGGCGCAGGGCCTGGGGCTCCACGCGCGCGCCGTCTACGGCGCGGGCACTCGCTAGACGCGCGGGCGGTCTACGCGTGACGCCGGGGCCGGCTCACGTCGGCGATCAGCAGCACCGCGCGCACCAGGTCTTCCACCGCTTCGGCCATCGTGGCCGGCGGCTCCAGGGTCTCGATCACGGCCAGCAGGTCGTCGGCGTCTTCCAGGTCTTCGGGGTCGAAGTGGGCGTACAGCAGTGCCAGCGGCTCCAGCAGGGCCGGGTCGTCCAGCCGCATCAGCGCCGGGAACGTGTCCATCGCGGCGGCGAAGCCGGCCACCCAGGGCAGCAGCGCGTCGGAAGCCGAGCCGGCGTCTTCCAGCTCGAAGACCCAGGGGTCGAACCAGCGCCGCGCGGCGATGGCGGCGCCCAGTTCGGCGTGGCGGCGGCGCACCAGCGCGTGCAGTTCTGACGCCGGATAGCCGCGCGGCAGCGCACGCCCTTCCAGGTCGGTCACGTGGCGCAGCCAGCGTTCGGGCGCGGGCGCCTCGGGTTGCAGCAGCACGCCGCAGAGAAAGCCGTCCAGCGCCACCACGTCCAGCGCCTCCAGCGGCGCGGGCACCTGCTCGAGCAGCGTGTCCAGGCGCGCCATCTCGGCTTCGGTCAGCGGGGCGGTGGTGGCGGCGGCGCGCTTCGTGGCCATCAGGCCCCCCTGTTTGAACGGGTCAGCCCGACGCATTGGGGATGTGCCGACCCGGGGGCGGCCGCTAGAGTGCGTTGCATCGGGTCGCGATTGTCTCCTCTCGCGCGGCCCTGATCGGTCCCAACGACGTCCTTTTCGGAGGACTTGCAAGCGCCCGCCCTCAAACGGCGGGCGTCTTTTTTTCCGCCGTAGACTTCTCCTTCCCCCTGCAAGCGATGGAGACGAATACGATGGGCGCAGCATTCAACGTCAGCACCGACGTCGGCCACTGGATCGGCGGCGCCCGCACCCCCGGCAGCGGCACCCGTTCCCAGCCGGTCTGGAACCCGGCCACCGGCCAGCCCGGCCGCAAGGTCCTGCTGGCGGCCGAGGCCGACGTGGCCGCCGCCGTGGCCAGTGCGAAGGCCGCGCAGCCGGCCTGGGGCGACTTCCCCCCGATCCGCCGCGCGCGCGTGATGAACGCCTTCCTCGCGCTGCTGAACCAGCACCGCGACACGCTGGCGGCCATGATCACCGCCGAGCACGGCAAGGTCTTCGGCGACGCCCAGGGCGAGGTGACGCGCGGCATCGACATCGTCGAATTCGCCTGCGGCGTGCCGCAGCTGCTGAAGGGCGACTACACCGACCAGGTGAGCACCGCGATCGACAACTGGACCTTCCGCCAGCCGCTGGGCGTGGTGGCCGGCATCACGCCGTTCAACTTCCCGTGCATGGTGCCTTGCTGGATGTTCCCGGTGGCGCTGGCCTGCGGCAACGCCTTCATCCTGAAGCCCAGCGAACGCGACCCCAGCGCCAGCCTCTTCATGGCCGAACTGCTGAAGGAAGCAGGCCTGCCCGACGGCGTGTTCAACGTCGTGCAGGGCGACAAGGTGGCGGTCGACGCGCTGCTCACGCACCCCGACGTGAAGGCGGTCAGCTTCGTCGGCAGCACCCCGATCGCCCAGTACATCTACGAAACGGGCGCCAAGCACGGCAAGCGCGTGCAGGCGCTGGGCGGCGCGAAGAACCACATGGTGGTCATGCCCGACGCCGACATGGACCAGGCGGTGGACGCCCTCATCGGCAGCGCCTACGGCTCGGCCGGCGAACGCTGCATGGCCATCAGCGTGGCGGTGCTGGTGGGCGACGTGGCCGACCGCATCGTGCCGCGGCTGGCCGAACGCGCGAAGGCGCTGAAGATCGGCAACGGCATGGAAGGCGCCATGGAGATGGGCCCCATCGTCACGCGCGAGGCGCGCGACCGCATCGAGAAGATGATCGGCGTCGGCGTCGAGGAAGGCGCGACCCTGGTCGTCGACGGCCGCGGCCACAAGGTGCCCGGCCACGAGGCCGGCTTCTTCACCGGCGGCACGCTGTTCGACCACGTGACGCCTTCCATGCGCATCTACAAGGAAGAGATCTTCGGCCCCGTGCTGGCCTGCGTGCGTGCGGCTGACCTGGCCGAGGCGGTGCAGCTGGTCAACGAGCACGAGTTCGGCAATGGCGTCGCCTGCTTCACCAGCGACGGCGGCGTGGCGCGGGAGTTCAGCCGGCGCGTGCAGGTGGGCATGGTGGGCATCAACGTGCCGATCCCTGTGCCGATGGCCTGGCACGGCTTCGGCGGCTGGAAGCGAAGCCTGTTCGGCGACATGCACGCCTACGGCGAGGAAGGCGTGCGCTTCTACACCAAGCAGAAGAGCGTGATGCAGCGCTGGCCCGACAGCATCGGCAAGGGCGCCGAGTTCGTGATGCCCACGGCCAAGTGAACGAAGTGAAGCGGCGCCGCCTGCTGGGCGCTGCTGCGTTGGCCGCCTTCGCTCCCACCGTGCGCGCGCAGACCGTGAGCTTCAGCCCCGAAGACCTGCGCCACGCCGAGGCGCTGCGCGCCGCCGGCCTGGCCGACACCGAGGCGTGGCGCCTGCTCGAAGGCATCACCACCGAAGTGGGCCCGCGGCCCGCGGGCTCGGCGGCCGAGGCGCGGGCCGCGCAATGGGCGGTGGCCGCGTTCACGCGCCTGGGCCTGGCCAACGTGCGGGCCGAAGCCGTGCCGCTGAAGATCTGGCAGCGCGGCCCCGGCTCGGCGCGCCTGGTGGCGCCGGCGCCGCACCCGCTGGTGATGGCGGCCCTGGGCAACAGCGTCGGCACGCCGGCCGGCGGCATCGAGGCCGCCGTCGCCTGGTACCCCGACTTCGAATCGCTGAAGGCCGACCGGAGCGACAAGGCCAGGGGCCGCATCGTCTTCATCGACCAGAAGACCGACCGCACGAAAGACGGCAGCGGCTACGGCCGCGCCGTCGGCGCACGCTTCTCCGGCGCCGTGGAAGCGGCGAAGCGCGGCGCCGTCGCGGTGGCCATCCGCTCCATCGGCACCGACCGCGACCGCGTCGCGCACACCGGCGCCATGGGCTACGACATCAGCGTGCCGCGCATCCCGGCCTTCGCCGTCTCGGTGCCCGACGCCGAGCTGGTCGCGCGGCTGGTGGCGCGCGGCGAGACGCCGCGCATCGCGGTGGCCTTCGAGACGCGCAGCGACGTCGAGGCCACCACCCACAACGTCATCGCCGAGGTGCCGGGCACCGATCTCGCGCACGAGATCGTCGCCATCGGCGCCCACCTGGATTCCTGGGACCTGGGCCAGGGCGCGGTGGACGACGGCGCCGGCATCGCCATCGTCGGCGCGGCGGCGGCGCAGATCGCGCGCGCCGGGCGCCGGCCACGGCGCACGATCCGCGTCGTGCTCTGGGGCAACGAGGAGAACGGCTTCGACGGCGCGCGCGCCTACGGCGACCGCTACGGGCAGGTGACGCACCAGCTGGTGGCCGAGAGCGACTTCGGCGCCGGCCGCATCTGGCGCTTTTCCAGCCGCGTGCAGCCGGCCGCGCTGCCGTTGGCCGACGCCATCGGCCAGGTGCTGGCGCCGCTGGGCGTCGAGCGCGGCGACAACGCCGGCGGCGCCGGCCCGGACGCCGCGCTGCTGATGCGGCGCCACAAGTGGCCGGCGATGCTGCTGTTCCAGGACGGCAGCCACTACTTCGACGTCCACCACACCGAGAACGACACGCTGGAGAAGGTGGACCCGGCGCCGCTGCCGCAGAACGTGGCGGCCTGGGCGGTGATGGCCTGGCTGGCGGCGCAGTCGCCGCTGCCCTTCGGCCCGCCGCCGCTGTAGGTCTTCAGCCGGCGCGCCGCACCCAGCGGGCCAGCACTTCGCGCAGCCGGTCGGGTTCGATCGGCTTGGTGATGAAGTCGCTCATGCCGGCGGCGAAGGCTTCGTCGCGTTCCTGCTCCAGCGCCGAGGCGGTAAGCGCGATCACCGGCGGCAGCGCGGGTCCCAGCGCGCTGCGCAGGTCGCGCGCCGCTTGATGGCCGCTCTTCACCGGCATCTGCACGTCCATCAGCACCGCGTCGAAGGGGTGGCCTTCGCTGGTGGCGGCGATCACCGCTTCCACCGCGGCGCCGCCGTCGGTGGCCTGCACCACGCGCGCGCCCCACTCGGCCAGCAGTTCGGTGGTGATCATCATGTTGATCGGGTTGTCCTCGGCGACCAGCACGTGGGCGCCTTCCAGGCTGGCGGCGGCGGCCGCCGCGGGCGCGGGCGCAGGCTCCGCCGACGCCGGCAGCGGCAAGTCGGCCCAGAACAGGCTGCCGGCGCCGGGTTCGCTGTCCACGCCCACTTCGCCGCCCATCAGCTGCGCGAGCTCGCGGCAGATCGAGAGCCCGAGACCGGTGCCGCCGTAGCGCCGCGTGGTCGAGGCGTCCAGCTGCGAGAAGGGCAGGAACAGGCGCTGCCTTTCCTGCGCCGGGATGCCGGGGCCGCTGTCCTGCACCGTCAGGCGCACGCGCCCGGGCGCGCTCGGGTGCGCGCCGATGCGCACGGCGCCCTCGGACGTGAACTTGAGCGCGTTGGAGACGAAGTTGGCCACGATCTGGCGCACCCGCGTGGGGTCGCCCAGCACGCGCGGCGGCAGCTCCGGGTCCAGCGCCAGCGTGAGGCCCAGCCCGCGTTCCTGCGCCAGCGGCAGCTGGCCCTGCTGCAGGTTGCGCAGCAGCTCGCGCAGGTCGAAGCCGGTGCGTTCCAGGTCCATCTGGCGCGCCTCGATCTTGGACAGGTCGAGGATGTCGCTGATGATCGCCGCCAGCCCCTGCGCGCTGTCGAGGATGCTGTTCAGGTAGGCGCGGCGTCGCCTGTCGTCCAGCGGCTCGACGAGCGCCAGCCGCGCCAGCCCCAGCAGGCCGTTCAGCGGGGTGCGGATCTCGTGGCTGGTGTTGGCCAGGAACTGGCTCTTCGCGCGGCTGGCCGCTTCGGCGGCGTCGCGCGCCTGCGAAAGCTCCTGCCGCGCGGCGCGCTCGGCGCTGACGTCCTGCGCGATCCAGATCGTGCCGGCGTCCGGCCCGGCGGCCGGGTCCAGCGCGTCGGCCTGCAGGCGGCACCAGAAGCGGCTGCCGTCGCGGCGCGCCATCGGCGCTTCCACCACCATCGGCAGCCCCTGCGCGGCGCGCTGCGCGAATTCGCGCTCCAGCGCCGCGCAGGCTTCGGCGCTGGCGCCCACCACCTCGGCGCCATGGCCCACCATCGAACCCGGCGCCCAGCCGAACATGGCCTCGAAGCCGGGATTGGCGTTCACCACCGTGCGCTGGCGCGTGAAGGCGATGCCGATCGGTGCCCGCTGCAGCACCGCGGCGAGTTCCAGCCGCATGCGGTCGGCTTCGGTGACGTCGCGGGCGGCGATCAGGATCGCCTCCGTCGCGCCCAGCGTGATCAGGCGCGCCGACACCTGCATCGTGAGCCGCGCGCCGGCGCGGTTGCGGAAGAACGCGCGCCAGCCGGAGACATGGCCTTCGCGCCGCAGCGTGGCCACCAGCGCGTCGCGGTCGGCGGTGCTGTCCCAGGTGCCCAGCTCGGCCGAGGTCTTGCCCAGCACTTCGGTGCGCGCGAAGCCGAACACCTCTTCGAAGGCACGGTTCACCATCAGGAAGCGGCCCTGCGAGGTCTCGGTCAGCGCCAGGCAGTCGGGCGAAGCCTCGAAGGTCGTGGCCAGGGTGGCGGCGGTGTCGCGTGAAGCGGCCTGGCGCCGCACGGCCTCGGAGACGTCGTCGGCCACGCCCCAGTAGCCGGCGAAGCGGCCCTGCGCGTCGTGGCGCGGGTGGCCGCTGATTTCGGCCCATTCCGTGTCGGCGCCCGGCGCCAGGTGCAGGCGCAGCGCGGTGAAGGGCTGGCGCGACTGGACGGCGCGCACCGCCCGCTCAGCCGCCGCCGGGTCGGCCGCCAGCCGGCGCAGCACCTCGACCAGCGGCTGCCCCGTCGACGCGCCCAGCAGCGTGCTCGGCGACATGGTGCGGCTGTCGTCGCAGCGCGTGAGGTGCAGCCCGGCGTCGGTCTCCCAGTAGTGCTGCGCGGCCAGGGCCAGCAGGCCGCGGAAGCGTTGTTCGCGTTCGCTGGCTTCGCGGTACGACGCGTTGTTCAGCCGCAGCAGGATGGTGCCGACCGTCAGGCCGCCCAGCAGCAGCAGCGCATGCGTGCTGAGCGGGTGCGCCAGCGGCGCCTGGGCCACCGCCGCCGCGCCGGAGATCCAGCCCATCGCTTCGGCCACGCCCAGCCCGGCCGCCACCGCCGCCAGGGCACCGGCCAGCAGCGCGGCGCTGCCGCTGCCCACCAGCACCGCCACCAGCGCCACCAGCAGCGGGCCGTAGGCCAGGTCCAGCGAGTACGCGCCATGCCCGAGCGCCAGCACGGCGACGACGGCCACCGCGGCGCAGGCCCAGGCGCTGGCCAGCACGAGCCGGCGCAGCGGCACCCGGTCCACCAGGCGCGTGGCCAGGGCGCAGACGCCCCCCAGCAGCAACAGGCTGCCCACCAGTGCCCACTGCGCCCTGCGCGAGATCGGCAGGTTCTCGAGCGGGACGATCAGGGCGCTGGCGAACGCGATGCCGGCGGCCACCCACAGGAAACGCAGCGTCATCGCCCGGTTCACCAGGCCGCGCGCGTCGGCTTCGAAGCGTGGCCAGCGTCGCGCAGCGCGGTCGTCGGTGTCCAAGGCAGCCCTTCCCGTTCCGGCGAGGTACCTCGAAGGGGGAGTCCTTCACCCTGCTGGAATCGCAGGATGTAACGTATCAGATCGCATCGCGCCCGTCTTGCCGCGGGATCAACGCGCGGCCGCAAGGCGTCAAAGCTTCTCGGTCTCGCCCGCCTTCGGCTGCCACTTCATGAGCCGCTTCTCGATGCGGCCGACGCCGGCGTCCAGCACCAGCGCGAAGGCGGTGAGCACCACGATGCCGGCCATCACCGTGTTGATGTCGAAGGTGCCTTCGGCCTGCAGGATGAGGTAGCCCACGCCCTGGCTGGAGCCCAGGTATTCGCCCACCACCGCGCCCACGAAGGCCAGGCCCACGCTGGTGTGCAGGCTGGAGAAGACCCAGCTGGTGGCGCTGGGCAGGTACACGTGGCGCAGCAGCTGGCGCTGGCTGGCGCCCAGCATGCGCGCGTTCGCCAGCACCACCGGGCTCACCTCCTTGACGCCCTGGTAGACGTTGAAGAAGACGATGAAGAACACCAGCGTCACGCCCAGCGCCACCTTGCTGCCCACGCCGAGCCCGAACCAGACCGCGAAGATGGGCGCCAGGATGATGCGCGGCATCGAGTTGAGCGCCTTCACGTAGGGCTCCAGGATGGCCGAAGCGGTGGGTGCCAGCGCCAGCCACAGCCCCATGCCCAGCCCCAGCACGGCGCCGATGCCGAAGGCCAGCAGCGTCTCCAGCAGCGTGATGCCCAGGTGGCGGTAGATGTCGCCTTCGGCCACGAACCAGGTCCACACGCGCGCGGCCACGCGCAGCGGCTCGCCGAAGAAGAAGGCGGCCTGGCGGTCGTTGTCGAACATGAAGTTCGGCACCAGGCCGGGCGTGGTCATCGCGTGCCAGAACACGAACACCGCCGCCAGCAGGCCGGCCTGCGCGGCGCGCAGTCTCCATCCCCTCATGCCGCCCCCTTGAGCTGCTGCGCGTAGCCCTTCAGCACCTCGTCGCGCAGCACGGCCCAGATGGCGGCGTGCAGCTCCACGAAGCGCGGGTGGGCGCGCACCTCGGCCACGTCGCGCGGGCGCGCGAGATCGATCGCGAACTCGCCGATCGGGTGGCTGCCCGGGCCGGCCGAGAGCACGACCACGCGGTCGCTCATCGCGATCGCCTCGTCCAGGTCGTGGGTGATGAAGAGCACGGCCTTGCGCTTCTCGGCCCACAGGCCCAGCACCTCGTTTTCCATCAGCTGCCGGGTCTGGATGTCGAGCGCGCTGAAGGGCTCGTCCATGAGGATGATGTCCGGGTCCAGCGCCAGCGTCTGCGCCAGCGACGCGCGCTTGCGCATGCCGCCGCTCATCTGGTGCGGGTAGCGGTCGCCGAAGCCGCCCAGGCCCACGCGGCGCAGCCATTCCCCGGCCTTGCCGGTGGCGTCGGGGTCGGCGCGGAATTCCAGCCCTGCCATCACGTTGCCCAGCGCGGTGCGCCAGGGCATCAGGCTTTCGGCCTGGAACATGTAGCCGGCGCGCCGGTTCAGCCCCTGCAGCGGCTGGCCGAACACGCGCACGCTGCCCGTGCTGGGTGCCAGCAGGCCGGCGGCCAGGTTCAGCAGCGTGCTCTTGCCGCAGCCGGTGGGACCGACCACGGAGACGAACTCGCCCGCGCCCACCGTGAGCGTGACGTCACGCACGGCGGTGTAGCGCTGGCCGGGGTCTTCGCGGCTGATGAAGGTGCAGCCGATGCCGTCGAACTCGAGGGCGGGGGCGTCAGGCATGAGGCGGCAGCATAAACCGGAGGCCCTTCGACAGGCGGCCGAGAGGAACTTCGGGCACGCCGCGGCGGTCCATCGCGGCACGCGTGGGGCGCGGCCCCGACGCGATCGCCCCACTGCCGACAGGAGCATTCACCATGGCCTCGAAGATCGTCGTGCCCCTCGCATTGATCGTTATGTCCGGCCTTGCGTTCGCCAACGCACCGCCGAAGAAGAAGGCCGCGGCCCACCCGGTGGCGGCGCAGCACGCGGCGGCCCTGCCGGCTTCGGCGCTGCGCGACTGGTCGCAGATCGACACCAACCGCGACCACCTGGTGTCGCCCGAGGAGATGGAGAAGTACCTCGCCGGCAACCCCGGCCCGCTGAAGAAGTCCTGAGCCGGTCTCAACCCTTCGGGTACTTCGCGTTCGCCTTCTTCACGAAGTCGTTCGTGTAGACCGCCGCCAGGTCCAGCTTGGCGGCGGCGATCTCGGCGTCGATGCTCGCGAGCGCGCGGAAGGCCGTGTCCGGGCCTTTCTCGGGGATCATGCCGTCGGGCGAGAGCGCGCCCTTGGCGGCCATGAAGGCGTCGATGTAGACCGCGCGGTCGCCCAGCAGGAAGCTTTCGGGCACCACCTTGATGATGTCGCCCGGCCCGGCGGTCTGGATCCACTTGTCGGCGCGCACGATCGCGTTCGCCAGCGCCTGCGCGGTGGCCGGGTTCCGGTCGATGAAGGCCTGCGGCGCATACAGGCAGGCGGCGGGCATCGGCCCGCCGAAGACCTTGTCGGCCTCGGCCACGATGCGCGTGTCCGACAGGACCTTCAGGTCGCCCGAACGCGCCAGCAGCGAGATCACCGGGTCCAGGTTGGAGAGGGCGTCGATCTGACCGGCGCGCATGGCCGCCACGGCGCCCTGCGAGGCGCCGACGCCGATGACCGACACGTCGCTCGGCTTCATGCCGTGCTTCGCGAGGAAGAAGTTCAGCATCACGTTGGTGGAAGAGCCCGGCGCGGTGACGCCGACCTTCCTGCCCTTCAGGTCGGCCGGCGTCTTGTAGCCGGCCATGGTCTTCGGGTTGATGCCCAGCACGATCTGCGGCGCGCGCCCCTGCAGCACGAAGGCGCGCAGGCGCTGACCCTTGGCCTGCATGTTCACGGTGTGCTCGAAGGCACCGCTGGTGACGTCGGCGCTGCCGCCGATCACCGCGCGCAGCGCCTGCGCGCCGCCGGCGAAGTCGACGATGGTGAGGTCCAGCCCTTCGGCCTTGAAGTAGCCCAGCTGCTCGGCGATGGTGAGCGGCAGGTAGTACAGCAGGTTCTTCCCACCCACCGCGATGGTGAGCTTGGGTTTTTCCAGCGCCTGGGCGCGGGCAGGGCCGGGGGCGCCGATCAGCGTGGCGCTGCCGGCGATCAGGAGTTGGCGGCGATGGAGCTTGTTCATGCGCGCACTCTAGCCCGGCGGGGGCGGTGCGCGCATCGGGGCTTCAACTGCCCTGGCGGGCGGCGGCGAGCGCCGCTTCCATGCGTTCCTTCGTGAAGGCCTGCGAGTTGGCCAGTTCCTCCACCGCCTTCAGCCGCGTTTCCACCCACTGGCGGTTCTCGTCGGCGAGCAGGCTCTCGGTGCGCTCGGCCAGCAGGCGCAGCGCGTCGGCGGGCGGCTTGTCCCGGTAGTCGCCGGCGCCGGACAGCAGCAGCCAGCGTTCGCGCTGCAGGCTCTCGGCATTGGCGCGGTACTTCACCCACAGCTTGCCGTAGTCGTTCAGCAGCAGCAGGCCTTCGAGCAGGGCGATCGCCACGCCCGCGGCGGCCACCACGTAGCGCGAAAGATCGCCCAGCGGCAGGAAGGCCAGGATCGGGATCGCGGCCGAGATGGCGATCAGCAGCAGCTTGATGCGCTTGTACTGCGCCTGGTAGCTCACCGCCTTGCTGTTGAAGTAGCCCAGCTGGTCCTGCAGGCGCACCCAGGCGGGCGACGAGAGGATCTCCGGCGGCGGCTTGAACTCTTCGGCCATGGTGCTTCCTCCATTCGAATTCGCGAGATGCGGGTTCTATCATCGACGCATGAGCGATGCACGGGTTCTGCTGGTCACCGGCGGCAGCCGCGGCATCGGCGCCGCCACCGCGCTGCGCGCCGCCGCCGCCGGCTGGGACGTGGCGGTGAACTACGCGCGCGACGCCGCCGCCGCCGCGCAGGTGGCCGCGCAGGTGCGCGCCGCCGGCCGCCGTGCCATCACGGTCGCCGCCGACGTGGCCGACGAAGCGGCGGTGCTGGCGATGTTCGCCCGCGTCGACGCCGAATGGGGCCGCCTCGACGGCCTGGTCAACAACGCCGGCGTGGTGGACGTGGCGCAGCGCGTCGACGAGATGAGCGCCGCGCGCCTGTCGCGCATGTTCGGCATCAACGTGCTGGGCACCCTCTACTGCGCGCGCGAAGCGGTGCGCCGCATGAGCCGGCGCCACGGCGGGCGCGGCGGGGCCATCGTCAACCTCAGCTCGGCGGCGGCGCGCCTGGGCGCGCCCGGGCAGTACGTGGACTACGCGGCCGCCAAGGGCGCGGTCGACACCTTCACGCTGGGCCTGGCGCGCGAGGTGGCGGCCGAAGGCGTGCGCGTGAACGCGGTGCGCCCCGGCATCATCGAGACCGAGATCCATGCCTCGGGCGGTCAGCCCGACCGCGTGGCGCAGATGGCGCCGCTGGTGCCCATGCAGCGCGCCGGCAGCGCGGAAGAAGTGGCGGCCGCCATCTGCTGGCTGCTGTCCGAAGACGCCAGCTACACCACCGGCGCCGTGCTCGACGTCGCCGGCGGGCGCTGATTCAGGGCCCGAACACCGCCGCCACCTCGCGCAGCGCGCGCCGCAAGGCGGTTTCGTCGCGCGGCAGCAGGTCGGCGATGAAGGCCACCTGCTCGAGCATCGACTGCTGTTCGCGCGGGCTGGCGCCCAGGCCCAGCGCACGCCGGTAGCCTTCGGCGGCGCGCTGCGCGTGGCTCTGCAGCGCGGCGCCGTCGCCGGCGTCCAGCAGCAGCTGCACCAGCGCGAGGTCGGCTTCGGGTGTCACGTCCCACACGTCGGCCGCGTTCGCGGCCCTGGCGGCCAGCCCTTCGGCCTGCGCGTCCACGTGTGCGCGCAGGCGCTGCAGGTGCTGCGCGGGCAGCCCGCTGCCGCGGCTGCCCAGCAGCACGACGGCGGCCCAGTTGGTCAGCGCCCAGGCGTTGTCGCCGCCGGCCGCGTCGACCGCGCCGGCGTAGTGGCGCGCCGACTCGCGCAGCGCGGCTTCTCGTTCGGCGCCGCTGCTGCCCCAGGCCAGGCGCTTGCAGGCGCTGCCCAGCACGCCCAGCCGTTCGGCGGTCGGCGCGCGCGCGGCCAGCGGCGCCAGGTCGGCGATCGCCTCGCCGATCGATTGCCGCAGCCGCGCCCGCTGCGCCGCCGGCGTGGCCGGGTCGCGCAGCGCGCGGCCTTCGACGGCGCTCTTCAGGTTCACGCGTTGCTCCAGCACGCGCAGCGGGCAGTCGCCGCGGCCGCCCGCGGCGGCACGGTCCAGCCATGACAGCGCATCGGCTTCCAGCCGCGCCTGCAGGCAGGCGAAGGCCATCGCCGCGCCGACGTCGGCGCGTGCCAGCCAGCCGTCCTTCAGTTCCGCCGGCACGCGGGCGACCAGCTTGTCGATGGCGGCGCGCTGCTGCTGGCCGATCTGCTCTTCGGCCTTGCGGCGGTCGCGCGCCTGCGCGCGTGCCCACTCGGCCAGGTTGTCCAGTTCGGTGGTCAGCTCGGCCGGGGTCACGAAGGGCAGCGCCGGAGCCGGCGTGCCGCCCGCGCCGTCGTGCACCAGGCGCCAGCTGGGGTCGCCGTAGCACTGGTAGGCGCCCCAGGTGTTGGCCTGCGGGTGGTCGGCGAAGGTGCGTCCGCGCGCGGTCTTCACCGCTGCGCGGAAGGGCGCACCCTGCAGCAGCGATTCGTAGAACACCTGCGCGAAGGTGGCGGCGGCCGCGTCGTCCACCGCCCAGCCGGCGGCGACGACGGCGCGCACACCCATCTGGATGAACTCGGCCCCCAGGTTGGCGGCCAGCCGGTGGAAGGCCTGCATGCCCGGGCCGTCGTCGGTGCGCCCGAGGTGGCAGCAGTTGACGAACACCAGCTCGGGCACCCAGCGCATCTGCGCCACGTCGCCCGGGCCCAGCACGGTGGTGGGGCCGATCACCATGCCCGACAGCGGCGGTGCCTGCTCTTCGGGCCGCCATTCGTGCACGCCGTGGCCGGCCAGGTGCAGCACGCGCCAGGGCCGGCCGTGCAGCGCCGCCATGATCTGCGGCGGCTGCCGGCCCACCACCGCGGTGGCGGCCGCGCCCGCGGCGCGCAGCTGCTGGTGCACGCGGCGCGCCTCTTCGCGCGCCCCGGGCAGCGCGGGAAACAGCGGCGAGCGCTGCAGGTCGGGGTCGCCCACCACCAGCGCGCTGAACTCCGGCGCATGCGCCGGCCGCGGCCGGTAGTCGGTGGTGACGAACTGGCGCACCATGCCGGCGGCCACCGCCAGCGGCGCGCCTTCGCGGTTCCAGCGGTCCTGCAGCAGTTCCCAGGGGAAACGGGCCGAGGCGCGGTCGACCACCAGCACCAGCGAACGCTGGTCGGGGGCGGCGAGCTTGAACTCCAGCGGCAGCAGCATCTCGAACAGGGTCTGCGCCACCGCGCTGTCGTTGTCGGTGCGGGTCACGGCCTGCTGCACGAAGGCGTCGGCCAGCGCCACCTGGCCGGTGGCCAGCGTGGCTTCGTTGCGGGCGCGGTTGGTGGCCACCTCGAAGCGCAGTCGGCCTTGCGCCTCGGTGACTTCGACGCGCTGGTCCCACGCACGGTCGCTGTCGAACTGGCGCCGGCGCCGGCGGCCGCTGCCGGCTTCCAGCGCGCGCGGCTGCCAGGCCAGCGACTCGCGGATGTCGCTGCGGTCGGCCAGTTCGGCCAGCGCGCGCGCGGCGCCGATGGCCACGTCCTCGAACAGTTCGATGAACTCGATCTCGTCGATCAGCACCGGCGGGTCGACCCGCGCGGCCAGCAGGCGGCGGTTCGCGTCCAGCGCGGCGCGCAGCAGCGCTTCGACCGACTCGCGCACCTCCAGCCCGGCGCCGCCGGCGCCCACCAGCAGGCAGCTGAGGCCCGCGCTGGCGCCGCCGTGGCGTTCGGACTGGCGCAGCGCGTAGCCCACCATCGCGTCGGCGGCGTCCAGGCGCAGACGGCCGGCGGCCAGGTCGCCCACGGGCCCCAGGCCCAGCACCACGGCGGCGCCGGGCCGCGCCTGCGGGTCGGGGTTGTAGAACACCGCGTGGGTGCCGCTGGGGCCCGGGTACAGGCCCAGGTCGCGCCGCCGGCTGAGCGCGCCGCCCAGCCGCTTGTCCAGCTGCGCTTCGGCGCTGACGATGGTGTCGCCTGCGTAGTGGCCCACCAGCACCGCGTGGCGCGCGTAGGCCAGGTCCACGTGGCGGATGCTCACCCGCAGCACCGGCGCGGCCAGCGCGGTGCGGCGGCGCCGGCGCGGCGCGCCGCCGAACGAGAGCGACCGCACGGCGGCCTCGTCGGGCAGGTCGTCGGTGGGCGGCACTTCGGGCAGGGTGAAGGCCACCGGCTCGCCGGCCGGTCCGCGCTTGACCAGCGGCGGCGTCGCGGGCAGCTGGCCGGTGCTGCCGCTGGCCAGCAGTTCCACGTAGCCGCGGAAGATGCGCCGGTCGTCGCTGTTCGAGCACAGCTCGTCGTGCGCGGTGTCGGGCGCGTACCAGGTGGGCACGCCCTCCAGCAGGCCCGAAGCCCAGGTGACGGTGCCGTCGCCGGCCGGCGTGGCGGTCCAGCGCAGGCGCGGCGCGAAGCCCAGGCCTTCCAGCGCCTGCTCCTGCAGGCCGCAGACGGTGCTGTCGTGGCAGCCGGCCACGTCGCGCATGCGCTCGGGGTCGGGCTTCGCGCCGCGCAGGCGCTGCCAGGTCTGGCGCGCGCCGGCCAGCACCGCGGCGTCGGCCAACGGCAGGCGGGCCCCCAGCAAGCCGCGCTTCTGCAGGTCGCGCCAGAAGGCGGCGTCGGCGAAGCGGTCGTCTTCGAACGGCAGCAGCTCGGCCATGCCGGGGAAGCGGCGCACGATGTCCACCACGCCGGCGGTGTCGTGCTTCAGGTCCAGCAAGGCCAGCCTGGCCTGCGTGGGGTTGGCGCCGGCCAGCCAGCGCACCGCCTCGTGCGAGCCGCGGTTCGGGGTGCCCAGCATCAGCAGCCGGCTCGCCTTCAGGCCGCCCATGGCCTGCCAGACCTTCGTGCCGCGGCCGCCGTCGGCGATCATCGAGCGCGCGACCAGCCCGCCCATCGAATGGGCGACGATGTGCAGCGGCTGCTTCGTGCGCTGCGCTTCGGGCAGCAGCTTCTCCAGCACGGCAGCGAGGGCCGCGGCGCTGTCGCGCACCGAAAGCCGCCAGTCGTAGGGGAACACCTCGACGCGGTGCGTGGCGGCCAGGTGCTGCAGCAGCGGGCCGTAGAAATCGTCCAGCAGCTGCACCGGCTGCACGCCCTTCGCACCCCAGCCGATGTCGGCCAGGCCGCCCCGCAGCAGCCGCCAGTAGCTGAGCCAGACCTCGCTGCCGCCCACGCCCAGCGCGCTGCCCATGGTGCCGGGCACCAGCACGACGATGGGCCGCGGTCCGGCCGCCACGGCGGCGCGCGCCGGCGGCGGCGTGGTGTCGGCCTGCACGATGGGCAGGAAGCCGGCCATCTCGGCGTCGGCGCGCAGCAGGCCGGCAAGCAGCCAGCGCTGCGACTCGGTGTTGGCGAAGTAGCGGAAGTGCGTGACCTGCGGGCCGCGGTCCAGCAGCCAGCGAGCGCGGCCGTCGGCGCGGCGGATGCCGCCGCTCATCGAGCCGGTGTTGACCACCAGGTCGTGGTCGGTGCCGTAGAACCAGTCGGTGACCAGCGTCTTCAGCGTGCCCCAGACGCCGGCGCCTTCGGTGTCGCCGGCGATCACCGAGAGGTCGGCGCGGGTCGCCAGGCCCGGCCACTGCAGCAGACGCGTCAGCGCCGAGCCCGGCAGCATCGCTTCAACGCCCGGCAGCGTGCGCGGGTCGGTGCGCTTCTTCACCACCGCCAGCAGGAAGTCGGCCATCTCGGCGAAGAGGCCGTTGCCCGCCGCCGCGTCCAGCACCGACAGCCATCGGTCCAGGCGCGCCGACGCCAGCGTGGTGCCGCGCGCCGGGCAGGCCACGCGCACGAAGCGGCGTACGCGGATCTTCTTCGCGTCCAGCTGCGCCAGCAGCTGCTGCAGCGCCTTCGCGTCGGCGGCGTAGGCGGCGTCGCGCGCCTTCGCGTCGGCGCCGGCCAGCGCGGGCAGGCCCAGGGTCTCGGCCAGGGTGCGGTCGCGCGTGAAGAGCTCGGCCACCGGCAGTTCGGCGCCGGCTTCGCGTTCGGCCAGGCACAGCAGTTCGCCGACCAGGCCGCCGCGCGAGTGCGAGACGACGTCCAGCTCGGCCCCCGCCTCCAGCCGCGCCACCAGGTCCAGCGCGTTGCGCACCGGGCTTTCGGTGAGCGTGCGGTGTTCGAAGGCGTAGACCTGCTCGCCGTAGGCCGCGCGCAGCTTCTCGCGCGCTTCGGAGCCGGCCGCCTCCAGCGCGCCGTAGCTGCCGCGGAAGCTGGACATCGTGCCGTGCAGGAACAGCAGCACGCGCCGGCCGGCCGGCACGCGGTCGGCCTTGGCCAGCGCGCCGCCGTCGAGCGCGCAGCGGTACAGGCCGGGGGCGTTGCCCTTCAGCTGGTGCAGCTCGAAGCGCTGGCCGATCTCGAACGCGGTGGCGCCGGCAAGGTCGATGCCGAAGAATTCCAGTGCCTTGATGGCCACCGCGGTGACGCCGCGGTCGGCACCTTCGGGGCCGGTGGTGTCGATCTCCCATTGCGCCTGGCTGCCGTCGCGCGCGGCGACGCGGCGGCCGCGTTCGCGCAGCAGGTCGTCGGCGCGTTGCCAGAGCACGCAGCCGTTGCCGTACTCGACGCGCACCACCTCGTCGGTGGCGGTGGCGGCGGTGGCCGGGCGGCCGTCGCGGGCGGCGGCGCCGGGCTCCACGCGGCGTGCCGAAGTCACGCGCACCAGGCCCGTCTGCAGCGGCGGGCGGCTGGCGTCGGCGGTCTCGTTGCCGCGGATCACCAGGGCGTTCTTGTCCATGGGCGTCTTTCGGTCAGAATGGGTCATCGAGCGGCCCGGCGGCCGCTGGCCGGCAGGGGTTCACTCCCGATGCAGTTCTCCCGAGTCCAGACCCTGCGCGAGGAAGTCGCCAATGCGCTGTCGCACGGCATCGGCTTCCTGCTGGCGGTGGCATCGCTGCCGGTGCTGGTGGTCTTCGCGTCGCGCCATGGCACGGCGATCTCGGTGGTGGCCGCGGTCGTGTTCTCGGTGTCGGCGATGCTGCTGTATTTCGTCTCCGCGGTCTACCACGCGCTGCCGCACGGGCGCTGGAAGCGGCGCTTCAACCGCCTGGACCACGCGGCGATCTTCCTGTTCATCGCCGGCAGCGACACGCCCTTCGTGCTGGGGCCGCTGCGCGGCGCCTGGGGCTGGGCCCTGTTCGGCGTGGTCTGGGGCTTGGCCGCGCTGGGCATGGTGGCCAAGGTGATGGACCGACTGCAGCACCCGCTGTGGTCCACCGGCCTGTACGTGGCGCTGGGCTGGCTGGCGCTGGTGGCGGTGGTGCCGCTGGTGCGGCAGATTCCCGCCGACGGCCTGGCGCTGCTGGTGGCCGGCGGCCTGTCCTACACCGTGGGTGCGGTCTTCTTCCTGCTCGACGAACGGGTGCGCTACGCGCACTTCGTGTGGCACCTGTTCGTGCTGGGCGGCAGCGTGTGCCACTTCCTGGCCGCGCTGTGGCACGGCACCGGGCCTTCGCTGCTGGCCTGAAGGGCCTGCTTCAGCGCGGGATCACGAAGGTCGACTTCTCGCGCAGCGTGCGCGCGGCGTGGCCTTCCCCGGCCACGCGCTCGATCTCGAAGCGCACCTCGTGCACGCCCGGCGTCATCGCGGCGGCCTTCTCCGGCGGCACGCGCAGGGCCAGCGTGATCCAGCGCGCTTCGGCCGGCGCCACCACCAGGTCGGCGCGGCCCTGCAGCGTGAGGCCTTCCAGCCCTTCGGCATGGATGCGGTAGCGCTGCGGCGATTCGGTCGCGTTCATCACCTGCAGCCGGTACAGGTTCTCCACCTGGCCGTTGTCGACCACGCGCGCCAGCGAAGCGCGGTCGCGCACCACGTCCACCTTGAACGGCACACGCAGCGCCAGGCTGGTGGCCAGCGCGCCGACGATGGCCAGCAGCACGCCGAAGTACACCAGCACGCGCGGGCGGAAGATGCGGCGCAGCCGGTCGGCGCCCGACAGCCCCAGCGCCATGCCGTTCTGGGTGTCGTAGCGCACCAGGCCCTTCGCATAGCCCATGCGGCCCATCACCTCGTCGCAGGCGTCGACGCAGGCGGCGCAGCCGATGCATTCGTACTGCAGGCCCTTGCGGATGTCGATGCCGGTGGGGCAGACCTGCACGCACAGGTTGCAGTCGGTGCAGCTGCCCAGGCCCAGCGCCTTCGGGTCGGCCTTGCGGCTGCGCGCGCCGCGCGGCTCGCCGCGCGCGGCGTCGTAGGTGATGATGAGCGTGTCCTTGTCGAACATGGCGCTCTGGAAGCGTGCGTAGGGGCACATGTACTTGCACACCTGTTCGCGCATGAAGCCCGCGTTGCCCCAGGTGGCGAAGCTGTAGAAGCCGATCCAGAAGGTCTGCCAGGCGGAAAGGTCCAGCGCCGCGACCTCCGCCGCCAGCGTGCGGATGGGCGTGAAGTAGCCGGCGAAGGTGAAGCCGGTGGCCAGCGCCAGCGCGGCCCAGGCCAGGTGCTTGCTGCCGCGGCGCGCGAGCTTGGCCGCGCTCCAGGGCGCCGCGTCCATCCGCAGGCGCGCCGTCCGGTCGCCTTCGAAGCGGCGCTCGATCCACATGAAGACTTCCGTGTAGACCGTCTGCGGGCAGGCGTAGCCGCACCACAGGCGCCCGGCCACCGCGGTGAACAGGAACAGCGAGTAGGCGGCCAGCAGCAGCAGCGCCGTCAGGTAGATGAAGTCCTGCGGATACAGCACCAGGCCGCCGATGTAGAAGCGGCGCGCGTTCAGGTCCAGCAGCACGGCCTGGCGGCCGTTCCACATCAGCCAGGGCAGGCCGTAGAACACCAGCTGGGTCAGCCAGACGGCGACCCAGCGCCACTTGACGAAGCGGCCCTGCACCGACTTGGTCTGGATCTTCTGCGTGGCCTGGTACAGCCAGACGGAGCGCGGCGCCTCGGCGGCGGCAGGGGCTTGCTTCATGGAAGACATGACGGATTCCGGGAGTTGCCTCACTGTGGCAGCCGGGGCCAAAATACCCATTGAGGTATATCAACCGCGGTCGGCGCCGCCATGAAGGCGGGCGCACTGGACAAGAAGACCCAGGAGCTGGTCGCGATGGCCATCTCCGTGGCCTCGCGCTGCGACGCCTGCATCGGCTTCCACGCCGAAGCCTGCGTGAAGCTGGGCGCCACGCGCGCCGGATACGGGGAAATGCCCGGCGTGGCCGTCGGCATGGGCGGCGGCCCTTCGCCGATGCACGCCGCCGGGGCGATGCGCGCCCGGGACGAATACGGCGGCGCGGGCACTTCCCGCTGCCGCCCTGGCTGCTAGCGCTTTTCCACCAGCAAGGGCACCAGCGCCAGCAGCGCGCGCAGCCGGTCCACCGCCGCCAGCGCCGCCGCCCGCGTGGCGTAGGGGCCGGCGTGCACCCGGAACAGGCTCCTGTCGTCGCTCACGCTCACCGAAGGCGCCACGCCTTCGGCTTCGCGCTGCACGCGTTCGGCCAGCGCGTCGGCGCCTTCGCGCTGGCGGAAGGCGCCCAGCTGCAGCCACAGCCCGGGCGCCAGCGAACCGGTCGGCGCCTGCGGCGGCGCGGCTTCGGCGGCGGCAGCCCGGGCCAGCAGCGCGTCGTCGTTGGCGGCCGGCGGCGGCGGTTCGGGCAGCGTGCGGTCGCGCCGCCAGAGGCCGGCGCGGATCTCGTCGTGCGTGATGCGCTCCACCTGCACCGGCGCCACGCCGCCCAGCACGCCCAGCCGCAGCGCGGCGGTGTAGCTGAGGTCGATGACGCGGCCGCTGGCGAAGGGGCCGCGGTCGTTCACGCGCACGATCACCTCGCGTCCGTTGGCCGGGTTGCGCACGCGCGCGTAGCTGGGCAGCGGCATGGTCTTGTGCGCTGCCGTCATCGCGTACATGTCGTAGGGCTCGCCGCTGGCGGTGGGGCGGCCGTGGAACTTGCGGCCGTACCAGGAAGCGAGGCCGCTTTCCTTGAGCGCGCGGTCGCTCGTCATCGGCACGTAGCGGGTGCCGTCCACGCTGTAGGGCTTGTTGGGGCCGCCCACGCGGAAGGGCTCGACGCGCGGCTCGGCATCGGGCACGCGCTCCAGGCCGCCGGGCGGGCTGGCTTCGGGGCCGTCGCGCTGGGGCGGCCTGCTGGCGCAGGCCGCCAGCAGCAGGGCCACGGCCAGCACGGCCGTGCTGCGCAGGCGGCGAGTGGTGTCGCTGGGGGGCACGGGTGTCGAATCTAAGGCCTGCCGCTACGATGCGGGGTTCGAAACATGCACAGGGGCCGGCCTTGAACTACATGCTCATCATCCATGAGCCGCGCGGGCAGCGCGCCGGGCGCACGCGCGCCGAGGGCGAGGCCGCCTACGCCGCCATGCAGGGCTTCGCGCGTGCCCTCGAAACACGCGGCGTGTTCCGCGCCTGCGATTCGCTGCTGAATGACGACCGCGGCACCGTGGTGCAGGTGCGTGATGGCCGCACGCGCATGGTCGACGGTCCCTTCAGCGAGTCGAAGGAAATGGTCGGCGGCTATTTCCTGGTGGACTGCGCCACGCACGAAGAGGCGCTGGCCATCGCTGCCGAATGCCCCGCGGCGGCCTGGGCCACCGTGGAGGTGAGGCCGGTCGGCCCCTGCTTCCTTTGACCGAGCCCGATCTCGTCGCCAGGGTCTGGCGCGCCGAATGCGCCAGGATCGTCGCCGGCGTCGCCCGCCTCACGCGCGACGTCGGCCTGGCCGAGGAATGCGCGCAGGACGCGCTGGTCGCCGCGCTGGAGCACTGGCCGCGGGACGGCAGACCCGACAACCCCGGCGCCTGGCTCATGGCCACCGCCAAGCGGCGCGCGCTGGACCACCTGCGCCACCACCAGATGGCCGCCGGCAAGCACGAAGCCATCCTGCTGGACCTGGAAGCGGCGCAGGCGCACGTGGTGCCCGACTTCGTGGACGAGCTGGCCGCGCGCCAGGCCGACCCGGTGGGCGACGACCTGCTGCGGCTGATCTTCATCGCCTGCCATCCGGTGCTGAACACCGACGCCCGCACCGCGCTCACGCTGCGCATGCTGGGCGGGCTGACCACCGACGAGATCGCGCGCGCCTTCCTGGTGCCCGAGCCCACGGTGGCGCAGCGCATCGTGCGCGCGAAGAAGGCGCTGGCCGCCGCCGACGTGGCCTTCGACCTGCCGGGCCCCGAGGCACTGCACGACCGGCTGGCTTCGGTGCTGGAAGTGATCTACCTCGTCTTCAACGAAGGCTACGCCGCCACCAGCGGCGACGATTGGATGCGCCCGGCGCTGTGCGAAGAGGCGCTGCGCCTGGCGCGGCTGCTGGCGCCGCTGGTGCCGGCCGAGCCCGAGCCCTGGGGCCTGCTGGCGCTGCTGCAGCTGCAGGCTTCGCGCACCGCGGCGCGCACCGACGACCAGGGCCACCCGGTGCTGCTGGCCGACCAGGACCGCGCGCGCTGGGACCGCGGCCTGATCGAACGCGGCCTGGCCGCGCTGGCGCAGGCCGAACGGCTGTGCGAAGCGGCGAACTTGCTGGCCGGGCCGTACCTGCTGCAGGCCGCCATTGCCGCCTGCCATGCGCAGGCGGCCACCGTGGCAAGCACCGACTGGGCCCGCATCGCCGCGCTCTACGAAGCGCTGGCGCGGCAGCAGCCTTCGCCGGTGGTGGAACTCAACCGCGCGGTGGCGGTGGGCATGGCCTCCGGGCCGGCCGCGGGACTGGAGATCGCCGACCGCCTGCAGGCCGAGCCGCGCCTGGCGAAGTACCCCTGGGCGGCCAGCGTGCGCGGCGACCTGCTGGAGAAGCTGGGGCGCCATGCCGAAGCCGCGGCCGAATTCGAACGCGCCGCGGCGCTCACGCGCAACGAACGCGAAGCGGCGCTGCTGAAGCGGCGCGCGGCGGATCAGCGTCAGGCCGAGACGCGGGTCTCGAAGAGGTAGCTCGCGAACGCCGCCTCCACCGCCGCCTTCTTCGCCGCGAACGCGGCCGGCAGCGCGATCGTCACCACCAGCCCGCGCCGGCCGCCTTCGGCCACCTGGACCTGCGCGCCTTCCACGCCCAGCGCCTGCTGCAGCTGCTGGCGCACCACGCGCGCCGCGGCGTCGCAGCGCAGCGGCGGCTTGTAGATCTTGCCCACCGTGGTGAGCGGAATGGCGTCGACCACGTGGATCTGCTTCGGCCACGCCGGCCGCTCGTCGATCAGGGCCTGCGCGTGGTCGCGCAGCTCGTCCTCGCTGGCGCTCATGCCGGGGCGAAGCGCCACGTAGCAGACCGGCAGCTCGCCGGCATAGGCGTCGGGCATGCCCACCGCGGCGGCCAGCGCCACCGCCGGGTGGGCGGCGAGCGCGTTCTCGATCATCAGCGGGTCGATGTTGTGGCCGCTGCGGATGATCAGGTCCTTCGCGCGGCCGGCGATGAAGACATGGCCGTCTTCGTCGGTGTAGCCCAGGTCGCCGCTGTTGAGCACGCCATCGGCGAACACGCCGGCGTCGTGCGCCGGGTCGCGGTAGCCGGGCGACAGGTGCGGGCCGCTCACCGTGATGACGCCCACCTCGCCCGGCGCGCAGGGGGCGCCCAGGGCGCCGCCGGCTTCGAGCCGCCGCACCACCACCCGCGTGTAGGGCAGCGGCCAGCCCACCGAGCCGGCGCAGCCGGGGCTGCCCACCGCGTCGGTGCAGATCATCCCGGAGGCTTCGGTCATGCCGTAGACCTCGTGCAGCGCATGGCCGGTGACCTGGCGGAAACGCTCGCGCACGGCGGGCGGCAGCGAAGCGGCGCCGCAGAAGCCGGCGCGCACGCGCGACAGGTCGAAGCCTTCGGTGGGCGAATCCAGCACCGCGCCCACGCTGGTCGGCACGCCGCCCACCAGCGTGGCGCCGTATTGCGCCGCCAGGCGCCAGAAGCCCTGCACCATGGCCGGGTTGCGCAGGCCCGAAGGCGACATCACCAGCAGTTCGGCACCGGCCATGAACATCGACAGCGCGCAGAAGACGGTGCCGCCCACGTGGAACAGCGGCAGCGTGGCGGTCAGCGTGTCGGTGGGCCGCATGTCGCCCAGCGCCGCGCCACCGAGCGCGGCCACCAGCTGGCTGCGGTGGGTGTGTGCCACCAGCTTGGGCGTGCCGGTGGTGCCGCCGGTGTGGAAGTAGGCGGCGATGTCGGCGTCGCGGCCCGGCTTGCACAGCAGCCGGTCCGCCGGCTGCCGCGCCAGTTCGGCATGGAAGTCCAGCACGCCGGCTTCGAGCGGCGCGCCCGGCGCACCCACGCGCAGCAGCACCAGCCCCGGCACCTGCTCGCGCAGCGCCAGCGCCTTGGCCCAAATGTCCAGCGCCGGGTGCGGGCCCAGCGCCACCAGCAGCTTCACGCCGGCGGCCTTCAGCAGTGCGGCGATGGCCTCGGGCTGGAGCAGGAAGTTGATCGGCACCGCGTAGCCCGCGGTCTCGGCGCCCCACAGCGCGGCGTGCGTCTCCACCCCGCTGGGCAGCAGGTAGGCCACGCCGGGGCGTTCGCCGCCCAGCGTGTGGAACAGGTTGGCGGCGCGGCGCACCAGGCCCAGCAGTTCGCGGTAGCTCACGCGGCGCGGCACCTCGTCGGGGGCGCCGGTCATGAGCATCGTGATCGCGGTGCGGTCGGGCGCGCGCGCGGCGCTGCCTTCGAAGACATCGAAGACGCTGCGCTCGGGCAGGCGCTCCTCTAGCGTCAGCTCGGTCTCGAAGCGCGCGATGTCGGCGCGGCTTGCCAGCGGGCGGGTGGGCAGCGTGGCCATGGGCGCGCATTCTGCGGCGGCCTTGCGGCGCTGGCGAGCGCGCGGTCCAATCCCCCGCTGGAGGAGTCGCCATGATCAAGCTGCATCAGTTCGAACCCGCCTTCGGGCTGCCCAACGCCAGCCCCTTCTGCATGAAGCTGGAGACCTGGCTGCGCATGGCCGGGCTGCCGTTCGAGCTCGTCAACGACGGCATGACGGTGATGAAGGCGCCCAAGGGCAAGCTGCCCTTCATCGACGATGGCGGCCAGCGCGTCGCCGACACCCAGTTCATCATCGACCACCTGAAGTCGAAGTACGGCGACCCGTTCGACGCCGACCTCTCGCCGCAGGACAGCGCCCTGGCCACCGCCTTCCAGCGCCTGTTCGAGGAAGACCTCTACTGGGCCGTGGTGCACACCCGCTGGGTGAACGAAGCCGGCTGGGCGAAGACGCGCGAGGCCTTCTTCGGCATGCTGAAGCCGCCGCTCAAGTGGTTCCTGCCGGCGCTGGCACGGCGCGGCCTGATCGGCGAGATGCGCGGCCACGGCATGGGCCGCCACACGCCGGAGCAGATCATGGCCATCGGCAGCCGCGACATCGACGCCGTCGCCGACTTCCTGGCCGACAAGCCCTTCTTCCTGGGCCAGCAGCCGCGCTCGATCGACGCCTGCGCCTACGCCTTCCTGGCCAACCTGCTGTGGGCGCCGGTCGACTCGCCCCTGCAGCGGCGCGCGAAGGGCCGGCCCAACCTGGAGGCCTACTGCCAGCGCATGAAGGCGCGCTACTACCCCGGCTGATCAGCCCAGCGGCGCGAACATCACGACCACCGAACGCGGCTCGACCCGGTGTGCCGGGCCGATCGCGCCTTCGGCCTGGTCCAGCGCCACCAGGTCGTGCGGCGAAGGGCGCGCGCTGTCGACGATACGCAGCCAGCCGGTGCGCGCGCGTGCCGGCAGCGCCGGCAGTTCGAAGTCGAGCGGCTGCCACCAGGCGTTGAGCGCGAAGTGCATCAGCAGGTCGCCCGACAGGCTGGTCGCGGTGACGGCCAGGCTGTGCGAGGCGTGGCTGGTGTCCGGCGCCCCCTGGTTCACGCCGTGCAGCTGCACGTTGACGCGCTGCATCAGCTCGGCCAGCGTGAGCTGGTGGTCGTGGCGCACCGACTCGCGCAGGTTGCGGATGCGGATCAGCCCCTGCACGAAACGGTGGATCCCGGCGTGGCGCTGCAGCAGCGTCCAGTCCAGCCAGCTCGTCTCGTCGTCCTGGCAGTAGGCGTTGTTGTTGCCGTGCTGGCTGCGGCGCATCTCGTCGCCCATCAGCAGCATCGGGGTGCCCAGCGACAGCAGTGTGATGGCCAGCAGGTTCTTCACCTGGCGCGTGCGCAGCGCCAGCACCGCGGGGTCGTCGGTGGGGCCTTCGACGCCGCAGTTCCAGCTGCGGTTGTCGTCGCTGCCGTCGCGGTTGCCTTCGCCGTTGGCTTCGTTGTGCTTGCGGTCGTACGAGACCAGGTCCTCGAGCGTGAAGCCGTCGTGGCTGGTGACGAAGTTGATGCTCTGCGCCGGTTCGCGCGGGC
Source organism: Rubrivivax sp. (assembly GCA_044224175.1). Lineage (GTDB taxonomy): Bacteria > Pseudomonadota > Gammaproteobacteria > Burkholderiales > Burkholderiaceae_C > Rubrivivax. Next base: position 57,857 of record JBGAKY010000011.1, on the reverse strand, counting down.
GCGCGCCGTAGAGGTCGGGGCTGCCCATCAGGCGGTCGGCCAGCGTGGCCACCGTGCCCTCGTCGCCGCGCACGAAGGCGCGCACGTCGTCGCGGAAGCGGCCGTTCCATTCCTTCCAGCGGTCGCCGAAGAAGCGGCCCACCTGGTACAGGCCGGCGGCGTCCCAGGCCTCGGCGATGAGCTTGGTGCCGGCCAGCACGGGGTCGGTCTCGATGTCCCACAGCACCGGCGGATTCGCCACCGGGTGGCCGTACTCGTCGCGCGAGAGGATCGCCGCCAGGTCGAAGCGGAAGCCATCGACGTGCATCACCTGCACCCAGTAGCGCAGGCTGTCCAGGATGAGGCGGCGCACCACCGAGTGGTTGGCGTTGAGCGTGTTGCCGCAGCCCGAGTGGTTGGCGTAGCGGCCGACCGCGTCCTGCAGGTAGTAGGTGCCGTCGTCCAGCCCGCGCAGCCCGTAGACGGGGCCGTGCTCGTCGCCTTCGGCGGTGTGGTTGAAGACGACGTCGAGGATCACCTCCAGCCCGGCGCGGTGGAAGGCGCGCACCATGTCGCGGAACTCGTCGCGCACCGCCAGCGGGTCCGCCTGCGACGCATAGCCCGCGTGCGGCGCGAAGAACGAGATCGGCGCGTAGCCCCAGTAGTTCAGGTGGCCCGGCGGCGCGTCTTGCGGGTCGAACTGGAAGACCGGCATCAGCTCCACCGCGGTGACGCCCAGGTCGCGCAGGTAGGGGATCTTCTCGACCAGGCCGCTGAAGGTGCCGCGCCGGGCTTCGGCCACGCCCGAGCTCGGGTGGCGCGTGAAGCCGCGCACGTGCAGTTCGTAGATCACGGTCTGCGCGAACGGGCGGCGCAGCGGCAGGTCGCCCTTCCAGTCGTAGTCGTGGTCCTTGCAGACCACGCTCTTGGCCGCGGTCGCGTCGTTGCGGCCCGGCGCGGTGGCCGCCGCGCGCTGGGGGCCGGGCGGCAGCGCCACCACGCGGCCGTAAGGGTCGAGCAGCACCTTGTCAGGGTCGAAGCGCCGGCCCCGGGTGGGGTCGCGCTCGCCTTCGGCGCGCCACGCGTACAGCTGCCCTGGCCGCACGCCGCGCACGAAGGCGTGCCAGTAGGGGCCGCTGCGATGGCCCGGCGCGTCGAGCGGGATCACGCGGGCCGGTTCGTCGGCGTCGACGCTGTCGTACAGCAGCAGCTCGACACGGCGCGCGCCGCGCGAGTAGACCGAGAAATTGGTGCCGGCGGCGAGCGGGCGGGACCCCAGCGGTTGCGGACCGCCGGGCAGCACGTCGGCGCGGCGCACCATCGGGTGGGCCCCTAGGCGTCGCCCCAGACTTCGCGCGCCACTTCCACCACGCGCTCGAGCTTGCGCCACTGGTCGTCGACCGACAGCGCGTTGCCGTGGTGGGTGCTGCTGAAGCCGCACTGCGGGCTCAGGCACAGCTGGTCCAGCGGCACCACCCTGGCCGCTTCGTCGATGCGGCGCTTCAGCGATTCCTTGCTCTCCAGCTCGCCCAGCTTGGTGGTCACCAGGCCCAGCACCACGCGCTTGCCCGGCGGCACGTGGCGCAGCGGCTCGAAGCCGCCGGCGCGTGCGCTGTCGAATTCCATGAACCAGCCGTCGACGTTCGTGCTGAACATCGCTTCCACCACCGGGTCGTAGCCGCCTTCGGCGACCCAGGCGCTCTTGAAGTTGCCGCGGCAGGTGTGGATGGTCACCACCATGTCGGCCGGGCGGTCGCGCAGCGCAGCGTTGATGACCTGGGCGTAGCGTTTCGGCAGCGCCATCGGGTCGTCGCCGTTGCGGCGGCAGTTGTCCTGGATCTTCGGGTCGCACAGGTAGGCGAAGGTGATGTCGTCCAGCTGCAGGTAGCGGCAGCCGGCTGCGGCCAGGTGTGCAATGGCCTGGCGGTAGGCGGCCGCCACGTCGTCCCAGAAGGCGTCCAGCTCGGGGTAGGCCTCGCGCGAGATCGCGGCCCGGCCCCCGCGCAGGTGCAGCATGCTGGGGCTGGGGATGGTCATCTTCGGCACCGCCACACCCGACCGGTCGGCCACGCCCTTCAGGTACGCGAAGTGGTCGGCCATGATGGGCCGCGCGCACGCCACCTTGCCGGTGACCTTGGCGATGGGCGGCTGCTCGGACTGGCCCGCCACCTTGAACTTCTCGCCTTCGTTGGCGGTGAGCGTCACGCCTTCCAGCTGGCCCAGGAAGTCCAGGTGCCACCAGTCGCGGCGGAACTCGCCGTCGGTCACCGCCTTCAGGCCGATGGCTTCCTGCCGCTTCACCACGTCGGCGATGGCGGCGTCCTCGGCGGCGCGCAGCGTCTCGAAGGAGGTGTCGCCGCGCTTCCACGCGGCGCGGGTCTTCGCCAGCGTCTCGGGGCGCAGCAGGCTGCCGACCTGGTCGGCGCGGAAGGGGGCGCGGGTCATCCGGTCTGTCTCCATCGGGGTTCCGGGTCCCCCAGCTTAGCGGCCCTTTTTCGGCCGCCCGGTCTGCACCGGCGCCAGGCGGTCGAGTGCGGCCACCAGCGCGGCCGTGTCCAGAGCCGCCAGCGCATGCAGGCCGGCGCGCAGCAGTTCGCTCTTCTTGGCCGCCCGCTGGCCCTGCAGCGCACGTGCCTTGAGCCTGGCGATGAGCGCGAAGTCCGGTTCGGGCATGGTGAAGCCGTCGCGCACCAGCGCCGGCCGTTCCTTCTTCTCGGGCTTGGCCTTCTTCGCCGCCGGTGCGGAAGGCGGCGGCGCGGCGGTGGGTTGCTTCGCCATCGAGCGCGGGGCCGATGGCGGCGGGGCCGCCGGCGTGACCAGTCCGCGCGGGGCCGAAGGCGGCGGTGCGGCCGGCGTCACCAGGCCGCGGGTGCGCGGCGCGGCGGTCTTCCGGGCCGGCGTCTTGCCGGCGGCCTTGGCGGCCGTCTTGGCGGAGGTCTTCGCGGCGGTCTTCCGGGCAGTGGCCATGCAGGCTCCGTCATTGGTGGGGGGAAACCGTTTATACGCTTTCGGCGCCGCAGCGCCAAGGCGGTGTCGCCCGCGTTGCCGACCGCCGTACGATCGGCCGCATGACCGCTTCGACCTTCCGCTCCACGGCCGTCGTCGGCGCCGGTGCCGTGGGCTGCTACTTCGGCGCCATGCTGGCGCGTGCCGGCCATCCGGTGACCCTGATCGGCCGGCCCGCGCACGTGCAGGCCATGCAGGCGCAGGGCCTGCAATTGCAGCGTGCCGGCGTGCCGGCCGAGTCGCTGCGCGTCACCGCCACCACCGACCTGGCCGCGGTGCGCGGCACCGGCCTGGTGCTGTTCTGCGTGAAGTCGCCCGACACCGAGACCACCGCGCGCGAACTGGCGCCGCTGCTGGACGACGACGCGCTGGTGCTGAGCCTGCAGAACGGCGTGGACAACGCCGACACCATCGCGCGCCATGTCGTGAAGCCGGCGGTGGCGCCGGCGGTGGTGTACGTGGCCGCCGCGATGGCGGCGCCGGGCGTGGTGGCCCACTTCGGGCGCGGCGACCTGGTGATCGGCTCGCGGCCCGGCGCGGACGTCGGCGCGGCGCGCCTGCAGGCGGTCGTGGACCTGTTCGCCGGCGCGCAGGTGCCGGTGAAGGTCTCGCCCGACGTCACCGGCGACCTGTGGCAGAAGCTGCTGGCCAACTGCGCCTGGAACGCGCTCTCGGCCATCACCCAGCGCACCTACGGCGAAGTGGCGGCGCAGGCCGAGACGCTGGAGGTGCGGCGCGCAGTGGTGCGCGAAGCGGTGGCGGTGGCCGCGGCGCAGGGCCGCACCATCGACTTCGAAGCCGCCATGGTCGCCATCGAACGTCTGGCGCCGGCAATGCCGAAGACCTATTCGTCCACCGCGCAGGACCTGGCGCGCGGCAAGCCGAGCGAGATCGACCACTTGAACGGCTACCTGGTGCGCCAGGGCGCGACGCTGGGCGTGCCCACCCCCGTGAACCAGGCCCTGCTGGCGCTGGTGAAGCTGGCCGAGTCGGCGCGTTTGCCCGGGCACTGACAGAATCGGCCACTTCACCACCCCGAACGTCAGACCCCGCCCATGAACGCTCCGCTGCAGCTGCTGCCCGCGCTGGACGAGATCCGCGCCCACGAAGCCGAGATGGTGGCCATCCGCCACCAGATCCACCAGAACCCCGAACTCGCGTTCCAGGAAACGGCGACCGCCGACCTGGTGGCCGACCGCCTGCAGCGCTGGGGCTACGAGGTGCACCGCGGCCTGGGCACCACCGGCGTGGTGGGCACGCTGAAGGTGGGCAGCAGCACGCGCCGCATCGGCCTGCGCGCCGACATGGACGCGCTGCCGATCCAGGAAACCAGCGGCAAGCCCTGGGCCAGCAAGGTGTTCGGCAAGATGCACGCCTGCGGCCACGACGGCCATACCGCCATGCTGCTGTCGGCCGCGCGCCACCTGGCCGCCACGAAGAATTTCGACGGCATCCTGCACCTGGTGTTCCAGCCGGCGGAAGAAGGCTATGGCGGCGCCAAGAAGATGCTCGACGACGGCTTCCTGGACCTGTTCCCCTGCGAGGCCATGTTCGGCATGCACAACGCGCCGGGCAAGCCGGCGGGCAGGTTCATCGCGCTGCCGGGCTACGCGATGGCCAGTTCCGACACCGCCGTCATCAAGGTGCAGGGCGTGGGAGGCCACGGCGCCATGCCGCACCACGCGGCCGACCCCGTGGTGGCCGCCAGCAGCATGGTGATGGCGCTGCAGACCATCGTCTCGCGCAACGTGCCGCCGCTGCAGATGGGCATCGTCACCGTGGGCGCCTTCCTCGCCGGCGACGCGCCGAACGTGATTCCGCACACGGCCGAGCTGCGCCTGACGGTGCGCGCCTTCACACCCGCGGTGCGCGACCTGCTGGAGCGGCGCATCACCGAGATCGCGCAGGCGCAGGCGGCGGTGTTCGGCTGCAGCGCCACGGTGGACTACCAGCGCCGCTACCCCATGCTGTTCAACCACGCGAAGGAGACCGCCTTCTGCGAACAGGTGGTGCGCGACTGGCTGGGCGAACCCGGCCTGCTGGTGGACGAGCCCGTCACCGGCAGCGAGGACTTCGCCTTCTTCCTGGAAAAGGTGCCGGGCTGCTACGTCTTCATCGGCAACGGCGAAGGCGAGAACGGCGGCTGCATGGTCCACAACCCGGGCTACGACTTCAACGACGCCTGCCTGAGCACCGGCGCCAGCTACTGGGTGCGGCTGGCGGAGAGCTACCTGAAGAAGGCTTGAACGCGGCGCGGCCGCGCGGCTGCTAGCGCAGCGGCCGCTGCCATGGGCTCTTCTCCTCGAAGCCCAGGCGCCGGAACGCGGCCACCATGGGCGCGTTCGTGGCCCCGGTGTCGCAGAAGACACGCCAGCAGCCGGCAGCGGCCAGCGTGCGGGTGGCCTGGGCGAGCAGCGCGGTGCCGTAGCCGTGGCCCCTGAAGCCGGGCAGCACGCCCATGTAGTAGACCGACCCTTGCCACCGGCCTTCGCGCCAGTACTTCTGAGGCTTCAGCAGCACGGGCAGCACGACCCCCACGGGCTGGCCGGTGGCGTCCACCGCGCGCTGCCACCATTCGGGCCGCCACTCGAAGAAGTCGGTGTCGACGGCCAGCAGCTCGTCGGCCGCGTGCTCGGCGCCCAGTTCGGCCACCGCCACCTGGTCAGACTCGTTGGCACTCGCCGCCAAGATGGCGGCCATCGCCTGGCGCAGCCAGGCCGCGGGCACGGGCTCGAAGCGCAGCCGCTCGTCGGCGGCGGGAACGGCCATCGTCGGCTGCCAGAAGAACGGGATCTTCCAGAAGTGGCCGGGCTGCAGCGCTTCCATGCAAGGCCTCGGGTCGGGATCAGCCCGCGGCCGGCGGCTGGCGCAGGATCCAGCCGTTGCCGTCGGGGTCGTTGAACTGGGCGTAGCGGCCCCAGGGCTGCTGTTCGATGGCGCCGATCTCCAACCCGCGGCTGCGCAGCAGCGCATGGTCGGCTTCGATGTCGTCGGTGTTCACCATCACGCCCTGCAGGCCGCCCGGCTTCATCTGGTCGAACCAGGTGACGAGCGCGATGGTCACGCCCTGGCCCGGCGGCGCCAGCTGGATCCAGGTCATGCCGGGGCCCATGGGCGATTCGCGGACCAGGTCGAAGCCCAGCACGTCGCGGTAGAAGCGCTTGGCGCGCTGCGGGTCGCTCACCGGCACCGAGAGGATTTCGAAGCTGTGGATCGTCATGGGCGCCTCTGTCGGGTGAAGGGACCGCTGTTCGCCGGGTTGCAGTGGAAGCCGCGCGCGGCGCAGCGTCAAGGCTTCGGGCAACTGGGCGGGGCGGTGGCTTCCTTGCGGCTCTTCAGGTAGCACGACTTCAGGAAGTCGATGTTCGACCCCAGGTCGGGCAGCGCCTTGCCGGGCCCCTTCCAGTTCGCGGCCAGCTCCGCGCGAATGGGCTCGACCGCTTCCAGGTTCGCGTCGGGGAAGGCGATGATCTCGAAGATGAGCGGGAAGTCGATGTAGCCCAGCTTCACCAGCGCCCCCATCTGCTCGTAGTGGTAGTGCACCGCCGCGAAGTCCTTCATCTCGGGCGAGAGGTACAGCGCCTCGCCCGACCCCGCGGCGGCCAGCCTGGCCTTCAGCGATTCCTTCACCTGCGCGGCCTGCTCCTTCAGGAAGCGCTGCCCCTTGCGGCGAACCTCCTCGTCCTGTTCCAGGAAGGTCTTGATCTCCTTCAGCGCCCCGAGCTTGGCGGTCTGCGTGGCGCGGTGGGAGTTGTCGACGAAGCTGGCCAGCTGCAGCAGAGACAGCACGACGCCGACGATCACCGCGAGGTTGGAAGCGATGCCGGCGATGGTCTTGAGGTTGTCCAGCGCGGAGCCGCCGTTGGTTGCGTCTGCCACGGTGTCCCCTCCTGTGGTGCGGCTGCAGGAGGCGATTGTCGGACCGGCGCCGCTCAGATCGGAATTGTCGAAGCGCGCCGCCGCGGCATCTGCCCCGCCGCCATCGCCACCCGCATCACCGCTTCGCGGAACGACTGCGTGCCGTCCAGCAGGCCCAGCACCAGGTTGCGCTGCGCCACCGCTTCGAAGCCGAAGAACCAGAAGATGGGCATCAGCGGCGATATCCACAGCCGGTTGCCGCGGGTCTTCTCGGTGAGGTGGAAGTCGCCGTACTCGCCGCGCAGCGCCGAGACGATGCTGGAGTTGATGACGCTGGGGTCGTGGAAGCGCTGGCCCTGCACGTGCAGCACCGCCTGTTCGTAGGGGGCGCAGGCGTGCATGGCGGCGGTGAGCGAACACGAACCCAGAAAGCCGCCTTCGCGCGTGAGCGCGGCGATGTTCTCGAAGATCTGCGCGTGGTTCAGCTCGCGTTCGGCGCCCAGCCCGGTGCAGGCCAGCAGGCAGGCCTTCAGGTCGTGCTGGCGGCGCACTGCGGCCAGCGAAATGGAGTCTTCGACGAAGGTGCCGGTCTCGGATTCGTCGCCGCGCACCAGGCTGTCGACGCCGCCGTCGACGAGCAGCACGCCGTCGATCTGCAGGTGGCGCAGCAGGCGTTCATAGTCCTGGGCCAGCGGCTCGACGCCGGTCTTGTGGAAGCACCACACGGGCACCGCCTCTCCCTGCGCGGAGCGGAACCAGCGCGCCAGGTAGTACTCGGGGAAATAGGGGAAGACGTCGTCCTCGGCGCCGGTGACGCCCACCAGCGTGGGGCTGAGCCGTTCGCCGCCGCGGTAGTCGGCGATGTCGGAGAAGCTGTAGTTCGCCAGGTGGACGTTGAAGCCGCGCCGGCGCAAGTCGAAGTACAGCGGGTTGAGACTACTGACAAAAGCCCTCGACCGGGGTTCACGCTGTCTGCCGAAGCGCGCCGGCTCGAGCGCGAGGTCAGGCGTCTTGGCGACCGTACCACCACTCAAAGGTCTTTGCGATCACAGTCATGAGTGCTCCTAGTGCGAATAGAGCACGGTATATGAGTGACCTTGAGTCAGCGCGTTCCTTTAGTTCAGTGAATACTGCATTTACGTGCAAGGGGAGGCTTCGATGCAGATCGTCAACTAGACGAGAAACCTTGTTAACTTCCCCAAGCGTTGCAACTTGCTGGGATGGAGGGATGCCAGCTCGCCCGTCCACGTTGTACTGAGCATATCGCTTTGCGAATGAGTCGATGAACAGAATGAACGCTGAGCGCAGCGTCACGTACTCGTTTGAGAGCTGAATGTCATGCTTTGTCGCAGCTCTATCGACCACTTTGAAGACGTTGTGGAAGTAGGTGAGCGACCACCTAGAAGCGTCTAGCCATGCCAATCGAGAGTCCGGGTTTCGCCAATAGGCCGCATATTGAGCTTCCAAATCCAAATCGCGAATCTGCTCCAATACTAGAGCGCGCGAGAAGGCACTCTCACTGCGAATCTTTGCAAATTGCTGCTGCGTTAAGTCGGCGGCCTGCATCTCAATCAACTGCCGCTTGAGCGCATCAACAACTTGATTCGAGCTCTGGACTAGCCACCAGTCGAGAGCCCAGGTGAGCAAGGCTAGACCGAGGCCAAGAGCTTCCAGCAGCTTGTAGTTTCTTCGCATGTGCACAGCTTTCAACACGCCTAGCGTTCGAGGTAAGGTGGGGCCGACGGCGAAACAGCCTGCCCACCGGAAGGATGAGGGACATGGAGGTGGGCAGGTGGCGTTGCCGTCGGGCCTCGCCTCGACCGAAGGTATAGCTGTCACTTCAGCCGAGTTCGAGGTCCGCTGCTTCTGCGGGTGCTAGCAACATGTCAAGACCGAACACCACTGTCCATGCCTCGTCCGACTTAGGCGCGACATCATTTGGTGCTTGCTCATGGGTAATTGCGTGGAGACGGTACCTCTCCCACGAGGTCAGGTACTGAAGGGCACCTTCTATGGACATAACCTCCGGTGAGGCATGAGCGACTCTGGCAATTGCTTTGATGAGAGTATCCAAGTAGAAGTGAAGATTCTCCACTAACGTACTCAAGTATGGCAAAGAGCTGGCACTATGCATTATGGAGTTTCGAGTGAAGTAGATGCGCGCCAAGTGCCATTTCACCTTTCGTCGATGCTGACGTAGCGCTGTCTGCACGGCCTCACGCGATTTGAAAAGTTGTGCGAGACGCCAGAGTTTGTTCCTGAGTAGAGGATCAACACTCAGTAGGTTGAGAAAGTCACCACGCTGCGTGTCGTACTCAGTACATAGCAGAAGCTTTACGAAGCGGGCGAGATTGCCGCCGGTGGTCGGTAGTCCGTTAATGACTTCCGCTGTCGCGGGAACGACCTTGAGTGTGTCGCGAAACGCTGTCGCAAACAGCTTCTCTGGATAGGTAAGTGTCAGCGCCGGGAGTAGCGAGTCAGAGAAGTACTCGACACGTAAGCTCTCCTTCTTAGGTACCGGCAGTAGGCCTTCAAGTGCAGCCCAAAGATCAATCAATTGATTCTCCGCAGCTGGCGACTGGAGCGCAGCTTTGTGGAATCTTAGGGCGCGCGCAAGGCGAAGGGCACTGTCGTCTCTGAGGTGTCCTCCATGAATTGCATCTGCAATTTCGATTAAGTCAGAGGCCGTTGCCCGTTGGCTGCCCACCCAGCAGTGCATGGGGTCGGGAGCCTCGTGTGACATATAGGTCTGCTCGGTCACTCTGTCACGAGTGAGGGATAGGCGAGAGAGCTGCAGGTCATTCTTGTGTTCATAAAAGCGCATCACGGACACCATCGCATCAAACGTAGTGGTTGCGATTTCGTGAGCCTCTACCGGACTGCGTGCCGGCTGATCCTCAGCGGCTAGCCAAGTCTGGTTTTCCCTCTTGGATTCAATGAATAGTCGCTGTTGCTTATTTAGTCCAGGCCACGGTGGGGCCTCAACCTGTGTCTTGAATCCAAAGCGCTTCAGCAGCTCTGGGTACGCGGAAACCGCGGCGGTCGCTAGGAAGAAGCTATCGAAGCGCCGTTCCTTTGGTTCGAAGGATCCAAGAAACTTTTCGAGCAAGGTCAGTGGATCGAGCTCGCGCTCGTGCTTCAGCGCGCGAATGAGCAGGTTCTGAGTGACATGGTAGGTGTGGCGGCGTGGGAACCCCTCCAGCTCGGCCTGAATGATAAAACTCGCGGCTAGTTCAAGTAGATCGGACTTCTTTGCGGGCTCGTGCTGAATGACGTTGCGGATTGCTGCAACTATCGAAGCAAAGTAGTCCCGCAACACGATCCGCAACCCGGAAACGCCGCGCGAAACCTGCTCCGACACATTCGCTTGTTCACCGATGCTGTCCAGCTGTACCTTGCACAGCGCTCGCTGTTGAGGTGTCAATGCTGGATCGCGCGCAATGCTCCACTCGAGTTCCTCGACGAACGGCTTGAGGGCGTCCTTGCCGATTCCAGCAGCATGATTCGCAAGCGCGACGCGCTCCAGCTCAAGGGTTCGGGTGAAGGTATTTAGCGCGGGGGCTTTTGAACCATCGTCGGTGAGGTCATAGAGCTTTTCATCGAGCACGAGGCAAAAGAAGACGAATGCCTCGGTGACTGGAGGACTCACGTCGAAGTGGAAGTGAACTCTGCGCATGAAAAGTCCCCTGCAGTCCGGTCGAAGAAGAAGTTGAGCCTCCTTGTGAGGCGACTATGACGGTTTACGTTCGAGGTAACCTGGGACCGACGGCGGGACGCCAAGCCCGGCGGAGGGATGATAGACAAACCCCGGAGCCGGGCCTGGTGGCCTGCCGTTGGGCCTCAGGTTGACCGAGGGGTTAGGCATCAGCGCGGCCAACGTAGAACCTGCTAGAGCTTTACGTTCTTGAGAATGTTGGCTCGTAGCTGGGCCTCTGCGATTCGTCGCTCGTGCGCTTCTCGTTCCGCGCGCTCTTGCCTAGCAGCTTGCTCTTGCTGCTGCAGAACATACCCTCGATTCGCCGCGTCAACGTAGTTCTTGGCGTTGTCTACCAAGCTTTGAATGAGGGACTCATTCTCTCGGGCGTTGATCGCCACGGTGCGCCCTTGAATCTGGAAGGTCTCAGGTCCGTACCCCATCACTCCGCTGTGCCCGCCGCGAGGCTGGTGAAACTCCAGTGCCCAGCCGCTAGGCGCATTGCGGTCGAGCTGGAGAAGTAAGGTACCACCGGAGTAGTCGAAGCCGACGATCTTCAGTGGATCGAAGGCTGGTGGGTCCGCGGACGCCACGACTTGTCGCGTGGCCTCATCAAGTCGCTGTTGGGCCACGTACGCAATCTTGTGCCCGATCAAATCACGCTTGATCTCGTCGATGGATTGGTACCGTCGCTCAGGCGAGCTTTGAATCATGCGCTCAACAATTGGATCGAGGTAGGCAAAGTCGGGGGCCACGTCGCCGATCGTCCGATATCCGGCACCCTGGGGCACCTCATGCGTGAACATCTCATTCAGGATTAGGCCCAGCGAGAAGACATCTGCGCGGCGATCGACCGAGGCGCCACGTGTGCGTTGCTCTGGCGCCGAGTACATGAAGTTGGCCATGCGACTCACGATCTTCGTCTCGACTGCTGTGTAGATGGCCTCCTCCTCAAAGTGCGCGATGCCGAAGTCCGCGATGACAAGTGATGCGCCGTCCCAGAGAGTGTTCTCCGGCTTTAGGTCGCGATGCCAAACATCCAGCTTGTGTGCAGCTTCGACCCCGTCAAGTACTTGGGCGAACAGAGGGAGAACTTGGGCAGCCTGTGTACTGCCGATCAAACCTCTCAGAGTGCCCTTGTACCTCGGCATAACGTAGAAGGGACACATCACACCTTTGAGATTGATGACGCCCGTGTCGAACACACGAACAATATTCTGATGATGAGTCCGTTGACAGAAGCCAATCTCATTCTTGAAGCGCTTGCGCCGCTCTGTGGTGATCCTGTCAGGGCTGAGGCACTTCAGCGCGAACGTCTGGCCCTTATCGTTCTGGACCTCGTAAACGCGGCCTGCGCCGCCTTCTCCCAAGAGCCCCACCTCTGTGTAAACATCAAACGGGGTTTCAAATGCCTGCGATTGCTTTGCCATGTGATTGGTCGGATGAGTCCTCGAACAGTGTTCGAGCGAGTGGAGCGCCGCGCCTGTTGCTTTTGATGCCTGACGTGACTTGACCATCGCACCGAATATCAAGCCGTAGCCGTGAATTGCCGTATCTGAAAATCTCGCAAGGTGAATCGCAGCCAACATCGCCGAGCTGATGCCACGGCACAGGGACGGCACTCCGGACTGGCCGCAGCACGACGGCGATGGGCGGGGGCACGAATGGACGCCACGTTGATAGCCGCCCCAAGCGCTGCACGAATTCCTTCCGAGGCCCGCCTCGCCTCAATTCACGCCCTCCCCTTTACCCTCATCCCCAACCCCACCGGCACCATCGTGAACGACATCCGTTCCCTTGCCAACCCACCCCCCGGCGCGCTCACCGACTCGATGTCGAAATGCGCCAGCAGCATCGCCAGCAGCAGTTTCATTTCCACCAGCGCCAGGTAACGCCCCGGGCACGTGCGCGGCCCGGCGCCGAAAGGCATGCTCACGCGGCGGGCCGCGTTGCCGCCTTCCAGCCAGCGCGCGGGGTCGAATCGTTCGGGGTCGGGGAAATGGCGCGCTTCCATCGCCGGCGGGCGCAGCGCGCACCACAGCAGCGTGTCGGGCGGCACTTCCAGCGTGCCGATGCGCTGGGTCTTCAGCGCCTGCACCACCAGGAAGGGCGCCACCGGCTTCAGGCGCATGGCCTCGTGCAGGCAGCCTTCCACCCAGTCCAGCGCGCCCAGCTGTTCGGGCGTGATGCTTTCGATGTCGGGCGCGCGACTTCGCACTTCTTCCACCGCGCGCTGCAGCGTGGCCGGGTTCAGCTGCAGCAGGTTCAGGCACCAGGCCAGCGTGTTGGCGGTGGTGTCCTCGCCGGCCAGCAGCAGCGTCATCACGTTGGCGGCGATCTGCTCGTCGTCGATCTGCAGCGTGCCGTCTTCGCTGCCCACGATCATGGCTTCCAGCAGGTTGGGCGGCTCGGCGCGGCGCGCGGGGTCGGCCGCCAGCCGCGCGCGCGCATCGGCAATGAAGCCGGCGATGGTGCGCTGCACCTCGGCGATGCTGGCGTCCAGTTCGTCGTCGGCGCGCCGGCGCCACCAGCGCCAGTAGGGCAGCGGCGAGACGGCGCGCCGGTACAGCGCGGGGAACAGGCGGTCCAGGTGCTGCTGGATGACGACGCCGTCGCTTTCCAGCGTGTTGATGTCGACGCCAAAGGCCAGGCCGGCCACGCTGTCGACCGTGAAGCGCATCAGCTCGGGCTGAAGGTCCAGCGTGCGGCCTTCGTCGGCCGCGCGCTGCCAGCGCCGGCACAGGCGTGAAGCCACGCGCACCAGCGAAGGGAAGTAGGCGCGCACGCGCGGCGGGTCCAGCCCCACCATCACCATGCGGCGCTGGCGCCGCCAGAGGTCGCCTTCGGCGCCGAAGAGGCCGGGCTTCAGGCCCAGCTCCAGCGCCACCTCGGCCAGCTGGCGCGTGCGGCGCCAGCCGTCGGGGCGGTCGCGCAGCAGCTCGGCGGTGCGCTCGGCGTCGTTCAGCACCACCGCGCGACGGCCCAGCGCGCGGAAGGTGAACAGCGGGCCGAACTCGCGGCACCAGGCTTCCACCTGCAGGTGCATGCTCGAACGTGGCAGCTGGAACAGGTTGCCCACGACCGGCCAGCCGCGCGGGCCGGGCAGGTCTTGAATGCGGGTGGCCGCGGGCCAGGGCTGCATGGCCGCGATTGTGGCCGGGCTATGCTCGCCCGCACCATGCCCGACCAAGCGACCCGGCAACGCGTGCTGCTGACCGGCGCCACCGGCACCATCGGCCGCGCGGTGGCGCTGGAGCTGCGGTGCCGCGGCCACGACGTGACCGCGCTGGCCCGGCCCCAGCCGGGGGCGGCGTTTGCATGGCCGGCCGGCGAACGCTTCGACGCCGTCATCTCCTGCATGGCTTCACGCACCGGCGTGCCGCACGACGCCTGGGCGGTGGACCACCGCGCGCAGCGCGACCTGCTGAACCTGGCGCGCGCGGCCGGCGTGCCGCGCTTCGTGCTGCTGTCGGCCCTGTGCGTGCAGAAGCCCCGGCTCGCGTTCCAGCAGGCCAAGCTGGCCTTCGAAAGCGAGCTGATGGCCTCGGGCCTGGCCTGGTCCATCGTGCGGCCGACCGCCTTCTTCAAGTCGCTGTGCGGCCAGGTGGAACGCGTGCGCGCCGGCAAGCCCTTCCTGGTGTTCGGCGACGGCCGGCTCACCGCCTGCAAGCCGATCGCCGACGAGGACCTGGCCGCCTTCATCGCCGACTGCCTGCACGACCCCGCGAAGCACCACCGCGTGCTGCCCATCGGCGGCCCCGGACCGGCGATCACGCCGCGCGAGCAGGGCGAGCGCCTGTTCGCGCTGCTCGGCCGCGCGCCGAAGTTCAAGTCGGTGCCGGTGGCGATGCTGGACGTCATCGCCGGCACCCTGGGCACGCTGGGCCGCGTGCTGCCGCCGCTGGCGGCGAAGGCCGAGCTGGCGCGCATCGGCCGCTACTACGCCACCGAGTCGATGCTGGTGTGGGACGAAGCGGCCGGCCGCTACGACGCGCAAGCGACGCCCGAGACCGGCACGCGCACGCTGTTCGATTTCTACGCCGACGTGCTGGCCGGCAGCGCCGCGCTGCCGGAGCGCGGCGAGCACAAGGTGTTCTGACTAGCGCAGCGGCCTGAAGAACTCGCGAATCTCGCGCGCCAGTACCTCGGGCTGCTCCATCGCCGCGAAGTGGCCACCCTTGTCGGCCACGGTCCAGCGGCGGATGTCGGTGTACAGGTGCGCCGCCACCGACCGCGGCGGCCGCAGGATCTCCTTCGGGAACTGCACATAGCCCATCGGCACGTCCACCGTGGCGCCGGGCGGCACCGGCCAGGGCCGGTGGGCGCGCGCGTGGTAGGGCCAGAAGCTGGAGCCGATGGCGCCCGTGGCCCAGTACAGCGTGATGTCGGCCAGCATCTCGTCGCGCGGCACCGCGCTGTCGGGCGTGCCTTCGTTGTCGGTCCAGCTGCGGAACTTCTCGACGATCCAGGCCGCCAGCCCCACGGGCGAATCGTTCAGCCCGAAGGCCAGCGTCTGCGGCTTGGTGCCCTGGATCCACTGGTAGCCGGTCTCTTCCTTCAGGAACTGGCCCAGCTCGGCGAGGAAGCGGCGTTCCTCTTCGGTGGGGTGCTGCAGCAACGCGGGGTCGCGCCGCACCGCCAGCAGGTTCAGGTGGATGCCGACCAGCGGCTTCGGGTGCGCGTAACCCAGCCGGCTGGTGACGAAGGCGCCCCAGTCGCCGCCCTGCGCGCCGTAGCGTTCGTAGCCCAGCACGGGCCCCATCAGTTCGGCGAAGGTGTCGGCGATCTCCTCGATGCCGAAGCGCGGCTGGCCCGGCTTGAAGCTCAGCGTGTAGCCCGGGAGCGAAGGCGCCACCACGGTGAAGGCGTCGGCCGGGTCGGCACCGAAGCGCGCCGGGTCGGTGAGCATGGGCAGCAGGCGCCGGAACTCGAGCACGCTGCCCGGCCAGCCGTGCGAAAGCAGCAGCGGCAGCGGCTTCGGGCCGCGCCCTTCCTCGTGGATGAAGTGAAGGTCGATGCCTGACAGCGGCACCGTGTACTGGCGGAAGGCGTTCAGCGCCGCCTCGTGTTCGCGCCAGTCGAAGCCGGTGCGCCAATGCTCCACCAAGTCCTGCAGATAGCTCACCGAGGTGCCACTCTCCCATTCGGGCAGCGGCGGTGTCTCGGGCCAGCGGGTACGGGCGAGCCTCTCGCGCAGGTCGCTCAGCACCTCGTCTTCCACGTGCAGCGTGAAGGCCTTTGGTGTGCTCATGCTCGGGTCTCCGGCAAGCCGGCGCGCAGCCCGAACAGCGGGCCGTAGCGGAAGCCGACCCAGGCGTGTTCGCGCATCAGCATCTCCACCCGCGCCGACTCGCGCTGCTCCAGGGCGTCGAACACCAGCTGGTGCTGCAGCTGGGCGATGCGCAGCTTCTCGTATTCGGCCGGCAGGGAATCGCGGTCGAGCACGATGGAGTCGGCCGAAGCGAAGGGCAGGTGGTTGTTGCGGGCGATGGCGTCGGCGATCACGTGGCTCACGTGGGCCTGCACGATGCCGTCGTGGAAGCGCTGGTTCAGCCGGCTCCAGCGCGCGATGTCCTCGAACACCAGGTGGCCCTTGGCCAGCACCTCGTGCCCTTCGGCGATGCAGGCGGCCAGCCGTTCGCGCACCGGCGCGTCCATGCCGCGTTCGGCCAGGTGGCGCGCGGCCAGCCCTTCCAGCGTGCCGCGCACCTCGATGGCGGTGCGCACGTCGGCTTCGGAAAAGCGCCGCACCACCAGCCCGCGCTTGCCCGACTTCTCCAGCAGCCCTTCGCGTTCCAGCGAGCGGAAGGCCAGCCGCACCGGCGTGCGCGACACGCCCAGCCGGTCGGCCACCGGGATCTCGGCCACCCGTTCGCCGGCCGCCAGCCGGCCGCTCACGATGAGCTGGCGCAGCGTCGCCACCACGCTGGCGGTGTCGGGCGCTTCCAGCTCTATTGGATCCATTGAAGCCGTCATGGTTTGCATTTGAACCCGAATTGAACCACAATTGGATCCAATCGCTTCACCCTGCCAGGAGCCCGCGATGTTTCCGAAGAACGCATGGTATGTGGCCTGCACGCCTTCCGAGATCGACGAGAAGCCGCTCGGCCGCACCGTCTGCGGCGAGCGCGTCGTCTTCTTCCGCGGCCCCGAAGGCCAGGCCGTGGGCCTGGAAGACTGGTGCCCGCACCGCGGCGCGCCACTGTCGCTGGGCCGCGTGGTCGAAGGCAAGCTGGTCTGCGGCTACCACGGGCTGGAGATGGGCTGCGAAGGCAAGACCCTCGCGATGCCGGGCCAGCGCGTGCGCGGCTTCCCGCCGGTGCGCACCTACCCGGTGGTGGAACGCTACGGCTACGTCTGGGTGTGGCCGGGCGAAGCCGCCAAGGCCGACCCCGCGCTGATGCCCCACCTGGCCTGGGCCGAAGACCCGGCCTGGACCTTCGGCGGCGGCATGTTCCACGTGAAGTGCGACTACCGCCTGATGATCGACAACCTGATGGACCTGACGCACGAGAAGTACGTGCACGCCACCAGCATCGGCCAGCAGGAACTGGACGAAGTGCCGGCCCACACCACCAGCGAAGGCGACGTCGTCATCACGCGGCGCGAGATGAACGCGGTGAAGGCGCCGCCCTTCTGGCAGGCCGCCATGCGCGGCAACGGACTGGATCCCGAACAGACGGTCGACCGCTGGCAGCGCTGCCGCTTCGTGCCGCCTTCGAGCGTGCTCATCGACGTGGGCGTCGCGCTCGCCGGCCAGGGCGGCTTCGAAGCGCCGGCGGCGGTGAAGACCTCGGGCATCGTGGTCGACCTCATCACGCCCGAGACCGAGACCAGCATCTGGTACTTCTGGGGCCTGGCGCGCAACTTCAGGCCCGAAGACAAGGCGCTCACCGCCAGCATCCGCGAAGCGCAGGGCAAGGTGTTCCAGGAAGACCTGGAGATGCTGGAAAGCCAGCAGCGCAACCTGACGGCGCAGCCCGAACGCAAGCTGCTGAGCCTGAACACCGACCTCGGCGGCGTGCAGGCGCGCCGCATCATCGACCGCCTGGTGGCGGCCGAGGCGGCGGCATGACGACGTTGCAGGTGCGCGTGGCGCGCAAGGCGGTCGAGGCCGAAGGCATCTGCAGCTTCGAGCTCGTCGCCGTCGACGGCCGGCCGCTACCGGCCTTCAGCGCCGGTTCGCACGTGGACGTGCAGGTGCCCGGCGGCCCGCTGCGCCAGTACTCGCTGTGCAACGACCCGGCGGAAAGCCACCGCTACCTGATCGCGGTGCTGAAGGACGCCGCCTCGCGCGGCGGCTCGGCGGGCATGCACGAGCGCGTGAACGAAGGCGACCTGCTCACCATCAGCGCGCCGAAGAACCACGTCGCGCTGGCGCACGACGCGAAGCGCCACCTGCTGCTGGCCGGCGGCATCGGCATCACGCCCCTTCTGTGCATGGCCGAACGGCTGGCCACCGCCGGCGCCGACTTCGACCTTCACTACTGCACCCGAAGCGCCGCGCGCACGGCCTTCCGCGAACGCATCGCCGTGTCGTCCTTCGCGCCGCACGTGCGTTTCCACTTCGACGACGGCGCGCCGGCGCAGAAGCTGGACATCGCCGCCCTGCTGGCCACGCCGGTGCCTGGCCAGCATGTCTACGTCTGCGGGCCGCAGGGTTTCATGGACGTGGTGCTGTCCACCGCGCGTGCGCGCGGCTGGCCCGAAGCGCAGCTGCACTACGAATACTTCGGTGCCGCACCGGCGCCGGCCGGAGGCGACCACGCCTTCGAGGTCATGCTCGCCAGCAGCGGCCGCGTGGTGCCGGTGGCGGCCGACAGGACGGTGGTGAAGGCGCTGGCCGACGCCGGCGTGAACGTGCTCACCAGCTGCGAGCAAGGCGTGTGCGGCACCTGCCTCACGCGCGTGATCGACGGCCAGTGCGACCACCGCGACCAGTACCTCACGCCCGAGGAACAGGCGGCGAACGACCAGTTCCTGCCCTGCTGCTCGCGCGCGAAATCGGCGCGGCTGGTGCTGGACCTCTAGAGGTTCAGGGCTTCCGCGGCAGCACGTCGCGGAACATCTCGTACGACTTCCACGCCGGCTCCGGCGGCACGTGGCCGGGGCGCGGCGCGTAAGGGCTGATGCCTTCGCTGCGCATCGGGTGCACGTAGCGCGGGCAGTTCGGGAACACCGCCTCCACCGCCACCCGCACGCGCGGTTCCGGCCCGTAGGCGAGCGCGGCCTGCCCCAGCACGCGCAGACGCTTGGGCTGTTCGAAGTCGATGAACAGCAGCGCCACCTTCGGCTGCACGAGCAGGTTGCCCAGGCTGCGGAACATGCCGTTGCCGTCGTAGTGGTCGAACTCGATCGTGGTGGCGTCGGGCGTGCGCACGAAGCCGGGCACGCCGCCCTTGTACGAGACGTCGGGCTGGCCTTCGGGGTCGGCGCTGGCGAGGAAGAAGAAGGGCAGGCGGGCGATGAACTCGCGGTCCTCGTCCTGCAGCGCCGGCCGCGTCAGCCGTTCGGCCAGGCGGTCGGCCAGGCGCCGGCTGTCGTAGCGGTCCTGCAGTTCGCGCTGCCCCGGGTGGTAGACGCGGTCGGGGTCCATGGCGGTCAGCCCAGGTTTTCGTGCAGGCAGAGGATGTTGCCTTCGGTGTCCTCGAACCAGGCCGCCTTCTCCGAACCCAGCACGCAGACATGGTCCACCGTCTTCAGCCCGGGCAGGTCGTAGTCGGCGAAGCGCACGCCGCGCGCTTCCAGTTCGCCCACCGCGCGGCCGATGTCGTCGACGCGGAAGCTCAGGGCGGTGTGCTGCGCCTTCGTGCCTTCGGGCTTGGGGAAGAGCGCGATCTCGGTGCCGCCGCAGCGGTAGACGAACTTGCCGTCGGGCTTGGCGCCCAGCGGCTGCAGGCCGAGCCGCTGTTCGTAGAACTCGCGCGCGCGCGCCAAGTCTTTCACCGGCAGCAGACAAGTGGCTTCGGTGCTGGGGAACGTGCCCATCTGAACCCTCCTCGCGCCGCTGGGCGGAGCGAAGCGTAGGCTACGCCGCGCCGCCGCGCCAGGGCGATAGGCCGGCTCGCGTCAGGGTCAATGGCGAAGTTGGGCCGGCCCTGCAGGACCGCCCTAGCGGCGGAAGCTGCCGTCCTTGCCGATGATCGACAGATCCGCGAAGTCCAGCCCCGAGTGGTCGTTGGGGCTGTAGCTGATCTCCAGGCCACCCAGGTCGTAGCGGTCCAGCGATTCCAGCGCGCGCTTGACGCTGGCGCGCGTGATGACCTTGCTCTCGCTCTCGGCCCGCCGCAGCGCCGCCACCAGCACCTTGGCCGCCGCGAAGCCTTCGATCATGGCCGGCGTCAGCGGCGGCGCCTTCTTGGCCGCCGCCAGGCGCGAAGCCTCGGCGATCATCGGCACCGCCAGCCGACGTTCGGAAGGGAAGACCTGGCTCACGATCACGCTGTCGGCCACGGGCCCCAGCGCGGTGACGAAGCCGCCGGCGGCGTTGTTGGACAGCGTGGCCACCGCGGTGGTCAGCCCGGCGGCGCGGATCGCCTTCACGCCGGCGGCCACCGAAGTGGGCGAGCCGACGATCAGCACCCCCAGCGGCTTCAATTCCAGCAGCTTGGGGATCAGCGGCGCGTAGTCGGGCTTCTCGCGTTCCACGGCCTGCATCAGCGGCGGCTTGACCGAAGCCTCCTTGAAGACCTTCATCGCCCCCTGGACGGCGTCTTCGCCGAAGGAGTCGTTCACGTACAGCACCGCCACCTTGTCCAGTCCGCTCAGGCCGAAGTGCCGCACGATGGCCTCGGTCTCGCGCTGGTAGGTGGCGCGCACGTTGAAGACCCAGGGGTTCACCGGGCTGTGCAGCGCCATCGCTCCGGTGGACGGCGCGATGAGCGCGATCCTGCCCTGCGCCAGGTGCGGCAGGATGGCCTGCGTCTGCGGCGTGCCGCGGCTCAGGAACAGCGCCACCACCTTGGGGTCGGCGATCAGCTGGGCCGCGTTCTTGCCCGCGGCCGGGGTCTGGTTGCCGTCGTCTAGCGAAACCAGCTCGATCTGCTGGCCGTTGATGCCGCCTTCGGCATTCACCGCGTTCAGGTAGAGCTTCGCGCCCTGGTTGATCTCGCCCACCGCCGCCGCCGCCGGGCCGGTGAGCGCGGTGGTCTGGCCGATGCGGATCTGCGCCTGCGCCGGTGCGCAAAGCGCCAGCGCCAGCGCGAGCGCCGCCGCTGCGCCCTGCAGTCGGCGGGCAGGGAACCCCTGGCGGGGTTCTACGGAGTCGTGTTCAGCCATCGAAAGCATTCGCTCCCCAAGGCGCTTTCCAGAGCGCGGTATTCCTCGGCAAAACGCTCGCGCGGGAACAGGCTGCTTCCGCGGCCGGCGATGCCCTGGTTCAGGTGGTGCCCGGTGTCGAAGCGCTTTGCGTTCGGCGCGATGGTGTCGCGCTGCCGGCGCATGGCTTCGAAGTCGCACAGCGCGGCGATCTCACGCACCCGCTCGGGTGTCAGCGTCACGCCTTCGAAGGCGGCGATGCGGCGCACGGCACCGGCCAGGTCGGCGATGATCTCGTTGTAGTGCAGCAGCAGCACGTCGTCCCTGTCGCGCAGGCTCCAGGCCTGGCGGTAGATGGAGACCAGGTCGACGAACGGGAAGCCGCGCCGCCGCACCCACTGGCGGAAGAACGCGTCCGTGGAGGCGTAGTCCGCCGGCCGGGGGAAGCGGCCGAAGTTCCAGCGGTGGCGGCCGGCGGCTTCGTCGTGGACGCCGAAGCCGTAGTCCTTGATGCCGGTGAAGTAGTCCCACAGCGACACCGCCACGTCGGCCGGCGGCCGGCCGACGATGATCATGCGTGCGCCGCCGATGGCGGGGATCGCGTTCGGCTCCAGGTGGGTCTTGTAGATGAGCCGCAGGCCCGCTTCGCGCGCCTGGCCGACCAGCTGCGTGAGCGTCTCGCGCGTGATGAACGGGCCGTCGACCCAGGGCACGCGCTCGTTGTGCGTGCTGAACGGCCCGCTGCCGTCGTACGGCGTCGCGTTGCTGTCGCCGTCGTGGATGAGCTTCACCATGAACGAGGTGAGCGTGGTGCCGCTGCGCGGCGCGGTCAGCACGAACACCGCCGGCGCGTCCGGCAGGACACGCAGGTTCTCCGAATCCTGGTAGCCGGTGCGGATGGACTCGGGCGGCCGGCCGGGCCGGGCGAGCGAGGATTCGAAGCAGGCGAACGGCGCCTTCGCTGGGGCCCGATCGATCGGGTCGTGCTGCAACGACGTCGTCATGGTTCCTCGCCCTCGGTCAACAGACAGGTGGCGGTTATGCGGCGCGGTCGGGGAGCGGTCAACCTGTAAGACCTCACAGTCTGCAACGCCGCCGAACAGCGGCGTGTGCGGCCGTGCCTGCTGGAAACCGCCTGCGGTGCGCGGCTTCGCGGCTGTACGACTTTCACGTCTTGTTCCATGTGCCTGCGGCGCGTGGCCCGCGGGGGGCGCATTTCTTGCGGAGCCTCGTCATCCGACCTCAGGAGGCCGCGCCATGAACGACCGTTTCCCCGCGCCGCGGGCCGCCGCCGCGCACCAAGACGATGAAGGCCGCACCGGCATGAGCGCCGGCGCACTCAAGCGCGCCTTCCTGGACAACCTGTTCTGCGTGCAGGGCAAGTTCCCGGCGCTGGCCACGCGCGCCGACTACCACCTGGCGCTGGCCCACGTGGTGCGCGACCGTCTTCTGCAGCGCTGGATCAGCACCGCCGCCGCCTACACGCGGCAGGGCGCGCGCACCGTGGCCTACCTGTCGGCCGAGTTCCTGATGGGCCCGCACCTGGGCAACAACCTCATCAACCTGGGCATCCGCCCCGAAGCCGAGCAGGCGATGGCCGAACTGGGCCTGGACCTGGACTCGCTGCTCGCCGCCGAGGTGGAACCCGGCCTGGGCAACGGCGGCCTGGGCCGGCTGGCGGCCTGCTTCATCGATTCGATGGCCACGCTGGGCCTGCCTTCGCTGGGCTACGGCATCCGCTACGAACACGGCATCTTCCAGCAGGAGATCGCCGACGGCTGGCAGGTCGAGAAGACCGACCGCTGGCTGCGCCACGCCAACCCCTGGGAGCTGATGCGCCCCGAATGGACGGTGGCGGTCTCGCTGGGCGGCCACACCGAACGCTTCACCGCCCCCGACGGCCGCGAACGCGTGCGCTGGGTGCACGACCGCGTGGTCAACGCGATCCCCTACGACACGCCCATCCTCGGCTTCGACACGAACAGCGCGAACACGCTGCGCCTGTGGCGCGCCGAAGCGCCCGAGGCCTTCGACCTGGACTCGTTCAACCGCGGCGACTACTTCGGCGCCGTCAACCGCAAGACGGTGCTGGAGAACATCACCAAGATCCTGTACCCCAACGACGAGACGCTGCAGGGCAAGCAGCTGCGGCTGGAGCAGCAGTACTTCTTCGTCAGCGCCTCGCTGCAGGACATGCTGCGCATCATGCGCACGCAGCGGCTGCCGCTGTCTTCGTTCCACGAGAAGTTCGCCATCCAGCTGAACGACACCCACCCCGCGGTGGCGGTGGCCGAGCTGATGCGCCTGCTGGTCGACGAACAGCAGATGGAATGGCCCGAAGCCTGGGAGATCACCCGCCGGACCTTCGCCTACACCAACCACACGCTGCTGCCGGAGGCGCTGGAACGCTGGCCGCTGCCGCTGTTCCGCGCCGTGCTGCCGCGCCACCTGGAGATCATCTTCGAGATCAACGCCCGCTTCCTGGTGGAGGTGCGGCAACGTTTCCCGGGCGACGAGGCCATGCTGTCGCGCCTGTCGCTGATCGACGAGAACGGCGAACGCTACGTGCGCATGGCGCACCTGGCCTGCGTGGGCAGCCATGCCATCAACGGCGTGGCGGCGCTGCATTCCGACCTGCTGCGCCAGGACGTGCTGGCCGACTTCCACGCGTTGTGGCCGGCCCGGTTCACCAACGTCACCAACGGCGTCACGCCGCGCCGCTTCGTCGCGCTTTCGAACCCGCGCCTGGCGCGCCTGGTCGACGAAAGCATCGGCCCCGGCTGGCTGACCGACCTGACGCGGCTGCGCGAACTGGAGCCCTTCGCCGACGACGCCGCCTTCCGCGAGCGCTGGCACGAGATCAAGCGCGAGAACAAGCGCCAGCTCGCCGCGCGCGTGCTGCGCAGCACCGGCGTGGCGCTGGACCCGGACTCCATCTTCGACATCCAGGTCAAGCGCATCCACGAATACAAGCGCCAGCACCTGGCCGTGCTGCAGGTGGTGGACCTGTACCGCCGCCTGCGCGAAGACCCGAAGCTGGAAGTGGCGCCCCGCACCTTCCTGTTCGGCGGCAAGGCGGCGCCGGGCTACTGGGCGGCCAAGCTCATCATCAAGCTCATCAACGCGGTGGCCGAGGTGGTGAACCACGACCCGGCCGTGCGCGGCCTGCTGAAGGTGGTGTTCCTGCCCAACTTCAACGTCAGCAGCGGCCACGACGTGTACCCGGCGGCCGAAGTCTCGGAGCAGATCTCCACCGCCGGCAAGGAAGCCAGCGGCACCGGCAACATGAAGTTCATGATGAACGGCGCGCTCACCGTGGGCACGCTGGACGGCGCGAACGTGGAGATCCTGGAAGCCGCGGGGGCGGAGAACTTCTTCCTCTTCGGCCTGACGGTCGAGCAAGTGCAGGCGCTGCGCGCCGCCGGTTACCGCCCGCACGAATGGGTGGCGCGCAACGAAAGGCTGCGCGCGGTGCTGGACCTCATCGCCAGCGGCCACTTCAGCCGCGGCGACGCGAACCTGTTCCGTCCGCTGGTGGACGGCATCGTGCACCACGACCCCTACCTGCTCTGCGCCGACTTCGACAGCTACGTCGACTGCCATGCGCGGGTGGACGCCGCGTACCGCGACCGCGAACGCTGGACGCGCATGTCCATCCTCAACACGGCGCGTTCGGGCGCCTTCTCTTCCGACCGCTCGATCGCCGACTACGCCGAACGCATCTGGAAGGTGAAGCCGGTGAAGGTGGGTCTGCTCACGCCGGCCGACGTGCGTGGCAGCGTGCTGCAGTAGGGGCCGCGCGATGCACCGCCCCATCCGTTCGCTGCTCATCGCCAACCGCTCCGAGATCGCGATCCGCGTCATGCGCGCCGCGGCCGAGATGCGCATCCGCACCGTGGGCATCTACTCGCAGCAGGACCGGCAGGCGCTGCACCGCTTCAAGGCCGACGAGAGCTACCTCGTCGGCGAAGGGAAGAAGCCCCTGGCCGCCTACCTGGACGGCGACGACATCCTGCGCGTGGCGCGCCAGGCGCGGGTGGACGCCATCCACCCGGGCTACGGCTTCCTCTCGGAGAACCCCGACTTCGCCGAGAGCGTCATCGCCGCCGGCATCCGCTGGGTGGGGCCGTCGCCGCAGGTGATGCGCGTGCTGGGCAACAAGGTGGCGGCGCGCCACGCCGCGGTGGCGGCTGGCGTGCAGGTGATGCCCGCCTCGTCGCCGCTGCCGCACGACGTGGCGGCCTCCCAGCGCGAGGCCGAGGCGATCGGCTTCCCCGTCATGCTCAAGGCCAGCTGGGGCGGCGGCGGGCGCGGCATGCGCGTCATCGAGAAGGCCGCCGACCTGCCGGCGGCGCTGGAAGCGGCGCGCCGCGAGGCGCTGGCCGCCTTCGGCAACGACGAGGTCTACTTCGAGAAGCTGGTGCGCCGCGCGCGCCACGTGGAAGTGCAGATCCTGGGCGACCTGCACGGCAACCTCGTGCACCTGCACGAACGCGACTGCACCGCGCAGCGCCGAAACCAGAAGGTGGTGGAACGCGCGCCCGCGCCCTACCTGGACCCGGCGCAGCGCGCCGCGCTGTGCGAGAGCGCGATCCGGCTCATGCGCTCGGTCGCCTACACGCACGCCGGCACGGTCGAGTTCCTGATGGACGCCGACAGCGGGCAGTGCTACTTCATCGAGGTCAACCCGCGCATCCAGGTCGAGCACACGGTGACCGAGATGATCACTGGCATCGACATCGTGAAGGCGCAGGTGCGCATCACCGAAGGCGCGGCCATCGGCGTGCCCGAAGGCGGCGCCGTGCCGTCGGCCGGCGTGCCGGTGCAGGCCGCGATTCCGCTCAACGGCCACGCGCTCCAGTGCCGCGTGACCACCGAAGACCCGGAGAACGGCTTCCTGCCCGACTACGGCCGCATCGCCGCCTACCGCAGCGCGGCCGGCTTCGGCATCCGGCTGGACGCCGGCACCGCCTACACCGGCGCCGTCATCACGCCCTACTACGACTCGCTGCTCGTCAAGGTGACGGCCTGGGCCCCCACCGCGGCCGAGACCACGCAGCGCATGGACCGCGCCTTGCGCGAGTTCCGCATCCGCGGCGTCGCCACCAACCTGCCCTTCCTGGAGAACCTGATCAACCACCCGGCCTTCGTGGCCGGCGAGATCACCACCCGCTTCATCGAGAGCACGCCCGAGCTGCTGGCCTTCAGCGCGCGGCGCGACCGCGCCACCAGGCTGCTGGGTTTCCTGGCCGAGACGGTGGTGCACGGCAACCCGGAAGTGCAGGGGCGCGAGCTTCCCGCGCTGCCGCTGCCCAGGCCGGTGCTGCCGAAGGTGGACGCCACCGCGCCGCTGCCGCCGGGGTCGCGCGACCGCCTGAAGATGCTGGGCCCGGCCGCCTTCGCGCGCTGGATGCAGGCCGAAAAACGCGTGCTCGTCACCGACACCACGCTGCGCGACGCCCACCAGTCGCTGCTGGCCACGCGCATGCGCACGGCCGACATGCTGCCCATCGCGCCCTTCTATGCGCGCGCGCTGCCGCAACTCTTCGCGCTCGAATGCTGGGGCGGTGCCACCTTCGACGTCGCGCTGCGCTTCCTGAAGGAAGACCCCTGGGACCGGCTGGCGCAGCTGCGCGCGCGCGTGCCCAACCTGCTGTTCCAGATGCTGCTGCGCGGGTCCAACGCGGTGGGCTACGCCAACTACGCCGACAACGTGGTGCGCCACTTCGTGCAGCAGGCGGCCGCCGGCGGGGTGGACCTGTTCCGCGTCTTCGATTCGCTCAACTGGGTGGACAACATGCGCGTCGCGATCGACGCCGTGCTGGAGACCGGCGCCCTGTGCGAAGGCGCCATCTGCTACACCGCCGACCTGTTCGACCCCGCGCGGCCGAAGTACGGGCTGGACTACTACCTGCGCATCGCGCGCCAGCTGCAGGCCGCCGGCGTGCACGTGCTGGCCCTCAAGGACATGGCCGGCGTCTGCCGGCCGCGCGCCGCGGCGGCGCTGGTGAAGGCGCTGAAGGCCGAGACCGGGCTGCCGATCCACTTCCACACCCACGACACCAGCGGCGCCGCCGCCGCCTCGGTGCTGGCGGCGGTGGAAGCCGGTTGCGACGCGGTGGACGGCGCGCTCGACGCGATGAGCGGGCTCACCTCGCAGCCCAACCTGTCGTCCATCGCCGCCGCGCTGGCCGGCACCGAACGCGACCCCGGGCTGGACGCGCACGCGCTGCACCAGGCTTCGACGTACTTCGAAGGCGTGCGCCGCTTCTACGCGCCGTTCGAAAGCGAGATCCGCAGCGGCACCGCCGACGTCTACCGCCATGAAATGCCCGGCGGCCAGTACACCAATCTGCGCGAGCAGGCGCGCGCGCTCGGCCTTGCGCCGCGCTGGAGCGAGGTCTCGCAGACCTATGCCGACGTGAACCGGCTGTTCGGCGACATCGTCAAGGTCACGCCCACTTCGAAGGTGGTGGGCGACATGGCGCTGATGATGGTGGCCAGCGACCTGACGGCGGCCGACGTGCTGGACCCGGCGCGCGAGATCGCGTTCCCGGAATCGGTGGTGGCGCTTTTCCGCGGCGAGCTGGGCTTCCCGCCCGACGGCTTCCCGGGCGAGGTCTCGCGCAAGATCCTGCGCCTGGCCGAAGGCGAGGCGCCGCCCGCGCCCTACCGCCCGGGCGACCGCCTGCCGCCGGTGGACCTGGCGGCGGCACGCGCGAAGGCCGAGCAGGACTGCGACCAGCCCTTGAGCGAAGCGCAGTTCTCTTCCTGGCTGATGTACCCGAAGCAGATGCGCGAGTACTGTGCCCACGTGCGCCGCTTCGGCGACACCTCGCTCTTGCCGACGCCGGTGTTCTTCTACGGCGCGCAGCCGCTGCAGGAGATCGCGGTCGAGATCGACCCCGGCAAGACGCTGCTGGTGGCGCTGCAGTCGGTCGCCCCCGACGGCGAAACGGCGCAGAAGGTGCAGTTCGAGCTGAACGGCCAGTCGCGCACGGTGCGCGTGGCGGTGGCCGGCGCGGGCGCGGCGGCGGCGCGGCCGCAGGCCGACCCCGGCAACCCCGGCCACGTGGCGGCGCCGATGCCGGGGGCCATCGTCAGCGTGGCGGTGGCCAAGGGCCAGCGCGTGAGCGCCGGCAGCACCCTGCTGGCGCTGGAGGCGATGAAGATGGAGACCCACGTCACCGCCGAGCGCGACGCCGAGGTCGAGCAGGTGCTGGTGGCGCCGGGCGACCGCGTGCAGGCGAAGGACCTCATCGTCGTCCTCAAACCTGTGTAGCGGCGCGCCGCGGCGGCGGCTATGCTGCGCCGCAGGCTGCGCCGGCGAAGCGCGGCCGAAGGAGGACGGCCGTGCAGGTCGAGCACTTCAAGCAGATGGTGGCGCGGCTGGAACGCGAAAGCGCCGCCGCGCCCGGCCTCTACCGCGCCAAGGTGGCGGCGCTCGTGCTGCTGGGCTTCGGCATCCTGGTGCTGCTGATCGGGGCGGTGGGATTCGGCCTCGTGCTGCTGCTGGGCTTCGTCGTGGCGCTGGTGTGGAGCGGCGGCGGTCTGCTGCTCCTGCTGCTGAAGCTGGGCAAGCTGGTCGTGCTGCTGGCGGTGCCGCTGCTGTTCCTGGTGCGCAACGCGCTGCGCGCGCTGGTCGTGCGTCTGCCCGCGCCGCAGGGGCGCGAGCTGCGCACGGCCGAGGCGCCGGCCCTGTTCGCCGCACTGGCGGACATGCGCAAGCGCATGAAGGGGCCGCGCTTCCACCACGTGCTGCTGGTCGACGACGTGAACGCCGCGGTGGTGCAGCGCCCGGCCTTCGGGCTGGTGGGCTGGCCGCGCAACTACCTGCTGCTGGGCCTGCCGCTGCTGGAAGCGCTGGCGCCGGCCGAGGCGCTGGCCGTGGTGGCGCACGAATACGGCCACCTCGCCGGTTCGCACGGCCGTTTCTCGGCCTTCGTCTACCGCCTGCGCATCACCTGGGGCACGGTGCAGGCCTTCGTCGACCACGTGCAGGGCTGGCTGGGCCGGATGGTGGCGCCGCTGGTGCGCTGGTACGCGCCCTACTTCAACGCCTACACCTTCGTGCTGGCACGCGCCGACGAATACGCTGCCGACGCCGCCGCGGCCGAACTGGTGGGCGCGGCCAATGCGGCGCATGCGCTCAAGCGCGTCAATCTGGTGGGGCCGCGGCACCAGCGCTTCATGCAGCAGACGCTGGAGCGCACCGACCACGACCCGCGGCCGCCGGCCGACCTGCTGCAGCGCTGGGCCGCCACCGCCGCCGCCGCGCCGCCCGAGGCCGACGCGCGCCGCTGGCTGGCCGAGGCGCTGGACCGCGAAGGCCGCGTCGACGACTCGCACCCTACGCTGCGGGCGCGCCTGGCGGCGCTGCCGGCGGCCGTCGAACGCGACGACGAACCGCCGCCGCCGCTGCAGGGGCCTTCGGCGGCGCAGGCCTGGTTCGGCGCCCAGCTGCAGCTGCTGCGGCGCGAGTTCGAGTCGCGCTGGGCCTCCGAGGTGAGCCGGCCCTGGAGCGAGCGCCACGCGCAGGCGCAGCAGCAGCGCGAACGGCTGCAGGCCCTGCAGGCGCTGCCCGAGCGCGACGAAGCGCAGGAGTTCGAACGCCTCTTGCTGACGGGGCAGCTCGAACCCGGGCTGGACCTGCGCGAGACGCTGGCGGCCTGGAACGCGCGGCACCCCGACCATCCGCAGGGGCTGTACCTGGAAGGGGCGGCGCGGCTGGGCCATGGCGAACGCGAAGGGCTGGCGCTGCTGGAGCGCGCGCTCGCGCTCGACCCCGAGTGCACGCGCGCGGCCTGCGAACGCGCGCTCGCCTTCCTGGCCGGGCGCGGCGAGCACGAAGCGGCCGAACCCTGGGCCGCGCGCTGGCGCGAACGCGAAAGGTTCGAGGCGCTGCGGGCGCACCAGCTGCGCCACATCGAAGGTGGCGACACGCTGGTGGACGCCGGCTTCAGCGGCCACCAGCTGCAGGCACTGCGCCTGCGGCTGGACGAACGGGCGCTGCAGGGCGACGTGGAAGGGGCCTGGGTGGCGCGGCGCGTCATCCCGGCCGACGCGAACGCGGTGCAGGTGCTGCTGGGCGTGAAACTCAGCTTCGACGCCGTGCTGCACAAGCGGCAGGCCGAGGTGCTGAACCGGCTGCAGGGCCTG
The DNA here is from genome assembly GCA_044224175.1 of Rubrivivax sp. Lineage (GTDB taxonomy): Bacteria > Pseudomonadota > Gammaproteobacteria > Burkholderiales > Burkholderiaceae_C > Rubrivivax. The sequence continues at coordinate 27,904 of JBGAKY010000011.1, read as the reverse complement.
GACTGGCCGGTGCCGCTGGTGGTGGTCACGCTGGAGAGCCACCACCTGCCGCTGCTGGAGAAGTTCGAGCGCCTGCCCCAGGCCCGGCTCGTGTAGCTCACTCCACCGACACCACGCGCACGGCGCTAGGGCTCCTGGCGCGCCTCCCAGGCCGTGAAGCGGACGAAGAGCGCGGTCGCCAGCCCGTAGGCGGCCATCGCCAGCGCGATGAGCGCGAACACGGCCCAGGGCGGGCTGGCCGCCGCCGCCAGCGCCCAGCCGCCGGCGGCCACCAGCAGCAGCCGCAGGGTGCCGGCCAGCACCGGGCCCACCACCTTGCCGGCACCCAGCGACGAGAAGTACAGGCTCAGGCCCAGCCCGAACAGCGCATAGCAGGGGCCGGTCCAGCGGAAGTACAGCGCGGCGGCGTCCAGCACCGCGCGGTCGCCCGTGAAGAGGCGGCTCCACAGGTCCGGCGCCAGCGCCAGCAGCAGGCCGATCAGCCCCAGCAGCGCGGCCGCCAGCGCCGCGGCGGCCCAGGCCACGCGGCGCGCGCGCGCGGCCTGGCGCGCACCGATCGCCATGCCCACCAGCGGCACCGAGGCGACGCCGATCGCGAAGGCCAGCGGCACCAGCAGGAACTCCAGCCGCGCGCCGATGCCGTAGCCGGCCAGTGCCTGGGTGCCGAACTGCGCCACGAGGCGCGTCAGGATCAGGATCGTCAGCACCGTCTGCAGCGGCGAGATGCAGGCCACCGCCCCGACGCGCAGGATGTCGCGCAGCAGCGCGCCCTGCAGCGGCGTGCCGCGCCAGTGCAGGCGGATCGCGGCGCGGCCCGACTGCAGGTACCACCACAGCGCCGCCGCGCCCACGCCGTAGGCCAGCACCTGGCCGGCCGCCACGCCGCGCATGCCATGGGCTTCGAACGGTCCCCAGCCGAGGCCGAACGCGCCCGCCGCCAGCACCTGCAGCACCGACAGGGCCAGCAGCGCGAACGCCGGCACCGCCATGCGGCCGGCGCCGCGGATCACCGACGACAGCGTGTTCACGATCCAGACGAAGACCGAACCGAGGAAGGCCACCTGCGCGTAGTCCACCGCCTGCTGCAGCGCCGCGCCGCGGCCGCCCAGCAGCGCGAACAGCGGCGCCGCCAGGACCAGCATCGCGCCCCCGTAGACGAAGCCCGCGAAGAGGCCGATCCACAGCGCGTGCACCGCCAGCGCGTTGGCACGCTCGGGCTGGCCGGCACCCAGCGCGCGCGCCACCGCCGAGCTGACGCCGCCGCCCATGGCGCCGGCCGACAGCATCTGCTGCAGCATCACCACCGGGAACGCGAGCGCCATGCCGGCCAGCGCGTCCGACCCCAGCCGGCCCACGTAGGCCGTCTCCGAGATGCTGGCCAGCGCCGCCGCCAGCAGGCCCACCATGTTGGGCAGCGCGAAGCGCAGCAGCAAGGGCAGCACCGGCCCCTGCAGCAGCGCGTTCGGCGCCGCCGCGCGTTCAGCGCTCAAACGCTTCGTCCACCGGTACCCGCCAGCCGTTGGCCAGGCGGTTCGTCTCGTTGGCCATGCCCACCACGGCCATCAGCTCGCCGAACATGGCCGGCGTCATGCCGGCCTTTTCCGCCGCCGCCGAGTGGCTGGCGATGCAGTAGTTGCAGCCGTTGGTGACGCTCACCGCCAGGTAGACCATCTCCTTGACCAGCGGGTCCAGCGCACCGGGCGCCATGATGGCCTTCAGGTCTTCCCAGGTGCGGCGCAGGGTGGCCGGGTCGTTGGCCAGGTATTTCCAGAAGTTGTTCGGCGCCGGCACGTTGCGCGTGCGGCAGAGGTCTTCATAGACCGCGCGCACCTCGGGCGATGCGTCGGCGGGTTCGATCGGGCGGGGCCTGGCCATGCGGGTCTCCTGCGGGCGGGGGGTCGGAAAGGCCGCATCACACCACAGCGGCAGGCCAGGCCCTCCGGCCGCGGCGGACAGCGGCCGCTACTTCAGCATCGCCCCCAGCAGCAGGCGCGCCTTGTCCCAGTCGCGCCGCACGGTGCGGTCGGTGATGCCCAGCGCGTCGGCGATCTCGGCTTCCGAGTAGCCGCCGAAGTAGCGCATCTCGGCCACCTTGGCCAGGCGCGGCTCGGCGGCGGCCAGCGCGTCCAGGGCCTCGTGCACCTTCATCAGTTCGTTCTCGCCGGCGGGCAGGCTGTCGCCGAGATGGGTGTCCAGCGTCAGCCGCTGCAGGTCGCCGCCGCGGCGTTCGGCCTGGCGTTGGCGCACGGCGTCGATGATCACGGAGCGCATGACCTGCGACGCATAGGCGAAGAAGGCGCGCCGGTTGTCCGGGTTCAGGCGGCCGCTGGCGGCAAAGCGCAGGTAGCTTTCGTGCACCAGCGCCGTGGTGTCCAGCATCGTGTTGCGCCCACCGTCGTACAGGCGCGCGCGCGCCAGCTTGCGCAGGTCGCCATAGGCGGCGGCGAACAGGCGCTCGCGCGCGCCCGGCGTGCCGGCGTTCACCTGCTCGATCAGGGACTCGATCGTGTCCGGGGCGGCGGGGGCCGGTGGCGGGGTGGGGACCAAGCGCTTCTCCGCAAGGGGGCGGCGCGAACGCGTCGCATCCGTGCCCATGATGCCCGACCCCTGCGGTCGGCCTTCAACGCAGGCTCACGGTGTCGCGTTTCCACTGCGCGCTGGCGAAACGGCCGAACGAAGACAGCGCCTGCGGCGCGGCGGCCGACTTCTCCACCGCCAGCGAGTCGACCGACAGCTGCTCGAAGCGGCGTGTGCCGCGCCCTTCGGCACGCGCCTCGCGCGCCACCAGCAGCGCCGGCCGCGCGCCGGGCACCCAGCCGGCCCATTCCACGTAGCCCAGGCCGGGCGCGGCGGCGGCGGGCGGCAGCACGTCGACGGTCCAGCCTTGCGTGGTGCGGTGGAACAGCCACAGCTCGCGCCAGCCCTCCAGCGGCTGCACGGCCAGCGCGAGCGCGCGGCCGTCGGCGCTGGGCTGCGCCGAAGCGGGCCACACCACGGCATAGGTGCAGCGTTCGGCCAGCGCCTTGGCGGGCTGCTTCGGGTCGACCAGGCGCACGCAGGTCCGGCCCGGTTCGCCCGGCCGCAGCGCGACCTGCAGGCGGCCGCCTGAGGGTGCGGCAGCAGGCAGCGCGGCCCAGCGCACGGCGCCGACGCGCAGCGCGGCTTCGGCGTAGTCGGCCCGTTCGTCGTCGCCCAGTTCGCTCTTGTTCACGGCGGCCAGTTCGTCCAACGCGCGCTGTGCCGCCGCCTGCGCCACCTCGCCGCGCTGCGCCTGGCCGAAGGCAATGGCCGACCAGACGCCGGCGCGGCGCAGTCGCAGCCGGTTGCGCGTGAGCTCGTCCAGCGCCTCGCTGGCCGGCGCGTCCAGCAGGCCGGCGCGCCAGCGGTCGTGTCCCGCGCGCGCCTGCGCGGGCAGCGCCGGGTCCACGCACTCGTGGCGCGTGAGCGCGAGCGCGGCGCGCGCGCGTTGCTCGGGCGTGGCCGAAGGCAGGGCCAGCACGCGGCGGAAGGCGTCGCCTTCGTAGCACAGGCGCAGCAGGCCTTCGCGTTCGACGCCTTCGTACTTCACGCCGTACGAAGCCACCACTTCGAGCTGCTGCGCGGCGTTGCCCGAAGCCTTCGCGCCCGCGCGGCGGCCCAGGCGTTCGGCCATGCTGCCCAGCGCGTCGAAGGGCTCGGCCGTGATCTGCCCCGCCGGCGCCGCCTGCAGGTAGGCCGCCACGTAGGCGATGCCCAGCGCTTCGGCGCCCGGCGTGTCGCGCAGGAAGCGCAGCACCGCCAGCAGGCCGGGCGCGTCGGCCTCGCTGCCGCCGACGCGCCGCACCTGGCTGGCGCGCAGGTAGCCGCCGCGTTCGAGCCGGTGGTCCCACACCTGCAGGTGGTCCAGCTTCGTGGCGCGCACTTCCACCAGCTCGCCGGCCGGCAGCTGCGCGTGCACCGGGGCCTGCGCGGCGGGGGCGGCGCGCAGGGCGCTGCCGTCCTGGGTGACGATGGCCAGCGCAACCAGAGTCGCGGCGGCGGCCATCACTGGCCTCCCTGCGCTTCGGTCTCGGCGGCGGGCGCCGCTTCGGGCAGCCTGCCCACCAGGCCGCTGGCGATGAAGCGGCCGTCGGTGTTGGGCGGCGCGATGATGACCTGCACCTTGTCGCTCAGCTTGTCGGCCACCGTCTTCTGGATCAGCAGCGGGTGGCGGCTCAGCAGTGCGCCTTCGCGTGCCATCTGCTCGCTGTTCACCTTGCCCACCAGGTCCATGCGGTAGGCCTCGGCGTCGGCCAGCTTGCGGCGCGAGTCGGCTTCGCCGGTGGCTTCGATTCGGCGCGCCTGCGCCGCGCCTTCGGCCTGGCGGATGCGCGCCGCCTTCTCGGCTTCGGCTTCCAGCTGGCGTTGTTCCACCTGCTTCTGCTTGAAGGGCAGCACGTGCTTCATGGCCTCTTCCTGCGCCTTGGCGGCGATGACCTGCTCGCTCGCGGCGGCGGCGGCCGCGGTCTCGCGGCGCGCCTTGTCGGCCTGCGCTTCCAGCTCGGTCTGCTTGACCTGCTTTTCCTTCAGCTCGAGCGTGTAGCGCATCTTCTCGGCTTCCAGTTCCTCGGCCAGCAGGCGGTCCATGCCGCGCCGGTAGTCGGCCGGCAGGTCGATCTTGCCGATCTGCACGCCCTTCAGCAGCAGGCCGTCGGCGGCCATCTTCGGCCGCAGTTCGGCTTCGATGCCCTGCTGGATCTCCACCCGCTTGGAGGAGAAGATCTCGCGCACCGTGTAGCGGGCGAAGGTCTTGTAGGCCACCGCCTGCAGCGCCGGTTCCACCACCTCGCCGCCCAGGTCGGCCGGCAGCGTGCGCGCGATGCGCGCCACCTGCGCCGGGTCGACCGCCCAGCGCACCGAGAGGTCGACGCCCAGCGAGAGACCTTCGACCGACTGGAACGGCGCCGGCCCCCCCGCGCTGCGGCCGGCGGCCGGGCGCGCCACCTGGTCGCGCAGCGTGAAACGGCGCATCTCGTGCAGTCCGGGCAGACGCCAGGCCGGGCCTTCGGGCAGCAGCGCGCTGCCGCCGGTGAGCGCATTGGTGCGCACCGCCACGTCGCCCGGGTCCACCGTCTCCAGCGGCGGGTGCTTCACCAGCACCCAGGCCGAGACCGCGGCCAGGCCGAGGGTGAGCACGACGCGGCGCTGGCCGGCCAGGTGGGCGGCGGTGGCGCGCCAGGCGCGGCCGATGGCGTCGCCCAGGGGGTTCAGGTTGAAGTGCATGGTCGGGGCTCCTTGGGGGTGGGGTCTGGGGTGGAGCCCATTCTTCGAAGCACCCCCGGAGCGAGATAGCGCCGCGCGCGCGCTCTTCGCTCCGTGTCCGGAAGAAACCTTCCGCCGCGGCCGCGCGGGGGGTCCGGATAATCCGCCGCATGCCGACCGTGGCCGTGATCGAGGACGACGTTCCCACCAGCAACCAGCTCAAGGGCTGGATCGAGGCCGCGCGCCCGGGCATCACGGTTCGCCAGTGGTTCACGCGCGACGAGGCCGAAGCCGCGCTCGCGCGCGAACGCTACGACGCGGTGGTGCTGGACATCGAACTCGGCCGCGAGCGCCATGCCGGCGTGGCCATCATCAACGCCATCAACAAGCAGGGCGCGGGCACGCCGGTGCTGGTGGTCTCGGCGATGCCGGCGGCGCTGTACCGCGGCATCATGAAGGCGCTGGACGCCTGGGACTACCTGCAGAAGACCAGCTTCGAGGAAGCCGACTTCACCGACACCTTCCTGGAGATCCTGCGCGAAGCGCCGCTCGCCGCCGCCGGCAGCGAACTCAGCCTGGACCCGCTGAAGCAGGGTGCTCCGCTGTGGCGCGGCCAGCGCGTGAACCTGCCGCTCACGGCGCAGCGCATCCTGGCCGCGCTGCACGAACGGCGCGGCGAAGTGGTCAGCTACGAGGACCTGTACCGCGTCATCAAGAGCGGCCGCAACCGCGACAACGTGCGCAAGCACGTGGCCACCATCCGCGAGGCCTTCCGCGAGATCGACCCCGCGTTCGACGGCATCGAGAACGTGCCGATGCGCGGCTTCCGCTTCGTCGCCGGCCCGGCGCGGTGAAGCTGCTCGGCTGGCCGCTGCCGGTGCACGTGCCGATGCGCCTGCCGCTGCGGCTGCGGGTGCTCTTCCGCGGCCTGTTCGCGCTGCTGGCCCTGGCGCTGGTGGCGCTGGCGCTGTCGGTGCTGCAGGACGAGAAGCAGCGCAGCCACCGCGTCTACGCCGAAGGCCTGAAGAAGAGCCAGGCGCAGATCGCCGCCCGCCTGCGCCACCCCACCGGCCAGCTGGCGCTGCTGAACCCGGCCGCCGCCGACCGCCCGGCGCAGCCCGTGCACCCGCTGGTGCTGCCCTTCGCGGCGCTGGACTTCGACGACCGCGCAAAGGCGCTGCAGGCGGTGGACATGGCCGGCTGCGCGCTGCAGTACCCCGGCGGCGGCACGCTGTGCGCGGCGGTCGGCAGCAATCCGTACGCCGGCGGCTTCGTCTACCTGGTGGCCACGCTGGCGGCCGGCGAGCTGACGCCACATGCGAGTGGCGACCTGGAACTCACGGGCGTGCACCGCGCCGTGGTCGACCTGGACTACCGCGGCCAGGCGAGCCGCTGGACCGCGCCCTACGAGCTCAGCCCCGACGGCCGCGCCGGCCGCCTGACCGGCTACGCGGGGGAGGCCCCGCTGGACTTCGGCGCGCGCCCGGTGCGGGATTTCCGCGGCTGGCTGTGGCAGGACGGCCGCTGCCTGGAGCCGGCGGCCGAGCTGCCCGCCTGCGCGCGCCGCACCTATGTGTCGGTGCGGCTGCCGGTGGAGGTGTTCCGCGACGCGCTGCAGGCGCGCAACCCGCAGTGGCCGCCGCCCGACCTGGACCGCATGGCGATCCGCCTGCGCCTGCTGTCGCCCGACGACGCGCCGCCGCTCTTCGACAGCGACGCGCCCGGCGCCACGCTGCCGTTCTCGATGCAGGAGCTGCGCTCGCTGCTGCTGCCGGGCGAGCGCCTCACGGTGCAGCGTGCCGGGGCGAAGCGGCCGCTGTTCACGCTGGAAGGCAAGACCGCCAGCGACGAACCCATCGCGCCCTGGGTGGCGCAGCTCATCCGCCGCCTGCCGGTGGAAGGCTTCGACACGCCGCTGCAGGCGCGCGAGTCGGTGGACGGCGCACTCGGCCGCCACGAGATCACGCTGTCGGGCGACCTGCGTTCGGTGAACCTGGCGCTGGCCGCGGTGGCCACGCGCCTGGCCTGGACCGTGGGTGCCATGCTGCTGGCGGTGGGCTTCACCTGGCTGCTGCTGGAGCTGTTCGTCATCCGCCGCATCACGCTTCTGACGCGGCGCGCGAAGGCGGTCTCGCTGGGCGTGCGCGGCGCCGAAGGCCAGCCTTCGCTGCAGGCGCTGGACCTGGCCGACCTGGGCGGGCGCGACGAACTGGGCGTGCTGGCGCAGGGCCTGAAGGACCTGCTGCAACGCGTGAACGAGGACCTGCGGCGCGAGCAGATCCGCGCCCGGCAGGAGAAGGACCAGTGGCACGCCGTGGGCCACGAGATCGTGAGCCCGCTGCAGAGCCTGCTGGCGCTGCACGGCGCGCCGGGCGACCCTTCGGCGCGCTACATCACGCGCATGCAGCAGGCGGTGCGCGTGCTCTACGGCCAGGCGTCGCCGAGCGAGGCCTTCGAATCGACCTCGCTCGCGCTGGCACCGCTGGACCTGGGCGAGTTCCTCGGCCACGTGGCGGCGAACGCGAAGTACATCGGCATCGAAGGCGTGGTGCTGGAGCCGCCGGCCGGGCCGCTGCCGGTGCGCGCCGACGAGCATTCATTGGAAGACGTGGTGACGCACGTGCTGCGCAACGCCGACCGCCACCGCGTGCCCGGCACGCCCGTCACCTTGCGCACCGGCTCGGGCGCCGAAGGGGTGCGGGTGGAGATCGGCAACCAGGGACCGCACATCCCGGCGGCGATGCTGGAGCGCATCTTCGAATACGGCGTCAGCGACGCGGCCGAAGGCAGCCACGGCGGCCGGCGCGGACAGGGGCTGTTCGTGGCGCGGACCTACATGTCCAAGATGGGCGGGACCATCGCCGCGGCGAACGTGGAAGGCGGCGTGGTCTTCACGCTGATACTGCCGCGGGTGTAGGCGGCGAAGGCATGCGCCGGTGCCGCGTGCCGCGCGGGGAACGTGGCGTTGCCTTCGATCACGAATGCAGCGGGATCCCGTGCGCAGGCGCCCGAAACGGGTATACGCTGAGACGGGCTGTTCACGAAGTCGGGAGGCCGTTCGATGCTCACCCAAAGCCGCTCCCGAGTCGTCCCCGACCTGTTGCGAACCTGTCTGTCGGCGCTGGCGATCTTCCTGCTCATGCCGACCGTGCTGGCGCAGACCCCGGCCCCGGAAGCCCTGAAGCTGCGCGTCGTCGGCGGCCTGGCGGGCCTGAACCAGTACACCCGCAACGAGGCCCCGTTCTGGACCGAACAGCTCAAGCGCCTGAGCGGCGGCAAGTACACGGCCGAGATCGTGCCCTTCGACCGCGCCGGGATCCGCGGCCAGGAAATGCTGTCGATGGTGCGGCTGGGCACCATCCCGTTCGGCACCCTGCTGCTCAGCCAGGCCGCGCCGAAGGACGCCGAACTGGCCGCGCCCGACCTCGCCGGGCTCAACCCGGACGCGGCCAGCCTGAAGCGCTCGGTGGCGGCCTTCCGGCCGCGCCTGGAAGCGCTGCTGCGCGAACGCCATGGCGCCGAACTGCTGGCGGTCTACGCCTATCCGGCCCAGGTGCTGTTCTGCAGCAAGCCGCTGGCCGGCCTGGCCGACCTGCGGGGCCGCACGGTGCGCACCTCCAGCGCCACCCAGGCCGACTGGGTGGACGCGCTGGGCGGCAAGGCGGTGCAGATCCCCTTTGCCGACATCGTGGCCAACGTGCGCGCCGGCAACGTGGACTGCGCGATCACCGGCACCATGTCCGGCAACACGATCGGCCTGCACCAGGTCACCTCGCACATCCACACGATGGCCGTCACCTGGGGGTTGTCGGTCTTCGTGGCCCACGGCGCCACCTGGAAGGCGCTGCCGGAGGACCTGCGCGCCCTGCTCAAGCGTGAACTGCCACGGCTGGAGCGCGACATCTGGAACGAATCGGAACGCGAGACCGAGGAAGGCGTCGCGTGCAACGTGGGCCAGGCCAGCTGCCGCAGCGGCAGCCCGGGCCACATGACGGCGGTGCGCCCCGGCAGCGCCGACCAGTCGCTGCGGCGCGACATCCTGAACTCGACCGTGCTGCCGCGCTGGCTGCAGCGCTGCGGATCCTCCTGCGCCGACAGCTGGAACCGCTACCTGGCGCCCCTGGCGGGTGTCGACGCCCGACGGATGTGAGCTCCGGGATGCTGCGTCCGGCACCGCTGCCCCGCCTGCTCGCCCTGAGCTGGGCGGCGGCGGCGCTGCTCGTCCTGGCGGTGGTGGGCGTCGCGCTGGCCCTCATCGAGAGCGGCCGCCGCGCGGCGCTGCGCAGCGCCGACTACCAGGTGAGCCAGCTCGTCGCCGCGGCCGAGACCGAGATCAACCGCAATCTCATGTCCGTGGACCTGATCCTGGCGGGGCTGCAGGACGCGCTGCAACCGGCCGTCATCCCGGGCGGGTTCGACGCCGAAGCCGCACACCGAGTGCTGGGCGCGCTGCAGGAGCGGCAGCTCATGTTCGCGGACCTGACCCTGGTCGACGAGTCCGGCGGCACGCTGACCTCGTCGCTCGAAGCCACGCGGCGAACCGACATCGGCGTTCCGGCCGAGCTCCTGACACGCGCCTTCAACCCGAATGGTCGCGTGATGCAGGTCAGCGCGCCGCTGATCGGCCGCGCCAGCGGAGAACGAAGCCTGCTGCTGGCGCGTGCGATCGACCTGCCGGGCGCACCCCCCCTGGTGGCCGTGGCGGAGGTGCCTTCGTCGCTGCTGCTGTCCGTGGCCTCTTCGCGCGAGCTGAGCTCGGGCGCGGTGCTCACGCTGGAGCGCGGGGACGGCGTGGTGCTGATCAGCCAGCCGCCGGACGACCGCCTCACGGGGCGCCGCCTTCAGCGGCCGCTGGACGCGGCCCACGCCAGCGGCCAGGCGCGCGGCGAGGCCGGCCGCTTCGACGACCAGCCGGTGCGGCAGGCTTCGCGCCCCACGCTGTACGCGCAACTGCTGATCGCCGCCACGCTGCCCGAAAGCGTCGCCCTCAAGGGATGGTCCGAACTGCGGCTGCGCATCGGCGCCGTCGCCGCCGCCTTCATGGCCATGATCCTCGGCGTGGCCGCGCTGGCGCACTGGCAGATCACCGGGCTGGCGCGGGCGCGCCAGCAGGCCGCCGAATCCGAGGCCCTGCTCAACGAGGCGCTGGCGTCGATGGGCGACGCCTTCCTGCTGTGCGACGCGCAGGACCGGGTGGTGCGCTGGAATGAACGCTACCTGGAACTCTTTCCCTGGCTGAAGCCGGTGCTGGGGGCCGGCGTGCCTTTCCGCGCGCTGGCCGAAGCGGCCGGCCGGCACGAGATGGGCGCCGAAGCCGACCCGCGGCGCGTGGCGGAATGGGTCGAGAGGCGGCTCGAGGCGCGGCGCCAGATCAGCGACGAATACGTGCAGCCGCTTCAGGGCGGCACCGTGGTCAGCACGGTCGAGCGCCGCACGCCCGACGGCGGCATGGTCAGCGTCTACCGCGACATGTCGCAGAAGGAAGCCCAGCTCTCGCGCGCGATGCGGGCCGCGGAAGCGGCAAGCGAGGCCAAGTCCCAGTTCCTGGCCAACATGAGCCACGAGATCCGCACCCCGCTGAACGCGGTGCTCGGACTCAACGGCCTGCTGCTGAAGTCGCCGCTCAACGCCGAGCAGCGGCAGCACGCCGAGCTCGTGCAGAGTTCCGGCCAGCTGCTGCTGTCGCTGATCAACGACATCCTGGACCTTTCGCGCATCGACGCCGGGCGCATCGACCTGCATCCGGTGAGCTTCGACGTGCGCGTGGCGGCCGCCGAGGTGGTGACGCTGCTGCAGCCGCGCGCGCAGGCGCAGGGCCTGCGGCTGGACCTGCAGGTGGGCGCCGAGGTGCCGCCCCGCATCGTGACCGACGCGCTGCGCGTCCGGCAGGTGCTGCTGAACCTGGTCGGCAATGCGCTGAAGTTCACCGAGCAGGGCCGCGTCGACGTGAGCCTGCACTGCCGCCACGCCGGCGACGAACTCCAGCTGGTGATGGAGGTGCAGGACACCGGCATCGGCATCGCGCCCGAGGCGCTGCCCCACCTGTTCGAGCGCTTCACGCAGGCCGACGCCAGCGCGGCGCGGCGGCGCGGCGGCAGCGGGCTGGGGCTGTCGATCACGCGCGAGGTCGTCCGGCGCATGGGCGGCGAAGTCACCGTGCGCAGCACGCCCGGGGTGGGCAGCTGCTTCACCGCCACCGTGCGCTGCGAGACCGAAGAGGCCGCTGCGCTCCAGCCCGAAGGACCGGCCGCCTTCGCGCGCGCGTCGTCCTGGGCGGCACTGCCGGAGACCGAAGGCCTGCGCATCCTGGTCGCCGAGGACAACGAAGTGAACCAGCTCGTCATCGAAGGCCTGCTCAACGTGCTGGGCCACCGGTCCACCCTGGTCGCCAACGGCCGGCAGGCGGTGGAACGCGCCGCCGAAGGCGGCTGGGACGCGGTGCTGATGGACATGCAGATGCCGGAACTCGACGGCCTGGCGGCAACGCGCGCCATCCGCCAGCTGGCCGCGCCCCTGAACGAGGTGCCCATCATCGCGATGACGGCCAACGCGCGCGAAGAGGACCGCGACGCCTGCCTGGCCGCCGGCATGAACGACTTCGTCTCCAAGCCGGTGAACGTGAAGGTGCTGCAGGCGGCGCTGGCGGCGGCCGGGCAGGACCGCGTGGGCAGCGCCTGAACGCGGCTGATGCCCCGCACGGCCCGGGGGCCACGCTCAGGCGGCCGGGTCGACTGTCGCGCGCGCCACGATCTCCCCGCATGCCACGCCCCGCGGCAGGGTCCCGAACTGCCGGTGCCCCGTGCCTTCCAGCCGCGAAGCACAGAACCCGTCCGCCACCGCCTGCGGCGCATGCTGCACCAGCAGCGCCGCCTGGACGGCCAGCGCCATCCGGTCGACCAGCGTGCGCGCGCGGTACTCCATTTCGCTCAGGTCGGCGAACTCCTGCTTCAGCGCACCCACCCAGCGGTCCAGCGCCGCGTGGCCGCCGCGCGCCTTCGCCACTTCGGCGAAGAAGGCGTCCACCACCGCCGGGGTCTTCTGCATCGCGCGCAGCACGTCCAGGCATTGCACGTTGCCGCTGCCTTCCCAGATGGCGTTCACCGGCGCTTCGCGGTACAGGCGCGGGAAGGGGCTGTCTTCCATGACGCCGCTGCCGCCGATGCATTCCATCGCTTCATAGGCGTGCTGCGGCGTGCGCTTGCAGATCCAGTACTTGCCCACCGCGGTGACCAGGCGCGCCAGCGCGTCTTCGTGCGCGTCGGCGCGCTGGTCCATCGCGCGGGCGATGCGCATCGTCAGCGCCAGCGAGCCTTCGTGTTCCAGCACCAGGTCGGCCAGCACGTTCTGCATCAGCGGCTGCCGGTTCAGCACGCGGCCGAAGGCGCTGCGGCGGCTGCAGTGGTGCAGCGCCAGCGCCACCGCGGCACGCTGGCCGGCGCTGCTGCCCACCATGCAGTCGAAGCGCGTGCAGGCGACCATCTCGATGATGGTGCGCACGCCGCGCCCTTCTTCGCCCACCATCCAGGCCAGCGCGCCGCGCAGTTCGGTTTCGCTGCTGGCGTTGGAGACGTTGCCCATCTTGCGCTTCAGGCGCAGCACCTGCAGCGGGTTCTTGCTGCCGTCGGGCCGCCAGCGCGGCAGCAGGAAGCAGGACAGGCCGCCCGGCGCCTGCGCCAGCACCAGGAAGGCGTCGCACATGGGCGCGGAGACGAAGAACTTGTGGCCCACCAGTTCGTAGGCCGCGCCCGGCCCGGTGGCGGCGCCGGTGGGGATGGCGCGCGTGGTGTTGGCGCGCACGTCGCTGCCGCCCTGCTTTTCGGTCATGGCCATGCCCACCGTCAGCCCGGCCTTTTCCATGTGCGGCACGTTGCGCGGGTCGTAGGTGCGGGCGGTGATCTTCGGCAGCCAGGCTTCGGCCAGCGCGGGCGTGGTGCGCAGCGTGGGCACGCAGGCGAAGGTCATCGTCACCGGGCAGCCGTGGCCGGCTTCCACCTGCGTCTGCATGTAGGTGCGGGCCGCGCGCGCCACGTGGGCGCCGGGCTTCGGGTCGGTCCAGGGCGAAGAGTGCAGGCCGTGTTCGATGGCGCTCTTCATCAGCTGGTGATAGGCCGGGTGGAAGCGCACCAGGTCCACGCGGTGGCCGAAGCGGTCGTGCGTGTCCAGCTCGGGCGGGTGGCGGTTCGCCTGCACGCCCAGGTCGAGATATTCGGCGCTGCCGGCCATGCGGCCGAAGTCGGCCAGCGAAGCGTCGGCCCAGGCGGCGCCTTCGCGCTGCACCGCTTCCACCAGGGCGCGGTCCTGGCGGTACAGGTCATGGTCGACCAGTTCGCTGCCGACGTTGTGCACCTCGTGCGTGTCGGCCAGGTAGTCCGGGTGCAGGGCAGGGGATTCGGGGGCGTTCATGCGGGCGATATTGCTCCGCTGGAAGTCGGCTGTCCACGCGGGCAACATCGGGGCCTGGCCACGCTCAAGAGCCCGAAAGACCACCATGCCGCGCTTCAACACCCTTTCCATCGATCAGGACGCCGCCCACCCGCGCATCGCCCGCCTGCTGCTGAACCGGCCCGAGCGGCTGAACGCCATCAGCGAAGAGATGCCGCGCGAGATCCGCGCCGCGGTGGAATGGGCGAATGCCGCGGACGAGGTGCACGTCATCGTGGTCGAAGGCGCGGGCAAGGGCTTCTGCGGCGGCTACGACCTGGCCTGGTCGGCCGAAAGCCACATCGACCACCCCTGCCAGCAGGAGAAGACGCCCTGGGACCCGATGCTCGACTACGCCTTCATGAAGCGCAACACCGAAGACTTCATGAGCCTGTGGCGCAGCCCGAAACCCACCATCGCGAAGGTGCACGGCGCCGCGGTGGCCGGCGGCAGCGACATCGCGCTCAGCTGCGACCTGCTGGTGATGGCCGACGACGCGCGCATCGGCTACATGCCCACGCGCGTGTGGGGCTGCCCCACCTCGGCCATGTGGACCTACCGGCTGGGGCCCTTGCGCGCCAAGCAGCTGATGTTCACCGGCGACGTGATCAGCGGCCGCACCGCCGCCGAATGGGGCCTGGCCAACCTGGCCGTGCCGGCGGCGGAGCTTGATGCGGCGACGCTGCAGCTGGCCACGCGCATCGCCGGCGTGCCGCGCGGCCAGCTGGCCATGCACAAGATGGTGGTCAACCAGGTGATGCTGACCATGGGGCTGGAACAGACCCAGCAGCTGGCCACCGTGTTCGACGGCATCACGCGCCACAACCCCGAAGGCCTGTGGTTCCGGCGCGAGGCGCAGGCGCACGGGTTCAAGGCGGCGGTGGAGTGGCGGGACAGTGGAAGGCCGATTCCGGAAGGGGACGAGGCGCGGGCGCGGGTGAGGGCGTTGGAGGGGCGCTCGTGAGTCGGGGCGCGGAAGAACCCGGGGCCATCACTTCATCGGCACACATGGCGGCATCAAATGATGCAGAATTCCGTGCCAACCTCGAGAAGCGAGAACATGCGGACCACGATCAACATCGATGACGAGTTGCTGGCCAAGGCCACCAGGCTGGTCGGTCCGATGGATCGGACCGCCATCTTGAGCGAAGGCTTGAGGGCGCTCATCGAGCGCGAGAGCGCCAGGCGCCTTGCACGGCTGGGCGGTACGCAGCCCGCGTTGAAGGCCGCGCCACGCAGGCGCACGGGGAAGCCGGTCTGATCCTGGTCGACACCTCCGTCTGGGTCGATCACCTTCGCCGTGGCGACCCGGGGCTTGTCGAACTGCTCGAGCGCTCGGCCGTCGCGATGCATCCGTTCGTGGTGGGCGAGATCGCGTGTGGAAGTCTGCGCGACCGCGCGTCGATCCTCGAGTTGCTGCAGGATCTGCCGGCCGCTGTGGTGGCCGATGGCGACGAGGTGCTGCAGTTCATCGAGCGCCACGCCTTGCATGGCATGGGCATCGGCTATGTCGATGTCCATCTGCTGGCATCGGTGGCGCTGACCGAGGGTGCCAGGTTCTGGACCCGTGACATGAAATTGCATCGGGTCGCGGCGGCGCTCGGCTGCGCCTATCCGGAACCGGCCCACTGAGACCCAGATCGCGCGTGACGTGACGATGCAGCTGCGGCGCCTGTTCCGGGTGGGCCTCCTCGTGGCGGCCCTCTGCGCCGCAGCCGTGGGCTGGCAATTCAGCCGCGATCTCGCAACAGCCACCGCCCACGCCGCGCAAGGCAGCACCGTCGTCGCCACGCGCTGCGGTCCGATCGAGGTGCAGCAGGCCGGCGAAGGCCTCCCGCTGCTGATGGTCCACGGCAGCGGCGGCGGCCACGACCAGGGCATGGACTGGGCGCGGCCGCTCACGCAGCACGGCATCCGCGTGATCGCGATGTCGCGCTTCGGCTACCTGCGCACGCCGCGCCCGGCCGACACCAGCCCCGAGGCGCAGGCCGACGCCCATGTCTGCCTGCTCGACGCGCTGGGCATCGCCCAGGCCGCCGCGATGGGCGTCTCGGCGGGCGCCGCGTCGGCGCTGCAGCTGGCGCTGCGCCACCCGGACCGCGTCAGCGCGCTGGTGCTGGTGGTGCCGATCGCCTGGAAGCCGGGCGACGTGGCCGACTCGGCGCCGCCGGTGTCCGACGAGAAGGACGACTGGCTGCTGCGCCTGCTGGGCTCCGACTTCCTGTACTGGGCCGGCCTGCAGGTCGCGCGCGACGCCGTCTTCCGCCACGTGCTGGCAACGCCGCCGGAGCTGATCCACGCCGCCGGCGCGCAGGAACAGGCGCGCGTCAACGCCATGGCCGAGCGCGTGCTGCCCATCTCGCAGCGCGCCCCGGGCCTGCGCGACGACACGCGCCTGGGCAAGGGCCTGCGGCCGGTGGCGCTGGAGACGATCCGGGTGCCGACGCTGGCCATCAGCGCGCGCGACGACGGCTTCGGCACCTATGCCGGCGCCGAGTACACCGCCGGCCGCATTCCAGGGGCCCGGTTCATCGGCTTCGACAGCGGGGGCCACCTGCTGGTGGGTCGCGACGAGGCGGTGCGCGACGCGGTCGTCGACTGGCTGCGCACGCACCGCCCCCGTTGAGGAGCTTCGCATGACGACGTGGTTCAAGTGGATCGCCGGGGGGGCTGCCGCACTGGTGGCCTTGTTCGCGCTGCTGGCCGCCTTCGGGGCCTGGCGCTGGAACGCCGCCACGCGCGCCCTGGTCGAACGGCTCGAGTCGGCGCGCCGGCCGGCCCTGCCCTCGCGCTTCGACGCCGGGCGCGAACTCGAAGGCCTGCCGCCGCCCGTGCAGCGCTTCTTCCGCGCCGCGCTGGCCGACGGCGCGCCGATCGTCGCCGCGCTGAACCTGGAACATCGCGGCAGCTTCAACCTGGCGGCCGAGGGGCCGGACCGGTGGATCGCCTTCACGTCGTCGCAGCGCGTCACGACGCGGCGGCCCGGCTTCGTCTGGAACGCGCGCATGGCCATGGCGCCGGGCCTGACGGTGCGGGTCCACGACGCCTACGTCGCGGGCGAAGGCCTGCTGCACCCGGCCGTGCTGGGCCTGGTGTCGCTGACCGACCTGCGCGGCACGAGCCCGGAACCCGGCGGCGTGGCGCACGGCGAGTTCATGCGCTTCGTGGCCGAAGCCGCCTGGTACCCCACCGCGTTGCTGCCCAGCCAGGGCGCGCGCTGGACCGCCGTCGACGAGCATTCGGCGCAGGTGGCCCTGGCCGACGGCGCGGTCGAGGTGTCGCTGCTGCTGCGTTTCGACCCGGGCACCGGGCTGATCGAGTCGGTGCGCGCCGAAGCGCGTGGCCGCACCGTCGGCACGGGCGTCGTGATGACGCCCTGGGAAGGGCGCTGGTCCGACTACGCGGCGCAGGGCGCGATGAAGGTGCCGATGAGCGGCGAAGTGGCGTGGCTCACGCCCGAGGGCCGGCGCGCCTACTGGCGCGGCACCGTCACCGCGCTGGCCTACGAGCCCGGGCCCTGACGGCGGCAGCGCCCGGGCCGCGCCATGGCCAGGCCCGCCGCCGCGCCGGTCCTGGCGTCAGAGGCTGCGCCCTTCGCCGGCTTCCTCGTGCGTGCGGCCGTCGCGGATGTGGTACAGGCGCCGGAAGGTCGGGATGATCTTCTCGTCGTGCGTCACCACGATGATGGCCGTGTGGTACTGCAAGGCCATCTGGTGGAGGATGCGCACCACGGCCAGCGCGCGTTCGCTGTCCAGCGGCGCGGTGGGTTCGTCGGCCAGGATCACCGGCGGCCGGTTCGCCAGCGCGCGCGCGATCGACACGCGTTGCTGTTCGCCGCCGGACAGTTCCGAAGGCTGCGCCCGCGCGCGGTGGCCGACGTCCAGCGCGTCCAGCAGTTCGCGCGCCCGTTCGCGCGAACTGGCGTTGGAGCGGCCTGCCAGCATGGGCAGCAGCGCCACGTTGTCGGTCACGTCGAGGAACGGGATCAGGTAGGGCGCCTGGAAGACGAAGCCGATGCTGTCGCGCCGCAGCGCGCGCAGGTCGGGGATCTGCCAGCCGTCGTGGTAGATCGTCTCGCCGCCCAGCACCATCCGGCCGCCGCTGGGTTCGATGACGGCGCCCAGGCACTTCAGCAGCGTGCTCTTGCCCGAACCCGAAGGGCCGATGAGGCCGATCACCTCGCCCGGCGCCACCGTCAGGTTCACGTCCTTCAGCGCGTCGACGGCGGTGTCGCCCGCGCCGTAGCGCTTGCGCAGGTGTTCGATGCGGATGCCGGCTTCGCCCACCTCAGCCTCCGATCGCCGCCGCCGGGTCCACCTTCAGGGCCACCCGGATCGCCAGCGTGCTGGCCAGCGCGCAGATCAGCACCACGGCCACCAGGCCGCGCACGGCGTCGCCGGGCTCCAGCAGCACGTACTTCGGGAACACCGGCGCCCACACGGTGGCGGCCACCTTGCCGACGATGAAGCCGATCAGGCCCAGGCCCAGCGCCTGCTGCAGGATCATGCCGGCGATGGTGCGGTTGCGCGTGCCGATGAGCTTGAGCACCGCGATCTCGCGGATCTTGCCCAGCGTCATCGTGTAGATGATGAAGGCGACGATGGCCGCGCTGACGATGGCCAGGATCACCAGGAACATGCCGATCTGCCGCGCCGAGGTGGCGATCAGCTTGGCCACCAGGATCTCTTCCATCTGCTCGCGCGTGAAGGCTTCCAGGTGCTTCCAGCGGCGCACCGGCGCGGCCACGCCTTCCGCGTCGGCGCCGGGCTGCACCTGCACGAGGATGGCGTTGACGTTGCGGTTGTTCGCCTGCGAAGCCTGCACCGCTTCCAGCAGGCCCGGCACGCCCGGCCGGTTCAGGCCCGGGTTGGCCGCGGTGCGCGCGCGCTCGTTGACGATGGCGTCGTTGTCCTTCAGGAACTGCGCTTCCTGCGCGTCCTTCAGCGGGATGAAGACCATCGGGTCGCCGCCCGAAGACACCATGCGCCGCGTCAGCCCGACCACGGTGTAGTCGTGGCGCCGGATGCGGATGCGTTCGCCCAGCGCGAAGCCGGTGCGCACGTCGGCCACCGCTTCGTAGTGGCTGCGCGTGACGTGCCGCCCGGCCACCAGGTAGCCCGGCTCGCCCGGCTGCCCGGGTTCGAAACCCACCACCATGGCGCGCACGTCGTCGTCGGTCGCGGCGCGCCGCACCTACATGGTCAGGTAGGTCACATTGGCCGCGCGGGCCACGCCCGGCAGCCCCAGCACGCTGCGCACCACGTCGTCGCGCAGGCTGGACGATTCCGCGTAGGGACCCTGCGTGTCCTGCTGCACCACCCACAGGTCGGCGCCGCTGTTGTTCAGCAGCGCCCGTGCGTCGTCCACCATGCCGCGGTAGACGCCGGCCATCGTCAGCGTCACGCCGATCAGCAGGCCCAGGCCGAAGCCGGTCAGCACGAACCGGCTCCACGAATGCAGAATGTCGCGGCCGGCCAGGCTGATCACGGCTGCCTTTCCGCGAGCGAGGCGACCACCGCGATGCGGCTGCGCGCGCCCAGGTCCTTCTCGCTGTGCACGACGACGGTGGTGCCGGGCGGCACGCCTTCGAGCACCTGCACCTGGCCTTCCAGGCTGGCCTGGCCCAGGCGCACCGGCGCGAAGCGCAGGGCGCCCCCTTCGACCACCCAGACGCCGGTCTGCGCCTGCGCCCGCTTGACGGCGGCGTTGGGCAGCAGCACGGCCCGGGCCGCGGCGGGCAGGGCCAGCGTCACCTCGGCCAGTTCGCCCACCGACAGGCCGGCCGGCAGGCGGTCGAAGGCCACCAGCGCGACGCGCTCCTCGGTCACGCTGTCGCTCACGGCTTCGACCCGTGCCACCTTGCCGTCCAGCGGCTGCCCGGGGTTCGAGCGCAGCACCACCTGGGCCGGCAGCCCGGCGGCCAGGCCGGCCGAGCGCGCCTGGTCCAGCCGCACCTTGACCCACAGCGACGAAGGCTCCATCAGGCGTAGCACGGCCTGCCCGGCCACCACGGTGGACCCGGGTTCCGCTTCGCGGCTGGTGACCACGCCGTCGGCCGGTGCCTGCAGGCGCACGCTGGCCCTCTGCTGGCGCAGCCCGGCGCGTTCGGCGGCCAGGCGCTGCTGGTCCTGCCGGGCCGCGGCCAGGTTGGCTTCGGCCGCGGCCACCAGCGCTTCGGCCGAGGCCTGCTCCTGCAGCCGGGCTTCCACGGCGCCGGTGCTGATGAAGTTCTGCTGCCCCAGTTCCGCGTAGCGGCGGGCATTGACGGCCGCCAGTTCCAGGCGGGCCTGCGCGTCGCGGCGCTGCGCGGCCGCCGCCGCCAGGGCGCTGCCGGCGCGCGCCACCGAAGCGTCGAGCGCGGCCGCGCGGTCGTCCAGGTCCACCGGGTCCATCTCGGCCAGCAGCTGGCCGGCCGTCACGCGGTCGCCCACGTCGACGGCGACCGCGCGCACGCGGCCGGCCACCGTGGGCCCGACCAGGTAGCTGCGCCGCGCTTCGACGGTGCCGATGCCGAACAGCGCGGGCGAGAGCCGCCCCTCCGCGGCCTGCACCACCGTCACGCGCGTGGGCGCCAGAGGCCCGGAACGCAGGACCACGAAGGCCAGCGCGGCGGCCAGGGCCAGCGCCAGCGTCAGCAGCACCAGCCGGCGGGTTCCGATCGGCGAGAGTTTCATGCCGCTTCTCCCAGGCCGCGCCGGTAGAGCACCAGCAGGGCGTCGGCCTGCTGGCGCATCGCCGCCGTGCGGCCGGTGAGCATCGACTGCATCACCAGCCCCTGGATCAGGCCGATGAAGCTGGTGGCGGCGGCTTCGGCGTCCAGGTCCGGGCGCACCAGGCGCGCCCCGATCGCCTGCGCCAGGCGGCCGAGCAGCAGCTTCCGGTAGCCCTGCAGCACGGCGCGCACCTCCTGCTTGGCCGCCGATTCGGCGGGCTGCTGAAGCTCGTGGAAGATGAGCCTGGGAACGCCCGGGTGCGCAACGACGAACTCGACATGCGCCCGGAACATGGCGGACAGCGCGTCCAGCGGGCTGGCGGCCTGGTCCGCGGCGGCCTGGAGTTCCTGCAGCAGGGTTTCGCGCACCCAGCGCATGGCGGCCAGCCAGATGGCTTCCTTGGTGGGGAAGTGCTTGAACAAGGCCCCTTGCGTGACGCCAATCGCGGCGGCGATGTCGCCGGTGGTGACCAGGGCGGGGCTGGTTTCGCGCGCCAGCCGCAGCGCCGCGGCCACGATCTCGACCTGGCGTTCTTCGGTGGAAAACCGCATCCGCATGGCCGCCGGCCCTCGTGGTAAGTCATCAGACACTTACCACTATACGCCGATCGCCGTATACCGTGTGGTGTATCCGACAAAGCAGGTCGCCGGGCCCTGCGCGACACTGGCGGCGCGCGGGCGTGGGGGTGGCGGATGGCGGACTTCTTCAAGCGGTCGACGACCTGGGTGATCGACTTCCGGTACGAAGGCCGGCCGCGGCGCTGGTTCAGGGTGTTCCGCGAAGGGGCCGATCCCACCGCGGCGCTGCGGCAGGAACTGGAGTCCCTGTACGGCGACCGGGTGCAGTTCGTGCAGGCACGGGTCGCGACGGCCGAAGAGGAGACGCAGTTCCTGCGCGGCGAAGAGGCCCGGAACGTCTACTGCCCGACGGGGCGGCGGGGCGGTGCTGAACGGTGACGGGGCGGCGGCGGAATGGCGTGGGCGTCCCAACTCCTGGGCAAGCGCGATTTCGCGTCCTTCGGCCTCGCGCCGCCCACCCCTGGGCGGGCGCTCCGATCAAGCAGCCACGGGCTGCGGATGCGCCGACGCCTGGAAGACCTCGACCCGGCTGCGGCCGCGCCGCTTCGCCTCGTAGCAGGCAGAGTCGGCCGCACGCAGCACGTCGGCTGCGGTCGCGAAGCCCGCGTCGACGGCGACAAGCCCGACGCTGGCGCCCACCGAGAAGCGCGCGCCTTCCCAGGCGAGTTCGTAGTCGAGCACCGCCGAACACAGCTTGTCGGCGATGGCGCGGGCCTGCTGGGGCGGGCATGCCGGCAGCAGGACCGCGAACTCGTCGCCTCCGAGCCGGGCCACGACATCGCTCCTGCGCAGGTGCCGGGACAGGACCTGGGCGACGTCGCGCAGCAGCGCGTCGCCGGCCGCGTGGCCGCCGGTGTCGTTGACGTGCTTGAATCGATCCAGGTCGATGAAGAGGGCGCAGAACGGCTCGGTGCCGGCCACCGCGGCCGCCGCATCGAGAAGGCGCTCGAATGCCGTGCGGTTGAAGAGCCCTGTCAGCGCATCGTGGCTGGCCGTGTAGGCGAGTTGCTCGCGCTGCTCCCGAGCCGCCGTCACATCCTCGATGGTCCAGATGGTGCCCTTCGAGACGTCGCCCGGCACGACGGCACGACCGCGCATGCGCGACCAGAAGACCTGCCCGGACCGGCGGATCAGCTCCAGTTCGGTGTCGAAGATGCCATGTTCGGTGAACGCGGGCCGGGCCTGCTTGACCAGCGTCTCGAAGGCCTCGTCGTTCGGGTAGATCAGACGCGTGGACTGCCCGACGGCATCGCCCTTGTCGCAGCGGAAGATCTGGCAGAACTGCCGGCTCACGAGCTCGAAGCGCCCGTTGCGCGTGAGGGCGATGCCCACGTCGGCGTGGTCGAGCACGGCCTCCAGCTGCTGCAGGAGGGCCTGCACCTCCGTCTGCCGCTGCTCCCGCTGCTCCACCACCTGGCGGAATGCCTTGGCCAGTTCGCCCAGTTCCCCGGCGTCGACCGGCCACTCGGCGGCGCCGCCCTTCTCGTCCAGCAGCGACTCCGCGCGGGCCCGCAGGCGCGAGATCGGGCGGGTCATCGCGTATCCCAGGGCGCCGCCCAGCAGGCCGGCCAGCAGCCCGGCGGACGCTGCGGCCGCCCAGGCCGTGGCTCGCGCGTCGGCGACCGGCGCGAAGGCCTGCTTCGCCGGCACGAGGCGGATGTTGAGCCAGTCGGTCAAGGGAATGCCCGCCCGCGAGACCACCTGGTCGTTGATCACCGTCGCCGCGCCCGAGGTGTCGATCGGACTGCCGGAGGCCAGCCAATCCTGGATCGTCTCGCGCAGGCCCGGTTCGTCCAGGGCGCTCTGCATGACACGCGAAGGGTCCTCGTGCGCGAGGATGCGTCCGGCCCGGTCGACGATCAGGTCGCGCGTGGCATCGTTCGGAGAGGTCGCGCGCACCTCGTCGAACAAGGCCGCGGAGCGCAGCGCGATCGACCCGGCCAGCAGGCCCAGGTGGCGCCCTTCCCGGTCCAGCACCGGGATCGCGAAGATGACGACGGGGGCCTTCAGAACCTTGCCCCACAGCACTTCGGAGATGACCGGCTGGTCCGAGGACATCGCCTGCTTGAAGTACGCCCGATCGGCAATGCCGGGCAGATCCTCCGAGAGCTGGCCACTCTCCACGCGCGCCAGCATCCGGCCCTTCGCGCCGACGCCGTAGACCGCGTGGAACACCGCGCCGAGCGCAGGCTTGTCGAGGAGGTAACGGCCCATCGCCGCCGGGTCGTCCCAGGCGACCGGCGGCGTGCCGCGCGCGACGGCTGCGAGCGCATCGCGAAGCATCGACACCTTGCTGCTCAGCTGGCTGGAGCTGCGCTCCCGATCATCCGCGGCGGCCGTCAGCACCACACGCTGGATGCTCTCCTGGGTGCTCCGGATCACGAGTCCTGCGGTGCCGGTGGCCGACAGGATGCCCGTCAGCACTGCCAGCAGCACGATCTTGAACTTGAGGGTGGAGGCCCACCGTCGCGTTGCGATGAATACGGCGTTCACTTGGACTTGAGGGCCTCGACCGAAGCGACGAGCGAGACCGAAATGGGTGATCAAGTCTGAGCGATCGAACCACGTGCAAGGGCCGGAAGAACACCGCAATGCCCGACCAGTTCGGCCGATCGCGCCTGCACCGCATCGCATGCCGCCCGGCAAGTCCGGGTGGGCGGCCCGCCCGCGTCCGCTGAGGGACCCCCGGCGCCCCTACGCCGCCAGCGCCCGCATCTCCGCGTACAGATCCGCCTTGCCCTCGAACCCGATGCCCGGCAATTCCGGCAGCGTGACGTAGCCGTTGTCCACCGCCACGCCGTCGGGGAAGCCGCCGTAGGGCTGGAACAGGTCGGGGTAGCTTTCGTTGCCGCCCAGCCCCAGGCCGGCGGCGATGGCCAGCGACATCTGGTGCCCGCCGTGCGGAATGCAGCGCGCCGGCGACCAGCCGTTCTCTTTCAGCATGTCCAGTGTGCGCAGGTATTCCACCAGGCCGTAACTCAGTGCGCAGTCGAACTGCAGCCAGTCGCGGTCGGGTCGCATGCCGCCGTAGCGGATGAGGTTGCGCGCGTCCTGCATGGAAAACAGGTTCTCGCCGGTGGCCATGGGCTTCGCGTAGTGGTTCGCCAGCTCGGCCTGCAGTGCGTAGTCCAGCGGGTCGCCGGCTTCCTCGTACCAGAACAGGTCGTACTGCGACAGCGCCTTCGCGTATTCGATCGCCGTCTTCAGGTCGAAGCGGCCGTTGGCGTCCACCGCCAGGCGCTGGCCGGGGCCCAGCAGCTTGAGCACGGCTTCGATGCGGCGGCAGTCTTCGGCCAGCGATGCGCCGCCGATCTTCTTCTTCACCACGCTGTAGCCGCGGTCCAGGTAGCTCTGCATCTCGCGCGTCAGGCCTTCCAGGCCCTGGCCGGGCCAGTAGTAGCCGCCGGCGGCGTAGACGAAGACCTTGCGGTCGGGCTTGCCGTTGCCGTGGCGTTCGGCCAGCAGCTGGTAGAGCGGCTTGTTCTCGATCTTGGCCACCGCGTCCCACAGCGCCATGTCGATGGTGCCCACGGCCACCGAACGTTCGCCGTGGCCGCCGGGCTTTTCATTGACCATCATCGTGGACCACACGCGGTGCGGGTCGAGCACGCCGCGTGCGTCGAGCAGGCTGTCGGGGGTGGCTTCCAGCACACGCGGGATGAAGCGTTCGCGCATCAGCGCGCCCTGGCCGTAGCGGCCGTTGCTGTTGAAGCCGTAGCCCACCACGGGCTTGCCGTCGCGCACGACGTCGGTGACCACGGCCACCAGGCTGAGCGTCATCTTCGAGAAGTTGATGTACGCGTTGCGGATGTTGCTCTTGATGGGGCGCGTGGATTCGCGGATGTCGACGATCTTCATGATGGGCAGTGGGGTTCAGCGGTCGAGCGACGAGCCGCCGCAGACCTGGATCTCCTGCCCGGTGACGGCCGCGGCCTCGGGCGAGAGCAGGAAGGCCACCAGCGCCGCCACCTCTTCGGGGCGGATCAGGCGGCCGATGGGCGGCAGCACCGGCGTGGCGGCGCCTCGCGCGGGGTCGGCCAGCATCGCGGTCTGCGTGGCGGCGGGGGAGACGACGTTGACGGTGACGCCCTGGCTCACCACTTCGGCCGCCCAGCTGCGCGCCAGCGCCACCAGCGCGGCCTTGCTGGCAGCGTAGTCGGCGCGGCCGGCCTTGCCATGCGCGACGCGGCTGCCGATGAGCACCACGCGCCCGTGGCCGGCTGCGGCCATGGCGGGCACCAGCGCGGCGGCCAGGCGGCTGGCGGCGGCGGCGTGCAGCGCCCACATCAGCTGCGCGTCGGCCGGCGCGCTGTCGCCCAGCCGGCCGACGCGCAGTACGCCGGCTGCGTGCACCAGCGCCTGCACCGGCCCGGCAGCGCGCGCCGCGGCTTCGGCGGCGTCGCCGTCGACCAGGTCCACCGCCACGGCGCTGAACGCGGCGTGGTCGATGACGGCCGGCGCACGGTCCAGCCCGGTCACGCGCCAGCCATCGGCCAGCAGCCGGCGCGCGATGGCCTCGCCGATGCCGCTGCTGCTGCCCGTGACCAGCGCGTGCTCATTCGGCACGGATGTTCCCTTCGGTGATGATCTTCTGCGCGCGCGCCATGTCTTCGCGCTGGAAGGCGACGAAGTCCTCGATCGAGCCCGGCGTGAGCAGCAGCCCCTGCGCGGTGAGCCTGTCCTTCATCTCGCCGGCCAGCGCCTTGTTCACTTCGGCGTTCAGCTTGTGGGCGATGTCGGCCGGCAGCTTCGCCGGGCCCCACAGGCCGTACCAGCTGTAGAACTCGTAGCCGGGCACCGTCTCGGCGACGGTGGGCACGTCCGGGATCATCGCCACGCGCTGCTTGCTGGTGACGGCCAGCACCTTCAGCAGCCCGCTCTTGGCGTACTGCGCCGAGCCCAGGATGGGGTCGATGAAGCCGTCGATCTGGCCGCCGATCAGGTCCTGGAAGGCCGGCGCCGTGCCCTTGTACGGCACGATGGTGAACTGGATGCCGCCGGCCTTGCGCAGCAGCTCGGTCGCCAGGTTGCCGGCCGACCCCGTGGAGCCGATGGCGAAGGTCATCCTGCCGGGGTTGGCCTTGGCATGCGCCACCAGGCCCTTGATGTCGCTGATGGGCAGGTTCTTGTTGATCGCCACCGCAAGCGGCGCCTTGGCCACCAGCGCCACCGGCTGGAAGTCCTTCACCACGTCGTAGCTGGACGACTTCATCGTCATCGGCGTGGTGGTGAAGGTGCTGGCGTTGAACAGCAGCGTGTAGCCGTCGGGCGCCGCCTTCGCCACCGCGTCGCTGCCGATGGTGCCGTTGCCGCCGGCGCGGTTCTCGACCACGAAGGTCTGTCCCAGCTGGTCGCCCAGCTTTTGCGCCAGGGCCCGGCCCACGGTGTCCAGCGTGCCGCCGGGCGGGAACGGGATGATCATCTTCACCGGCTTGGTCGGCCAGCTCTGGGCGTGCGCGGTGGCGGCCGCGGCCAGCAGGGTGGCGGCGGCGATGAAGTGGCGTCGTTGCATGGGGTTGTCTCCTGGTCTTGTGGTTCGCTGGGATGAGGTCAGCGCTTCAGCAGCCCCGCCTTGTCCAGCGCGGCGCGCAGCGCCTGCAGTTCCTTGTCGTTCGGGGCCTCGGTCGGCGGCCGCACGGTGGGGCTTTCGATCACGCCGGCCAGCCACATGCCGGCCTTCATGCGCGCGTGCGCTTCGCCGGTGGGTTCGCCGCCGCCGTAGACGGCGTCCTTCAGCGGCGTGATCACGGCCTGCACCGCCATCGCCTTCTTCAGGTCGCCGGCCTTCACCGCTTCCCACAGGTCGTTGATGAGGCCGGGAATGAAGGTGGCAAAGCCCACCAGCGCGCCGTCCACGCCCTGCACCATGCTGGCCAGCAGGTATTCGTCGTGGCAGGTCAGCAGCGCCGCGTCGGGGTTGACGGCGCGGATGGCGGCCAGGTCGCGCGCATACTTGTTCATCTCGCGCGTGCCGATCTTGAACGCCTTCACGTAGGGCAGGCGCGCAAGCTCGGCCAGCAGCTCGGAGCTGAAGCTCGCCTTGGTCCAGGCGGGGTACACGTGCACGATCAGCGGCAGGCCCGTCGCCTCGCCGATGGCGGTGAAGTATTCGATCACGTGGCTCTTGCGGAAGCCGAAGCGCAGCCAGTGGTGCGGCGGCATCACGTCCAGCGCGCCCGCACCGGCATCCTTCGCCCAGCCGGCCTGTTCCACCGCATCGCGCGTGCCTTCGCACACGACCGAGGAGACGACCGGACACACGCCTTCTGTCGCGCGCGCGACGATGCGCGTGACCTCCGCGCGCTCGCGCGGGGTGAGCGAGAAGACCTCGCCGGTGTGGCCGTTGGTCATCATGCCGACGATCGACTTCTGGCGGGCGAGCCACGCGGCGAATTTCTGCAGTTCCGCCTCGTCGATCGAGAAGTCGGCACGGAACGGCACGGCGAGTGCCGGGATCAGGCCGCGGAAGTTGGTCATCACTGGCATGGATTTGTCCTCCTGGGTCAGGCGGGTTGGGCGGCGGGTTGGGCGACGCTGCCGGCGGCATGCAGCGCGCGGGAGAGCGTGCGGGCGGCTTCGGCCACCGGCGTGCGTGCGGCGGCCTCGAACTCGGCCAGCGACATGGCGAAGGCGGGGCTGGCGGCGGACAGGGCGGCGATGGGCACGCCGTCGGCGTCCAGCACCGGCGCGGCGAGCACGCGGAGGCCGGACACGTTCTCCTGGTCGGAGAGTGCCGCGCCCCGCGCACGCACCTCGGCCAGGCGAGCCAGCAAGGCGTCGATGTCGGTGATCGTGTGCGGCGTCAGTTTTTGCCGCGGGGCAGCCGCAAGCACCGAACGCTGCCTCTCGTGCGGCAGAAAGGCCAGCACGGCCTGGCCGATGGCGCTGGAATGCACCGGCACGCGGCTGCCGATCCGCACCTCGATGCCCAGGCGCACCAGGCCGGCCTGCACGCGCTCGACATAGACCATG
>JBGAKY010000010.1:0-106955 GCA_044224175.1 Rubrivivax sp. | reverse complement strand
GAAGACCTGATTCCCGACGGCTCGGGCAACCCGCTTCAACATTGCGAGGCCTTCCTGAACGTGTCCTGCCCCTGTTGCGGCAAGCCGGCGCGGCGCGAGACCGACACGATGGACACCTTCGTCGACTCGGCCTGGTACTACATGCGCTACACCTGCCCGGGCAGCGACGACGCCATGGTCGATGCCCGCAACGACTACTGGATGCCGATGGACCAGTACATCGGCGGCATCGAGCACGCGGTGCTGCACCTGCTGTACGCGCGCTTCTGGACCAAGGCGATGCGCGACCTCGGCCTGGTGAAGTTCGGCGAGCCGTTCACGAAGCTGTTCACGCAGGGCATGCTGCTCAACGAGTCGTTCTACCGCGAAGACGAGAGCGGCAAGAAGCGCTGGTTCTACCCGTCGGAGGTCGAGGTCTCGTACGACGAACGCGGCGCGCCCACCGGCGCGAAGGCCAGGGCCGACGGCCTGCCGGTCATGCTCGGCGGCATCGAGAAGATGTCCAAGAGCAAGAACAACGTGGTCGAGCCGCGCGACATCATCGCCAAGTTCGGCGCGGACACCGCACGCGTGTTCGTCATGTTCGCCGGCCCGCCCGACCAGAGCGCGGCCTGGTCCGATTCGGGCGCCGAAGGCGCGTTCCGCTTCCTGCGCCGGCTCTGGGGCTTCGGCCTCAAGCATCGCGACCGCCTGCTTGCGGCTGCCGGCGCCGCCAGGGGCCACAACGCGCTGCGCTACGAGGTGCATTCGCTGCTGGGCCAGATCGGGCACGACTACGAACGGCTGCAGTACAACACCGTGGTCTCGGGCGCGATGAAGCTGCTCAACGCGCTGGAAGACCACGCCGCGGCGGCCGACGACGCCACGCTGCACGAAGCGGTGGGCATCCTGCTGCGCGCGCTGTACCCGGCGGCGCCGCACATCGCGCATGCGCTGTGGACCGACCTGGGCTTCGTCAAGCACCACGGCAACCTGGTCGATGCGGCCTGGCCCGCGGTCGACCCGGCGGCGCTGGAGAAGAGCGAGATCGAGCTCATGCTGCAGGTCAACGGCAAGCTGCGCGGCTCCGTGCGCGTGCCCGCCGACGCCGACCGCCACGCCATCGAGGCCGCCGCGCTGGCGGCGCCGGAATTCGCCCGCTTCGGCGAAGGCAAGCCGGCCAGGAAGGTGGTCGTGGTGCCGGGCCGGCTGGTCAATGTGGTCGTCTGAGCGAAGGCGCTTCGTGGCCGCCGGCGCGCTGTCGCTGGCCGGCTGCGGCTTCGAACTGCGGCGGCCGCCGGCGCTGTCGTTCAAGACCATCGCGCTGGCCGGCTTCGCGCCGCGTTCGCCGCTGGCCGAGGAACTCAAACGCGCGCTCGTGCGCGGCGACGTCGCCGTGCTCGACAAGCCACCCGAAGCGCAGGTGGTGCTGAAGGTGCTGACCGACGAACGCAGCAAGAGCGTGGTCGCCTCCACCAGCGCGGCGCAGGTGCGTGAATTCACGCTGCGGCTGAAGTTCGGCTTCTCGGCGGCCACGCCGGCAGGGCGCGAACTCATCGCGCCGGCCGAACTGCTGCTGTCGCGCGACCTGAGCTACAGCGAGAGCTTCGCGCTCGCCAAGCAGCAGGAGGAAGAGGACCTGTACCGCGACATGCAGTCCGACGTGGTGCTGCAGGTGATCCGCCGGCTCGCCGCCGTGCGCCTGTAGGAGCACGACCGATGCAACTGCGCGCCGATCAGCTGGAAGCGCACCTGGGCAAGGGCCTGAAGCCCCTGTACACCGTGCACGGCGACGAGCCGCTGCTGGCGCAGGAAGCCTGCGACACCCTTCGCGCCGCCGCGCGCGCCGCCGGCTACACCGAACGCCAGGTCTTCACCGTGTCCGGCAACCACTTCGACTGGAGCGCGGTGCTGGGTGCCGCGCAGGCGCTGAGCCTGTTCGCCGACCGGCAGCTGATCGAGATCCGCATCCCTTCGGGCAAGCCGGGCAAGGACGGTTCCGAAGCACTGCAGCGCTACTGCGAGCGCCTGCCCGATGACGTGCTCACGCTGGTGCAGCTGCCCAGGCTCGATTTCCAGCAGGCCAAGGCCGCGTGGTTCAGCGCGCTCGACGGCGCCGGCGTCACGCTGCGCGTGGAGCCGGTGGAACGGCGCGCGCTGCCGGCCTGGATCGCACAGCGGCTGGCGCGCCAGCAGCAGCAGGTGGCCGCGGGCGAGGAAGGGCAGCGCACGCTGGCCTTCTTCGCCGACCGCGTGGAAGGCAACCTGCTGGCAGCCCACCAGGAACTGCAGAAGATGGCGCTGCTCTACCCCGCCGGCACGCTGAGCTTCGAGCAGGTGGAAGCGGCGGTGCTGGACGTGGCGCGCTACGACGTCTTCAAGCTCGGCGAGGCCATCCTGGGCGGCCAGGTGGCGCGCGCGCTGCGCATGCTGGACGGCCTGCGCGCCGAAGGCGAAGCCGCGGTGCTGGTGCACTGGACGCTGTCGGAGGACATCCGCAACCTGGCGCGCGCACGCGCCTCGCTCGACGCCGGCAAGCCGTTGCCGCTGGCGCTGCGCGAAGCGCGCGTCTGGGGCCTGAAGGAAAAGCTCTTCGAACGCGTGCTGCCCCAGCTGGCGGCGCACGAGCTGGCGCACCTTCTGGAAGCGGCCAGCATCTGCGACGGCCTGGTCAAGGGCCTGAAGCACCCCGACTGGCCGGCCGAAGCCTGGGACGGCCTGCGCCGGCTGGTGCTGATGATGCTGCAGCCCCTGGCCGCCACCGGGCGCGGGCGGGCGCCGGTGCTGGCGTTGCACGGCTGAGGCTCAGCCCTTGCGCGTGAAATCGCGCTCGGGCCTTCGTCCGGCGAAGCGGCCCTTCCGGGCCGCTACGTCCGGTCTCAGTAGCCGCGTTCGCGGTCGACCAGGTACGCGATGGGCCGGCCGTCGCGCAGTGCGCGCAGGTTGGCCGCCGCCACCCGGCTGGCACTGCGCGGGTCGGTCCAGGCGGCCACGTGCGGCAGCACGGTCACCTTCGGGTGCGACCAGAAGGCGTGGCCGGCGGGCAGCGGTTCGGTCGCGAAGACGTCCAGCACCGCGTGGCGCAGGCGGCCGCCATCCAGCGCCTCCAGCAGGTCGGATTCGACCACGTGGCCGCCGCGTGCCAGGTTCACCAGCGCGGCACCGGCTGGCAGCGCGGCGAAGAAGCGCGTGTCCAGCAGGCCGCGCGTGGCCGGGGTCAGCGGCAGCAGGTTGACCACGATGTCGGCCTGGGCCTGCAGCGGCGCCAGGTCCACGCCGCGGTGCCAGGTGGCGAGACGGTAGCCCAGCGGTGCCAGCCGCTGCGTCACCGCGCGGCCCATCTCGCCCTGGCCCAGCAGCAGCACGTTCACCTCGTCGGCGCGGTGCTGGCGGTGCGGTGCCCAGCGCGCTTCGCGCTGCTTCGCCTGGTAGTCGAAGAAGCCGCGGTGCAGCGAGAGCACCGCCCAGAGCGCGGTCTCGCCCATGGCGGTGGCCAGTGCGGGGTCGACCATGCGCGCCAGCGGCACGTCGGCCGGCAGCGTGGGGTCGGCCAGCAGGCGTTCGACGCCGGCCCACAAGGATTGCACCAGCCGCAGCCGGCGCGGGCCGGCCAGCGCGCCGGGGGGCGGGTTGGCGACCACCGCCGCTTCGGCGTCGTCGATGCCACCTTCGACCCACTGCGCTTCGGGCATCGCGGCGGCAAGCTCGCGCCGCCACTCGTCGTCGATCATGCCGGCCAGCAGCACCTTCATGCGCGTGCCACCTCCAGAAGTCGCTGCAGCGCGCCGGCCACCGTGGCTTCGCGCACCGCGCTTCGGTCGCCGGGCAGTTGCAGGCGTTCGGCGCGCACGTCGCCGGCACGGCCCCAGGCCATCCACACCGTGCCCACCGGCTTGCCGGGTACCCCGCCACCGGGCCCGGCGATGCCGGTCACCGCCACCGCCAGCTGCACCGGCGCGCGCGCGAGCGCGCCTTCGGCCATGGCCCGTGCCACCGGCTCGCTGACGGCGCCGTGCGCGGCCAGCAGCGGCACCGGCACACCCAGCAGTTCGGTCTTGGCCTCGTTGCTGTAGGTGACGAAGCCGCGTTCGAACCAGTCGCTGCTGCCCGCCACCGTGGTGCAGACGGCGGCGATCAGCCCGCCGGTGCAGCTCTCGGCGGTGGCCATGCGCCAGCCCCTGGCGCGCAGCGCGTCGGCCAGGGCCAGCACGGCGGGCTCGAACTTCACCAGCGCCACAGCAGCACCCAGACGGCGATGAACAGCAGCGTGCAGCCCGCCGCGACGAGATCGTCGAACAGGATGCCGAAACCCTGGCGCCAGCCGATGGCTTCGCCTTCGCGCAGCTTGAACCGGCGGTCCGCCCAGCCCACCGGGCCGGGCTTGGCGGCGTCGAAGTAGCGGAACAGCGCAAAGGCGCCCAGCTGGGCCCAGAAGCCGGCCGGCATGACCAGCCACAGCACGATCCAGAACGCGACCACCTCGTCCCAGACGATCGCGCCGGGGTCGGCCACGCCCAGGTGCTGCGCGGCGCGCGTGCAGGCCCAGGTGCCGACCACGAGCCCCGCCACGATGAGCACCGCCCAGCCGGTGTCGCCCAGCCAGCGGTCCAGCACCAGGAACGACAGCCAGGCCCACAGCGTGCCCACGGTGCCGGGCGCGCGGGGGGACAGGCCGCTGCCGAAACCCAGCGCCAGCAGGTGCGCCGGGTGGGCGAACAGGAACGCGGCGCTGGCGCGGCGGGCAGGCAAGGCGGCAGCCGTCACTGGAAGTGGTCGAAGCCGCGCACGGCCAGCGGCATTTCGGCGCCGCGGCCGTCGACGAAGCGCAAGGCGGCGCCGGCCTCGATGCGGCCGATGCGCGTGACCGGCGTCGCCGCCTGCGCGCCCGCCGCCTGCACGGCGGCGCGGCGGTCGGCGGGCGCGGTGAAGAGCAGTTCGTAGTCGTCGCCGCCGGCGAGCAGGCATTCATGCTGCAGTGCCGATGCCTGCGCGGCCAGCACCGCGCTGCGCGGCAGGGTCTCGACCTCCACCGTGGCGCCCACGCGCGAAGCGCGCAGCACGTGGCGCAGGTCGCCGGCCAGTCCGTCGGAGAGGTCGATCGCACTCGTCGCCACGCCGCGCAGCGCCAGGCCCAGCGCCACGCGCGGCTCGGGGCATTCCATCGCCATCCGCACTTCCTCGAAGGCGTGGCCCGCGAGCGCCACCTTGCCGCGGAACACCTCCAGCGCCAGCCGCGCGTCGCCCAGGCGGCCGCTCACCCACAGGTCGTCGCCGGCGCGCGCGCCGCCGCGCAGCAGCGCGCCGCCGGCGGGCACCTGGCCGAAGACGGTGATGCCGATCGCCAGCGGCCCGGCTGTGGTGTCGCCGCCGACGAGTTCGATGCCCTGCCTTTCCGCCAGCGCGTACAGACCCTGCGCGAAGGGGGCGAGGAACTCGTCGTCGGCGCGCGGCAGCGCCAGCGTGAGCGTGAACGCCAGCGGCGCCGCACCGCAGGCGGCCAGGTCGGAGAGGTTCACCGCCAGCGCCTTGTGGCCCAGCCGCTCGGGCGGCACGGTGGACAGGAAGTGGCGCCCTTCCACCAGCAGGTCGGTGGACACCGCGAGCTGCATGCCGGGGTCGGGTGCCAGCAGCGCGCAGTCGTCGCCCACCCCCAGCGGCACCCGGCGCACCGGGCGGCTGAAGTACTTCGCGATCAGCTCGAACTCGCCCAGTGCAGCCATCAGGGCGCCGATTCTCGCAGCAGGTTCGCCAGCTCCACGGCCGAACGCACGGCCATCTTGTCGAACACGCGCGCGCGGTGCACTTCCACCGTTCGCACGCTGATCGACAGCGCGTCGGCGATGGCCTTGTTCGAGCGGCCTTCGATCACCAGCGTCATCACCTCGCGTTCGCGTTCGGTGAGTTCGGCCAGCGCGCGCTGGATGGCGCTTCCCGCGCGCCGGCGCTGCAGTTCGGCGCCGCTGGCTTCCAGCGCCTGTTCCACGCGGTCGACCAGGGCGTTGTTGGAGAACGGCTTCTCGACGAAGTCGAAGGCGCCGCGCTTGACCGCGGCCACCGCGGTGGGCACGTCGCCGTGGCCGGTGAGGAAGATCACCGGCAGCGCCGCCGCCAGCCCGCGTTCGACCAGTCGGTCGAACAGCACCAGGCCGCTGGTGCCGGGCAGGCGCACGTCCAGCAGCAGGCAGGCCGGCGTGCCGGGCCAGGGGGCGGCACGTTCGGCCAGGTGGGCTTCGAAGGCCTCGGCGCTGGCGAAGCCTTCGGACAGCAGCCGGCGCGACCGCAGCAGCCAGGCCAGCGCCTCGCGCACCACCTCCTCGTCGTCGACGAGGTAGACCATCGGGATGCCGAGCGAAGGGTCCAGGTTCATGGTGCGGTGGCCGACGATGGTAGCGGCGCGTCGGCACTGCCCTCGCCCGGCGCCCGGGCGGCCGGCAGCGAGAAGCGGAACTCGGTGCCGCGGCCGCCCGGGCCGGCACCGAAGTCGAGCGCGCCGCCATGCTGTTCGATCACCGTCCGGCACAGGCTCAGGCCCAGGCCCATGCCTTCGCTGCGCGTGGTGTAGAAGGGCGTGAACAGGCGCTGCGCCACTTCGGGCGCGATGCCGGGGCCGGCGTCGGCGACGTGGAAGGTGACCCAGCGCGGGTGGGTCTGGCGCACCGTGATCGCGAGCACGCGCTCGGCCAGCGGCGTGGCCTCCTCCATCGCCTGGATGCCGTTGCGCGTCAGGTTCAGCAGCACCTGTTCCAGCAGCGTGCGGTCGCAGGTCACGCGCGGGGGCTTCTCGGGCAGCTGCAGTTCCACGCGCGTGCCGCTCTTGCGCGCCTGCAGGCGCACCAGCGGCAGCACGGCGTCGATCAGCTGGTCGGCGCGCACCGCCTCGTGCTGGCGTTCGCGCCGGCGCACGAAGTGGTGCACGCTCTTGATGATGCGGCCGGCGCGTTCGGCCTGTTCGGCGATGCGCTCCAGCGCCTGGCGCAGCAGGCCGGGCGTGTGTTCGTCGGGCTGCTCCATCAGGTTGATCGAACCGCTGGCGTAGCTGGCGATGGCGGCCAGCGGCTGGTTCAGCTCGTGGCTCAGCAGCGAAGCCATCTCGCCCACCGTGGCCAGGCGCGCCGCCGCCTGCAGCCGGTCCTGCTGCTGGCGCGAGAGGTCCTCGATGCGGCGCTGTTCGCTCACGTCGAGCACCGCGCTCATCCAGCCGGCCTGGCGGCCCTGGCCGTCGACCAGCGGCGCCTCGTAGATCATGACCGGGAAGCGTTCGCCGCTCTTGCGCATGAACACGGTCTCGAAGCCTTCGCGCGCCTCGCGCGCGTCGCGGCCGGCGCCGGCCAGGCGCGCGCGCTGGCGCTCGGCGTAGAAGGCGGCGTGCTCGGGCGGCCAGTACGGGGGTTCGGCCGCCGACTGCAATTCGTCGGCGCCGAAGCCCACCATCGCGCAGAAGGCCGGGTTCACGTAGGTGATGCGGCCCTGCAGGTCGCGCGCGCGCAGGCCGGTGACGAGCGAGTCCTCCATCGCCTTGCGGAACGACAGCGCCTCGGCCAGCGCGCCTTCGGCGCGCGCGCGCCGCCGCACGTCGCGCGCGAGTGCGAGCACCACGCCGAAAAGCGCGATCGACAGCCCCAGCACCAGCGCAGTGGCCAGGTTGGGGATCAGGCTGGGCCGGCCGCCGGTGCCGTCGGCGCGCAGCTGCAGCACGGTGCCCGGCAGGTCCAGCGGGCGTTCGGCGACGTAGACGCCGGCGCCGCGTGCACCGCCGGCACGCGCCAGCCGGGTGCCGTCGGGCTCCACGAAGGTCAGCTCGTGGCGCTGCGGGCCACGCGTCGGCAGCGCCGATTCCAGCAGCTGCGCCAGCGAGAAGGTGCCGACCAGGAAGCCGGCCTCGCGGCCGGCTTCGTTCATCGGCATGCACAGGTCCATCACCTCCTGGCCGCGGCCTTCGGGCAGCGGCACGAAGTAGCTGCGCGAGAAGGCCGGCCCGGCCTGGCGGCGCGCGGCGGTGCAGGCGAGTTCGGCCTCCAGGCCCAGCTGGCTGCGCGGCAGCTGCTGGAAGAGCGGGGTCGCGAAGGGGCTGTCTTCGGCCGCCACGACCGCCAGTGCAGGGTCGCGGCGCTCCACGTGCAGCAGTTCGCGCCGCTGGCGCAGCAGGTCGGCGGCGCCGTCCAGGCCCGTCGCGTGCGGCGCCACGCGCCACGACAGCTGCTGCAGCGCCTGGGTGCTGCGCAGCAGCTCGCGTTTCATCTCGGTGGCGGCGTCGGCGGCGGCGGTGTCGGCGGCGTCCTGGGCGCGCGTGCTCTCGTAGTTGAGCGTCAGCGCCACCAGCAGCGACTGCGCCACGACCAGCAGCACCACCAGCACGCCCCACAGGGGCACGCGGCGCGGGCGGCGGGCGGCAGGCTCGGGCGCGGGGCGGTCCATCGGTACGCAGTTTCGCGCATCGCCGCGCGCGCCGCGGCGGCGCAAGATGGCGGCCTACAATCCCGGCCCCTTTCGCACCGCCCCGGGCCACAGCAGGAGACGCGCGCCATGGTGAACCCCGAAGACAAGAAGGCCGAGCTCCGCCGTGCCGCGCTGGAGTATCACGAGTTCCCGACCCCGGGCAAGGTGGCCATCCACGCCACCAAGCAGATGGTCAACCAGCGCGACCTGGCGCTGGCCTATTCGCCCGGCGTCGCGGCGGCCTGCGAGGAGATTGTGGCCGACCCGGCGAACGCCTTCCGCTACACCAGCCGCGGCAACCTGGTGGCGGTGGTCACCAACGGCACCGCGGTGCTGGGACTGGGCGACATCGGCCCGCTGGCGGCCAAGCCGGTGATGGAAGGCAAGGGCGTGCTGTTCAAGAAGTTCGCCGGCATCGACGTCTTCGACCTCGAGCTCAACGAGAAGAACGTCGACAAGCTGGTGGAGGTGATCGCGGCGCTGGAGCCCACCTTCGGCGGCATCAACCTGGAAGACATCAAGGCGCCGGACTGCTTCTACGTCGAACGCAAGCTGCGCGAACGTCTGAAGATCCCGGTCTTCCACGACGACCAGCACGGCACCGCCATCGTGGTGGGCGCGGCGATGCTGAACGCGCTGAAGGTGGTGGGCAAGCCGATCGGCGAGGTCAAGCTGGTCGCCAGCGGGGCCGGCGCCGCCGCGCTGGCCTGCCTGGGCCTGCTGGTGAAGCTGGGCTTCAAGCGCCAGAACATCTGGGTCACCGACCTCGCCGGCGTGGTCTACGAAGGCCGCAAGGAGCTGATGGACGAGGACAAGGCCCAGTTCGCGCAGAAGACCACGCTGCGCACGCTGGCCGAGGTGATGCCGCAGGCCGACGTCTTCCTGGGCCTTTCGGCCGGCGGCGTGCTCAAGCCCGACATGGTGGCGAAGATGGCGCGTTCGCCGATCGTCTTCGCGCTCGCCAACCCGACGCCCGAGATCCTGCCGGAAGAGGTGAAGTCGGTGCGCGACGACGCGATCATCGCCACCGGCCGCACCGACTACCCGAACCAGGTCAACAACGTCCTGTGCTTCCCGTACATCTTCCGCGGCGCGCTGGACTGCGGCGCGACCACGGTGACCGACGCGATGGAGATCGCCGCCGTGCACGCCATCGCCGAACTGGCGCAGGCCGAGCAGAGCGAGGTGGTGGCCGCGGCCTACGCGGGGGTCCAGCTCTCGTT
Organism: Rubrivivax sp.; assembly: GCA_044224175.1. Taxonomy (GTDB): domain Bacteria; phylum Pseudomonadota; class Gammaproteobacteria; order Burkholderiales; family Burkholderiaceae_C; genus Rubrivivax. The sequence goes on along the minus strand of JBGAKY010000010.1, from coordinate 97,317 downwards.
CGGACCCGAATACCTGATCCCCAAGCCCTTCGACCCGCGGCTGATGATGAAGATCGCGCCCGCGGTGGCGAAGGCGGCGGCCGACTCGGGCGTGGCGCTGCGTCCGATCCGCGACCTGGACGCCTACCGCGACAAGCTGCAGACCTTCGTCTACGCCTCCGGCCAGACGATGAAGCCGATCTTCGCGCTCGCCAAGCGCGCGCAGGCCAGGCGGGTGGCCTTCGCCGAGGGGGAGGACGAACGCGTGCTGCGCGCGGTGCAGGTGGTGGTGGACGAAGGGCTGGCGCGGCCCACGCTGATCGGCCGGCCGGCGGTGATCGCGCAGCGCATCGAGAAGTTCGGCCTGCGGCTGGCCGAGGGCACCGACTACGAGGTCGTCAACGTCGAGCAGGACCACCGCTACCGCGACTTCTGGCAGACCTACCACCGCATGACCGAGCGCAAGGGCATCACCGCCCCGGTGGCCAAGATCGAGATGCGGCGCCGGCTCACGCTGATCGGCGCGATGCTGCTGCACAAGGGCGAAGTCGACGGCATGCTCTGCGGCACCTGGGGCACCACCGCCAACCACCTGCACTACATCGACCAAGTCATCGGCACGCGCCAGGGCGGCAGTCCCAGCACGCCGCAGGACGTGCAGGTCTACGCCTGCATGAACGGCCTCATGCTGCCGGGGCGCCAGCTCTTCCTGGTGGACACGCACGTCAACGCCGACCCCAGCGCCGAGGAACTGTGCGAGATCACGGTGATGGCCGCCGAGGAGATGATGCGCTTCGGCCTGCAGCCGAAGGCGGCGCTGCTGTCGCATTCGAACTTCGGCACCAGCGACCACCCCAGTGCGCAGAAGATGCGGCGCGCGCTGGCCCTGCTGCACGAGCAGGCGCCGTGGCTGGAAGTCGACGGCGAGATGCACGGCGACGTGGCGCTGGACGCCGCCGCGCGCGCAGCCCAGATGCCGCGCAGCACGCTCGCGGGCGAGGCCAACCTGCTGGTGCTGCCCAACATCGACGCCGCCAACATCGCCTACAACCTGCTGAAGACGGCGGCCGGCGGCGGCATCGCCATCGGCCCGGTGCTGCTGGGCGCGGCGAAGCCGGTGCACATCCTCACCCCTTCGGCGACCGTTCGGCGAATCGTCAACATGACCGCCCTCACGGTGGCCGACGCGAACGCCAGCCGCTGATTCCCCTCAGCGGCGCGGGGTCAATCCCGCATGTGAGCGCCTACTGATACCCCTTGCCTGCTGCCCCATTATTGGGCAGCGGGCTTGAGTATTTGGGGGGGTTCCGGTAACATCGCGGCTTCATTTTTCAGGGTTATCCCGTGTCTTGGTCCGGTCCAGCCGACCGGGGCCTCCGGCTCCGGCGGGCAGTTCGCAAGTGGGGGCTCGCTGTTGCAGTTGCCTCCGGCTTGTGGGCCGGCGCCCCGGCAACAGACGCGCAGGCGCGTACTTCGGTCGCCGAAACGTCGCCTGTTGCGCTGGCCCAGTTGCCTGACCAGGCCCAGCAGACCTACCGGCGCGTGCTGAGCGGCGGTCCGTTCCCCTACCGGAAGGACGGCGTCGTGTTCGGCAACCGCGAACGCCTGCTGCCGTTCAAGCCCCGGGGTCACTACCGCGAATACACCGTCGAAACCCCGGGTTCGGCGGATCGGGGGGCGCGCCGCATCGTCTGCGGCGGACCCCGGCCCACCGAGCCCGAAGCCTGTTACTACACCGCCGACCACTACGTCAGCTTCCGCCGAATCGTGCCGTGATCGACGCCCAGAGCCTTCCGATTCCAAGTCTCCAAAACCCAAGGAGGACCGCGACCATGGAGTTGCAGACCGTCCGACCGAACATCGTCCAGGCGATACGCGCATTCCGCGTCGACGACCTGATGCAGGCCGCGGGCACCGCCGGCCAGCATTTCCTGTACGCCAACCTGTCTGCCGCGCAGAGCAAGCAGGACGTGCTGGAAGGCATCGCCGCCGCGTTCCTGTTCCCGCCGCACTTCGGCAAGAACCTCGACGCACTCTACGACTGCATGACCGACCTCGTGCACAAGGCCGGCCAGCAGCCGGGCTTCGTGGTCGTGCTGGAACAGCTTCCCGACAACCCGCGCTTCGACCGCGAGGCGCGCGAGCAGCTGCTGGACGTGTTCCGCGACGCCGCCGACTTCTGGGGCGAACGACGAATACCGTTCAGGTGTTTCTATTCTTTTCAGTAGCCCGCTCCCAGGAAAACGGGTCATGGGAGCGGGCGACGGAAGTGGCCCAGACGAGCAACACCACCGCCGCGGTGAAGGCGCCTGCCAAGGTGGCAGTGCCCAAGAACGGCGTGAACCCCAACTTCGGCATGAACATGCCGATGATGTGCAGCGCGTTCGACACCGCTGCCTGGCTCAACGCGGCCTGATCGAACAGGCCAGCGCGAGGTACTCGTCCACGGGTACCTCTTCGGCGCGGCGCTGGAGGTCGAAGGCGACCGCCGCGCCGCGTTGTTCCATCCAGCGTCCCAGCGTGTGGCGCAGCAGCTTGCGCCTCTGCGAGAACGCCGCCGTGACCAGTTCACCCAGCAGCGCCGGGTCCAGGCCTTCGGGCGCCGGCTTCGGCGTCATGCGCACCACCGCCGAATCCACCCGCGGCGGCGGGTCGAAGGCTTCGGGCGGCACGTCGAGCACGTCCTCGATCTCGTAGCGCCACTGCAGCATCACCGAAAGGCGTCCGTAGTCCTTGCCGCCGGGTCCGGCGGCCATGCGCTCGACCACCTCCTTCTGCAGCATGAAGTGCTGGTCGGCCACCACGTCGGCCACCGGCAGCAGGTGGAACAGGATGGGGGTGGAGATGTTGTAGGGCAGGTTGCCCACCACGCGCAGCGGCAGGCCCGCGCTCGCGGCCAGGGCCCGGAAGTCGACCTTCAGCACGTCGGCTTCCACCACCTGAAGCGCCGGATTGCGGCGCAGGCGCGCCGCCAGGTCGCGGTCGAGTTCGACCACCGTGAGGCGCGGCACGCGGGCCAGCAACGGCAGCGTCAGCGCGCCCAGGCCGGGGCCGATCTCGACCAGCGCGTCGCCCGACCGCGGATCGATCGCCCGCACGATGGCGTCGACGATGCCGGCGTCGGCCAGGAAATGCTGGCCGAAGCGCTTGCGCGGCTGGTGGGACTTCAGAGCGGCGGCTCGCGCATCTCGACGTAGGCGCGCGCGCGCAGGTCCTTCGCCCAGTCGTTGTAGGCGTCCTCGAAGCGCTGCTCACGCAGCTGGTTGCGCGCCTGTTCGCGCACCTGCTTGGTCTCGAGCGCGACTTCGCGCCGCTCCATCACCTGGATCAGGTGGACGCCGAAACGCGAGACCACCGGTTGCGACAGGCCGCCCAGCGGCAGCTTGTTCATCGCATCCTCGAACTCGGGGACCATCACGCCGGGCGCGGCCCAACCCAGTTCGCCGCCGCTGGCCGCCGAGCCGTCCTCGGAATACTGGCGGGCCACGTCCTCGAACTTGCGCGCGCCGCTTTCGATCTGGCGCCGGAACTCGGCCATGCGGCGCAGCGCCACTTCGGCGGTGACCTCGGCCGAGGTGCGCAGCAGGATGTGGCGGGCGCGCGTCTGCGTCACCTTCATCGCGCCGCCGTCCTTGCGGTCGACCAGTTTCAGGATGTGCCAGCCGGCGCCCGAGCGCACCGGCGCGGCCGAGAACTCGCCGACCGCGAACCCGCGCACCGATTCGACGAACAGGTCCGGCAGGCGCGACACCGCCTTGAGGCCGATCTCGCCGCCCTTGTCCTTGTTGCCGTCTTCTGAATACTCGCGCGCCACGGCGGCGAAGTCGGCGCCACCGCGAAGCTTGGCCAGCGCGGCGTCGATGCGCGCCTTGCGCGCCTCGGCGGTGGCGGCGTCGGCGCCTTCGGGCACCGTGACCAGCACCTGCGCGATGTCGAGCTCGCTTTCCACGCCCAGCTGCGCGCGCTGCTGGTCCACCAGGCGGTCGATCTCGGCTTCGGTGATCTTGATGCGCTGCGGCACTTCGCGTTCGCGCACGCGCTCCATCAGCAACTGATCCTTCAGGTTGGCGCGGAAGCGTGCGTAGTCGATGCCTTCGGTGCGCAGCCGCTGGCGCAGCTGCTCGGCGGTGAGCTGGTTCTGCTGCGCCACGCTCTGCACCGCGCGGTCGACCTCGGGCTCTTCCACCTTCACGCCGCTGTCGCGCGCGTAGGTGACGAGCACGCGCTCCTCGATCAGCGAGTCCAGCACCTGCTGGCGCAGCTCGGCTTCGGGCGGCAGGCGCTGGCCGGCGCGCTGCGCCTCTTCGTGGGCGCGCTGGAGGCGGCGGTCCACCTCGCCGGCGGTGACCAGTTCCTGGTTGACGACGGCGACGATCCAGTCGCCGTTGCGCACCCGCCCCTGGGCGAGGGCGGTGCCGGCGGCAACAGCGGCCGCCGCCAGGGCCAGGGTGGCGCCCAGGCGGCGCCAGCGGTAGAGGGAATCGGTCATTCGTCGGTCGGGGTCGGGCCGCGGCGGTTTTCGCGCAGCAGGCGGTAGCCGGGGATATTGTCCTTCAAGACCCCCAGCGGGTTGGACCCGATTCGCGACAGGCCCACCAGCTCCAGCTGCAGCAGGAATCGCGTGGTCGCCTCGCTGCGGCCGGTGGACAGCCGCTCGACGACGAAGCGGCCGATCCAGCAGCCGGCGTCGTACTCGGTGCCGACGATGGCGTCGGTGACGCGGCTGTCCTTCATGCTGTAGTTGACGCGTCCCACCGCGTACCAGCTGCCGCCGCAGCGGCCGCCCGGGGTGCCGGCGTAGATCGGCCATTGCCAGCCGGTTTCCACCTGCTCCGAGAGACCGCGCGCGAAACGGTAGGTGGTGGACAGGGTGCGGAACGGCCCCGGCGAGTAGCGCACGCCGACGATCGAGCGCACCGGGCGCTGGCTGTCGGGGCTGTACTGCACCGAAGCGTCGAGGTTCCAGCTCGGCACCATGCTGGTGGAACCGAGCAGCAGCACGTCGGAAAAGCGCCGCGTGAGCGGCTCGCCGTCGGGGCTGCCGTCGGACTGCGGCGTCACGCGCTGGCTGCGCAGCAGCAGGCGCTGCACCAGGCCCAGGCGGAAGGCCTCGGCGCCGGTGGCGTCGTCGACCACGCGCGAGGTGACGCCGGCGGCCAGCTGGTGGGCGTCGGAGACGCGGTCCACGCCCGAGAACGCGTTCTCGGCGAAGATGGAGTTGAAGTTGAAATCCTTCGCCGCGGCGTCAAAGTTGGGCAGCGTGGACTGCGCGCGGTAGGGCGTGTCCACGTACAGGAAGCGCGGCTCCAGCGTCTGCCGGAACGTGCGGCCGAAGCCTTCGGCCTGGCGCTCGAACTCCAGCCCCAGGTCCAGGCTGGCGCTGGGGATGAAGCGCGAAGCGCGCGTGCGGCCGTCGGCCATGGGGCGGTCGGTGCGGTAGCTGGCGGCGTTGAACGACAGCCGCGGCACCAGCCACCAGCCGGGTTCGCGCAGCGGCCAGGCCAGCGAGCCCAGCGCGTGCCAGCGGTCGCCGCCGGGCCTTTCGTCGGCCGGCCGGTTGGCGGGCAGGTTGAAGTGGTTGAGCTCGCTCTCCAGCGCCAGCTCGAAACCGCCGCCCGGCCGGCCGCTCCAGTGCACGCCGGCCTGCGGGCTGCGCTGGTACGCCGGCGTCACCAGCGCGTCGGTGCCCTGCAGCACCTGCCAATGCTGGGTGCGCAGGTAGGCCAGCCCTTCGCCGCCGGCCGCGAAGGGCTGCTCGACCCAGCTGCGCGTGCCCAGCAGGCGCGGCGTCAGGCTGCGGCCGGCGTCGGGGAAGTCCTTCCACCAGCCGTCGTCGGAAACGCGCACGGCGTCGACGCCGTAGCGCAGCCCGCCGCCGACCACGCCGCCTTCGTGGTGCCACTTCAGCGCTTCGCGGTCGCGGTCGGCGACGCGGTCATTCGGGATCGTGGAGAGGTTCAGCGCGCCTTCGAACGTGGGCTCGAGGTAGCGGAACTCGGTGTCCAGCCCCAGGCCGCGCCGCGTCAGCACGCGCGGCGTGAGGGTGGCGTCGCGGTTGGGGGCGATGTTCCAGTAGTACGGCACCGCGAATTCGAAGCCGCTCTTGGTGTCGAAGTTCACCCCCGGCGGCAGCCAGCCCGACTTTCGCGCGTCGGTGAGCGGGAAGCTCAGCACCGGCAGCGCCAGGATCGGCGCGCCCAGGAAGCGCAGCACGGCGCCGTCGGCGATGCCTTCGTTGGCGTCGAAGTCCAGCTCGACGCGGCGCGCCTGCAGCACCCAGTCGGGGTCGCCGCTGCCGTCGCGCGGGCAGCTGGTGTACAGCGCATTGGTGGCCACCGAGCGCGAGCTGTCGATGAAGTCGACCCGGTCGGCGCGGCCGCCGGCGCCCAGCTGGGCGAACTCGAACTCGGGCTGCAGGAAGAAGCCCTGGAAACGCTGCACCCGCAGCTGCAGTTCCGGGCCGCTGTAGGTGGCGCCGTCCTTGGTGATGCGCACATGGCCCTTGGCGCTGGCCAGGTCTTCGGCCTGGTCGTAGCCCAGCCGGTCGGCGCCCAGCACCAGGCCGCCGCGGCGGAACTCGACGTCGCCTTCGGCCACGGCCTCGATGTCGGGGCGCGCAGTGAAACGCTGCGCGCGCAGGATGATGGGCAGCTGGCGCGCTGCCTCGCCGCGCGGCGGCGGCTGCAGCTTGCGGCTGGGTTCCAGCGTCACGGTCCCGGGCACGTCGGGCGCCGACTGCGCGCGCGCCTGACCGCCGCCGAACAACAGCGCCGCCGCCAGGGCGAGCGGTGTGGATCGCATTTGTAGAATCGATTATCCATGAGGGTCGACAGTCCCACCCCCGCGCCTCCGGCGCCCGATGCTTCGCCCATTGCCTGGTCCGACCCCGCCCGCGAAGCCGCCTTCGCCCGCTGGCTCGAAGGCCTGGCTGCGCAGCACGCCCTCCAACCCGCCACGCTGCAGCCGGCCTCGGCCGACGCCAGCTTCCGGCGCTACTTCCGCGTGCAGGCCGGCGCCGGCCCGCTCATCGTGATGGACGCGCCGCCGCCGCAGGAGGACGTGCGCCCCTTCGTGAAGGTGGCCGGCCTCATCAACGGCGCCGGTCTGCATGCGCCGCGGGTGCTGGCCAGCGACCCCGCGCAGGGCTTCCTGCTGCTCACCGACCTGGGCCACACGCTCTACCTGGACGCCCTGCGCGAGGCCGGACCCGCGCAGGCCGACCGCCTGATGCGCGACGCCCTGCGCGCGCTGGTGCGGTTCCAGGCGGCCGTGCCGGCGGCTGAACTGCCCCCCTACGACGAAGCGCTGCTGCGGCGCGAGCTGGCGCTGTTCCCCGAATGGTGCGTGGCGCGCGAGTTCGGCATCACCTGGACCGAAGCGCAGCAGCGCGACTGGAACCGCGTGACCGACCTGCTGGTGAAGAGCGCGCTCGCGCAGCCGGTGGTGGCCGTGCACCGCGACTGGATGCCGCGCAACCTGATGGTGGCCGACCCAGGCCAACCCCGGCATCCTGGACTTCCAGGACGCGGTGGCCGGGCCGGTCACCTACGACCTGGCCTCGATGCTGCGCGACGCCTTCCTTTCCTGGGAAGAGGAACGCGAGATCGACTGGGCCGTGCGCTGGTGGGAAGCGGCGCGCCGCGAAGGCCTGCCGCTGGGCGAGGAGATGGGCCAGGACTTCGGCGCGCTCTGGCGCGCGCTCGAATGGATGGGCCTGCAGCGCCACCTGAAGGTGCTGGGCATCTTCTGCCGCCTGAAGCACCGCGACGGCAAGCCGAAGTACGCCCAGGACCTGCCGCGCTTCTTCGCCTATGCCACCAAGGTGGCGATGCGCTACCGGCCGCTGGCGCCGCTGGTGGCGCTGCTCGAGCCGCTGTCGGGACAGCGGCTCGAGGCCGGGTTCACCTTCTAGGACCGCGACCCGTCACTGCGGCAGCACGACGCTGTCGATGACGTGGATGACGCCGCTGTCGGCCACGACGTCGGCCTTCACCACCTTCGCGCCGTCGACGCTCACGCCGCCGGCGGTGGCCAGCGTGAGTTCGCTGCCCTGCACGCTCTTCACCTTTCCGGCCTGCGGCGCCGCGGCGATGACGAACTTCTTCATGGGTGATTCCTTGGGTTGGGAAAAGAGGAAGGCGGCAACGGGACTCAGGGCGCGGGCAGGATCACCTTGTCGATGACGTGGATCACCCCGTTGCTGGCGAGCACGTCGGTCGCGGTGATGGCGGCCATGCGGCTGCGCGCATCGGTGATGGCCAGCGAGGCATCGACCGTGAAGGTCTCGCCCTGGAGCGTGGTGATCGCCGCGCCCACCGGCACGTCGGCCTTCAGCACGCGGCCGTTCACCACGTGGTAGGTCAGCACCTTGGTGAGCAGCGCGGTGTCGGCCAGCAGCGCCTCCTTCGTGATGCCCAGTTCGGTCAGCAGCGCCGCGAAGGCTTCGTTGGTGGGCGCGAACACGGTCAGCGGGCCGGTGCCGGACAGCGCGCCTTGAAGATCGGCGGCGATCACGGCTTCCACCAGGATGCTGAAGTCGGGCAGCGCCTGCGCCGTCTCGACGATGTTCCTGTTCGCCGGCAGCAGCACTCTGTCGACGACGTGGATCACGCCGTTGGAGGCGGCGATGTCGGTCGCCGTGATGTTGGCGGTGCGGTTGCGGCCGTCGGTGACGACGAGCGCCGTGCCCTGGGCGTCGATCTTGAAGATGCCGCCCTGCACCGTGGTGATGGCCTTGCCCGGCACCACCTGCGACTTGGCCACCCGGCTGGGCAGCACGTGGTAGGTGAGCACCTGGGTGAGCAGCGGCTTGTCGGCCAGCAGTTCCGCCTTCGTGATGCCCAGTTCGGCCAGCAGCGCGGTGAAGGCGTCGTTGGTGGGCGCGAACACCGTGTAGGGGCCGGCAGCCGAAAGCGTGTCGGCCAGGCCGGCGGCGCTGACCGCCTCGGCCAGCACCGTGAAGCGGGCGTCCGTGGTCACCGTCTGGGTGATGTTCGGCGTCGGGGGCGGCGGGTCGTCGTCGCTGCCGCCACAAGCGGCCAGGAAGGACAAGGCGGCGGTGGCTGCGAGCCAGCGGAACCAGTACTGCATCGGTTCATCTCCGGTCGGTAAAGGAAGGGGGATGCGCCAGGGCTGGCAGCCCCGGCGCGGACCGGAGTTTGAACTCGTCAGTTCACAAACACAACTCTATGGTCATTTTGTGAACTGCTTGGTAAAGTTTGCCTGACCGCCCGGCTCAACGGGGCGCCGTTTCACACCCGGCGGCCGCCAGCCAGGGGTCGCGGTCTTCGCCGCCGAAGACCTCCACCAGGAAGTTCAGCAGCGCGCGCGTGCGGGCCGGCACGTGCTTGCGGCTGGGCATTGCCGCCCAGAGGCCCAGGCTGAACAGGTGCCATTCGGGCAGCACGCGTTCGAGCGCGTGCTCGATCAGCGCATCCTCGATCACCAGGCTGGGCAGGCCGGCGATGCCCAGGCCGTGCAGCGCCGCCGCATAGTTGGTATCGACATGCGTGGTGCGCAGTGCCGAACCGCCCGAGGGCATGATGGTCACGGTCTCGCCGCCGGGTTCGTCGTCGCCGCTGATGCCGGTGCTCAGCGTCAGGCCGCGCAGCAGCGCCGACACCGGCGGCACCAGCGCGTCGTGCTGCGCCAGGTCGCTCGGGTGCCGGGGGCGGCCCCGCCGGTCCAGGTACTCGGGGGCGGCGCACAGGATCACCTCGCTGCGCGCCAGCAGGCGCGCCACGTAGTCGCCGTTCGGCGCCTGGCGGGCCACCAGCAGCGTCAGGTCGTAGTCCTCGTCCAGGGCCTCCACCGCGCCCGGTGCGTCGATCTCGATCGAGACCTGCGGATAGCGGCGGCGGAAGGTCGGCAGGTGCTTGGCCAGCTGGTGCACCGCCACCGCGGGGGTGGTGAGCAGGCGCACGACACCGCGCGGTTCGCGCGTGGCGGCACTGGCCAGCGCCTCGGCCTCTTCCACGTCGATCAGGATCTGGCGCGCCCGTTCCAGGTAGGCCTCACCGACGTCGGTGAGCGAGATGCGGCGCGTGGTGCGGTTGAGCAGGCGCGCGCCCAGATGGGTTTCCAGTTCGGCCACCACGCGCGTCACCACCGGCGGTGCCATGTCCAGCGCACGCGCGGCCTTGGCGAAGCCACCTTCCTCGATCACGCGCACGAAGACCTTCATCGCGCGCAGCTGGTCCATGCGTCGTCCTTCGTGTCCATGCGCCATTCTCGCCGCGGCGTCAGAATGCCCCGACGATGTTCGCCTTCTTCGAATCCCGCGTGCGACCCACGGCTCGCACCGGCGGTCAGCCGCCGGCGGGCCTGCTGGCCTTCTACTGGCACTTCGTGCGCCAGACCAAGGGGTTGTACGCCACGCTGTTCATCACCGGCCTGGCGGTGGCCTGGGTCGACACGCTGATCCCGGTCTTCATCGGCCGCCTGGTGCGGCTGATGCAGTCCACCGACCGCGAAGCGGCGCTCGCCGCGCAGATGCCCGAGCTGCTGGGCATGGTGGCACTGGTGGTGCTGGTGCGGCCGTTCACGCTGGTGCTCGACGCGCTGATGCGCAACAACGCCGTGGTTCCCGGCGTCACCAGCCTGATCCGCTGGCAGAACCACTGGCACGTGGTGCGCCAGAGCTGGCCCTTCTTCCAGAACGACTTCGCCGGCCGCATCGCCAACCGCGTGATGCAGACCAGCAACTCGTTGCGCGAGAGCGTGGTCTCGTCGATCCGCGCGGTCTGGTACATCCTGGTCTACGGCAGCTCGGCGCTGGTGCTGATGAGCCGCGCCGACGCACGTCTGGCCATTCCCACGCTGGCCTGGTTCGGCGGCTACCTGCTGTTCCTGCGCCACTTCGTGCCGCGCATGCGCGACCTGGCCAAGGCCAGCAGCGAACTGCGTTCCAAGGTGATGGGGCGGGTGGTGGACAGCTACACCAACATCCTCACCGTCAAGCTGTTCGCGCGCGCGGCCGACGAGGACAGCTACGTGCGCGAGGTGATCGACGAGCACACGGTCGCGATCCGCGCCCACATGCGGCTGATCACGCGCTTCATGGCCACGCTGGCGGTGCTGAACGCGCTGCTGATCGCCGGCACCGCCGTCATCGGCATCACGCTGTGGGGACGCGGCGAGATCGACGCCGGCACCGTGGCCACCGTGCTGCCGCTGGCCTGGTTCATCGCCAACGTGGCCGGCTGGGTGAGCTGGGAGGTGACCGGCATCTTCGAGAACGTGGGCGTGGTGCAGGAAGGCATGGAGACCATCGCCGTGCCGCACGCGCTGACCGACCGCCCCGGCGCGCGCGAACTGCAGGTGCCGCACGGCGAGATCCGCGTCGAGCGGGTCACCTTCACCTACGGCCGCGACGACGGCCGCAAGGTGCTGGAAGACCTGAACCTGGTCATCCGGCCCGGCGAACGGGTGGGCGTGGTGGGCCGCTCCGGTGCCGGCAAGAGCACGCTGGTGAACCTGTTGCTGCGCTTTCACGACCTGGAGCAAGGCACGATCCGCATCGACGGCCAGGAGATCCGCGAGGTCACGCAGGAAAGCCTGCGCGCGGCGATCGGCGTGGTGACGCAGGACACCTCGCTGCTGCACCGCTCGATCGCCGAGAACATCGCCTATGGCCGCCCGGGCGCCACGCGCGCGCAGGTGGAAGCGGCCGCGTGGCGCGCCGAGGCGCACGAGTTCATCAGCGGCCTGCAGGACTGGAAGGGCCGCACCGGCTACGAGGCGCACGTGGGCGAACGCGGCGTGAAGCTCTCCGGCGGCCAGCGCCAGCGCATCGCGATCGCGCGCGTGATCCTGAAGGACGCGCCGATCCTGGTGCTCGACGAAGCCACCTCGGCGCTGGACAGCGAAGTGGAACTGGCCATCCAGCACCAGCTGCTGGGGCTGATGGAAGGCAAGACCGTGATCGCGATCGCGCACCGGCTGTCGACCATCGCGCGCATGGACCGGCTGATCGTGCTGGACGGCGGCCGCATCGTCGAGCAGGGCACGCACGCCGAACTGCTGGCGCACGGTGGCCACTATGCGCTGCTGTGGAAACACCAGTCGGGCGGCTTCCTGGCCGAGGAAGTGCCGGAAGACGAGGTTCAGGAGGACGGCCCGCTCGACGAGATGCGCGCCGAGGAACGCCCCGAGCCCGACGTCGACACCGAGCCGCCGCCGGTGCGCGCCTGAGCCTTCAGCGGCCGCGCTGCACGTCGGCGCGGGCCGCCGCCAGCTGCGACTGCGCGCGCAGCTGCTGCACCGTGCGGCTGCGTTCCAGCCGTTCGAAGGCTTCCAGGTGCTGCAGCGCGCGCCGGTCCTGGCCCAGGCGGCGGCTGGCGCGGCAGGCGGTGTCGTGGGCGCGGATGGCCGTCTGCGGCGGGGCGGCCGCGCCCATCTCGGCCAGCAGGCCTTCGGCCTGGACCAGCGCCGCTTCGGTGTCGCCGGCGGCCAGGTGCCAGTCGGCCAGGGTCGCCGTCACGCGCCAGGCGTAGGCGCGCAGCTCGGCGCGCTGCGCGTGCGCCAGCGATTCGTCCAGCAGCGCCCGCGCGGCCGCCATCTCGCCCTGGTGCAGCAGGATCTCGCCCAGATTGCCTTCGACGGTGATGCGCGCCGGCGGCTCGACCATCTCCAGCATCGAAAGCGCCTGTTCGGCAGCACTGCGCGCGCGCGCCAGCACGGCCGCGCCGTCGTCGATGTCGCGCAGGCGGTGGAACATGCCGATGGCCACGGCCGCCAGACCGTTGCAGGCCATCAGGCGTTCGCGCCCGGGCTCCTTGGGCGTGGCGGCCAGCGCCCGCTCCAGCACGTCCACGGCCTGCCAGGAATCGCCCATGCGCTCCAGGCAGGCCGCCAGCGCGTAGGCGGCCATCAGACGCGGGCCGGCCTCTTCCAGCGGCGCGCACAGGCGGGCCAGTTCGTGCGCGGCGTCCATCGCGGTGTCGAAGCGCGCCAGTTCGCAGGCGGCCAGCGTCACCACGCGCAGCATCTCGCGCCGTTCGGCCTGCAGCAGCGGGCCCAGGCCGGGAGCGGCGGCCGCCGCGCGCTGGTCCTGGCCCAGCTGCACCGCTTCGGCCAGCTGGCCCAGGCGGAACAGGTGGCCGCACTGGCGCATGGCGGCCAGCAGCTCGTCGTCGGGGCGGCCCAGTTCGGCGGCCAGCTCACGTGCCTGCGCCGCCGCCGCCAGCCCCAGCGTGGGCGTCATCGCGGCGCGCGGCGCGCTCGCTTCCAGCAGCTGCGCAAGCCGCTGCGACGCCGGCGCCGGCATCAGGGGCAGGCGGCGATGACCTGGGACACCGCGGCCGTGAGCCGCTTGCCGTAGCCGACGTGCAGGAATTCGTTGGGCCCGTGGGCGTTGCTCTTCGGGCCCAGCACGCCGCAGACCATCATCTGCGCCTTCGGGAAGCCGGCGGCCAGCATGCTCATCAGCGGGATCGTGCCGCCCTGGCCGATGTAGCCCAGCGGCGCGCCGAAGTGCGCCTGCGAGGCGGCATTCATCACCCCCTCCAGCCAGGGCGCCAGGTCGGGCGCGTTCCAACCGGTGGCGCCGAGTGCGCCGGCGCGGCCGTCGGGGTGGAAGGTGACCTTGGCGTTGTAGGGCGCGTTGTCTTCCAGCAGCGCCTTGAGTTTCACGCTCGCCTCGTGCCCGTTCACCAGCGGCGGCAGACGCAGGCTGAGCTTGAAGGCGGTGTAGGGACGCAGCACGTTGCCGGCGCCGCCCAGGTCGGGGAAGCCTTCGACGCCGGTGACCGACAGCGTGGGCCGCCAGGTGCGCGCGAGCAGCGCTTCCACGGGGTCGGTGGTGGTGGGCAGCACGGGGCCACCGTCGGCGCCGCAGGCCCAGGGGTAGCGCTTCCAGACCTCTTCCTTCAGCACCGCGGCGGCGGCGCGGGCCTGGTCGACGCGCTGGGCCGGCACTTCGCAATGGAAGCTCTCGGGCAGCAGGCGGCCGGTCCTGGAATCCTCCAGCCGGTCCAGCACCTGGCGCAGCACGCGGAAGCTGGAAGGCACCAGTCCGCTGGCGTCGCCCGAGTGCACGCCTTCGGTGAGCACTTCCACCTTGAGCACGCCGCTGACCATGCCGCGCAGGCTGGTGGTGAGCCAGAGCTGATCGTAGTTGCCGGCGCCGCTGTCCAGGCAGACCACGAGGCCGACGTTGCCCAGGCGGGCCTTCAGCGCTTCGATGTAGGCCGGCAGGTCCGGCGAACCGCTCTCTTCGCAGGTCTCGATCAGGCCCACGCAGCGCGGGCGCGCCAGGCCCTGCGCGTCGAGCGCCTCGATCGCGCTGATGGCGGCGTAGACCGCGTAACCATCGTCGGCGCCACCGCGGCCGTAGAGCAGGCCGTCTTCCAGCTTGGGCGTCCAGGGGCCCAGGTCCTTGCGCCAGCCGTTGAATTCAGGCTGCTTGTCCAGGTGGCCGTAGAGCAGCACGGTGTCGGTGCTGCCGGCCCGGGTGGCCGGCACGTCGAAGAAGATCACCGGCGTGCGGCCTTCCAGGCGCACCACCTCCAGCCTCAGCCCGGCGACCTTGCGCGATTCCACCCAGGCGGCGGCGTCGCGCACGACGCGGTCGAGCAGGCCGTGCTGCTGCCACTGGGCGTCGAACATGGGGCTCTTGGCCGGCACCGCGATGTAGTCGGTGAGCGCGGGCACGATGCGCTCGTCCCAGGCCCGGTTCGCGAAGTCGGCCAGCTGCAGGTGTCGTTCAGGGGCGTTCATGGCGATGCAGTTTAGAACCGGCCGAGCCAGGCTTGAAGGTGGGAAAAGACATCTTCACGCTCGGGCTCGTTGAAGATCTCGTGGAACAGTGCAGGGAAGCGGTGTGAAGTGAGCACCGCCGGCGGTGCCGCCGCCGCAAAGGCTTCGCTGCCCGCCGGCGCCACGCAGCGGTCGGCGCCCGCCCACAGCAGCAGCGTGGGCAGGCTCCAGCGGGGCGCGCGGTCGCGAACCAATTCCCCTCCGTCGACCATGAAGCGCACCAGACGCGCCGTCACGCGGTCGTGCACCAGCGGGTCGTCCACATAGGCCTTCACCACGGCCGCATCACGGCTGATCCATGCCGGCTTCAGCCCGTTGTTCAGCGCCAGGTTCGGCGCCAGCGTGCCCAGCGTGGCCAGCAGCGCCTGCTGGAGCCCGTTCAGTTCCAGTGCCAGCGCGGGCGACGACAGCACCAGGCCTTCGAAGCGGCGGAACCAGGGCGCCGGTGCCTTGGCCAGGCCTTCGGCCACGAAGCGCGCCGCCACCAGGCCGCCCAGGCTGTGGCCGAGCAGCAGGTTCGGGCCTTCGGTGCCGCGCAGCGCGTCGTGCGCCAGCGCCAGGTCGGACAGGAAGGCGTGGCTGTCGGCCAGGCGGCCGCGGCGACCTTCGCTCTGGCCGTGGCCGCGCTGGTCGTGCGCCACCACGTGCCAGCCGGCGGCGTTGAGCTGCGCCGCCAGCCAGGCGTAGCGGCCGGCATGTTCGCCCAGGCCGTGCACGATCTGCACCGTGCCGCGCGCCGGGCCTGCCGTGGGCCAGCGGTAAAGGGCCAGCTGCAGACCGTCGATCGTCCTCAGGGTGTCCATGGGGGCGATTGAAGCATGCAGCGGCTATGCTGCCGCGCATGGCCACCGACTTCTTCACCCTCGAGCACGGCGCCAACGGCGTCGCCCACCTGCAGCTGTGCCGGCCCGAGCGCATGAACACCATGGCGCCGCCGTTCTTCCCGGCCCTGCGGGACACGGTGGAGGCGCTCAACGCCGAAGGCCGCACGCGCGTGCTGGTGATCAGTTCCACCGGCAAGCACTTCAGCGCCGGCATGGCGCTGGACGTGTTCGCCGGCGGGCTGGGCATGCTGGACACCTCCGACGCCCGCAAGCGCCTGGCCTTCCAGGACGGCCTGCGCCAGCTGATGCGCTGCTTCGACGCGCTGGAGAACGCACGCTTCCCCGTCATCGCCGCCATCCAGGGCGGCTGCATCGGCGGCGCGCTGGACCTGGCCGCCGCCTGCGACCTGCGCGTGTGCAGCGCCGACGCCTTCTTCACCGTGCAGGAGATCCACATCGGCATGGCCGCCGACCTGGGCGTGCTGCAGCGGCTGCCCAAGATCGTGCCGCCGGGCGTGGCGCGCGAGATGGCCTACACCGGCGACCGCCTGGGCGCCGAACGCGCGCTGGCCGCCGGCCTCGTCAACGCCGTGCTGCCCGACGCCGCCGCCTCGCTGGACCACGCCATGAAGCTGGCCGCCAGCATCGCCGCCAAGTCGCCGCTGGCGGTGGCCGGCAGCAAGCTGGCGCTGAACTACGCCGTCGACCACCCGACAGCCGATTCGCTGGAGCAGATGACGCTGCTGCAGAGCGCCATCTTCGACATCGGCGAGATGGGCAAGGCCATCGAAGCCTGGAAGGCCAAGCGCGAGGCGGGGTTCGAGCCGCTGGCGCCGGTGCCGCGCGCTTAAGTCGACTTCTTGCGCGACTTCAGTTCGCGCAGCACGTCGTCCGTGTCCTGCCCCAGCGCCGGCGCATTGCGCCGGTGGCTTCCCGGCGTGCGGCTGAGCCTGGGCACGAAGCCGGGCACCAGCAGTTCGCTGCCGTCGGTCATCTGCACCTTCTGCAGCATGCCGCGCGCCGCGTAGTGCGGGTCCTTCGCGATGTCGGCCACGGTGTAGATGCGGCCGGCCGGCACCGCGGCGGCGTCCAGCGCGACAAGCACTTCCTCCACCGTGCGCGATTCGGTCCAGGCGCCGATGGCGGCGTCGATTTCGTCCACGCGCTTCACGCGGCCGGCGTTGTCGGCCAGCGCAGGGTCGGCGCCGAGGTCCTCGCGGCCGATGGCCTTCATCAGGCGGCGGAAGATGCTGTCGCCGTTGCCGGCCACCAGCGCATAGCCGTCGCGGCAGGCGTAGGCGTTGGTGGGTGCGATGCCGGGCATCGCGCTGCCGGCCGGGCCGCGCACGGCGCCGAAGGCGCTGTATTCGGGCAGCAGGCTTTCCATGCAGTTGAAGACCGCCTCGTAGAGCGCCACGTCCACCACCTGGCCACGGCCGCTGCGTTCACGCTCGTGCAGCGCGGTGAGGATGCCGATCACGCCGTGCAGCGAAGCCAGCGTGTCGCCGATCGAGACGCCCACCCGCACCGGCGTGCGGCCGGGCTCGCCGGTCAGGTGCCGCAGGCCGCCCATCGCTTCGGCAACGACGCCGAAGCCGGGCTTGTCGCGGTAGGGCCCGGTCTGGCCGTAGCCGCTGATGCGCAGCACGATGAGGCGCGGGTTCGCCGCCATCAGCGCGTCGGGCGCGAGCTTGAAGCCTTCCATCGCGCCGGGGCGGAAGTTCTCGATCAGCACGTCGGCTTCGAGCGCCAGTTCGCGCACCACGGCCTGCGCCTCGGGGTCCTTCAGGTCCAGCACCACCGAACGCTTGTTGCGGCTTTGCACCTGCCACCAGACCGAGGTGCCGTCCTTCAGCAGGCGCCACTTGCGCAGCGGGTCGCCTTCGGGCGGCTCGACCTTGATGACGTCGGCGCCGAAGTCGGCCAGGGTCTTGGCGGCGAAGGGGCCGGCGATGAGCTGGCCCAACTCCAGGACCTTGATGTCGGACAGCGGCCCGCTCACCACGGCGCTCCGAACTGCTGGCGCAGCGCTTCGATCTGCTTCTCGGTCAACGGGGCGGGCTTCGGGTGGCACATCAGCCAGAGTTTCGCCGTTTCCTCCAGCTCTTCCAGCACCGCGCTGGCCTCGGCCGGGCTGGCGGCCCAGACGTTGGGGCCCAGGCGGTCCAGCATCACCGCGCGCAGCGCGGGGCGGGCGGCGATGCGCGCGGCGACCAGCTCGGCCACCGCCGGGTCGCCGGGCCGGTGGTACGGGACCAGCGGCACGTGGCCCACCTTCATCACGAAGTAGGGCGTGATGGGCGGCAGGATGTCGTCTTCGCTCCACACGCCCGAAAGCGTCAACGCCACCAGGTGCGTGCTGTGGGTGTGGATCACGCAGCGCGCCGCCGGCGCCGCGGCGTAGATGCGCCGGTGCAGCGCCAGCGTCTTGCTGGCGCGGTCGCCGTCGGTCTGCTGCCCTTCGGCGTCGATGCGCGCCAGCCGCTCGGGCGCCAGCGTGCCCAGGCAGGCGTCGGTGGGCGTGATGAGGAAGCCGTCGTCCAGCCTGACGCTGATGTTGCCGGCGCTCGCGTGCACGTAGCCGCGCTCGAAGAGCGAACGGCCGACGCGGCAGATCTCTTCGCGCGCGGTGCTCTCGTTCACAGCAGCGTGAAGGCGCGGCTGAAGAAGTCGCGGCCGCCGAAGTTGCCGCTCTTCAGGGCCAGGTGCAGCGAGCCCGTGTGCGTCCACGGCACGCCGAGGTCGATCTGGGGGCCGATGCGCAGCTGCGTCACGCCCAGCCGCTGCACCACCGCGCCCGAGGTCTCGCCACCGGCGACCACCAGCTGGCCGCAGCCGGCTTCGACCAGGCCCTTGGCGACTGCAGCCAGCGCGTCTTCGACCAGTGCACCCGCGCGCGCCGCGCCCAGCTGCTGCTGCACGGCCTGCACCGCCGCGGGTTCGGCGGTGGCGTACACCAGCACCGGCTGCGCGCCCAGCAGCGGCCGCGCGAAGGCCAGGGCTTCGCCGACCAGGTCGCGGCCCGCCGCCAGGTGCAGCGGGTCGATCGCGAACGCCGGCCCGCCCGCCTCCCGGAAGGCCGCCACCTGCGCGTTGGTGGCCGCCGAGCAACTGCCCGAGATCACCGCACGTGCGCCGCGCGCCGGCGGCAGCTGCGCCGCCGCGGCGTTCGGTGCCAGGCCGTTCAGCGCCGGGATGCCGATCGCGAGGCCGGAGCCGGCCACCACCAGCGGCAGGTCCTTCGCGGCGCGCGCGAGAAGCCGCAGGTCGTCGTCGTTCACCGCGTCGGCGATGGCCAGCGTGCAGCCTTGCGCCTGCAGCGCCGCGAATCGTTCGCGCAGCGCAGCTTCGCCCTTCGCCAGCACGCGGTGGTCCACCAGCCCGACCGTCGTGCCTTTCACCTGCGCCTGCAGCACCCGCACCAGGTTGGCGTCGGTCATCGGCGTCAGCGGGTGGTGGCGCATCGGGCTGTCGGACAGCAGCGCGTCGCCCACGAACAGGTGGCCCTTGAAGACCGTGCGGCCGTTCTCCGGGAACGCGGGCGTCACGATCGCGAAACCGCCGCCGCATCCGGCCAGCAGCGCCTGCGCCACCGGGCCGATGTTGCCCTGTGGCGTCGAGTCGAAGGTCGAGCAGACCTTGAAGTACAGCTGCTTCGCGCCCTGCCCGCGCAGCCAGCGCGCGGCGGCCAGCGAATCGCGCACCGCCTCTTCCACCGGTGCCGTGCGCGACTTCAGCGCCACGACGACGGCGTCCACGCCTTCCACGGGCGAAGCCGGCACGCCGATGGTCTGCACGCAGCGCATGCCCGCGCGCACCAGGTTGTTCGCCAGGTCGGTCGCCCCGGTGAAGTCGTCCGCGATGCAGCCCAGGATCACGGCTTCTTCTCCGGCAAGACGATGCCCGGGAAGATCTTGATCACCGCGCTGTCGTCCTCCTTCGCGAAGCCGGCGGTGGAAGCCTGCATGAACATCTGGTGCGCGGTGGAAGCCAACGGCAGCGGGAACTTGGTGGCGCGTGCGGTGTCCAGCACCAGCCCCAGGTCCTTGACGAAGATGTCCACCGCCGACAGCGGCGTGTAGTCGCCCGCCAGCACATGCGCCATGCGGTTCTCGAACATCCAGCTGTTGCCGGCCGAGTTCGTGATCACCTCGTACAGCGCGTCGGCCGCCACGCCTTCGCGCAGCCCCAGCGCCATGGCTTCGGCGGCCGCCGCGATGTGCACGCCGGCCAGCAGCTGGTTGATGATCTTCACCTTGCTGCCGGCGCCGGCGCGGTCACCCAGCCTGTAGACCTTGGCGGCCATGCCTTCGAGCAGCGGGCCCGCCTTCTCGTAGGCCGCCGGGCGGCCCGCGGTCATCATCGTGATCTGGCCCGCGGCCGCCTTCGCGGCGCCGCCGGAGATGGGGGCGTCCAGGTACAGCAGGCCCAGCGCTTCGAGCCGGCTTTCGAAGGCGACCGAGACGTTGGGATCCACGGTGGAGCACATCACGAACAGGCCGCCGGGCGCCATCGCCGCGGCCACGCCGGCGGCGCCGAACAGCAGGTCCTCGGTCTGCGCGGCGTTCACCACCACCGAGACCACCACCGGGCAGGCGCCGGCCAGCTCGGCCGCCGTGGCGCAGGCGCGCCCACCCTCGGCGGCGAAGGCGGCGGCGGCCTCGGGCCGAACGTCGAACACGTGCACCTCGTGGCCGGCGCGGCGCAGCGAACGCGCCATGCCGCCACCCATGGCGCCGAGACCGATCACACCGACCTTCATGGCCATCACCCCATGCAGAACACGTTGAGCTTGTTGCCGTCCAGGTCGCGGAAGTAGCCGGCGTAGAAGCCTTCGCCGCGCGGGCCGGCGGGACCTTCGTCCTTCCCGCCCAGTGCCATGGCCTTGGCGTAGACCCGGTCCACCTTCTCCTTGCTGTCGACCACGATGGCGACCATCACGCCGTTGCCCACGGTGGCGGCCTTGCCGTCGTACGGGGTCATGACGCCCAGCGCCGGCTTGTCCATCGTCACGCCCCAGGCGTAGCCGCGGCCGAAGTCCATCAGACGCCTGGCGCCGATCTCGGCCAGCAGTGCGTCGTAGAAGGCTGCCGCACGCGGCAGGTCGTTGGTGCCCAAGGTGGCATAGCCGATCATCGGAGGCTCCTGTTCACGATCGCGTGTCGTCCGAGTGTAGGCCGCTGCCCGGGGCCTGCGATCTAGGGGTCGCCTGTCCGGCGCGGCGCCCGATGTCGTCTTTCCCCATGAGGCCGATGGTCGGCCGATCGGAGAGTCGCGATGAACCAGCCCGCAAGACCCTGCCCGGCCGCCACGCGCATGCGCGGCGCCGCCCTCCTGTTCGCCGCCACCCTGGCGTGTGCCGGCGCGGCACAGGCCGCCGCCGTCGCCTGCAGCGGCGGCGCCGCCTCGGTGCCGGTGTTCGACCCGGCGGCCACGAGCGCGGAACTGGGCGCCTACACGTTGGACTGCGGCGGCGGCGGACCGGCCGACGCGCCGTTCGCCGTCAACGTGTCGCTGTTCCTGAGCAGCGCCCTTCTGGGCAGCAGCGCGCCGGTGCTGAACCTGGGCGCTGCCAGCTACAGCGGCACCCTGGCCGGCACCAGCCAGGTGAACTTCATCGGCGTCGTCATCGACCCGATCGCCAGCCTGCTGTCGATCGAACACCTGTTCGTCGACCCCAGCCTGCAGGCGCCGGGCACCGCCTATACCGGGTTCGCCTCGCTGAGCGGGGCGACGGCGGTGGTGGTGAGCGATGCGACCCAGTTGCTGGGGATCAACGGCGAACCCGGCACGGTGCCCGAGCCCGCCGCCCACTGGCTGCTGGCTGCCGCCGGCGCCGCCTGGCTGGGCACGCGGCGCCGCTTCAGCGGCTCTCGAACTTGAACACCGCCACGCTGGCCAGCAGGTTGGGCCGCGTGCGCACCACGCGGCCGCCCTGCAGCCCGAAGGCTTCGCTCACCGCGAGCCCGGTCTTGCGCGCCAGCACCTGGAAGTCGGCGAAGGTGCCCACGCGGATGTTGGGCGTGTCGTACCACTGGTAGGGCAGCACCTTGGTCACCGGCATGCGGCCGCCGGCCACGCGCAGCCGGTTCGGCCAGTGGGCGAAGTTGGGGAAGCTGACGATGCCGGCGCGGCCCACGCGCGCCGTCTCGCGCAGCATCCTCTCGGTGTTGCGCAGGTGCTGCAGGGTGTCGAGCTGCAGCACGACGTCGAAGCTCTTGTCCTCGAACAGCGCCAGGCCTTCTTCGAGGTTGAGCTGGATGACGTCGACGCCGCGCTGCACGCAGGCGGCCACGTTCGCGTCGGCGATCTCGACGCCGTAGCCGCTGCAGCCCTTGTTCGCCTTCAGCCAGGCCAGCAGTTCGCCACTGCCGCAGCCCAGGTCGAGCACGCGGCTGCCGGCCGGCACCAGGCTGGCGATGATCTCCAGGTCGCGCCGTTCAGACATGGGCCACCCGCTGCTCGAAGTAGTGGCGCAGCACGGCGTGGTAGCGCGGGTCGTCCAGCAGGAAGGCGTCGTGCCCGTGCGGCGCGTCGATCTCGGCGTAGCTGACGGCGATGCGGTTGTCGACCAGCGCCTTCACGATCTCGCGGCTGCGCGCCGGCGAGAAGCGCCAGTCGGTGGTGAAGCTCACCAGCAGGAAGCGGTTGCCGCGGGCGGGCACGAAGGCCTTCGCCAGGTCGCCGCCGTGTTCGCGCGCGGGGTCGAAGTAGTCGAGCGCGCGCGTGATCAGCAGGTAGGTGTTGGCGTCGAAGTACTCGCTGAACTTGTCGCCCTGGTGGCGCAGGTAGCTCTCGATCTGGAACTCGATCTCCTGCGTGCTGTAGCCCAGCTCGGCGGCGCGCAGCTCGCGGCCGAACTTCTGTTCCATCGCGTCGTCCGACAGGTAGGTGATGTGGCCGATCATGCGTGCCACGCGCAGGCCGCGCCTGGGCACCACGCCATGCCCGTAGAAGTGGCCGCCGTGGAAGTCGGGGTCGGTGATGATGGCGCGCCGCGCCACTTCGTTGAAGGCGATGTTCTGCGCCGAGAGGTTCGGCGCCGTGGCCACCGCGATGCAGTCGCGCACGCGCTGCGGGTGGCGCAAGGTCCACGCCAGCGCCTGCATGCCGCCCAGGCTGCCGCCGATCACGGCGGCCAGCTGGACGATGCCCAGGCGGTCGATCAGGCGCACCTGCGCGTCGACCCAGTCTTCCACCGTGACGACCGGGAAGTCGGCACCCCAGACGCGCCCGGTGGCCGGGTTCAGGTGCATGGGTCCGGTGCTGCCGAAGCAGCTGCCCGGGTTGTTGACGCCGATGACGAAGAAGCGGTTCGTGTCCAGCGGCTTGCCGGGCCCGACCAGGTTGTCCCACCAGCCGGTGGCGCCCTTGTCGTCGACGCCGGCCACGTGGTGGCTGGCGTTGAGCGCGTGGCACACCAGGACCGCGTTGCTCCGGTCGGCGTTGAGGGTGCCGTAGGTCTCGTAGACCAGCGTGTACCCGGCCAGGGCCGCGCCGCTCTTCAGCGGCAGCGCTTCGGCGAAATGCAGGCTCTGCGGTGAGACGCTTCCTAACGATGGCATGAAAAAACCCGGCGCCGCCACAAGCGGACACCGGGTTCAGCGTCCCTCTTTAGCGGCATTTGATTAAGCGCCCGCAATCCGGAACAAATCGGCGCTGATGGGGCGCGAGTATAACGAGGCATGAGCACTTGGTTCCAGGGCTTCCAGGCCGCCGACCACGCCGTCGACGGCGCCGTGATCCATGCCCGCACCGGCGGCCGCAGCGGGGCGCCGCCGCTGCTGCTGCTGCACGGATTCCCGCAGACGCACGTGATGTGGCACCGCGTGGCGCAGCGCCTGGCGCCGCACTTCAGCCTGGTGCTGGCCGACCTGCGCGGCTACGGCCGCAGCGCCAAGCCGGCCGACCAGCCCGGCCACGCGCAGCAGAGCAAGCGCGCGATGGCGGCCGACCTCGTGGCGCTGATGAAGCGCCTGGGCCACGGACGATTCTTCGTCTGCGGCCACGACCGCGGCGGGCGCGTCGCGCACCGCATGGCGCTGGACCATGCGGACGCGGTGGCGAAGCTCTGCCTGATCGACATCGCCCCCACGCTGGACATGTACGAAGCCACCGACATGCGCTTCGCCAGCCTGTACTACCACTGGTTCCACCTGATCCAGCCGGCGCCCTTGCCCGAGCAGATGATCAACGGCTGCTCCGGCGACTACCTGCGCGCCAAGCTGGGCCGCTGGGGCAGCCAGGGCGCCGGCCACATCGAGCCCGAGGCGATGGAGGAATACGAGCGCTGCTGGTGCAACCCCGAGACCGTGCACGCCGCGTGCGAGGACTACCGCGCCAGCTTCGGCATCGACCTCGAGCACGACCGCGCCTCGCGCGCCGCGGGGCGGAAGATCGCCTGCGACCTGCTCGTGCTGTGGGGCGAGCGCGGCGTGGTGAACCGCCTGTTCGACCCGCCGGCGCTGTGGCGCGCGCAGTGCGCCGGGCGCGTCGAAGGCAGGGTCATGCCGGCCGGCCACTACATCCCGGAAGAACTGCCGGGGCCGACTGCGGACGCATTGCACGCCTTCTTCGCTTCCGCGGGTTGACCTGTAAGCGGTGCTCCGCCGCTGGCGACTAGCATCCGGCGCCACCCGCTGGAGGAGTTGCCGCATGCACGCCTGGCTCGACCGCATCGACCGCCTCTTCCCCGTGCGCTACCTGGCCTGGCTGGCCTGCGGCGTGGGCCTGCTGCTGGCCGGCTTCACGTGGGTGGGCTTCGGCATGGGCGGCGCCACCGTGCTGCTGTGCCTGTTCCTGGTGGTGCTGGGCTTCCGCGACATCCGCCAGAGCCGGCACTCGATCCTGCGCAACTACCCGGTCATCGGGCACATCCGCTTCCTGCTGGAATTCGTGCGGCTGGAGATCCGCCAGTACTTCATCGAGTCCGACACCGAAGCGACGCCGTTCTCGCGCACCCAGCGTTCGCTGGTCTACCAGCGGGCCAAGGGCGAATCGGACAAGCGGCCCTTCGGCACCCAGCTGGACGTGCACGCCGCCGGCTACGAGTGGATCAACCACTCCATCTCGCCCACCGTGCTGGACACGCACGACTTCCGCATCACCATCGGCGACGGCGGCAGCAGCTGCACGCAGCCGTACAGCGCCAGCATCTTCAACATCTCGGCCATGAGCTTCGGCGCGCTCAGCGCCAACGCCATCCTGGCGCTCAACGGCGGCGCGAAGAAGGGCGGCTTCGCGCACGACACCGGCGAAGGCTCGATCAGCGTGCACCACCGCGTGCACGGCGGCGACCTGATCTGGGAGATCGGCTCGGGCTACTTCGGCTGCCGCAACGAAGACGGCAGCTTCAACCCCGAGCGCTTCGCCGCCACCGCGGCCGAACCGCAGGTCAGGCTGATCGAGCTGAAGCTGAGCCAGGGCGCCAAGCCCGGCCACGGCGGCGTGCTGCCGGGGCCGAAGGTCACGGCCGAGATCGCCGCCGCGCGCGGCGTGCCCGAAGGCGTGGACTGCGTCAGCCCGGCCAGCCACTCGGCCTTCCGCACGCCGGTGGAGATGATGCAGTTCATCGAACGCCTGCGGCAGCTGTCCGGCGGCAAGCCGGTGGGCTTCAAGCTGTGCATCGGCCACCCGTGGGAGTGGTTCGCCATCGCGAAGGCGATGCTGGAGACCGGCATCCTGCCCGACTTCATCGTCGTCGACGGCGCCGAAGGCGGCACCGGCGCGGCGCCGCTGGAGTTCACCGACCGCGTGGGCGCGCCGCTGCAGGAAGGGCTGCTGCTGGTGCACAACACGCTCAACGGGCTGAACCTGCGTTCGCGCATCCGCATCGGCTGCGCGGGCAAGGTGGTGAGCGCCTTCGACATCGCGCGCATGACGGCGCTGGGCGCCGACTGGTGCAACTCGGCGCGAGGCTTCATGTTCGCGCTCGGCTGCATCCAGGCCCAGACCTGCCACACCGGCAACTGCCCCACCGGCGTCACCACCCAGGACCCGCTGCGCCAGCGCGCGCTGGTGGTGCCCGACAAGGCCGAACGCGTGCGCCGCTTCCACGACAACACGCTGAAGGCGCTGAAGGAGCTGGTGCAGGCCGCCGGGCTGAAGCACCCGCGCGAGATCAGCGCGCTGCACATCGTGCGCCGCACCTCGGAAGACCACGAGGTGCGGCTGCTCGCCAACCTGCTGCCCTTCGTGAAGCCGGGGCAGCTGCTGGAAGCCATCGAAGGCCGCCAGCCCTGGCCGCACAAGGTGTTCGAGCTTTACTGGCCCGTGGCGCGCAGCGACTCGTTCGCCGCCCACATGGCCTGAGCTGCATCGCCGTCATCGCCGCCAGCCAGCCCGCCGCGCGTGGACTGCACACTGGCATGGGACCACCCTCAAGCGGGTCGTTAGCCCGGAAGCGCTGCGTCGCCGCCTTTCGACGGCTTTGCCCTGTAACGCATTGAAACCGCAGGCTGGCGGCCGGCGCGCCGCCGCGTGCGCGCGGATTTCAGGCCGCCGGCGGCGCCGTGTCGACGAAGCTGGGCCGGACGGCCAGTTTCTCGGCCAGGCGCTGCAGGTTGGGGTACGGGCTGCGCCAGTCGATCTGCGGGAAGCGGAAGTCCAGGTAGCCCAGCGCGCAGCCCACGGCCACGTCGGCCAGCGAAAAGTGGATGCCGGCGCACCAGGGCTTTTCACCCAGGCCCTGGCTGATGGCCTTCAGGCTGGCTTCCACCGCGCGCATCTGGCGGGCGATCCAGGCCTGCGACCGTTCGCCTTCGGCGCGGCCGGTCCAGTGCGCTTCCAGCCGCGCGAGGACCAGTGCGTCCAGCAGGCCGTCGCCCAGCGCTTCCCAGGTGCGCACCTCCACCCGTTCACGGCCGGGCGGCGGGATCAGCTTGCCCACCGGCGACAGCGTGTCCAGGTATTCGACGATGACACGCGAGTCGAACACCGCCTCGCCGCCTTCCATCACCAGGCAGGGCACCTTGCCCAGCGGGTTGCTCTTGAGCACCGCGTCGGTGTTCCAGGGGTCTTCCAGCACGAGCTGGAAGTCGAGCTTCTTCTCGGCCATCACGACGCGCACCTTGCGGACGTAGGGGCTGGTGAGCGAACCGATGAGCTTCATGGAGTGGGGCGTTCGCCTGGGGGCGCGGGAGGTCGAATTCATTCTATCGAAGGGCCTTCGGGGCGCCCCTGCGTCGGCTCACTGCTGTCGCGAGAAGTCCACGCCCGCAGGTCGCCCGGGCAGGCTGAGCGTGGCGGTGGCCGCCGGCATGCGTGAAATGACGCGCCCACCGCGCACCACCAGCAGGCGCTGTGCACGCAAACGGATCGCCTCCACGGGGTCGCGCGCCTGCAGCAGCACGAAGTCGGCGCGGCAGCCGGGTTCGAGCCCGTAGCCTTCCAGGCCCAGGATGCGCGCCGGGTTCACGGTCACGGCGTCGAAGCATTGGCGCATGGCGGCCAATGAGGTCATCTGCGCCACGTGCAGGCCCATCGCCGCCACCTCCAGCATGTCGGCCGAGCCGAGCGAATACCACGGGTCCATGACGCAGTCGTGGCCGAAGCCGACGTTGATGCCCGCGGCCAGCAGTTCGGGCACGCGTGTCATGCCGCGCCGCCTGGGGTAGGTGTCGTGGCGGCCCTGGATGGTGATGTTGATGAGCGGATTCGCCACCGCCGAGAGGCCGGCTTCCGCCATCAGCGGGATCAGCTTGCTGACGTAGTAGTTGTCCATCGAGTGCATGGACGTCAGGTGCGAGCCGTTCACGCGCCCCTGCATCCCCAGGCGCCGGGCCTGGAAGGCCAATGTCTCCACGTGGCGCGACAGCGGGTCGTCGGTCTCGTCGCAGTGCATGTCCACGCGCAGGCCGCGTTCGGCCGCCAGCTCGCACAGCAGGCGCACGCTCTCGGCGCCTTCGGCCATCGTGCGTTCGAAGTGCGGGATGCCGCCGACCACGTCGACGCCCATGTCGAGTGCACGCACCAGGTTCTGCAGCGCGCCGGGCGAACGCAGCACGCCGTCCTGCGGAAAGGCGACAAGCTGCAGGTCCAGATACGGGGCCACCTTCTGCTTCACGTGCAGCAGCGCTTCCACCGCCAGCAGGCGCGGGTCGCACACGTCCACGTGCGAGCGGATGGCCAGCAGACCGCGCGCCACCGCCCAGTCGCAATAGGCCAGCGCGCGCTCGACGATCGCTTCCAGCGTGAGCAGCGGCTTCAGCTCGCCCCACAGCGCGATGCCTTCGAGCAGCGTGCCGCTGGCGTTGACGCGCGGCAGCCCGTAGCTGAGCGTGGCGTCCATGTGGAAATGGGCGTCGACGAAGGGCGGGCTGAGCAGCCAGCCCTGCGCGTCGTGCGTCTCGGTGCCGGCTGGGGCGGCCAGGTTCGGGCCGACGGCGGCGATGCGGCCTTGCTGCACCAGCAGGTCGACGCCGCGGCGGCCGTCGGGGAGGGTGGCGTTGCGGATCAGCATGGGCCCAGCATAGCCGCAGCCCGCGTTCAGCCCGCCGACTGCAGCATCAGCCGCACCGCCAGCCGCCGCTGCGGGCCGCGCAGGCGCGCCATCGATTCGAGCAGCGAAATCGTCGGCGCGCAGCCGCGCAGCCATTTCTTCGCCTGCGCGCCGCCCACCAGCACGACGATGCGCTCGGGCGCGTCCGGCCCCAGTTCCTTGCGCAGCACTTCCACTTCCAGCGCCCCCAGCGGCTTGCCGACCAGCGGCTCGGGGGCTTCCATCAGCGCCTGCTGCATCCAGCGCGCCAGGTGCTCGGCCGGCGGCGCCGGGCCTTCCGAAGCCGGTGCGGCGAAGCTCAGCACCGACAGGCAGGCGGCGTCGCCGGCGGGCTGGCGCGCCCGCAGTTCGGCGGCCAGCAGCGCGAGGAAGGACTCCAGCGACTGCGGCCCGGCCGACTTCAGCAGCAGCGGCACCGCGGTGAGCGCCTGCGCCTGCGCTTCGGCCGCCACCGCGGGCAGGTCCAGCCCGCGCGTGCGTGCCGCGTGCATGCGTTGCGCGGCGGCGTCCAGCGCGCCGGGCTGGCGCTGCTCCAGTGCCGAC
Organism: Rubrivivax sp.; assembly: GCA_044224175.1. Taxonomy (GTDB): domain Bacteria; phylum Pseudomonadota; class Gammaproteobacteria; order Burkholderiales; family Burkholderiaceae_C; genus Rubrivivax. The sequence continues at coordinate 68,715 of JBGAKY010000010.1, read as the reverse complement.
CAGAGCGCGTTGTCGACCAGCGCGTCGCGGTAGAGGTCCGGGCCCGCGCCGGGCGGCAGCAGGTTCGGGTCCAGCTCGGGCTGCAGCGTGGGCGGCGGCAGGATGCCGGCACCCACCAGTTCGTCGATCTCGGGGAACCACATGCGCTGCGAAGGCGTGCGCAGCACCTGCTGGACGAAGCCGGCGGGCAGGCCCGCTTCCTCGTACAGGCCCTGCAGACGCCGGTTGGCCATGTTGTCGTGCAAGGGGTTGTGGCCGGGCACGCTGGCGCGGTGGAACCCCAGCCGCGCCCTGGGCGCCACGCTGCGCTGGCTGCCGGCGATGAACACCAGCGTGCAGGCGCTGGCGCAGTCGGCGCTGGCGCGCGTCTGCAGGCCGCGCGCGCGCACCTGGGCAGCGATCTGGTGCGCTTCGTAGAGGCGGCCGCCGGGCGAGTCCAGCACCACGCGGCGCAACTGCGGCGCCTTCTTCAGCGTGCGTTCGAACCGCGTCGCCGCCCCCATGCCGAAGGGGCCCGAGAGGATGACGCTCTGGCCGTCGGGCGCGAGCTTCACTTCCAGGTGGCCGATCGGGTCGTCGCCGGCGGCCAGCCGCAGCACGGTGGGCAGCTCGGGCATGGTGTTGACGAAGAAGTCCACCAGGCTGGCCAGCAGCCCGAGCCCGACCACGATCTTGGTCAGGCGCGACCACAGGAACGAGCCGCCCTCTTCCGCGTAGCGGCTGGCGCTGCGCCAGGCGCCCACCGGTGCCCACACCGAGGCCAGCGCCATCAGGCCCAGGCCGACCAGCACGCCGATGGTGGCCACCTGAAGGCTCTGGCCCCAGGCCGAGGTCCAGGCCATCAGCAGGCCGACGCCGATGCCCAGCGGGAACATCAGCAGCACGTTGTTGACCCAGTACGCCACCGGCAGCGAAAGTTCGCCGCGCCAGTGGCGCGAGAAGTAACCCATGCGGCCTCCCTGGACGCGTTCGTGTGTTCTGGCGGAAGGCGGCGGGCATGACCTGGCAGGTCATCGACGGGCTGCGTTCCGGCCTTCATCCTAGCGCCGTGTCACACCCACCGGAGCCCCCAGCATGAACGGCATCGACCTCGTCCCGCTCGCCGTCGGGCACATGATCGGACTCGGCGCCATCGGGTCCTGCCTCGGCATCGGCGTCATGGCGGCGAAGTACCTGGAATCGTCGGCGCGCCAGCCCGAGCTGATGGAACGCCTGCAGGGCAAGGTCTTCCTGCTCGTCGGCGTGCTCGACGGCGCCTTCATCATCGCCACCGGCATCGGGCTCTGGTTCGCCACCGCAAACCCGTTCTCGCGCTGAGCGCCGCGCCGGGCTTCGGTGACAATCGCCTCGATGCAAGAGGCGCCTGTCCCCCCGCAGCCGCCGGCGCTGGCCATCGTGGTGCCCTGCTTCAACGAGCAGGAGGTGCTGCCCGAGACGGCGCGCCGCCTGCTCGCGCTGCTGCAGCGGCTGGGCGCCGCCGGCAAGGTGGCGGCCGCCAGCCGCGTGGTCTTCGTCGACGACGGCAGCCGCGACGCCACCTGGGCCTTCATCGAAGGCCTCGCGGCTGCCGACGCCCGCTGCGCCGGCGTCAAGCTCACGCGCAATCGCGGCCACCAGAACGCGCTGCTCGCCGGGCTGTTCACCGCCGGCGGCGACGTGCTGGTCAGCATCGACGCCGACCTGCAGGACGACGTGGACGCGATCGAGGAAATGATCGACCGCTTCCGCGGCGGCGCCGACATCGTCTACGGCGTGCGCAGCGCGCGCGACGCCGACACCGCCTTCAAGCGCGGCAGCGCGGCCGCCTTCTACCGCCTGATGCGCACGCTGGGCGCCGAGTCGGTGGACAACCACGCCGACTACCGGCTGATGAGCCGGCGCGCGGTGGAATGCCTGCGCCAGTACCCGGAAGTGAACCTGTACCTGCGCGGCATCGTGCCCACGCTGGGCTTCCGCTCCGAGGTGGTGACCTACGCGCGCAGCGCGCGCCTGGCCGGCGAGTCGAAGTACCCGCTGCGGCGCATGCTGGCGCTGGCGCTGGACGCGGTGACCTCGTTCTCGACCGTGCCGCTGCGGCTCATCACCATCGCCGGCTTCGTGATCTTCAGCGGCAGCATGGCCGTCACGCTGTGGGCGCTGTGGGTGCGCTTCTTCACCCCCGACGCGGTGCCGGGCTGGACCTCGATCGTGCTGCCGATGTACTTCCTGGGCGGGGTGCAGATCCTGTGCATCGGCGTGCTGGGCGAATACCTGGGCAAGGCCTACCGCGAGACCAAGCGCCGGCCGCGCTACTTCGTCGAGAAGACGGTGGGCGTGGGCCGACTGCCGGGCGGCTGACGGTGGCGCTGCTGCGCTTCCTGGCGGTGGGCGTGGCCAACACCGCCGTCGGCCTGGGCACGACCTGGGCGCTGATGGGGCTGGCCGGCCTGGGCGAGGGACCCGCCAACGCAGGCGGTTATGTGTTCGGCCTGACCTGCAGCTTCCTGCTCAACCGGCGCTGGACCTTCGCCCACGAAGGGGCGGTGCTGCCGGCGCTGCTGCGCTTCCTGCTCGTGTTCGCCGTGGCCTGGCTGGCCAACCTGGCGGCGGTGCTGTTCGCGGTGCGCGGCCTGGGCATCAACCCCTACCTGGCGCAGCTCTTCGGCATCCCGCCCTACACGGCCCTCTTCTACCTGGGCAGCCGGTACTTCGCCTTCAGGTAGCTATTTCCAGGTCGGCACCCAGAAGCGGGCGTCGAACTGCTCGCGCGTGATCTGCAGGCCGTAGCTCAGCGGCGCCCAGTAGACGAAGGCGGCCGCCGCCAGCCCGAGCAGCGTCCAGCCCAGCCAGCGCGCGTGGCGGCCGGTCCGGTCCAGCAGCAGGCCCAGCGCCAGCAGCGCGAAGCCGAAGGCCGGCAGGTAGTGGTAGAGGAACATCACGCGCTTGATCTGCGTGAAGGGCAGCATGTTGGCCAGGTAGGCGCCGACGATCAGCAGTTCCGCCCCCGACACCGGCACCGGCCGCGTGCGCGCCACCAGCGCCGGCAGCTTGGGCACGAAGTTCACCAGCAGGTAGAGCACCGCATAGCCGGTGGCCCACCACACCACCGGGTTGCCCAGCAGGTAGATGCGCGACAGCAGCGGGTCCTTGTACTCGGCCCAGAAATCGACCGTGCGCATCATGAAGGGCCAGTCGTACCACTTGCTGCCGTAGGCGTGCACGCTGGTGGTGTTGGCGGTGGACGCGAACATCTGCCGGTTCATGTCAAGCGTGCGCTGCAGCAGCCGTTCGGGCCAATGCCCTTCGATGAGGGTGAAGTGGATGCCGAAGAACAGCAGGTACAGCAGCGCCGGCGCCACCGCCAGCAGCGCCAGCCGCGCCAGCGAACGCCAGTCGCGGCCGTGCAGCCCGCGCAGCGCTTCCAGCAGCATGACCAGCGCGGTGAAGGCCAGTCCGGTCCACTTGATGCACGGCGCCAGCGCGGCCAGCAGCACGGCGGCGGCGAACCAGCCCCGGCCCCCGCCACGCCAGTGGCGCAGCCAGCAGGCCAGTGCACCGAACCCGAAGTCCAGCAGGAACAGGTCCATCTGCGTGGTGCGCGACATCACCAGCAGCGCGTTGTCCAGCGCCGCCAGCATGCCCACCACGAAGGCGGCCCAGCGCGTGAAGCCCAGCTGCAGCGCCAGCCCGAACAGGATGGCCGGGAACAGCACGCCGGCCACGTGCGCGGGGATGCGGATCAGCGCGTAGTCGGGGCTCGGGAAGGGCGCGCCGTTGGGGTTGAAGCCGAAGCCCGGGTCCAGGCCCAGCAGCGCCGCCATCGCGGTGAAGATCAGCTTGCCCAGCGGCGGGTGGTTGTCGAAGACGTTGCGGTGGCCCAGGTAGTCCAGCGCATAGCGGCCGAAGTAGACCTCGTCGAACACCACCGCGTGCGGGCGCGTGAACCACAGCGCGTGCACCAGCATCGCGGTGGCCAGCACCGCCGCCAGCGCCAGCCAGCGGCGCGGCGCCGCCGGGTCTTCCGTGAACACCACGGCCGCGCTACTTGGTGCCGAAGATGCGGTCGCCGGCGTCGCCCAGGCCGGGGCAGATGTAGCCGTGGTCGTTGAGCTGGCGGTCGATGGCGGCGGTGTAGATGGGCACGTCGGGGTGGTGCTGCTGCATGTTGGCCAGCCCTTCGGGCGCCGCCAGCAGGCTGACGAAGCGGATCGACTTCGGCTTCGTCTCCTTCAGCCGTTCCACCGCGGCGACGGCCGAGTTGCCGGTGGCCAGCATCGGGTCCAGCACGATGGCGTCGCGCTCGTGCATGTCGTGCGGCATCTTGAAGTAGTACTCCACCGCCACCAGCGTCTTCGGGTCGCGGTACAGGCCGATGTGGCCCACGCGCGCGCCCGGCACCACGTCGAGCATGCCTTCGAGCAGGCCGTCGCCGGCGCGCATGACGACGACGAAGACGGTCTTCTTGCCGTCGATCACCGGCGCCATCATCTTCTCCAGCGGCGTCTCGATCTCGATCAGCTGCGTCGGCATCTCGCGCGTCACCTCGTAGGCCATCAGCATGCCGATCTCGTGCAGCAGGCGGCGGAAGCTGTTGGTGCTGCGGTCCTTCTGGCGCATGAGCGTCAGCTTGTGCTGCACCAGCGGGTGGTCGATGACGGTGACGTTGGCGTGGCTCATGGTGCTGAAGTCTCCCTCGCTTTCAGAAGATCGTGCCGTCGCTGTCGATCTGGAACGGCGGCGCGCCGCCCTCGCGCTTCCCGGCCGCCACCTGGCGGCCGGCGGCCCAGCTGCCGCCTTCCAGCACGCAGGCCAGCGGCAGTTCGGTCGCACTCCTGCCGAGCAGGTCGCGCACCAGCACCGCCAGTTCGTCCAGCAGGGTGACGGTGCAGGCACGCCACTCGACGACGAACTCGTCGCCCGCCTTCCACTTGCGCTGGCCGGCGCGTGCGTCGCGCGGCTGCAGCACGCCGCAGTCGACGAAGAGGCCGCCGTTGCGGTATTCGGGCAGGCCGGTCAGCACCTCCAGGCCGGTGACGGCGAAGCCGGCCCATTGCAGCGGCTCCAGCAGCGAATAGGTGAGCCACTGGCTGAGCTTGTGGAACGGGACCCAGCCGGCCGTGGTGACGTCGCGGCCGCCGCGCATGGCGTCGCCGGCGAAGCGGTGCGGCCAGACGTCGCCGGCGGGCATGCCGACGATGGTGCTGCCCGAAGTCCAGATCGGCGCGAAGGCCTGCAGCACCGCCCCCAGCAGCGCCGCGGCGGTGAGCTCCTGCGCCGCGGTCACGCGGTCGAACAGCAGCGCCGGCCGCGCCGGCGTGCCGTCGGCGGCCGCTTCGGCCTGCAGCGCGGCGCCCAGGCGCTGCAGCAGGCCGGCGCGGCCTTCCAGGCCGACCAGCGGATTGCCTTGCGTGACCTGGAACACCTCGCGCAGCAGGCCACCGTCCAGCCGCCGCAGCACGCTCGCGTCGACGCGCAGCGGGTCGGCGGGGTCGGCCGAGAAGCGGCCGGCCATGAAGGCGCGGAAGCTGGCCACGCCCAGGCCTTCGGAGCGCGTGTACTCGCGCTCGCCTTCGCGGTACTTCCAGGCCGCGCCGGCGCCGGCGTCGAGCAGCACGCTCATCACCGTGAGGTCGAACATGGCGCGCGCGCGCTCGGCCGCGCTGCGCCCGGCAAGCGCCGCGTCCAGCTCCGCCTTGCGGTCCACGCCACCGGCTTCGAAGTGGCGCCAGCGGCTGTGAAACGGGATGCGGCCGTCGGGGAAACGCTCGCGCGTGAGCGCGGCCACGCGTTCGGCGGCGTCGGCCAGCTTCGAGCGGTCGAGCGACCACCAGCCCGAGCGGCCCAGGGCCACCGCCTGCGTGATGGCGGCGCAGCGCAGGCGGATCGTCGCCGGGTCGCGCAGGACCTGGAACAGCTCACTCAAGGGCGCGGCCCTTCACCTGCGCGAGGTCGTCCTCGGTCGGCACGCGCCCTTCGGGGGTGAAGTAGCCGGCGGCGATCTTGGCTTCGATCTCCACCTTGGCGTCGGCGGGCACCAGCGCGTCGGGGATCTTCACCCGTTCGCCGACCTCGATGCCGCTGCCGGTGATGGCGTCGTACTTGTCGTTGGACATGCTCACCAGGCGGTGGATCTTCCGGATGCCCAGCCAGTGCAGCACGTCGGGCATCAGCTCCTGGAAGCGCATGTCCTGCACGCCGGCCACGCATTCGGTGCGCAGGAAGTACTTGTCGGCGCGGTCGCCGCCTTCCTGGCGCTTGCGCGCGTTGTAGACCAGGAACTTGGTCACCTCGCCGAGGGCGCGCCCCTCCTTGCGGCTGTAGGCGATGAGGCCGACGCCGCCCTTCTGCGCGCCGGCGATGCATTCCTCGATGGCGTGCGTCAGGTAGGGCCGGCAGGTGCAGATGTCGGAGCCGAAGACGTCCGAGCCGTTGCATTCGTCGTGCACGCGCGCGGTGAGCGTGACGTTCGGGTCCGCCAGCGCGCGGATGTCGCCGAAGACGTACAGCGTCTGGCCGCCGATGGGCGGCAGGAAGACTTCGATGTCGCTGCGCGTGACCAGCTCGGGGTACATGCCCCCGGTCTCCTCGAACAGCGCGCGCCGCAGGTCGGCTTCGCTGACGTTGAATCGCTTCGCGACCCCGGGCAGCCACCACACCGGCTCGACCGCGACCTTGGTGACGGTGGCGCTGGCGTCTTCCAGCAGGATGCGGCCGTCGGGCCTGAGGCGCTGGAAGGCGATGGCCTGCCTGATCTCGGGCAGGTGGATGTGCGCCTTCGTCACCGCGATGGTGGGGCGGATGTCGTAGCCCTGGGCGATGTAGTCGGCGAACACCGCCTGCACGCTGGCGCCCCAGGGGTCGATGGAGACGATCTTCGAAGGGTCGCCCCACTGGGGGTACGGGCCCACGGCGTCGGTGGGCGCGGTGTTGGTCAGGTCGGCGCGGTGGCCTCGCGTCAGGTTGCCGGCCGCCACCGCCAGCGCGCGGTAGACGCCGTAGCTGCCGCTGTGCGTGCCCACCACGTTGCGCTGGCTGCGGTTGGTGGTGGTGCCCACCACCGGGCCGCGCAGCAGCGGGTCGGCTTCGCCCCAGCGCAGCGCCGGTGCGCCCGTGGTGCCCTGGCCGGGGTGCGAGGTCAGGCGGATGTGGCGGGGGGCCGGTGCAGGATCCATCGGGGGGATGTCCGGGGACGGAAAGCACCGAAGATACGCTAGAAACGAGGATCCGCTCGCAACACCGCATCCCGGAAACGAACCATGAAGACCTTCACCCGCCTCGCCGCCGCCCTGAGCATGGCCTTCGCGCTCGCCGCACCCGCGCTCGCCCAGACCGCCATGAAGATCAGCATCTCGGTGGCGCAGAACTCCCACCAGGGCGTGGCCATCGACACCTTCGCCAGGGAAGTCGAGAAGCGCACCGGCGGCCGCTACAAGATCCAGACCTTCTATTCAGGTTCGCTCGGTGGCGAGCGTGAAAGCATCGAAGCGGTGCAGCTGGGCACCCAGGAGCTGACCTTCACCTCCACCGGCCCGGTGCCCAACTTCGTGCCCGAGGCGCGCATCCTGGACATCCCCTTCCTGTTCCGCGACAAGGCGCATGCGCGTGCGGTGCTCGACAGCGCCATCGGCCAGGACATGCTCAAGGCCTTCGAAGGCAAGGGCTTCAAGGCGCTGGCCTGGGGCGAGAACGGCATCCGCCACATGACCAACAGCAAGCGCGCGGTGAACGGCCCCGACGACCTGAAGGGCCTGAAGATGCGCACGATGGAGAACCCGGTGCACGTGGCCGCGTACAAGGGCTTCGGCATCATCACCACCCCGATGGCCTTCCCCGAGGTGTTCACCGCGCTGCAGCAGGGCACCGTGGACGGACAGGAGAACCCGCTGTCGGTGATCATGGCGGCCAAGTTCGACCAGGTGCAGAAGTACCTCACACTCACCGGCCACGTCTACAGCCCGGCCATCTTCCTGATGAACAAGGCCAGCTTCGACAAGCTGCCGGCCGCCGACCAGCAGGCCTTCCTGGCCGCCGCCGTCGAAGCCGTGAAGGCGAACCGCGCGCGTGTCGACGAGGACGACGCCAAGGGCGTGGCCGAGCTGCGAAGCAAGGGCATGCAGGTGGTCGAAAGCCCCGACAAGGCCAAGTTCCAGGCCGCGCTGACGCCGGTGTACGCGGAATTCGAGAAGCAGTTCGGCAAGGCGAACATCGACAGGATCAAGAATTTCAAGTGATGCTCGTCGTGGCGCCGGCGGCGGGCCGCTGGATGAACGCCGAAGCCCTGCCTTGAAGAATCTCTTCCTGTCGGTGGAACAGCGCAGCACCGCGCTCGCCACCGCGCTGGCCTGCGTGATGCTGGCCATCGCCGCGGCGCTGGGGCTGTGGCAGATCATCACGCGCTTCGTCATCGAGCGGCCGGCCGAGTGGACCGAGGTGCTGATCCGCTTCAGCCTGATCTGGATGGTGTTCCTGGGCATCCCCATGGCCTTCCGCATCGGCGCCATGGTGAGCGTGGACGTGCTCTACCGCTTGAGCGGCCAGCGCATGAAGCGCGTGCTGGACGCGCTGGTGTGCGGGGCGGCGCTGCTGCTGGTGGGGGTGATCATCGTCGTCGGCTGGGACTATTCGCAGCGCGGCCGGGTGCAGAGCGTCATCGGGCTGGAAGACGTGTCCATGTTCTGGGCCTACGTCTCGATGCCGGTGGGCGGCATCTTCTCGGTGATCGCGATCATCGGCAACTGGCTGGACCCGAAGCGGCTGGAGCTGGAGACGGCGCAGTGAGTCGCGCCGCGCCGGGCCGCCACATGCAAGCGGCTGTCCCCTCGGGGGACCGGCCGCGGCATTGCGCGGACGAGGGGCGCACATGAGCACGGCCATGATCATCACGATGGTGCTGTGCTTCGCACTCACCATCTCGGTGGCGGTGTCGATCGGCCTGTCGGCGCTGATCGGCATCCAGGTCAGCCACGTGAACATGCTGATCGCGGTGAAGGAGATGTTCTCCTCGATCAACAAGTTCCCGCTCGCCGCCATCCCCTTCTTCATCCTGGCCGGCAACCTGATGGAGACCGGCGGCATCAGCCGGCGGCTGGTGGAATTCGCGAAGAGCCTGGTCGGCGGCGTGCAGGGCGGGCTGCCGATGACCTGCGTGCTCACCTGCATGATCTTCGCCGCGGTGTCCGGTTCCAGCGTGGCCACCACGTTCGCGATCGGCTCCATCCTGATCCCGGCACTGATCAAGCACGGCTACCCCACGCCCTGGGCGGCGGCGCTGCAGGCTTCGAGCGCCGAACTGGGCGTGATCATCCCGCCTTCGATCCCGATGATCCTGTACGGCGTCTCGGCCGAGGTCTCGATCGGCGAGCTTTTCATCGCCGGCTTCGGCCCCGGCATCCTGATCGGCGGCGCACTGATGCTCTTCGTGTACCTGTGGTGCAAGCGCAAGGGCTGGGGCCGGGACGACGGCGAAGGCCGGCTCTCGGTGGCGCGCGCCACGCTGCAGGCGGGCTGGGCGCTGATGATGCCGGTCATCATCCTGGGCGGCATCTACGGCGGCGTCTTCACGCCCACCGAGGCCTCGGCGGTGGCGGTGTTCTACGCGCTGGCGGTGGGCCTGTTCATCCACCGCGAGCTGCGCTTCGCCGACATCGTGGCGATCCTGAAGAAGTCGGTCGTCTCGTCGTCGGTGATCATGTTCGTCATCGCCAACGCCGGCCTGTTCGCCTACCTGATCACGCGCGCCGGCGTGCCCGAAGCCATCGGCCTTTGGCTGCAGGGCGTGCTGCACGACTCCACCACCTTCCTGCTGGGCGTGAACGCGGCGCTGTTCCTGATCGGCATGTTCATCGAGACCAGCGCCGCCATCATCGTGCTGGCGCCCATCCTGGCGCCGGTGGCGCAGCACTTCGGCGTCGATCCGGTGCACTTCGGCACCGTGATGGTGGTGAACCTGGCGCTGGGCATGATCACGCCGCCCTTCGGCGTGAACCTGTTCGCCGCCTGCACGGTGGCCAGGATCTCGCTCGACCGCATCGTGACCAGCCTGCTGCCCTTCGTGGCGGTGGTGCTGTGCTGCCTGCTGGTGATCACCTATGTGCCGGCGCTCACGCTCACGCTGCGCGACCTGGTGTACCGCTAGCCGACGGCTTCGGGCGCGTCCTCGGACTCCATCAGCACCGAAGGCGAGAAGTCGAGCGGCCGGTCGGCCGCCGGTCCCGGCAGGGTCTCGGCCAGCAGCGCCTGCGGCGGCAGCGGCCTCGCGTACAGGAAGCCCTGCAGCTCGTCGCAGCCCAGCGCACACAGCACGTCGCACTGGGCCGCCGTCTCCACCCCTTCGGCGACGATGCGCAGGTCGAGCGCCCGGCCCAGGTGCACGATGGCGTCGACGACGGCGCGCGCGTCGGCGTCGTGCGCGACGTCGGCGACGAACTCGCGGTCGATCTTCAGCTCGTGCGCGCGCATGCCGCGCAGCTTGGCCAGGCTGGAGTAGCCGGTCCCGAAGTCGTCGATCGACACCTTCACCCCCAGCGCCGCCAGCACCCCCAGCACGTGGCGCGTGGTGTCGGTGTCCTCCATCGCCGCCGATTCGGTGATCTCGCACACCAGCTGGTCAGGCTCCAGGCGGTGGCGGGCGATCGCCTCGCCGATGCGCTGCGCGATGTCGGCCTGGCGCAGCTGGTAGGCCGAGAGGTTGACCGACACGCGCAGGCGGCGTCCGAGTTCGCCCCACTCGGCCATCTGGCGGCAGGCCTCGTCGATCACCCAGGCCCCCAGCGGCACGATGAGGCCGAAGCGTTCGGCCAGCGGCACGAAGACGCCCGGGCTGATCGGGCCGCGCCCGGGGTGGCGCCAGCGCAGCAGCGCCTCGACGCCGCGCACCTGCCCGCTGCGCGCGTCCACCTTGGGCTGGTAGAGCAGGTGCAGCTGGTCGGTGCCGATCGCGTGGCGCAGGTCCTGCACCAGCTCCAGCTGCATCGCCGCGTGTTCGTCCATGTGCGGCGCGAAGACCGCGTAGCTGGCGCCGCCGGCGCGCTTGGCGGCGTACATCGCGGCGTCGGCACTGGCCAGCAGTTGGACCGACTCGGCGTGGCCCGGGTGGACGACGATGCCGACCGAGGCCGACAAGGTGAGCTCGCGCCCGGCCATCGCGAAGGGCGCCGCCATCGCCTGCAGCACCCGCTCCGCGGCGGCGACCGCGTCGGCGACCTCGCCGATGCCTTCGATCAGCAGCACGAATTCGTCGCCGCCCAGGCGCGCCAGGGTCTCGCACTCGCGCACCTGCGACCCCAGGCGCTCCGCCACCTGGCGCAGCACGGCGTCGCCCACGGCGTGCCCGTAGCCGTCGTTGACCGGCTTGAAGCCGTCGAGGTCGATGAACAGCAGCGCCAGCCGGTCGCCGCCGCCGGGGCGTGCGGCACCGCGTTCGGCGCGCGCCACCGCCTGCTGCAGCCGTTCCTCGAACAGCATGCGGTTGGGCACGCCGGTGAGCGGGTCGCGGAACGCCAGCCGCTGCAGTTCGGCGTTGGCCGCCGAGAGCGACTGCGCCAGGCCCGCGGCGCGCGCCTGAAGCCGGGCGTCGAGCGCGGTGGTGAAGAGCGCGATCGACAGCAGCACGAGCACGGCCACCAGGATCACCAGCACCAGGTTCTGGGCGCCGAGCCCGGAAACCGACAGGCAGACGCTGTCCAGGGGGAACGACGCCGCGGCCATGCCGGTGTAGTGCATGCCGCTGATCGCCAGCCCCATCACGAGCGCGGCCAGCGCCTGCGCCGCACGCGCCTTCAGCCCCGCGAGCCGGCGCATGCCGAAGAAGATGAGCAACGCGACCGCGGCCGCGACGCAGGCGACCACCGCCGAAGCCACGACCCAGGGCAGGCTCCAGCGCACGCCCGGCGCGACGTCGATCGCCGCCATGCCGATGTAGTGCATCGCGCAGATGCCGCCACCCATCGCCAGCGCCCCGGCCACCAGCGTGCGCCAGCCCAGCCGTTCGCGGCTGGCGATGGCCAGCGCCAGCAGCGAGACGCCCACCGCCGCCAGCCAGGACAGGAAGGTGGTCCAGGGCACGAAGCCGATCTGGATCGGCAGCGACATCGCCAGCATGCCGATGAAGTGCATCGACCAGATGCCCGAACCCATGACGAACGCCCCGCCCAGCATCCACACCGGGGCGGCGCTGCGGTCCTGCCCGTGCAGGCGGCGCGCCAGGTCGAGCGCGGTGTAGGACGCCAGGATCGCGACCAGGATCGACAGGGCGACGACGACAGGGTCGTAGCGGGCCGGCAGGGCATCGGTCGGGAAGGACATGGGGTGTCGAAAAGTGCACGGTCCGCAGCATCGATTTCAGCGTTTTCGAACCCAGGCGCGTCAAATTGACCCTGCCGGCCTGTCGCCGCCGGCATCCGGACCGGGCACCGTGACGAATTGACGGCTGGCGTCAGGCGAAACCGCGCAGGCCGCCGCGCTGCAGCCAGTTGGTCGGCGCGTAGCGGGCCCGGCCGTCGGTCACGTGCAGGGTGTAGGCCATGCGCGATCGCGGGCTGCGGTTCGGGGCGCTCCAGTGCGGCAGCAGCCCGTGGAAGACCACCAGCGTGCCGGCGGCGCAAGGCAGCGGCACGGCCTGGTCCTCACGCGGCCAGGGCGTGGCGTCGAGCGCTTCCATGCGCAGGCGGTCGCCTTCGCGCACGAAGCGCTCGCGCAGCGGGCCGCGGTGGCCGCCCGGCTGCACCCACAGGCAGCCGTTGTCGAGCGCCGCTTCCTCGAGCGCGAACCAGAAGGTGGTCACGCTCATCGGCTCGGTGACGAAGAAGCTGGCGTCCTGGTGCCAGCGCACTTCGCCGCCGATCTGCGGCTGCTTGAAGATCAGCATCGACTGCCACAGCTTCGGTTCGGCCAGACCCAGGTCGGCCGCCAGCGCGGCCAGTCCGGCGCCGTGCGAGAAGCGATCGAAGACGGCGTCGCGGTCGTGCAGGGCGTGGCCGATCTTGTTGATGGCGCGCGCCTTCGGCACCACCAGCCGGCCTTCGGCGTCGAAAGCCTCTTCCTCGAAGAAGCAGTGCACCGCGTCGGCCGAGGCGATGAGCGCGGCGTCGGCCACCCGCGCGCGGTGGCGGGTGGAGAACACCGCCGCCTCTTCGCCAGGCTGCCAGGCTTCCACCAGCGCCTGCGCGCGTTCGCGCAGCGCCAGCAGCTCGGCGGCAGGCTTGAAGTCCGGCAGGACGAGGAAGCCTTCCTCCAGGTAACGGGCGCGCTGTTCGGGGTTGAGCATGGCGGGGTGTTGCGAATCGGCATCAAGACCGCGCGCGCCAGTGCGGGTGTCATCCACAAGCGGCGTGCGACGCGTGATCATCGCAGCGCTCCGAAAGAACCGCCGCCGCCCGTGGCATGCCGCTTGCACCACGGGCGCCTTGCCATACCCGCAGGAGGACCCATGCACAAGAATCGTCGTCGTTTCGCCCGTCATGCCCTGGCCGCCGCCGCGCTGGCCACGCTCCAGGCCGGTGCGCAGGCGCAGACCGCCGAAGCCGGCAAGCTGAACGTCGTCACCGTCACCGCCGAACGCCGGACGGAGAACGCGCAGGAGGTGCCCAACTCGGTGAGCGTGGTGTCCAGCGAACTGCTGGACGTGGTGAACACCGGCGGCCAGGACATCCGCGGCATCAGCGGCCGCGTGCCCAGCCTGAACATCGAGTCCAGCTTCGGGCGCGCCTTCCCGCGCTTCTACATCCGCGGCTACGGCAACACCGACTTCCGGCTCAACGCGTCGCAGCCGGTGTCGCTGGTTTACGACGACGTGGTGCAGGAGAACCCCATCCTGAAGGGCTTCCCGGCCTTCGACCTGGACCGCATCGAGGTGCTGCGCGGCCCGCAGGGCACGCTGTTCGGCCGCAACACGCCGGCCGGCGTGGTGAAGTTCGAATCGGCGCGGCCGACACGCAAGGCCGAAGGCTACGGCAGCCTGTCCTTCGGCACCTTCAAGACCATCAACGCCGAAGGCGCGGCCAACATGCCCATCGGCGAGAGCTTCGCCGCCCGCATCTCGGTGCTGAACCAGACGCGCGACGACTGGGTGCACAACACCTACGAAGCCGGCCCCACGCGCGACCTGGAAGGCTACCGCGACAGTGCGCTGCGCACCCAGCTGCTGTTCGAGCCGAATGCCGACCTGAGCGTGCTGGGCAACCTGCACGCGCGCGACTTCAAGGGCTCGGCGCGCCTGTTCCGCGCCAACATCATCAAGCCCGGCACCAACGACCTGGTCGACGGCTTCGACGAGAAGAGCATCTCCATCGACGGCGTCAACCACAGCGAACTGCAGAACTACGGCGCCAACCTGCGCGTCCGGCTGGGCCTGGGGCCGGTGGCGCTGTACTCGGTGACGGGCTGGGAGATGGTGCACACCTACAGCCGCGGCGACATCGACGGCGGCTACGGCGCCGCGTTCCTGCCTTCGGGCGGCGGGCCCGGCCTCATCCCGTTCCCTTCGGAGACCGCCGACGGCCTGCCCGAGCACGCCCAGTGGACACAGGAGTTCCGCGTCGAATCCACCGGCGCCGGACCCTTCTCCTGGCAGGCCGGCGTCTACTTCTTCCACGAGGACTACAAGATCGAGAGCTTCGGCTACGACTCGCTCACCGCCGGCAACCCGCAGTCCAGCTACGAGCTTTCGCGCCAGAAGAACGACGCCTACGCGCTGTTCGGCGCCGTCAACTGGGCCGTGATGCCCGAGCTCAAGCTGCGCGCCGGCCTGCGCTACACGCACGACAAGAAGACCTTCGCGGTCGAGGAGTACCAGAACGGCACGGCGACGCTGGCCGACCTGCAGGCCGGCGGCCCGACCAGTGCCGCGCCTTCGGACAGCAAGGTGAACTGGGACCTCTCGGGCACCTTCGCGGTGGCCAAGGACGTGAGCCTGTATGCGCGCGTCGCCACCGGCTACCGCGGCTCCAGCGTGCAGGGGGCGGGCGCGTTCAACGGCCAGTCGGTCGCCGGGCCCGAGAACAACACCTCGGTCGAGTTCGGCGTCAAGAGCGACCTCTTCGACCGCCGCGCGCGGGTGAACTTCGGCGTCTTCAGCTACCAGGTGAAGGACCTGCAGCTCACGGCCGTGGGCGGTGCCGCCAACGCCAACATCCTGCTCAACGCGAAGAAGGCCACCGGCCAGGGCTTCGAACTCGACGCCCAGGCACTGCTGGGCGACAACTTCCTGGCCAGCCTGGGCGTGGGCTACAACAAGACGAAGATCAAGGACCCGAACCTGTCGGTGGCGACCTGCGCGCAATGCACGGTGACCGATCCGACCTACCAGCTGCCCGGCCCCTTCGGCCCCGTGACCTACGCCTACATCGACGGCAACCCGCTGCCGCAGGCGCCCAAGATGACGGTCAGCGCCAGCCTGAAGTACACCCAGCCGGTGGGCGCCGGCGACGTGTACGCGCTGACCGACTGGGTCTACCGCAGCAAGGTCAACTTCTTCCTCTACGAGAGCGTCGAGTTCACCGGCAAGTCGCTGCTCGAAGGCGGCCTGCGCGTGGGCTACACCTGGGGCAACGGCAAGTACGACGTGGCCGCGTTCGGGCGCAACATCACGAACCAGATCCGCGTGGTGGGTGGCATCGACTTCAACAACCTCACCGGCTTCATCAACGAGCCGCGCACCTGGGGCGTGCAGTTCAAGGCGGCCTTCTGATGCGGTCGAAGAAGTCCTTGCTGTTCGCGGCCGCCCTGCTGGCGGCCGCCGTGGCGCGCGCCGAGCCCGCGATCATCTTCGAGCTCGGCGGCAAGTTCGACAAGAGCTTCGGCCAGGCCGCCTGGGAAGGCGCCGAGCGCTGGAAGAAGGAAAGCGGCCAGCCCTACCTGGAATTCGAGATCGCCAACGCGGCCCAGCGCGAACAGGCGGCGCGCCGCTTCGCCGAACGCGGCGCCAGCCCGATCGTCGGCGTCGGCTTCCCGCAGGCTTCCAGCATCGACAAGATCGCGAAGGAATTCCCCAGGCTGCAGTTCGCCATCGTCGACGCGGTGGTCGACCTGCCCAACGTGCAGAGCTTCGTCTACCGCGAACACGAAGGCAGCTTCCTGGTCGGCATGCTGGCCGCGATGGCCAGCCGGAACGGCAAGGTCGGCTTCGTCGGCGGGCAGGACATCCCGCTGGTGCGCAAGTTCCTGTGCGGCTACGAACAGGGCGCGAAGTACGCCAACCCGAAGGTGCAGACCTTCTCGGCGATGACCGGCACCACCAACGCCGCCTGGACCGACCCGCCGCGCGGCGCCGAGCTCACCAAGGCGCAGATCGCGCAGGGCGTGGACGTGGTGTTCAGCGCCGCCGGCACCACCGGCATCGGCATCATGCAGGCGGCCAAGGACGGCGGCATCCTCGCCATCGGCGTCGACAGCAACCAGAACCACCTGCACCCCGGCACCATGCTCACGAGCATGGTCAAGCGGGTCGATCTGGCCGTCTACACCGCCTTCAAGGGCGTGAAGCCGGGCGTCACCGCGCTGGGGCTCAAGGAAGGCGCGCTCGACTACGCGATGGACCAGTACAACGACAAGCTGGTCACCGCCGAGATGAGAAAGAAGGTCGAAGCGGCGAAGGCCGACATCATCAGCGGAAAGCTGAAGGTGATCGACTTCACGGTCGCCAACCGCTGCAGCTGACCTTCCCGGTCATTTTGGGCTTTCACCCGGCAGGGGGTCGCTGAAAATGCGGCGCTTCCCCTGCCATGCCACAACAACAAGAAGCCGCTGCGGTCGGGGCGCGTGCCGCGCCTTGGTGGCGCCGCGCGCGCGCCTTCTTCAGCGCCTACGAAGCCGACGAAACCGACGCCGCCGCCTTCCGCGCGCGGCAGTTGCAGTCGGTGTTGCGGCTCACGCCGGTGGCGATGGGGGTCAACCTGTTCAACGTGGCCGTCGTGTGCAGCGTGCTGCGCGGCCACGCGTCGGCCCTGTTCCTGCTGCTCTGGTCGGCCGCGGTGCTGTCGCTGGCCGGGGCCGGCTTCCGCGGCTGGTGGGTCACGCGCCGGAATCCGCGGCGGGCCAGGGCCTCGCGGCGCGCGCTGCGCCATGCCGCCTGGCAGGGCGCGCTGCTGGCGGCCGCCTGGGGCCTGCTGCCGGCGCTGCAGTTCGCGCAGCTGGACCCCGAGCTGCAGTTCTTCGTGGGCATGGTCACCACCGGCATGATCTGCGCCGGCGGCTTCGCGCTTTCCGGCGTGCCGGTGGCCGCCACCGTGTGGGTGGCGGTGCTGGGCAGCGGCGCGATGGCGGCGCTGCTGCAGGCCGACCTGGCCCACCGCGGCGGCGTCATGCTCATGCTGGGCGCCTACTGCCTGACGGTGGTGGCCAGCGTGTGGACCTCGGCGCGCACGCTGGGTGCGCGCCTGGTCGCCGAAGCGCGCGCCGACCGCCAGCATGAGGTCATCGGCCTGCTGCTGCGCGACTTCGAGGACCACGCGAGCGACCTGCTCTGGGAACTGGACGCGCGCGGCCGCTTCACCCACGTCTCGCAGCGCCTGAGCACGCTGCTGGGGCTGCCGCCTCCGGCGCTGCGCCGCCTGCGCGCGGTGCGCCTGCTGGGCCGACGCGTGCCCGACAAGGAAGACGCGCGCGCCCACTGGCAGGCCCTGCGGGCGCTGCTTCAGCGCGGCAGCGCCTTCCGCGACCAGGTGGTGGCCTTCAACGGCGCGGCGGGCCCCAGCTGGTGGTCGGTGAGCGCGCGCCCGCTGTTCGACGAGACCGGCCACGCCAGCGGCTGGCGCGGCGTGGCCGCCGACGTGACCGAAAAGCACCTGGCGCACCGCCGCCTGAGCTGGATGGCGCACAACGACGCCCTCACCGGCCTGGTCAACCGCACCCAGTTCCTGGACCTGCTGCAGGCCCTGCTGCGCGGCCCTTCGCCGGCGCCGCTGGCGGTGGTGCTGCTGGACCTGGACGGCTTCAAGCAGATCAACGACACCCGCGGCCACGCCGCCGGCGACCGCTGCCTGAAACGCTTCGGCGAGCGCCTGCTGTCGGTGGCGCGGCGCAGCGACACCGTGGCGCGCCTGGGCGGCGACGAGTTCGCGCTGCTGGTGCGCGGCCCGGTGCGCCGCAACGAACTGGAAAGCCTGCTCGAACGCGTGCAGGGCGCGCTGCAGGCGGTGGCCGAAGGCGATGAGGCACCGCCGCTGAAGGCCAGCATGGGCGTGGCCATCGCGCCTGCCGACGGCCACGACGTCGACGCGCTGATGCAGCACGCCGACATCGCGCTCTACGCCGCCAAGCGCGCCGGCGGCCACCGCTGGTGCTTCTTCGACTCGGCGCTCGCCGAAGCCGGGCGCCGCCGTCATGCGCTGGAAGAGGCGCTGCAGGGCGCGGTGGAACGCGGCGAGTTCAGGCTCGAATACCAGCCGCAGGTGTCCACCCACGACTGGGGCGTGCACGGCTTCGAGGCGCTGCTGCGCTGGCAGCACCCGCAGCACGGCGCGGTGCCTCCCGCCGAGTTCGTGCCCATTGCCGAAGACGCCGGCCTGATGCCCGTCATCGGCCAGTGGGTGCTGCAGCAGGCCTGCCGCGAAGCGGCGGGCTGGCCCGGGGCGCCCCAGGTGTCGATCAACGTGTCGGCCACCCAGCTGGGTACGCCCGACTTCGTGGCCCGCGTCGAAGCCGCCGCGGCGGCGCTGGACCCTTCGCGGGTGGAGCTGGAGATCACCGAATCGGCGCTCATCGACGACGTCGAAGCCGCCGTGTCCACGCTGGGCGCCCTGCGCGACCGCGGCTTCCGCATCGCGCTCGACGACTTCGGCACCGGCTATTCGGCGCTGGGCTACCTGCGCCGCTTCCCGTTCGACACCCTGAAGATCGACCGCAGCTTCGTGCACGACCTGGCGCTGGACGGCGAGGCCCGCGTCATCATCGACACCATCCTGGCGATGGCGCGCGCCCTGGGCATGACGGCCATCGCCGAAGGCGTGGAACGCCCTGACGAGGCGCGCATGCTGCGCGAACGCGGCTGCGCCGCGCTGCAGGGCTACCTGATCGCGAGCCCGATGGCCGCCGCCGCGGTGGCCCCCTTCCTGCGCAGCTGGGAGACGCGCCGCATGGCGCGCCTGTTCGACGAGGCGACGGCGGCCTGAGCCTCAGGCCGGTTTCAGCAGCTTCAGCACCGCTTCGGCCGCTTCCTTGCCCTTCTTGACGAAGTGCTCGGCGAAGAAGCGCCTGTGCTCTTCGTGTTCGTGGAAGCGGTGCGGCGTGAGCACCACGCTCAGCACCGGCACGCCGGTGTCCAGCATCACCCGCATGAGGCCGTCGATCACCGCCTGCGCCACGAACTCGTGGCGGTAGATGCCGCCATCGACCACGAGGCCGATGCCGACCACGGCGCGGTAGCGGCCGCTCCGCGCCAGCTGCTGCACCTTCAGCGGGATCTCGAACGAGCCCGGCACGTCGAAGCATTCCACCCGCTGCGGCGAAAGCTCGTGGCGCGCCAGTTCGTCGATGAGCGCCTCGCGGGCATGCGCCACGATGTCGGCATGCCAGAGCGCCGAGACCACGGCGACGCGGGTCTCGCCCGGCCAGGGGGGCGCGGTGTTGTGGGGATCGGGAGTCTTGGAGGTCTGATTCATGGTGTCCTCGAACAGGTTGAGACCAGAATCAGGGCGCACGCAACATGGCCCACCACGCCTTCACGCGATGAGCCCGCCACGCGTTTCTCTTTCATCCGGACTGTGACCGTCGGCCCTGGAATCTGACCAGGTCTGCTGACCCCGGAACCACAAGGGCGGTGCCGGGCGCTCGCGGGCTTGCAAGCCTTCGCCTGCCTACCGCCGGTGGGGACTTCCACCCCGCCCTGAGAACGCTGCCGGCCTTGCAGGCCGGCGAGCGGAAGTTTAAGGGTGCCAGGCGCGGATGGCTTTCACCGCCGCGACACGCTGTTCGTGCGGCAGGAAGGAGTGGGTCGCCGCCTGCACCGCCATCTGCAGCAGGTCGTCGACGCCGAGTTCGGTCTCGGTGAGCAGCGCCTCGGCTTCGGACGAATGCGTGATGCACGACATCAGCCGGTTGTCGGTCTGCCAGCTCAAGGAGACGCCGGCGCGCCAGAGTTCGGTGATCGGGTGCTCGGCCAGCGAACGCGCGGCGCCGGTGTGCACGTTGCTGGTGGGGCACACCTCCAGGTGCAGGCCGAGCGCCTTCACCTCTTCGACCAGGCCGCGGCGCGCCGGGTCCTTGAGCGCGTCGACCAGGTGCACGCCGTGGCCGATGCGGCGCGCACCCAGGCGACCGGCTTCGACCACGCGCTCGGCGACGTCGGCTTCGCCGGCGTGCAGCGTGAGCGCCAGCCCCGCTTCGCGCGCAATGGCGAGCGCGCGTTCGTGCTGCGCCGGCGGGTGGCCCTTTTCAGCGCCGGCCAGGTCGAAGGCCACCACGCCCTGGTGCCGGTGACGCACCGCCAGTTCGGCCGCGCGCGCGGTCTCTTCCGGCGGCAGGTGGCGCATCGCGCAGACGATCAGGCCGCTGGGCAGCGGGCTCCTTCCCAGGCCGGCGAGCAGCGCCTGCACCGCCACGTCGCCTGGCACGCCGTGCGCTTCGAAAAGCAGCGGCGCGATGCGGAATTCGGCCAGCAAGGCACCGTCGGCGCGCGCGTCCTCGGCGGCTTCGAAGGCGACGCGTTCCATCGCCTCCGGCGTGGCCATCGCGGCCACCGTGAGCGCGAAGCCTTCCAGGTACTTCACCAGGCTGCCGGCATGCGCGTTGGCGTCGAACCAGGCTTCGAGGGACGCCGCGTCGGGCGCCGGCGCCGGCAGTCCGCGCGCGCGCAGCAGTTCCAGCAGCGTGGCCGGGCGCAGGCTGCCGTCCAGGTGGTCGTGCAGCACCACCTTGGGCAGGCGGCGCGCGGTCTGGTGCGGGCTGGGATCCACCGAGGAATCCTAGTACAGGACTTGCTATCCTGCCGCACCCCTTGAGGAGGACCCTCTCGATGAAGCACCGCCTCGTCTTCGCCGCCCTGGCACTGGCCGCGCAGGCCGCCCTGGCCGAGCCCGCCGTCATCTACGACATGGGCGGCAAGTTCGACAAGTCCTTCAACCAGGCCGGCTACGACGGCGCCGAACGCTGGAAGAAGGAGACCGGCAAGCCCTACCTGGAATTCGAGATCGCCAACCCCACGCAGCGCGAGCAGGCGGCGCGCCGCATGGCCGAGCGCGGCGCGAACCCCATCGTGGGCATCGGCTTTTCCCAGGGCAGCAGCATCGAGAAGGTGGCCAAGGAATTCCCGAAGCTGCAGTTCGCCATCATCGACTCGGTGATCAACCTGCCCAACGTGCAGAGCATCGTCTTCAAGGAACACGAAGGCAGCTTCCTGGTCGGCATGATGGCCGCGATGGCCAGCAAGACCGGCAAGGTGGGCTTCGTGGGCGGCATGGACATCCCGCTCATCCGCAAGTTCCAGTGCGGCTACGAGCAGGGCGCGAGGTACGCCAACCCGAAGGTGGAGACCAGCGCCAACATGACCGGCACCACGCCCACCGCGTGGAACGACCCGGCGCGCGGCGCCGAGCTGGCGAAGTCGCAGTTCGCCTCCGGCGTCGACGTGGTCTTCGCCGCCGCCGGCGGCACCGGCGTGGGCGTCTACCAGGCCGCGAAGGACGCCGGCAAGCTGGCCATCGGCGTCGACAGCAACCAGAACCACCTGCACCCCGGCACCATGTTGACCAGCATGGTCAAGCGCGTCGACGTGGCGGTCTACAACGCCTTCAAGGGCGTGACGCCGGGCGTCGCCGCGCTGGGGCTGAAGGAAGGCGGCGTGGACTACGCGCTCGACGACAACAACGCCAAGCTGGTGACGGCGGAGATGAAGAAGAAGGTCGATGCCGCGAAGGCCGACATCATCAGCGGGAAGATCAAGGTCATCGACTACATGGCGGCGAACAGCTGCAAGTGAGCGCGGAGAGCCGGCCGAGCGCCGGGCCGCCCCAAGCCGGCCGGCACCCCCTCGGGGGGTCGGCCGACGTACCCGCCGGCCGGGGGGCTCCAGCAGTGGCGATGCGGCACATCGAAAAGCGCTTCGGCGCCGTCCACGCCAACCGCGACGTCCACCTCAGCGTGCAGGCCGGCACGGTGCACGGCATCGTCGGCGAGAACGGTGCCGGCAAGAGCACGCTGATGTCCATCCTCTACGGCTTCTACCAGGCCGACGGGGGCGAGATCGAGATCGAAGGCAAGGCCGCGACGATCGGCGGCTCGCGCGACGCCATCGCCCTGGGCATCGGCATGGTGCACCAGCACTTCATGCTGGTGGACACGCTCTCGGCGCTGGACAACGTGATGCTCGGCGCCGAACCCGACTGGCGCCTGTCGCGCGCCCGCGCCACGGTGCGCGCGAAGCTGGAAGCGCTGATGCGCGACACCGGCCTGGTCGTGAAGCTGGACGCCCTGGTCGCCGACCTGCCGGTGGGCGAACGCCAGCGGCTGGAGATCCTGAAGGCGCTGTACCGCGGCGCGCGCATCCTGATCCTGGACGAGCCGACCGCCGTGCTCACGCCGCAGGAGACCGAGCAGCTCTTCGGCACCCTTCGCCAGCTGCAGCGCCGCGGCACCACGATCCTGCTCATCACGCACAAGCTCAAGGAGATCATGGCCCTGTGCGACGCCGTCACCGTGATGCGCGGCGGCGCCGTGGTGCTGGACTGCCCGACCTCGCAGACCAGCATCGACGGCCTGGCCGAGGCGATGGTCGGCCGCCGCGTGCACCTGGGCCGCGAAGCCGGCGCCGCGCCTCGCGCGGCCGGCACCACCCTGCTGGCGGCGCAAGACCTGCACTGGACCGACGCGCTGGGCGTGCCGCGCCTGGCCGGCGTCTCGCTCGAGCTGCACGCGGGCGAGATCGTCGGCATCGCCGGTGTCTCCGGCAACGGCCAGAGCGAGCTGCTGGACATGCTCTCCGGCATGGCCGCGCCGCAGCGCGGCACGCTGCGGCTGGGCGGCCGCGAATTCACGCCCGCGCATTGGCTGGACACCGCCACCGCACGCGACCTGGGCCTCGCCCATGTGCCCGAAGACCGCCACCAGCGCGGCCTGGTGCTGCCATTCGACGCCTGGGAATCGGCGGCGCTCGGCTACCAGCGCCGCTACAGCCGCGCTGGCTGGATGCGCCAGCGCGCGATGCAGGCCGACTGCGCGCAGATGATGGAACGCTACGACGTGCGGCCGCGCGACCCCGCCCTGCGCAGTTCCAAGTTCTCGGGCGGCAACCAGCAGAAGCTGGTCCTGGCGCGCGAAGCGGCGCCGCGACCGAAGGTGCTGCTGGTCGGACAGCCGACACGCGGCGTGGACATCGGCGCCATCGAGTTCATCCACGGCCGCCTGCGCGCGATGCGCGACGACGGCGGCGCGGTGCTGGTGGTGTCTTCGGAGCTGGACGAGATCCTGGCGCTGAGCGACCGCGTGCTGGTGATGAACGCGGGCCGCATCGCGGGCGAGCTGCCGATCGAGCAGTGCAGCGAGGCGGCGCTGGGGCGCCTGATGGGCGGTGCCCATTGAGCCAGCCGCTGGAACTGCCGCGCTGGGCCGACGTGGCGCTGTTGCCGGCGATCAACCTGGCCGTGGCCCTGCTCGTCGCCGGCCTCGTCGTCACCCTCGTCGGCTTCCAGCCGCTGCAGGTGCTGACGCTGCTGATCAAGGGTGCCTTCGGCAGCAAGGCGGGCCTCAGCTACACCGCCTACTACGCCACCACCTTCGTCTTCACCGGGCTGGCGGTGGCGGTGGCCTTCCACGGCGGCCTGTTCAACATCGGCGGCGAAGGCCAGGCCATGATGGGCGGGCTGGGCGCCGGGCTGGCGGCGCTGGCCTGGTCGGCGCAATGGCCGGCGTGGCTGATGCTGCCGGTGATGGTGGCCGCGGCCGCGCTCTTCGGCATGGCCTGGGCCGCGGTGCCGGCGGCGCTGCAGGCCTGGCGCGGCAGCCACGTGGTCATCACGACCATCATGTTCAATTTCATCGCCTCGGCGCTGCTGGGCTACCTGCTCGTCAACACCTTGAAGGAGCCGGGCAACATGACGCCCGAGAGCCGCGCCTTCGCCGATTCGGCGCGCATGCCGGGCGTGAACGAGGCGCTGGCCTGGCTGGGCGTCGAATGGCCCAAGACGCCGCTCAACCTGAGCGTGCTGATCGCGCTGGCGGCAGCGCTGGCGGTCTGGCTGCTGCTGTGGAAGTCGCGCCCCGGCTACCAGGTGCGCGCGGTCGGCTTCGCGCCCGAGGCGGCGCTGTACGCCGGCATGCGGCCCAAGCGCATGGTGATGCTGTCGATGGCCGCTTCGGGCGCGCTCGCCGGCCTGGTGGGCATCAACGAGATCGCCGGCGTGCACGGCCGCCTGATCGGCGACTTCGTCGCCGGCGCCGGTTTCGCCGGCATCGCGGTCAGCCTGATCGGGCGCAGCCACCCGCTGGGCATCGTGCTCGCGTCCATCCTCTTCGGCGCGCTCTACCAGGGCGGCGCCGAGCTGGCCTTCGAGATCAACGGCTTCAGCCGCGAGACGGTGTTCATGCTCCAGGGGCTCATCGTGCTCTTCGCCGGCGCCATGGCGCAGGTGGCCGCGCCCTGGGTGGCGAAGCTGGTGGGAGCGGCACGCGGTGGATGAACTGCTCGTCGGCACGCTGCTGGCCAGCACGCTGCGCGTGTCGACGCCGCTCATCCTGTGCGCGCTGGCGGGCTGCCTGAGCGAACGGGCCGGCGTCATCGACCTCGGCCTGGAAGGCAAGATGCTGCTGTGCGCCTTCGCCGCCGGCGCCGCCGGCGCGCAGACGGGTTCGCTGGCGGCCGCGCTGGCGGCGGCCGTGGTGGTGGGGCTGGCGTTGTCGCTGCTGCACGGCTACGCCTGCGTCACCCACCGTGGCGACCAGGTGGTGCTGGGCATGGCGATCACGATGACGGCCGCGGGGCTGACCGTGGTGCTGGGCATCACGTGGTTCCACCAGGGCGGCCAGACGCCGGCGCTGGACGACGCGGTGCGGCTGTCGGCCTGGGGCCGGCCGCTGGGCGAAGCCGTGGCCGGCCTGCCCTTCGTCGGCAAGGCCCTGTCGATCGCGCTCTTCGGCCACACGGCGCTGGTCTACGGCGCGCTGGTGCTGGTGGTGGCCGTGTGGTGGCTGCTGTTCCGAACCCGCTTCGGCCTGCGCCTGCGCGCCGCGGGCGAGAACCCGGCGATGGTGGACGCGGCCGGCGTCTCGGTGGTCGCCTTGCGCTACCAGGCGCTGGCACTCAACGGCGTGCTCTCGGCCCTGGCGGGTTCCTACCTGGTGCTGGCGCAGAACCCCAGCTTCATTCCCAACATGACCGCCGGCCGCGGCTACATGGCGCTGGCGGCGCTGATCTTCGGCAAGTGGCACCCGCTGGGCGCGCTGGCCGCGTGCTGGCTGTTCGGCTTCCTGGACGCGGCGTCGATCCGCCTGCAGGGCGCCGAGCTGCCGGGCATCGGCGCGGTGCCGGTGCAGGCGGTGCAGGCGCTGCCCTACGTGCTGACGGTGGTGCTGCTGGCCGGCTTCATCGGCACTTCGCGTGCGCCGGCGGCGCTGGGGCGGCCCTACGTGAAGGAGCGCTGATCGTGGTCGACGAAACGACGATGCTGCGGCTGGTGCAGGCGGCGCGCGCGGTGCGCGCGAACGCCTATGCACCCTACTCGAAGTTCGCCGTCGGCGCCGCGGTGCTGGACGAGCAGGGCCGCATCCACGCCGGCTGCAACGTGGAGAACGCGGCCTACCCGCAGGGCTGGTGTGCCGAGACCTCGGCGATCGCCGCGCTGGTGGCCGCCGGCGCGCGCCGCGTGCTGGCGGTGGCGGTGGCCGGCGAGGCGGCCGACCCGGTCACGCCCTGCGGCGGTTGCCGGCAGAAGATCCGCGAGTTCGCGGCCGACGACTGCCCCGTGTGGTCGGCCGACGGCAGCGCGGTGCGCGCCCGCCACACGCTGGGCGACCTGCTGCCGGCCGCCTTCGGGCCGCAGCACTTGAGCTCGCCCTAGGTCGAGACCTTCTTCGTGTCGACGTCCACGTGCGCCTGCTCGCGCCCCAGGGCCGCGAGCGCGGCGCGCGCGTAGTCGGTGCGCAGCGCTTCGTCGGCGGCGAAGGCCTCGTGGCCGATCTCGGCGGCCAGCGCCAGCAGCTTGTCGGCGGTGAGCACCTTGCCCATCGCGCGCAGCGGTTCGCAGTCGTAGGCGGTGAACTTCTCGTCCAGCCAGCGCCGGCCTTCGTCGGCCGACCAGCGGCGGTCGTTCTCGGGCAGGGTGGCGATCACTTCGGCGGGGCCGAAGGAGATGCGCACGGTGGGTCTCATGGCGCAAGGCTCCGGGTGGTGATACGGCCAGTCTACGCCGCCGGCGGCGGCATACTCCGGCCGATGACCGACGCCATCGCCACCAGCGCCGCGCGCCTGCGTGCCAGCGGCCACGCGCCGCAGATCGCCGTGCTGCTGGGCAGCGGCTGGGCCCCGCTGGCCGAACGGGTGCAGGACGCCACCGAAGTGCCCTATGCCGAACTGCCCGCCTTCCCCGAACTGGGCGTGGGCGGCCACGTCGGCACCGTGCGCCTGGGCACGCTGGGCGGCCGCCCGGTGGCGCTGCTGGCCGGCCGCAAGCACACCTACGAGACGGGCGACGCGGGCGCGATGAAGGGCGCCCTCCGCGCCCTGGCCGCCGCCGGCGTGAAGGTGCTGGTGCAGACCAACGCCGCCGGCAGCCTGGACCCCGCGGTGCCGCCGGGCGCGCTGATGCTGATCGAGGACCACCTGAACCTGGTGCAGCGCTCGCCGCTGGTCGGCGAGACCGGCAACGGTCGCTTCGTCGACATGGGCAACGCCTACGACGCCGCGCTGCGCGCGCAGGCGAAGGCGGCCGCACGCGCGCAGGGTGTGGAACTGCCCGAAGGCGTCTACGCCTGGGCGCTGGGCCCGCAATTCGAGACGCCGGCCGAGATCCGCATGATGAAGCTGCTGGGCGCACGCGCGGTGGGCATGAGCACGGTGCCGGAGACCATCGTCGCCCGCCATGCCGGGCTGCGCGTGCTGGCGGTCTCGCTGATGACCAACATGGCGGCCGGCCTGGCCGCCGAAGTGCTGAGCCACGAACACACGATGGCCACCGCGCAGGCCGCCGGCACGTGCGCCGCGGCCCTGCTGGAGGCGGTGATCGCCGTGCTGGAATTGTGACCCGATGGACGCCGACGAAGCCGCCCGCACCGCGCTTGCCTGCCTGGACCTGACGAGCCTGGGCGAAGCCGACACCGAAGCCGACATCGAACGCCTGTGCCGGCGCGCCCAGGGTCCCTTCGGCCACACCGCGGCCGTCTGCGTGTGGCCGCGCTTCGTGGCCTTTGCACGCGCGCGGCTGCCGGCTTCGGTGCGCGTGGCCGCGGTCGCGAACTTCCCCGACGGCAGCAGCGACACTGCGCGCGCGGTGCGCGACACGCAGGCGATCTGCGAAGCCGGCGGCGACGAGGTCGACGTGGTGCTGCCGTACCGCGACCTGGACGCCGCGCCGCCGCTGCTGGCGGCAGTGCGGCGCGCCTGCGAAGGCCGGACGCTGAAGGTCATTCTCGAGACCGGCGAACTGGCCGACGAGGCGCCCATCCGCCGCGCCTGCCGCGCCGCGCTCGACGCCGGCGCCGACTTCCTGAAGACCAGCACCGGCAAGGCCAGGGTCAGCGCCACGCCGGCGGCGGCCAGGCTGCTGCTGGAGGCGATCGATCCGGCTTCGAAGGTCGGCTTCAAGCCGGCCGGCGGCATCCGAACGGTGGCCGACGCGGCGGTCTACATCGATCTCGCGGCCGCGCGCTTCGGTGCCGTCACGCCGGCCCGCTTCCGCGTCGGCGCCAGCGGGCTGCTCGACGACATCGAAGCCCGCCTCTCCGGCCGCGCCGCGGCCGAACCGAAAGGCAGCTACTGAGATGGTCTCCCCCCGCATCGTCGCCTTCGTCCTCGCCGCACTGCTGGCCGGCTGCGCCACGCCACCCGAGACGCCGCTGCGCGTGAAGATCCTCGCCATCAACGACTTCCACGGCAACCTGAAGACGCCCGGCGGCGGCCTCCGCATCGCCGACCCGGCCGACCGCAGCAAGACCGTGGTGGTGCCGGCCGGCGGTGCCGAGCACCTGGCCACCGCGGTGGCGGAGTTGAAGGCGCAGAACCCCAACCATGTCTTCGTCGCCGCCGGCGACCTGGTGGGCGCCTCGCCGCTGCTGTCGGCACTGTTCAAGGACGAGCCGACCGTCGAATCGCTCTCGGCCATGGGCCTGGAAGCCAGCGCAGTGGGCAACCACGAATTCGACCAGGGTGCGGCCGAGCTGTTGCGCCTGCAGCGCGGCGGCTGCGCGGCCGAAGGCTGCAAGGGGCCGTCCAGGACCTATGCCGGCGCGCGCTTCCAGTACCTGGCCGCCAGCACGGTGGACCTGAAGACCGGCCGCACGCTGCTGCCGCCCGTCTACGTGAAGCGCTTCGAAGGCGTGCCCGTCGCCTTCATCGGCCTCACGCTCAAGGCCACGCCGTCGATCGTGGTGCCCACGGGCGTGGCCGGCCTGGAGTTCCGCGACGAGGCCGAGACCGTGAACGCGCTGGTGCCGGGCCTGAAGGCGCAGGGCGTCGAGGCCATCGTCGTGCTCATCCACGAAGGCGGCCAGCCCACCGGCGACTACAACGAATGCCCGGGCATCAGCGGCCCCATCGTCGGCATCGTCGAGAAGCTGGACCAGGCCGTGGACGTGGTGATCAGCGGCCACACGCACCGCGCCTACAACTGCCGCATCGCGGGCCGTCTGGTGACCAGCGGCGACAAGTTCGGCAGCATCGTCACGCAGATCGACCTGACCATCGACCGCAAGTCGCGCGACGTCACCGCCGCGGTGGCCGACAACGTGATCGTGCGGCCCGAGCGTTTCGCGAAGGACGCTTTCCAGACCCGGCTCATCGCCGCCTACGAGGCGCTGGCACGGCCGCTGGCGCAGCGCGTGGTCGGCCGCATCGAGGCACCGCTCTCGCGCGACGCCAACGCCGCCGGCGAGATGCCGCTGGGCCAGGTGATCGCCGACGCGCAGCTGGAAGCCACGCGCGACGCCGGGGCCCAGATCGCGTTGATGAACCCGGGCGGCATCCGCACCGGGCTGGCCCGGCCGGCAGACGGCCAGCTGCGCTACGAGGACCTGTTCGCCGCGCAACCGTTCTACAACAACCTGGTGACGATCACCCTCAGCGGCGCCGAGCTGGCCGCGCTGCTGGAACAGCAGTGGCAGGGTCAGCCGATGCCGCGCATCCTGCAGGTGTCGAAGGGCTTCGGCTACCGCTGGGACGCCGCCCAGCCCGTGGGCCGGCGCGTGGTGCCCGGCAGCCTGCAGCTGGAGGGCCGGCCCATCGCGCCGGGCGACAGCCTGCGTGTCACCGTCAACGGCTTCCTCGCCGCTGGCGGCGACAACTTCAGCGTCTTCAAGCAGGGTCGCGAGGCGCGCACCGGCATGATGGACATCGAGGCGCTGGAACGCCACGTGGCGCGGCAGCCGGCCCTGAAGCCTTTGGAAATCCCACGGATCGCAAGGCTGAATTGAAGGCGGACCCCGCCGGCACGGTGATAGGCTTTTGGCGCGAACCGTGAAGCAGGGAGGGTCACGATGAACCGCCGTCTTTCCGCCGCCGCCGGCGTCTTGGCGCTGCTGGCCGCGAGTGCCGCCTTCGCGCAGGACAAGCCGCAGGGTTTCCTTTGCTGCAACATGCGCACCGACGGCCAGTGGATCAGCGACAGCAACTACGCCGAAGGCAGCAAGACGATCATCCCGCTGGGCACGCCGGTGAAGGTCACCGGCTACGGCCGCAACCGCGTGAACGTGGCATTCGCCGACGGCGCGCAGCAGATCGGCAACGACTACAGCCGCAACCTGCGCATCGAGGAATTCGCGAAGCGCTACGTGGTGGCCGAAGACCCGCTGCAGAAGCTGGCCGGCTACGCGCCGAAGATCCAGACCGCCATCCGGAGCGCGCGCGTCACCAACGGCATGACGCGCGAGCAGGTGATCATGGCGCTGGGCTGGCCCATGGCCAGCGAGAACCCGCACCTGGACGCGGCCACCTGGCGCTACTGGCTGTGGACGTTCGACGAGTTCCAGGTCCGCTTCGACGACAGCGGCCGCGTGTCCGAAGTCGCGGCCGAAAGCCGCGAACTGCTCGACCGGGTGTACCTGCGCTGAGGCACGCGCGATGCTGCCGCAGGAAGTGATCCGCGCCAAGCGCGACGGCCTGACGCTCACGCGCGCGCAGGTCGAGGCCTTCGTCCAGGGTTTGGCCGGCGGCGGCTGGAGCGACGCCCAGGCCGGGGCCATGGCCATGGCCATCGTGCTGCGCGGCATGGCGCCCGAAGAGACGGTGGCGCTGACCGAGGCGATGACCCGCTCCGGCGAGGTGCTGGACTGGTCCGGCGCCGGCCTGCCGGGCCCGGTGCTGGACAAGCACAGCACCGGCGGCGTGGGCGACAAGGTGAGCCTGGTGCTGGCGCCGCTGGTGGCCGCCTGCGGCGGCGTGGTGCCCATGATCAGCGGCCGCGGCCTGGGCCACACCGGCGGCACGCTGGACAAGCTGGAAGCGCTGCCCGGCTACGGCGTGAACCCTTCGCGCGAACGGCTGCTGGGCGTGCTGCGCGAAGCCGGCTGCGCCATCGTGGGCGCCAGCGAGAGCCTGGCGCCGGCCGACCGCCGGCTCTACGCCATCCGCGACGTCACGGCCACGGTGGAGTCGCTGCCGCTCATCACCGCCAGCATCCTGAGCAAGAAGCGCGCGGCCGGTCTTTCGGCGCTGGTGCTGGACGTCAAGTCCGGCAGCGGCGCCTTCATGCGGCGTGCGCCGGAGGCGCGCGCGCTGGCCGAAAGCCTGGTGCGCGTGTCGCGCGCCGCCGGCCTGCCGGCCGAGGCGCTGGTCACCGACATGAACCAGGTGCTGGGCACCGCCGCCGGCAACGCGCTGGAAGTGCGCGAGGCGATCGACCTGCTCACCGGCCGCGCGGCCGACCCGCGCCTGCTGGCGCTGACGCTGGCGCTGTCCACGCGCCTGCTGGTGCTGGGCCGCGTGTTCGACGGCCACGAGGCGGCCCGACAGGCGGTCGAACGGGCGCTCGCCGGCGGCCAGGCGGCCGAGCGCTTCGCGCGCATGGTGGCCGCGCTCGGCGGCCCGGCCGACGTGCTGCAGGACGCACGCCTGCCGGTGGCGCCGGTGCAGCGCGCGGTGCCGGCGCCGCAGAGCGGCTACGTGGCCGCGATCGACGTGCGCGCGCTCGGCATGGCCATCGTGGCGCTGGGCGGCGGCCGCGCGCGCGATGGCGACACGGTGGACCCGCGCGTGGGCCTGGCCGGCGTGCGCGCGCTCGGCCGCAGCGTCACCGCGGGCGAGCCGCTGGCCTTCGTGCATGCGGCCGGCGAAGCGGCGGCCGGGCACGCCGCGCAGGCGGTGGCGGCCGCCTTCCGCATCGACGACGAGCCGCCGGCGGCGGCCGCCGGCAACTGGCTGATCGACGGCGTCAGCGGCTGAAGCTCACCAGTCGAAGCGCTCCAGCGTGCCGTCGCGCAGGTAGTACGCCTGCTCGCCGATCAGCACGCTGCGCCGCAGCCACAGGTCGGAAGGCCAGCCGGCACTGGTGGCCAGCGGCGGCGGTGCGGCCAGCGTGCGCGCGGCCAGGTCCACTTCCAGCCGCAGCAGGGCACTGCTGGCGCTGGCGTAGTCGGCCGACAGCAGGGCCGGCAAGGCGATGCGCGCGTGCGTGCCGTCGTTGCCGATGGCGATGCCGTGGCGCGTGCTGTCCAGCGTGAGCTGGCTGGCGGCGCCTGCCACCACGTGGCTGCCCAGCACCACCGGCGCGGCGGCGTCGCGCATGTCGAAGAGCGCGAACTTGAGGCCGGTGATGCGGCCGCTGCCGTCGGCCTCGCGGCCGACGCCGAACAGCAGGCCGTCGCCCAGCGGGTAGAGGTCGCTCGAATAACCCGCCGTCTCCAGCGCGGCGGTGATCCTGGGGTCTGCGGGGTCCGACAGGTCCAGCACGTAAAGCGGGTCCATGCGGCGGAACGTGACCAGGTAGCCGCGCGCGCCGTCGAAGCGCACCGCGTAGACCTGCTCGTCGGGCTTGCCCAGCGGTGCCGGGCGGCGTGCGTTGGGCAGCGTGGACACGGCCTTGAGCGTGGCGCTGGCGCTGTCTTCGCGCAGCAGGGTCAGCAGAGCCGGCGAAGGCGCCACGCCCAGCTCGGCGACCGTGGCCCAGCCGGTGGGCGCGGTATAGCTCACCACGCGCAGCACGCCTTCGTGTTCGCTCAGCCGGAACGACTTGCGTTCGGGGTCCCAGCCCAGGTGGCCGTCGACCGCGCCGGTGCCGCGGTAGGCGACGCTGTCGCCTTCGATCGCGAACTTGTGGATGTAGGTCTGGATCTTCTGCGGCCAGCCCACCGGTGCGAACATCGGCACCGACCAGTTGCCGGTGGCCACGTAGAGCGCAGACGTCGTCATGTAGATCGCTTCCGAACCGCCGACGAAGCAGCGGCTGCGGAAGGCCAGTTCGGGCGAGGCGAGGTCGACCACGGTGAGGGTGGTGATCTCGATCGCGGGCGAGCCGGGATCGGTCTGCAGCCAGCAGTCGGTCTCTTCGACCAGCGGCCTCGGGGTGCCGCCGTTCACGCGCACGCGCGGCAGCACGTCGGCGGCGCCGACGGCCTGGATGATGGCTTCGCGGTCCGCCTCGGGAATGCCGAAGGGCAGCACGTCGGCCGCCAGCACCGGCTGATGGCGGGTGACGATGTAGAGCCGGTCGCCGACGCGGCGGCTGTCGACCAGGCTGCCGTCCAGCGTGAGGCGCACGCCGGGCACCGGCCCGGCAGCGTCGCGCACGTCCACGCGCTGCAGTTCCACCCGGCCGGCAGCCCAGAACACCGCCGCCACCGCCGGGCACAGGTCGATGCAGATCGGCGGGTTGTTCGCCGGCGTCCACACCTGCGAGATCACGCCCAGCGCCTGCAGGTCTTCGGTGGGCAGCACGCCGCGGGTGTCGATCCAGGCCGCGCCTTCCACCGGCAGCGCCAGCGAGGCCAGCGCCTTCAGGCTGCCGTCGCCCTGGCGCTGCCAGCTGCGCAGGCGGGTGCCGGTGCTGCCTTCGGGCTGCAGCGTGTAGAGGTGGGTGCCGTCGGTCTTCAGCAGGTCGGCTTCGTCGACGCCGGCTTCCTGGACCACGGTGCCCGCCGTCACCGGCGTGGCGCCGCCGGTGGCCGGCGCGGGCACGGCCGGCATCGCCACCACGTCGCCGCCGCCCGGACTGCGCTGCGTCTGGCGCACGCGCAGCCGGTTCTGCACGAAGGCCGCCAGTTCGCCCGGCTGTGCGGCGGCCAGCGTGCCGGCATGGGTCTCCGGTTCGGTGGTGGTGCCACCGCCGCCACCGCCGCAACCCGCCAGGGCGATGGCCAGCAGCAGCCCCGCGCCGGCGGCGCGGGCGGACTTCGGCAACGTGCGCATGGCCGTGCTCCTTCTCGTTTTCCTGTCCCTGAACGGTGTCGTGATCGACAGCTTTGTGTGGGACAATATCCCACAGTGAACACCGCTGTCAACTTGCGCCCCGCCGGCCGGCGCCGCTGATGGAAGCCGCCGCCAAGCCCGCCCTGCTGCTCGAACGCGTGCTGCGCGTGCTGCAGCCGCTGGTGCGCCTGCTGGTGCGCCACGGCATCGGCTACCCGGCGTTCGCGGCGGCGCTCAAGCGCGTGTTCCTGGACGCGGCCCGTGCCGAACTGGCGGCGCGCGGCATGGTGCAGACCGACAGCGCGGTCACCTTGCTCTCGGGCGTGCACCGGCGCGACGTGCGCGAGCTCACGCGCGGCGAACGCGCCGCCGCGCCCGCGGTGCCGCCGCTGGGCCTGGCCGGCGAGGTGGTGGCACGCTGGCTGGCCGAACGTGCCTTCCGCGACCGGCGCGGCGAACCGCGCGTGCTGGCGCGTTCGGCCGACGCCGCGCCCGGCAGCTTCGACGCCCTGGTGCAGGGCATCAGCAGCGACGTGCGGCCGCGCGCCGTGCTCGACGAACTGCTGCGCCTGGGCGTGGTGGCCGAAGACGAAAGGGGCGTGCACCTGCAGCACGGCGGCTTCGCGCCGCGCGAGGACTTCGCGCAGCTGTCGGACCTGTTCGCGCGCAACCTGCAGGACCACGCGGCCGCCGCCGCAGCCAACCTGCAGGGCGAGGCCGACTTCCTGGAGCAGGCGGTGTATGTCGACCGCATCACCGAAGACTCGGCGGCGCGCCTGCAGCGGGCCGCGCAGCGGGCCTGGAAACAGGCGCTGCGCAGCGTGATGGCCGAAGCGCAGGCGCGCTTCGACCACGACGAGACCCAGGCCCCGGCGGCCGAACGCACGCGGCGCGCGCGCTTCGGGGTCTACTTCTTCAGCGGCAGGGAGGACCCATCGCCATGACCCCGCAACGGCCCCGGTCGAAATCGCTGTGCGCGGCAGCGCTGGCCCTGTGGCTGGCCGCGGCCGCCGGCTGCGGCCCCGGCGCGGGCGGCACCGGCACCGGTGGCGCCATCGACCCGCAGCCGAGCGCGTCGGTCACCGCAGCGCCCTTGTGCGGCGCCGACTTCGCGGCCTTGCTGGACTGCCCGCCCCCGACCGGCGGCACGCCGGCCGCGCAGGGCACGGCCGCGGTGCTGCTGGCCGACACCGAGCCGAAGAGCCTGGTGACGGCGCTGCTGGAGGGCAACGCCGCCACGCTGGACGCGGCCTGCCAGCGGCTTTCGTTCAAGGGCAGCTGGGGGGTGTCTTCGGAGCTGGGCGCGCGCTTCTTCGGAATCGCCACGCTGGACGGCGCCGCGCAGGCCGCCACGCTTCACGTGCAGGCGGCGGGCGGCCGGCTCGAGATGCGCCTGTTCGACACCCAGGAGAGGCTGATGCTGGGCCCGGTGTCGCTGGGCCGCGTGTCGGGTCCCACGATGCCGGCGCCCTGCCCCTGAGGGTCAGCGCACGTCGCGTTCCCAGCGCCCCGGCGCCATGCGGTAGCCGCCGGACACCGGTTCCCAGCGGTGCGGGTGCCAGCGGTAGCCCGGGCGCGGCGCTTCCCAGTGCCCGCCCACCCAGACATGACGGCGGCCGACCCAGTTCCAGAAGCCGCCGATCCAGACGTAGCCCACCACCGGCGGCGGGCCGATCACTTCCACCTGCGGCGGCGGCGGTGCGGCCACGACCACCTCGCCCGGGTAGGGTCCGACGGGGGCGACCACGCAGCCGCCCAGGGTGGCGGCGAAGGCCAGCGCAAGGGCGCTGCGGGACCAGGTCCTGGTCTTCATGGCTGTGTCTCCTTGGAGGGAGTCCTCCAGTCCGCCAACGGCCGCCGCGGCGCCGGCGCCGACGCCCTTTTCAAAGCTTCACGTTCGTCAACGTTCGCCCTTGCGATAGGGCTTCATCAGCGCCTGAGGGTAGGCCGCACGCCGCGCGACCAGCACCAGCGCGATGATCGCCATCGCGTAGGGCAGCATCAGGTAGGCCTGGTAGGGCAGCTCGAAGCCGAAGGCACGCGACAAGTCGCTGCCGCCGGCCTGCTGCAGCCGCAGCTGCAGCGCGTCGAAGAAGGCGAACAGCAGCGCGCCCAGCAGCGCCTTGCCGGGCTGCCAGGAAGCGAACACCACCAGCGCCACGCAGACCCAGCCGCGGCCGTTGACCATGTTGAAGTAGAAGGCGTTGAACGCCGCCAGCGTGAGAAAGGCGCCGGCCACGCCCATCAGCGCCGAGCCGGCCACCATGATGCCTTCGATGCCCAGGTTCAGCACGCCGGCGCGTTCGCACAGCAGCACGCCCAGCGTGCCCAGCACCAGCGGCGTGGCGATGCGCAGCACCGCCACCCAGAAGGGCGCGGCGAGCAGCAGGTCGAAGGTCTCGCTCAAGGGGTCAGCGGTGGCATGGGGCTGTGGCAGCATCGTGCCACGAGAAAGGGCCCCGGGAGGACCCCGTTCGATGAGCTACGACCTGCGAGTCTGGGAACCGCCTGCGGGCCAGCCGGCGCCGGGCAGCTTCGAAGAGGTGGCGGCGCAGATGCTGGCGCTGCAGTCGCAGCCCGCCGGCGCCAGCACCCGCCTGTTGGCCTTCGCGGCCCGGCTCGAAGCGACCCACCCCGACCGCCGCCAGGACCCCACCGGCCGCGACGCCCGCCTGTACGGCTTCGGCGCGCTGCAGGCCCAGGCGCGGGCCTGCACCTCGGCGGTGTTCGCCTTCGCGGTGCCGCGCGACGACGCGCTCGACCTGCTGCGCGTCGCGGTGCTCAAGCTGCAGGGCCTGGCGCTGCTGGACGAGCAGCTCGGCGTCGCCTTCCTGCCCGACGGCCGCGTGCTGCCGCCCGAGTGGGCCGAACGCTGGCGGCGGATGCAGGCCGAAGCGCCTTCGGCGCTGGCGCCGCCGCCGCGCGTGCAGCTGCGCCAGTCGCTGGGCGACTTCCTGGCGAAGCGCCTGCTCGGCATGCGGGCGCAGGGCACGAGCAGCGCCGATCGCCGTTTCGTGCACCACGGCACTTCGCACCGCCAGATCGTCGACCTCTGGGTCGACGGCAGTCATGAGTCGTTGCGCTGCCGCCTGCAGGTGCAGGGCCGCGACGAGTGGATCGAGACCCTGGCCGCGCGCACCTGGGGCCAGCCGCTGCGCGGCGCCACCTACCGCGGCGTGCACGAGGCGCCAGCGGCCGACGAGCAGGCGCTGCGCGACTGGTCGGCCTTCGTCGACACGCGCTGGCTGCCCCTGCTGGTCGCCGCGCGCAGCGGCCCGCGGCCGCTGGACCGGCAGGTCAACGGCAACGGCCCGTTGTGGGCCACGATGCAGGCCGAAGCGAAGGGCTGGGTGGTTGCGCTGGTGCTGGCGCGGCTGGCCGGCAGCCCCTCTTTCGACGAGCTGGCGGCACGGCCGTTGCCGCCGCTGTCCATCGGCGACACGCCGCTGGCGGAACGCTGGCCGGCCCTGGTCGATTTCCTGCGCCGCGAAGTGGAGCCGACACCGATGCCGCGCGACGACGCCGCGGTCGACAGCGGCGCGGCCCGTGTGCTGCAGCGGCTCCACGAAGAGGGCCCGTCCGACCCTCTGCCCGAAGACGAGGCCGAGGCCATCTTCACCACCGCGGTGGCCGAAGGCCTGGCGCAGCACGGCTTCACTCCAGGACCCACGCCGTCGGTTCACGAACGCCGCTTCGAAGGCGGCGTGCAGCGTGTGCTGCTGGAGCGCCCGCCTTCGGGCCGCGGCTGGAACCTGGCCTTCGAGACCTGGCACGACGACGCGACGGAACTCTGGCGCCAGGCCACGGGACGCACAGCACCCGCCGCGCGGCCGACGCACCGCTTCACGCTCGCCCGCTTCCCCGGACCCGGCGGCGGCTTCTTCGTGCTACCGGACCAGCGCGCCAAGGCCGGCGCCGCCTTCGACGCGCTGCGCACCGCGATCGAGCACGAAGCCCTGCCGCAACTGGACCGCGCGCGCGATCTCGCCGCGCTCGACGAGATGCTCAACGGCCCGCCTGCCACGCGCTTCGAGTCGTACGCCCAGAGCGACGGCGAGATGCCGCTGGTGGTGGCAAAGCTGGCGGGCCGTCGCAAGCTCGAATCGCTGAGCCGGCTGCTGGCGATGGAAGCCGTCGAACGCATGGGCCTGGCGCCCGAAGGACCGGCCGCGCTGGCGGCACGGCTGCACGAGATGCCCGCGTCGGCGGCGGCCGGCAGTGCACGACCACCATTGCCGCCGAGCCGCCGCGCCGCGGTCGACCCGCGCGACGCCAACGGCCTGATGCAGCATGCGCTGCGGGTGCTGCCCGCGCGCCTGAACGCGCTGGCCGAAGCGGCCGGCTTCGCGGTCGGCGCGGCGGCTTCGCCGGTGCGCGCCTTTGAAGGCGGGCGCGAACGGGTGCGGCTGGTGCTCAGCGGACCGCCGACGGGCGCCGAGCACCCGGTTTCCTACGGCTGGAGCCTGAAGGCCGAGATCGCGCACGACGAGGTGCTGGTGCGCTGGCGCATGGCCAGCGGCCTGGGCGCCGACCACGGGGCGCTGGCCGAGCAGGCGGTGCACGCACTGCACCTGCCGGGCCCGACCGCCCAGGCCTTCGACTGGGTGCGCAGCGTCGAGGGCACCGCACGCGCGGCCGAACAGCTGGAGCGCTTCGTCACGCGCGAGGCCCTGCCCTGGCTGCACCGCTGCCGCGACCTGGGCCATCTGGACCGCCTGCTCGCTGCCGAGGCGGGCGAGCGCCTGCCCGGCCTGCCGCGCCACGTGGACGTGGTGGTCGCGTGGATGGTGCGCGGCGCAGCCGACTTCGAAGCCCATGTCGCCGCGCGCGAACTGCAGCTGGCCGCCGACGCCTGGGACCTGCAGGCCCTGCGCACCCTGGCCGCGCGGCTGCGCGATTCGCGCAGCATGCGCTGAGCCCAGGCTTCTAGCGCCGCACGCGGTACTGCGTGAGCATCGTCGCCACCAGCATCGCGATCAGCGCGACGGCGACGATGACGTCGGCGATGTAGGTGGGCACCGTCACCGCGCGGCTCATGCTGTCGGCGCCCACCAGCACGCCGGCCACGAACACCGCCGCCGCCACCACGCCCAGCGGGTTGAGCATGGCCAGCATCGCGATCACGATGCCGCTGTAGCCGTAGCCCGGGCTCATGTCCAGCGTCACGTAGCCGGTGCGGCCGGCCACTTCCACCGCGCCGGCCAGGCCGGCCAATGCGCCCGACAGCAGCGCCACCTTCACCGCGGTGGCGTCGACCGGCATGCCGGCGAAGCGCGCCGCGCGCGGGTTGGCGCCGACGGCGCGGATCTCGAAGCCCAGCGTCGTGTACTTCAGCAGCGCCCACAGCGCCACCGCCAGCGCCAGCGCGGCCAGCAGGCCGCTGTGCACGCGGCTGCGCTCGATCAGCTTCGAGAGCTGCAGCGCGTCCTGCAGCGCGACGCTCTGCGGCCAGCCCATCGCGGTGGGGTCCTTCATCGGCCCGTCGAGCATGGCCGAGACGAAGAGCAGGACGATGAAGTTGAGCAGCAGCGTGGTCACCACCTCGTCCACGCCCAGGCGGCTCTTCAGCAGCGCCGGGCCCAGCAGCAGCAGCGCGCCCGCCAGCGCCGCGGCCAGCAGCATGGCCGGGAACAGCAGCCAGGGCGACAGCGCGAAGCCGGTGCCGCCATGCAGCCCGCCCACCGCCACCGCCGCCAGCGCGCCGGCGTAGAGCTGGCCTTCGGCGCCGATGTTGAACAGCCGCGCCCGGAACGCCACCGCCGCCGCCAGCCCGGTGAAGATGAGCGGCGTGGCGCGCGTGAGCGTCTCGGTGAGCGCGAAGCGCGAGCCGAAGCCGCCTTCGAGCAGCAGCGCGTAGGCGCGGCCGACCGGCGCGCCGGCCCAGGCCACCAGCAGCGAGCTGATCGCCAGCGTGAAGGCGACGGCGCCCAGCGGTGCCATCAGCATCAGCAGCGCCGGCGTGGTGCTGCGCCGTTCAAGCCGCATGCCGCGCCCCGGCCATCGCCATGCCGATGTCGGCCAGGGTCCATTCGGCCGCCGGCCGCGGTTCGCCCAGGTGGCCCTGGTGGATGACGGCCACGCGGTCGGCGAGCGCGAAGATCTCGTCCAGGTCTTCGCTGATCAGCACCACCGCGGCGCCGGCCGCCGCAGCGTCCAGCAGTTGCTGGTGCACGTAGGCGACGGCGCCGATGTCCAGGCCCCAGGTTGGCTGGTCGGCCACGATGAGCCGCGGCGTGGTGCTGCCCAGTTCGCGGCCCAGGATCAGCTTCTGCATGTTGCCGCCGGAGAGCGAACGCACCGGCGAATCGAGCCCGCCGCCGCGCACGTCGAAACGGTCGACCAGGCGGCGCGCGAACTCGCGTGCCGCCTGCCGCCGCACCAGGCCGCGGCGCGAGAAGGCAGGCTCGCGGTAGCGTTCCAGCACTGCGTTCTCCCACAGCGGCAGGTCGCCCACCGCGCCCACGGCCTGGCGGTCTTCGGGCACGCGCGCCACCCCGGCCTGGACGAAGCGGCGCGGCGAGGCGGCGAGCGCGCGTCCTTCGAGCACGATGCCCTGCTCGCCTTCGCCGCACAGCCGCTCGGCCAGCGCTCGCTGGCCGTTGCCGGCCACGCCGGCGATCGCCAGCACCTCGCCGGCGCGCACCGACAGCGGCGTGCCCGGCAGTTCGCACACCACGGCGCCGGGCTCGTGGTTGCGCCGCACCGGCGCCGGCACGCTGCGGCCGACCATCGCTTCGGCCAGCTCGGCCTTGGCGGCGCCCCGGGCGTCGCGCAGCGCCACCAGCCTGCCGGCGCGCAGCACCGCGATGCGGTGCGAGACGGCCAGCACCTCGTCGAGCTTGTGGCTGATGAAGATGATCGACAGACCTTCGGCCACCATGCGCGACAGCGTCGCGAAGAGCGAGCCCACTTCCTGCGGCGTGAGCACCGCGGTCGGCTCGTCCAGGATCAGGATGCGCGCGCCGCGCACCAGCGCCTTCAGGATCTCCACCCGCTGGCGTTCGCCCACCGAGAGGTCGGCCACACGCGCTTCGGGCCGCACCTGCAGGCCGAAGCGCCGGGCCGCGTCCAGCAGGCGGGCGCGCGCGGCGGCGCGGCGCGAGAAGGGCTGCCAGAGGGCTTCCGTGCCCAGCATCACGTTGTCGAGCACGCTCAGGTTGTCGGCCAGCGTGAAGTGCTGGTGCACCATGCCCACGCCGGCAGCCAGCGCCGCCTTCGGTTCGCCGGGCGGCAGCGCGCGGCCTTCGACCTCGATCGTGCCTTCGTCGGCAACGTAGTGGCCGAACAGGATGGACACGAGCGTGCTCTTGCCGGCGCCGTTCTCGCCCAGCAGCGCCAGCACCTCGCCGCGACCCAGGTCGAGCGAGATGGCGTCGTTGGCGACCAGGGCGCCGAAGCGCTTGGTGATGTTCGAAAGGCGCAGGACGCTGGTTACCATCGGCTGCGATTCTCGCCGCATGTCGACCCCACCCCCGCCCGCCGCCTGCCTGAACTGCGAAGCGCCGCTGCCCGCCGCCGCGCGCTACTGCCCCGCCTGCGGGCAGGAGACGAACGTGCAGCCGCCCACGCTGCGCGAATTCGCGCAG
Organism: Rubrivivax sp.; assembly: GCA_044224175.1. Lineage (GTDB taxonomy): Bacteria > Pseudomonadota > Gammaproteobacteria > Burkholderiales > Burkholderiaceae_C > Rubrivivax. The sequence goes on along the minus strand of JBGAKY010000010.1, from coordinate 27,675 downwards.
CAGTTCGGCGGCGCCTATTTCTCCACCGAAGGCGCGCTGTGGCGCACGCTCAAGCTGCTGCTGCTGCGCCCGGGCGAGCTGACGCGGCAGTACCTGGCCGGCCGCCGCCGCCACTACGTGCTGCCGCTGCGCCTGTACCTCACCCTGAGCGTGCTGGTGCTGCTGGCGCTGCGTTTCGCCACCAGCGCCTCGCTGAACGTGGAACCCCCGAAGCCGCCCGAGAAGGGCATCCAGAACCTGCAGATCAACATCGCGCACGGCAAGGCCGGCGTCAAGGACGGCGCCTTCTTCTGCAACGACCTGCCGGCCTGGCTGTGCAAGCGGCTGCAGCGGCGGCTGGACATCGAGCCCAAGGCGGTGCTGCGCGAGGTGGCCGAATACGGCGCGCGCTACGTGTCCAACCTGGGCGCGGCGATGTTCATCCTGGTGCCGGCCTTCGCGGGCTGGCTGAAGCTGGCCTGGTGGAACCGGCGCCTGCGCTACACCGAGCACCTGGTGTTCGCGCTGCACCTGCACGCGTTCTGGTTCCTGATGCTGGGGCTGCTGCTGTCGCAGGTGGGCGTGCTGGCCTTCGCGGCCCTGGTGGCGACGCCGGTCTACACCTGGCTGGCGGAGCGGAGCGTCTACGGCGCCCGCTGGTGGGCACAGCTGCTGCGCGACGGCTTCGTGAGCGTCGCCTACGCCGCCACGCTGGGCTTCGTGCTCACGGTGCTGGCGGTCTGGTCGCTGCTGTTCTGACCCAGGACGGTGCCTTCGACCAACCAGGCGCCGGCGCATTGACGCGGCGCATCGGTCCCGACGCTCCGCCTGCCCAGAATGCGCCGATGGACAGACGCCTGCGTTTCGCAGGGGCGGTCGCCGGCCTGGTGTTCGCGGCGGCGGCGGCCGGCGAGATCTACCGCTGGGTGGACGCCCAGGGCCAGACCCATTTCGGCGACAGCCCGCCCAGCGGTGCCTCGGCACGGCCGCTGCCGGTGCCCCCCATGCCCGCGCCGGGTGCGGCAGCCGCCAGCCGCCCGGGCGTGGTCGAGCAGGCACGCCGCCTTGCCGCCGAACGTGAACAGGCCGAGTCCGCGCAGGCCGCCCTGCAGGAACGCGAGCGGCGCGACACCCAGGCCCGGCTGCGGGCCTGTGCCTTCACGCGCCAGCAGCTCGACACCGTGCAGCGAGGCGGACCGGTGACCAGCCTCGAACACCCGGGCAGCTACCTGCCCGACAGCGAGCGCGACGCCGAGATCGCGCGCCTGCAGGCCGAAGCGGCACGGCTTTGCAGCGGCCTGAGGGCCGACGACTTGGCGCCGCAGCTGCAGCGGGAAGAAGCCCGCGGCGCACGCGCCGTGGAATGCGTCCGCGCGCGCGACCGGCTCGGCCTGCTGGAGTCGCCGGGCGCGAGGGCGGTGGCTTCCGACCTCGAAGCGGCGCGTGCCGCGGTGCGCCGCTTCTGCGACTGATCAGCGCCCGGTCAGACTCACTTGCCCTTGGGCTGGCCGTCGTCGACCTTGACGCTGAACCTGCCTTCGGCGATGTCCTTCTCCTTCGCCTTCACCTTGGCCGCCAGATCGGCGGGCACCTTCTTCTCGAAGGTGCCCAGCGGCGCCAGTTCGCTGCCCTTCCACTTCATCGTCGAGTACTTGCCGTAGTCCTCGGCCTTGAACTGGCCGGCCTTCACGGCCTTGAGCGCGGCGTCGATGGTGGGCTCCATGTTCCACAGCGCGCTGGCGACCACGGTGTCGGGGTACTTGTCCTGCGTGTTGATCACGTTGCCGATGGCCAGCTTGCCCTTTTCCTTGGCCGCGTCGCTGACGCCGAAGCGTTCGGCATAGAGGATGTCGGCGCCCTTGTCGATCATCGCGAAGGCGGCTTCCTTGGCCTTGGGCGGGTCGAACCAGCTGTTGATGAAGGTGACGGTGAATTCCACCTTCGGGTTCACTTCCTTCGCGCCCGCCATGAAGGCGTTCATCAGGCGGTTCACCTCCGGAATCGGGTAGCCGCCGACCATGCCGATCTTGTGGCTCTTGGTCATGCCGCCGGCCACCATGCCGGTGAGGTAGGCGGGCTCCTGGATGTAGTTGTCGAAGACGCTGAAGTTGGGCTCCTGCGGCTTGCCGCTGCTGCCCATCAGGAACGAGACCTTCGGATATTCCTTGGCCACCTTGCGGGCCGCCGCTTCCACCGCGAAGCTCTCGCCGACGATCAGCGTGTTGCCCTTCTCGGCGTACTGGCGCATCACGCGTTCGTAGTCGGCGTTGGCGACGTTCTCGCTGAACACGTACTCGATCTCGCCGCGTGCCACGGCCGCCTTCAGGGCCTTGTCGATGCGGCTCACCCACTGCTGTTCCACCGGCACGGTGTAGATGGCGGCCACCTTCAGCTTGCTCTGGGCGAAGGCGGGGGCGGCGAAGGCGATCGCGGCGGCCACGGCGGTCAGCGTGGCGTGGCGGCGGGAGAGGGACATGGAAGCTCCTGGCTGTGTTGATCTAAACCCTTGATTTAGCAAGGCGCGTACCCGCAGCGTCAATCCGGAGGCACCCGCCGTCAGGGTTTGTAGTCACTGAATGTGTCATCTGAACTTGACACATCGCAAAAGCCTGGCTTCCCCAGACGCTTACTTTCGACTCCCCGCAGGAGGAGTTCCGACAATGCGCGTGCTGCTGCTTCACCCCAACTACCACTCCGGTGGGGCCGAGATCGCCGGCAACTGGCCGCCGGCCTGGGTGGCCTACCTGACCGGCTACCTGAAGGCGGCCGGCTACACCGACGTGATCTTCGTCGACGCGATGACGCACCACCTGGAAGACGACCAGGTGCGCGCGAAGATCGCCGAGCTGCGCCCCGACATCGTGGGCTGCACCGCCATCACCCCCGCCATCTACAAGGCCGAGCGGCTGCTGCAGATGGCCAAGGAAGTGAACCCCTCGGTGGTGACGGTGCTGGGCGGCATCCACGGCACCTTCATGTACCCGCAGGTGCTGAAGGAAGCGCCCTGGATCGACGCCGTCGTGCGCGGCGAAGGCGAGCAGGTGTTCCTGAACCTGGTGCGCGCGGTGGAAAGCGGCCGCTTCGCCGCCGACCGCAGCGGCGTCAACGGCATCGCCTACCTGGCCGGCGAAGGCAAGGTGGTGGCCACGCCGGCCGAGCCGCCGATCGAGGACCTGGACCGCATCGAGCCCGACTGGGGCATCCTGGACTGGGACCAGTACATCTACATCCCGATGGGCCGGCGCGTCGCCATTCCCAACTTCGCGCGCGGCTGCCCCTTCACCTGCAGCTTCTGCAGCCAGTGGAAGTTCTGGCGCGACTACCGCATCCGCGACCCGAAGAAGGTGGTCGACGAGATCGAGAAGCTGGTGAAGGAACACGACGTGGGCTTCTTCATCCTCGCCGACGAGGAACCCACCATCCACCGCAGGAAGTTCATCCAGTTCTGCGAAGAGCTCATCGACCGCAGGCTCGACGTGCTCTGGGGCATCAACACCCGCGTCACCGACATCCTGCGCGACGAGAAGCTGCTGCCGCTGTTCCGCAAGGCCGGCCTCATCCACGTGAGCCTGGGCACCGAGGCGGCGGCGCAGCTGAAGCTGGACCGCTTCAACAAGGAAACGACGATCGAGCAGAACAAGCGCGCGATCCGCCTGTTGCGCGAAGCCGGCATCGTGACCGAGGCGCAGTTCATCGTCGGCCTGGAGAACGAGACCGCCGAGACGCTGGAAGAGACCTACCAGATGGCGCGTGACTGGAATCCGGACATGGCCAACTGGGCGATGTACACGCCCTGGCCGTTCTCCGACCTGTTCCAGGAGCTGGGCGACAAGGTCGAGGTGTTCGACTTCGAGAAGTACAACTTCGTGACCCCGATCATGAAGCCCGACGCGATGGACCGCGGCGAGCTGCTGGACCGGGTGATGAGCAACTACCGCCGCTTCTTCATGAACAAGAGCTTCTTCCAGTACCCCTGGGAGAAGGACAAGACCAGGCGCAAGTACCTGATGGGCTGCCTGAAGGCCTTCGCCAGGAGCGGCTTCCAGCGCAAGTTCTACGACCTGGGACGCGTCGGCTACTGGGGCCCGCAGACCCGGAAGACGGTGCACTTCGACTTCGACAGGAACCGCCGCATCGAACCCGCCACCGCCGAAGCGCTGAGCAAGGTGGACGACGGCTGGGTCACGATGCACGGGCCGAAGATCGAGATGCGGCGCCGCAAGGGCGAGGAGAACTTCGAGATCGCCAAGGCCGCCATGGCCTGCGGCGGCGGCACCGAGCAGCTGGCCGAAGAGCAGATGAAGTGAACGCCGTCGTCGGCAGGATCGGGCCGAACGCGATCACGCGTGTCGCCGAGGTGCTGCCGGCGCTGTGCGGGCCGCAGCGCGCCGAGCAGGTGTTCGCGCAGGCGGGCCTGCTGTCGCACTGGCGGCACCCGCCGGAGGCGATGGTCGACGAGACCGAGGTGGCGCGCCTGCACGCCGCACTGCGCGCCACGCTGGGCGAAGCGGCGGCGCGGCGCGTCGCGCGCGAAGCAGGCAAGCGCACCGGCGATTACCTGCTGGCGCACCGCATCCCGAAACCCGTGCAGGCGCTGCTGAAACGGCTGCCGGCGCCGCTGGCCGCGCGCGTGCTGCTGTCGGCCATCACGCGCCATGCCTGGACCTTCGCCGGCAGCGGCCGGTTCGAGGCGAAGGCGGGCCGGCCGGTGCGGCTCTCGATCCGCGGCAACCCGATGTGCAAGGACCTGCAGTCCGAAGCGCCGGCCTGCGACTTCTATGCCGCCACCTTCGAGCGCCTGTTCCGCGTGCTGGTGCACCCGGCCGCGTGCGTGACCGAGACCGCCTGCGAGGCCTGCGGCGCTGACGCCTGCCAATTCGAGATCGACTGGCGCACCCTAGAATCGAAGAAATCCCCTTGAGCTTCCGGCGCGCCGCGCGCCGCGGGCCGCGCTGCGAATGACCGTCTCCACACTCACCGCCCTTTCGCCGCTGGACGGCCGCTACGCCGGGCGCATGGCCGCGCTGCGGCCGCTGCTGTCGGAGTTCGGCCTCATGCACCGACGCGTGCAGGTGGAAGTGGAGTGGTTCATCGCCCTGTCCGACGCCGGCTTCGCCGAGTTCAAGCCGCTGTCGGAAGCGGCGCGCGGGCTGCTGCGTTCGCTGGCGCTGCGTTTCTCCGAAGCCGACGCGCAGGCCATCAAGGACATCGAGAAGACCACCAACCACGACGTCAAGGCGGTCGAGTACTGGCTCAAGGGCCGTTTCGGCAGCAACGCCGAACTGCAGCGCGCGGCCGAGTTCGTGCACTTCGCCTGCACCAGCGAGGACATCAACAACACCAGCCACGCGCTGATGCTCAAGGCCGCGCGCGAACAGGTGCTGCTGCCGGCGCTGGACCGCATCATCGAACGGCTGCGCGGCATGGCGCGCGACTGGGCCGCGGTGCCCATGCTGGCGCGCACCCACGGCCAGCCCGCCAGCCCCACCACGGTGGGCAAGGAGGTGGCCAACGTGGTGGCGCGCCTGGTCACGGCGCGCGAGCGCATCGCGGCCGTCAGGCTGCTGGCGAAGATGAACGGCGCGGTCGGCAACTACAACGCCCACCTCGCCGCCTGGCCCGACTTCGACTGGGAAGGCTTCAGCCGCAAGGTGGTGGAAGGCCAGCTGGGGCTGGCCTTCAACCCGCTCACGATCCAGATCGAGCCGCACGACTACATGGCCGAGCTGTTCGACGCCGTCACCCGCTGCAACACCGTCCTGGTGGACTGGAGCCGCGACGTCTGGGGCTACGTCTCGCTGGGCTACTTCAAGCAGCGCACCAGGGAGGGCGAGGTCGGCAGCTCGACCATGCCGCACAAGGTCAACCCGATCGACTTCGAGAACGCCGAAGGCAACTACGGCCTGGCCAACGCGCTGCTGGCACACCTGGCGCAGAAGCTGCCGGTGAGCCGCTGGCAGCGCGACCTGACCGACAGCACGGTGCTGCGCAACATGGGCGTGGCACTCGGCTACGCGGTGCTGGGCCACGACAGCCTCTCGCGCGGGCTCGACAAGCTGGAGCTGGACGCCTTCGCGCTCGCCGCCGACCTGGAAGACGCCTGGGAAGTGCTGGCCGAGCCGATCCAGACCGTGATGCGCCGCCACGGCCTGTCCAACCCCTACGAACGCCTGAAGGCGCTGACACGCGGCCAGCGCATCACGCGCCAGGGGCTGCAGGCCTTCATCGACACGCTGGAATTGCCGGCGGCCGAACGCGAAAGGCTGAAGGCGATGACGCCGGCCAGCTACGTCGGCCTGGCGGCGGAACTCGCCAGGAAAGCATGAGCTTCAACGCCCTGCTCGCCGCCGCCACCGGGCGCCACCGCTCGATGCTGTGCGTGGGGCTGGACCCCGAGCCTGCGCGCTTCCCCGGCGCGTGGAAGAACGACCCCGGGCGCATCGGCGACTTCTGTGCCGCCATCGTCGACGCCACCAAGGACCTGGTCTGCGCCTACAAGCCGCAGATCGCCTACTTCCACGCCCAGCGCGCCGAAGACCAGCTGGAACGGCTGATGGCGCACATCCGCCGCGTCGCGCCCGGCGTGCCGGTGATCCTGGACGCCAAGCGCGGCGACATCGGCAGCACCGCCGAGCAGTACGCGCGCGAGGCCTTCGAGCGCTACCAGGCCGACGCGGTGACGCTCTCGCCCTTCATGGGCTTCGACTCGGTCGAACCCTACCTGCGCCACGAAGGCCGCGGCGCCATCCTGCTGTGCCGCACCTCCAACCCCGGCGGCGCGGACCTGCAGGGCCTGACCCTGGCCAACGGCGACAAGGTGTTCGAACACATCGCCCGCCTGGCGGCCGGTGAATGGAACCGCAAGGCCAACCTGGGCCTGGTGGTCGGCGCCACCTTCCCGGCCGAGATCGCGCGCGTGCGCGAGCTCGCCCCCACGCTGCCGCTGCTGATCCCCGGCGTGGGCGCGCAGGGCGGCGACGCCGCAGCCACCGTGCGCGCGGGCTGGCGGCCGGACGGGCCGATCATCGTCAACTCGTCGCGCGCCATCCTCTACGCGAGCGGCGGCGACGACTTCGCTTCCGCGGCCCGGCGCAGTGCCGAAGCCACGCGCAACCAGCTGGAAGCCGCGCGCGCCGCCGCGCGCTGACCGGCGCCTCATCACCCTGCCGGCGGCGGGCTCCCCCGTGCAAGCCTCGACCGTCGAAGACACCGCACTCAGCCCGCAAGGGCCGCAGCGCCGCCGAGCGCTGGAGCCGCGCCGCGGCGTGCGACGGCTGGTCTCGCGCGTGCTGTTCGGCGGCGTCGCGCTGATCGCCTCCACCGCGGCGCTGCTGTTCCACTTCGTCGTCCGCCACCCCGACGCGCAGGCGCGCGACGCCGCCGCGCTCACCTACGCCATGCTGGCGCTGGTCTCGCTGCTGGCGCTGCGCACGCGCGGGCAGGCGGCGACGCGGGCCTCGTTCGGCGTGCTCGCGCTGGCGGTTTGCGCCACCAGCGCCACCGCCGGGCTCATGGGCTGGGGCCTGATGGCGCCGGGGCTGGCGTTCCAGCCGCTGTTCGTGCTGGTGTTGTGCATCGCCACCAGCGCCCGCGCCGGGCTGGCGCTGGCCGCGCTGACCGCCGTGTTCACGCTGGCGCTGGCCATCGTCGTGCCGCTGCCGGCCGGCGCCGGCCTGCCCACCCTGCCGCTGCTGCTGGCGGAGAGGCTGGCGCAGCTGGTGCTGGCGCTGGTGGGCGGCATCATCGCCGCCGGCATCGTGCAGCGCTACCTGGGCTCGGCCGACGACCGCGAGCAGCGCTTCCGCGGCCTGCTGGCCATCGTGGCCGACGCCTACTGGGAGATCGACGCCCAGTACCACCTGGTGGCGGCGCGCAACCAGCACGACGAGAGCTCGGCGCTGGACGTGGGCGACGGCCTGGGGCAGGCGCCCTGGGACCTGTCGCGCTTCGCGGCCGACGGCGAGACGCTGGACGTGCTGCTGGCCGACCTGGACGCGCGCCAGCCCTTCCGCGACCGCCTGGTGCACTGGCGGCACCGCAACGGCCGCGTGCGCGCGCTCATGGTCAGCGGCGAGCCCCGCTTCGACGAACGCGGCGTCTTCAAGGGCTTCTGGGGCGTGGCGCGCGACGTCACCGCCGAAGTGGCGGCGCAGCGCGCGCTGGCCGTCACCGAGACGCGCTACCAGGAACTCTTCGCGCGCATCCCCACGCCGCTGGTGCTGCACCGCGAAGGGCGCGTGCTGGACGCCAACCCGGCGGCGCTGCGCCTGTTCGGCTTCGCCGACGAAGGCGAGATCGCCGGCCGCGACCTGTTGGCGCTGTACGAAGGCGGCGACTCGCGCGAACGCGAAAGGCGCCGGCTGGAAGAGCTCGAAGCCGCCGAGCCCGGCACCGCGCTGCCGGTGGCCGACTTCCGCCTGCTGCCGCGCGACGGCCGCCGCGTCGCCGCCCACGCCACCGCGGTGCGGGTGGAAGACGCCGGCGGCACCGCCACGCTGTCGATCTACGTCGACGACACCGAACGGCTGGCGGCCGAGGAGGCGGTGCGCCGCTCGGAGGCGATGCTGTCGCACCTGGTGGAGACCAGTCCCGACGTCATCACGCTCACCGACATGGCCAACGGCCGCTACGCGATGGTCAACCGCACCTTCGAACGCGTGACCGGCTACAGCGCCGAAGAGGTGATCGGCCGCACCTCGTTCGAGCTGGGCATCTGGCGCCACCTGGACGAACGCACGCGTTTCGTGGAAGCGATCCGCCGCGACGGCATCGTCACCGAGATGCCGGCGCACTTCACCGCGAAGCGCGGCGGCACGGTGGCGATGCTGATCTCGGGCGCGCGCTTCGCGATGGACCGGCGCGAATACCTGGTGATCAACGCGCGCGACGTGACCGCCGCCGAACGCACGCGGCTGGAGCGCGAAGCGGTGCTGGAGAACGCCTCGGTCGGCATCGCCTTCACGCGCGACCAGCAGTTCGTGATCGCCAACCCTCGCTTCGAGCAGATGATGGGCTGGCCGCACGGCGCGCTGGCCGGCCAGCTGGGCACGGTGGTCTGGCCCGACGAGGCCGCCTATGCCGAAGTGGGCGCGCAGGTGGGCCCGGCGCTGGCGCGCGGCGAGGCCGTGGAGTTCGAACGCGAGCTGCGCCGCTTCGACGGCAGCCGCTTCCTGGCGCGCCTGCAGGCGAAGGCGATCGACCCCGCGCATCCGGCGCAGGGCGGCACGATCTGGATCGTCGAGGACGTGACCGAGCGGCGCCAGTTCGAACAGGCGCTGGCCGCCGCGCGCGACGCCGCCGAAGCCGCCAGCCGCGCCAAGAGCGCCTTCCTGGCCAACACCAGCCACGAGCTGCGCACCCCGCTCAACGGCCTGCTGCACCTGGCGGAACTGGCGCGCGAGGAGCCGCTGCCCGAAGGCCGGCGCCGCCAGTACCTGGACCAGATCGTCGACAGCGCGCGCATGCTGGCGGCCATCATCAGCGACATCCTCGACCTGTCGAAGATCGAAGCCGGCCGGCTGGCCATCGAGAGCACCGCCTTCGACCTGGGCGCGCTGCTGGCCGGCCTGCAGCGCGCCCATGCCGCGCCCGCCGCCGCCAAGGGCCTGGCACTGGGCTTCGACATCGGCGAAGGCGTGGCCGGTGCGGTGACGGGCGACGCGCTGCGGGTGCGCCAGATCCTCGTCAACTTCCTGGGCAATGCGCTCAAGTTCACGCCGCAGGGCCGGGTGGACCTGCGCGCGCGCCGCAGCGGCGAGCGCGTGCGCTTCGAGGTGCACGACAGCGGCCCCGGCGTGGACGAAGCGACGCAGCAGCGCCTGTTCACGCCCTTCACGCAGGGTGACGAGTCGACCACGCGCCGTTTCGGCGGCACCGGCCTGGGCCTGTCGATCTGCCGAGAGCTGGCGCACCTGATGGGCGGCGAGGTGGGCCTGTCCAGCGGCAGCGGCAGCGGCAGCTGTTTCTGGGCCGACCTGCCGCTGCCGGCCAGCGACAGCACGCCGGCGCCCGAACCCGAGCCCGAGGCCGCCGATGCCCCGGTGGCCGGCATGCGCGTGCTGATGGTGGAGGACAACCCGGTCAACATGATGGTCGCGGTGGCCATCCTGGAACGCTGGGGCGTCGTCGTCGAGCAGGCCAGCGAAGGCCGCCAGGCGCTGGAAGCGGTGCAGCGCGCCGCCGACGCGGGCCGCCCGTTCGAAGCGGTGCTGATGGACGTGCAGATGCCGGTGATGAGCGGCTACGAGGCGACGCGTGCGCTGCGCCGCTGCGCCGCCGGTGCGCAGGTGCCGGTGATCGCGCTCACCGCGGCGGCGCTGGTGAGCGAACGCGAACGCGCGCTCGAAGCCGGCATGGACGACTTCCTCACCAAGCCGATCGACGCCGATCGGCTGCGCACCACGCTGGCGCGCTGGCGCCGGCGCGGCGGCTGAGGTCGCTCAGCCCAGCGGCAGCTGGCGCCGGCGTTCGCCGGTGAGCGCGAACAGCGCGTTCGCCAGCGCCGGCGCCACCGGCGGCGTGGCCGGTTCGCCCACCCCGCCGGGCTCGCGCTCGCTGGCGACGATGTGGGTCTCGATCCTCGGCGTCTGCGCCAGCGTGGGCAGCGGCCAGGCGTCGAAGTTGCGCTGCTGCACCGCACCGCCGACGATGTCGATGCGCTGCCCCAGCGCCGCCGCCAGCCCGAACATCGCGGCCGACTCCAGCTGCTGGCGCACGATGCCCGGGTTCACCACCAGCCCGCAGTCGATGGCGCAGACGATGCGGTGCACCTGCGGCCGCCCGCCTTCGCCCAGGCCGGCCTCGACCACCATCGCGACGATGGCATTGAAGCTCTCGTGCAGCGCCACACCACGGGCGCGGCCGGCCGGCAGCGTGGCGACCCACTGCGCTGCCTCGGCCACGCGGCGCAGGACGGCGGCATGGCGCGGCAGGTGCTTCAGCCGTTCCAGCCGCCAGGCCACGGGGTCGGCGCCGGCGGCCCGGGCCAGTTCGTCGGCGAAGCTCTCGCCGAAGAAGGCATTGTGCGAATGGCCGACGGACCGCCACGAACCGACCGGCACGCCGCTCTTCGTGGCCACGTGGCGCACCTGCAGGTGCGGCACCGCGTAGGGCAGGTCGAACAGGCCTTCGGCGGTGGTCTTGTCCGGCAGGTCCACCGGGCCGGCGGCAAGCGGGAACACACGTTCGTACCAGCGCGGCATGATGGCGTCGCCCGCGCTGCCGACGCTGAGCGCCAGCAGCCCGCCCCGGTCGTCCAGCTCGGCGCGGAAGGCGGCCGCGGCGGCCGGGCGGTAGAAGTCGTGCGCGAAGTCCTCTTCGCGCGGCCACAGCAGCTGCACCGGGCGGCCGCCGGTTTCCTGCGCCACGCGCACCGCCTGGGCGATGAAGTCCACCTCCAGCCGGCGGCCGAAGCCGCCCCCCAGGTAGGTGAGGTGCAGGTCCACCGCCGAAGCGCGCACCCCCGCCACCTGCGCCGCCACCGCGCGCGCGAAGGCCGGCACCTGGGTGGGCGCCCACAGCGCCACGCGGCCTTCGGCCACGCGCGCGGTGCAGTTCATCGGCTCCATGGTGGCGTGCGCCAGGTAGGGCGCGCGGTACTCGGCCTCGAGCCGGCGCGCGCCCTTCACGGCGGCGGCGTCGCCGCGCTGGCGGAAGGCGAAGCCGGCGCCTTCGTCGCGCGCGGCCAGCGCCTCTTCGGCCAGGACGCGGGCGATGTCCTTCGTGTCGGCGGCGCGGCCCGGCGCCGGCAGCCACTCGACTTCGAGCGCGCGCGCGCCCTGCATCGCGTGCCAGGTGCTGGTGCCCACCACCGCCAGCGCGCCCGGCGCGCCGGCCAGCGGCGGCAGGCGCACGACGCGCAGCACGCCCGGCAGGCGCAGCACGGCGTCCACGTCGGCGCGGCCGGGCGCGCCGTTCAGGGTGGGGCTCATGCGCAGCACCGCGAACAGCTGGCCGGGCTGGCGCACGTCGATGCCGAAGACGGCGCTGCCGTTCACTTTCGCGGCCAGGTCGCTGCGCCGCGCCGGCGTGCCCACCAGCTTCCAGTCGGCGCGCGGCTTGAGCTTCACCTCGGCCGGCGGCGTGGCGGCGGCGTTCTTCGCCAGTTCGCCGAAGTGCGCCTTCGGCCCCGAAGGGTGGCTGATCACGCCGTCGGCCAGCGCGAGCTCGGCCACCGGCAGCCTCCACTGCAGCGAGGCCGCGCCCAGCAGCTGCGCGCGCGCCGTGGCCGCGGCCAGCGGCAGCACCGGCCACAGGTCGGCCACGCTGGAGGAACCGCCGGTGACGGACACGCCGAGTTCACGCGCCACCTTGGCCAGCAGCCAGCGCGTGCCGCGCACCAGGCGCGTCTGCTGGCCGGGTTCGCTGTCCACCGGTTCGAAGAACAGCATCGAATCGACCGAGGCCGGCACGTTGCCGTACAGCGTGTCGGCGCCGGCATCCACCGGCTGCACGCGGGCGAGCGGCAGTTCCAGTTCCTCGGCCACCAGCATGGCCAGCGCGGTGTGCACGCCCTGGCCCATCTCGGCCTTCGGCATGGCCAGCTGCACCGAGCCGTCGGGGGCGATGCGGATCCAGCCGTTGAGGCCGATCGCGTCGCCTTCGTTGCCCAGCGTCTCGCGGTCGCCCAGCCGGCTGCGCGGTGGCAGCCAGCCCCAGCCGACGACCAACGCGCCGCCGACGGCCGCGCTGGCCAGCAGGCGCCGCCGCTTCATGCGGCCCTGCGCCCGCGCAGCGCCGCGCCGGCGCTGCGGATGGCGGCGCGCACGCGTGGCGTGCTGCCGCAGCGGCAGACGTTGGTGATGGCGGCGTCGATCTCGGCGTCGGCGGGGTCGGCTCTCTTCGCCAGCAGCGCGGCGGCGGCCATGAGCAGCCCGCTCTGGCAGTAGCCGCATTGCGGCACCTGGTGTTCGATCCAGGCCTTCTGCAGCGCGTGCGGCGCCTCGGCGCTGCCCAGCGCTTCGATGGTGCGCACCGGCCGCCCGGCGACGGCGGACAGCGGCGTCACGCAGGAACGCACCGCCTGCCCGTCAAGGTGCACGGTGCAGGCGCCGCAGGCGCCGATGCCGCAGCCGTACTTGGTGCCGGTGAGCCCGACCAGGTCGCGCAGCGCCCACAGCAAGGGCATCGCGGGGTCGGCCAGCGCGTCGTCCAGCACGACGGCGCGGCCGTTCACGTTCAGGTCCATCGGCGGCAGTCTCTCAGAACTGCCAGCCGGTGGCTGTGACCGTTGGTCTTCTCAGTCGAGGGTGACGCTGGTGCGCACCGTGCCGGCGCGGTCGGCGCTGGCCGTGAGCGCGATCGCCGCGCCCGCCGGGCCCTGGACGATCCATTCGGCCATCGCGCGGTCGCCGGTGATCTCGCGGTTGGGCAGGAAGGCCTGCGGCGAGTTCTTCGGCGCGTGGCCTTCCAGGTGCGGGCCTTCGACGCGTTCCTTGCCGCTGACCAGCGTGGCGCCGGCGGGCAGGTGGATCGTGAAGACGGTGCCGCGCACGGTCTTGCGTTCGATGGCGCGTTTCGTCACGTTCGAAGGCAGGTAGCCGCTGTTGCCCACCGCGAAGCGCACGCGCCAGGTGTCGGCACCCAGCGCGCGCACCTCGGTGCGCAGCACTTCCAGCCGCGGCAGCGACAGCGCCAGCTGGGTGAGCCATTCGGGGAAGCGCGCGGCTTCGCGCTCACGCAGGTGCGGCGGCGGGTTGCGCCAGAAGTTCAGCCGGTCCCAGCCGCCGATTTCCACCATGCCCAGCTGCGGGTGGCGGAACGGGTACCAGGAGACGAGCGCCTGGCCGCCGCACTGCTCGTCGCTCCACTTCGCGAGCTTGAGGTCGTCTTCGGGCGGGTGGTCGCGGTACCACTCGATCCACTGGTAGTCGTTGATGCCGGCCTCGCGGTTGGGGGCCCACATCTCCACCGTCCAGAACAGCGCACCCAGGTGTTCGTAGACCCAGTCCTGGGTGCCGGTGATGACTTCCTTGGGGTGGTACTTGAACTCGTGGAAGATGCTCACCGCCGGGTAGCCGGTGAGCTTCGTGCCCAGATCGGACAGGCGCTTGTACATCCACAGGTCTTCCGGCGTCATGTCGTCGTCGGCCTGCGTGCCCATGGGCCGCAGGATGACGCCGCTGTGGGTGTGGAAGCTGACCGCGGCGCCGATGTTGGGGTGCCTCGCGATGAAGTCCACCATCGCCCGCACCTCGGGTTCGCTGGTGGGGTAGGGGCCGGCGCCGGCCTGCTCGCCTTCCTGGCGCCAGTAGGCGGGGAAGTTGCGGTTGAGGTCCAGGCCTTCGCGGTCCTTGTTGACGCTGATGCGCAGGCCGTCCCAGTTCTTCAGCGTGCCTTCGGGCATGACGCGGAAATACTCGCCGCCGAATTCGCCCGGCTCGCGCGCGATCATCACGCGTGCGTCCTGCGGGTGCTGCTTCCACGGGCCGTGCGGGTCGGGGATGCGCATGCTGAGCACGCGGCCGTCGCCGTCGACGTCTTCCGCCGTCAGGCCTTCGACCGGCCATTCGTCGTAGGGGTAGGGCCGGGTGCCGCTGCGGATGTGGCGCGGCCGGTCGGCCAGCGCGAGCTCGGCCCCGTCGGGGTTCAGGCGCGGGCAGAGGTAGACCGCGCGCGTGTCCAGCAGCCGGCGGATGGCGGGGCTGTCCTCGTAGCCGGTGACCAGACGGTGCAGCCAGTAGAGGCAGGCGGTGCCGGCGGTCAGCTCGGCGGCGTGGATGTTGCCGTCGACCCAGAACGCCGGCTTGTCCTCGGCCGCGCCGGTGGCGGCGCTGGTGAGCGTGACGAGCCAGATGTCGCGCCCTTCGTGGCTCTTGCCGATGGACCGCAGCTGCACCAGGCCGGGCAGCGCCTCGGCGTAGTCCTGCAGCAGGCGTGTCAGCTCGGGGTGGCGGTAGAAGAGGTCGAAGCGGGGAACGGGGATCGCGGCCATGGTCGCGGCAGGCGGGTGCGCGTCGTGCGGAAGCGCAGCATGCTACCCGCCGCCCCCGCCTTCACTGCCCCCTGAACAGGGGCTGGAAGTGGCGCGAGACGGGCAGCATCTCGGGCCGCCCGCGCAGCGTCAGGTGCATCGTGCCTTCGTCCACCCGCACCGCGGCGGCCACGTGCAGCTGGTTGACGATGACCGAACGGTGCACCTGCCAGAAGCGGCGTTCGTCCAGCCGCGCCAGCAGCTCCTTCAGCGGCGTGCGGATGAGCGCCTCGCCGCCGGCGTGCACCACGCGCGTGTAGCGCGAGTCGGACTCGAAGTACACGACCTCGTCGACGCGGATCAGCCGCACTTCCTTGCCGACGCCGGCCTGGATGACTTCCAGCGGCGCCGGCCTGTGCATCTGCGCGGCCAGCTGCGCCAGCAGCGCCGGCAGCGCGGCGTCGGGCGGGCGTTGCAGTCGGGCGCGCGCCCGCGTCAGCGCCTGCGCCAGGCGCGCGTCTTCCACCGGCTTCAACACGTAGTCCACAGCGCCGGCGTCGAAGGCCTCCAGCGCGTGGTCGCCGAAGGCGGAGACGAAGACCACCGGCACCTGCGCGCCGATGCGCTGCGCCACCTGCACGCCCGAAAGCCCGGGCATGCGGATGTCCAGCAGCACCAGCTGCGGCTCGTGTTCGAGGAAGGCGTCCCAGGCGTCGGCGCCGTTGGCGCATTCGGCCACCACGCGCAGCTCGGGTGCGGTGCGCGCCAGCGCGGCGCGCAGCTGGGCACGCGGCGCTTCCTCGTCGTCGGCGATCAGAACCGTGAGGGCTGGGTTCATGGGCAGGGCAGGTCCAGTGTCGCGGCGGTGCCGCCTTCGGGGCGCGGTGCCAGGCGCAGCTGCGCCGCTTCGCCCCAGGTCTGCGCCAGGCGCTGGCGCGTGTTGGTCAGGCCCAGGCCTTCGGTCAGCTTCTCGGGCAGGCCGGGGCCGTTGTCCAGCACCTGCACCCGCAGGCGTGCGCCTTCGCGCCGCGCGCTGACCACGATCCTGGCTTCGCCCAGCGCCTGCTGCGCGCCATGCTCGACAGCGTTCTCCACCAGCGTGAGCACCAGCCCTGGCGGCAGCGTGGCGGCGCGTGCGCCTTCGTCGGCCTCCACCGTGAACGCGAGCCGGCTGCCGAGGCGGGCCCGCATCACCTCCAGGTAGCTGGACACCGCTTCGAGTTCCTCTCCGAGCGGCAGCCGCTCGCGCTGGAACATCGGCAGCACGGCGCGCAGGTAGGCGGTGAGCGAACGCAGCAGCGGCGACGCGCGACCGTCGCCGCCGTCCACCCAGTGCTGCAGCGTGGCCAGGGTGTTGAAGACGAAGTGCGGCTGGATCTGCGCCGTGGCCAGGCGGCGCGCCATTTCCACCGCGCGTTCGCGTTCCTGCAGCTCGCGCAGGCGCGATTCGATCTGCTGGGCGCGGAACAGCGACAGCAGCCACAAGCCGATGACGCAGATGCCGAAGATGCCGGTCAGCATCTGCAGCAGGTAGGTGAGCGCCGGCCCCTGCCCCATGCGCCAGCGCAGGCCGAAGGCGAACCCGCAGAACAGCGCCAGCGCCGCCACGCAGGTGAGCATGAGGCGCCGGCGTGAAGGGTGGCGCCAGAGCGCCATCGCGGCCGCCCAGGCCGGCCAGCCCAGCGCCACCGCGAAGGCGGACACGCGCGCCACCTCGCCTTCCGGTGCCAGCGTGACGAGCGCGAGCCCGGGGCCGGCCAGGTTGAAGGCCAGCACCATCAGGAAGGTGCGGCTCGGCCGGTCGCCGCCGGCGCGCGCCAGTTCGTCGGCGCTGAAGCGGCGCGCGGGGCCGGGGTACCAGAGCTGGCTCCAGTCGATGCGGTCGGTCGTCATGGGGCGGAAGTCTAGGCAGGCCCCGGGCGCCGAAGGGGGGCCGCGCGGCGGGCTGCGGGCCTTGCCGCATGAACGGCCGCCGCCCGCGCACGAACGGGGGCGTTCAGCCGGCCGGCGCGCCGTCCACGAAGACGCGCAGCTCGCCCTTGGTGAAGGCGGTCCAGGGTTCGTCGCGCGTGAGCGGCGCGGTGGCCACCACCACCACGCGGTCGTCGGGCCGCGTGAGGGCGGCGAAGTCCACCGAGAGGTCCTCGTCGGCCAGGTGGGCGGCGCCGAAGGGCGGCGTGCGCTGCAGCCAGTGCAGCGAGGTGGTGGCATGCGCCCACAGCGCCTGGCCGTTGGACAGCAGCAGGTTGAAGGTGCCGTGTCTCGCCGGTTCGGGCAGCAGCTCCTGCAGCGTGCGCGTCAGCTCGTCGACGCCGGGCACGCCGGCATGGGCCTTGGCCAGCTCCTGCATCAGCCAGCAGAAGGCGTGTTCGCTGTCGGTGTCGCCCACCGGGCGGAAGGCGCCGTGCAGGCGCGGGCGGAAGCCCTTGAGGTCGCCGTTGTGCGCGCACACCCAGTAGCGGCCCCACAGCTCGCGCACGAAGGGGTGCGAGTTCTCCAGCGCCACCCGCCCCTGGGTGGCCTTGCGGATGTGGGCGATGACGTTGTCGCTCTGGATGGGGTAGCGCCTGACCATGGCCGCCACCGGCGAGTCGAGCGCGCTGTCGCGGTCGATGAAGTGGCGCAGGCCGCGGCCTTCGAAGAAGGCGATGCCGAAGCCGTCCTTGTGCTCGCCGGCGCGCGAGGCCAGGCCGGTGAAGCTGAACATCACGTCGGTGGGACGGCGCGCGTTCATGCCCAGCAGTTCGCACATCGCGCGGCCTACTCGAACATGAGTTTGGTGATGCCGCGCCAGCTGAGCAGGCGCCCCGGGTTCTGCGTCTCTTCGAGCACGCCGCTCATGCGGCGCAGGATGCGCGGGCTCTTGCGCGCGCGCCAGATCACCAGGTCGGCCAGCCAGGGCCGGTGGTTCACGTGCGCCGCCTTCTCGTAGAGCGAGAACTTCGGCAGCAGGCCACGCATCGAATCTTCATAGCGCGAGCGTGCCGCGGCGTCGTCCGCCAGGCCGGCGTGCAGCGCGTCGGCGGCCAGCAGGCCGGTCTCCATCGCCTTGCCGATGCCTTCGCCGCTGAAGGCGTAGGTGCTGCCGGCGGCTTCGCCCGTGACCAGCAGGCCGGGACGCGACCACTTCGAGCCGATGAGCGAACAGCGCAGCGGCGCGCCCTTCACCTCGCCGACGATCTGGCCGCCCTGCATGAGCTCGCGCGCCGGCTCGTAGACCTCGCAGAAGGCGTCGAACATCTGGCGCAGGTTGACGTCCTGCATGGCATGGCGGCCACCGCCCACGTCGAGATGGCTGCCGGTGAGGCCGGCGCCGATGTTGAAGACGCCGTCGGGCGCCGGGAAGATCCAGCCGTAGCCGCCCTTCAGGCGCGGGTGCCACACCAGCTGCAGCTGCGTGATGCGGCCGACCATGGCTTCGTTCTTCACGTAGCCGCGCAGCGCCACGCCGCTGGGCGTGCGCCGTTCGCACATGCCGGCGGCGATCAGCCCCTGCGGCACCGCGCCGGTGGCCAGCACGACCCAGCGGGCGCGGATCTCGTGCGGGGCGTCGCCGGCCTTGAAGCGCGCCCCGACCACGCGACCGCCCTCTTCCAGCGGCGCTTCAAAGCGCAGCGGCGCCAGCAGCGTGGCGCCGGCGCGTTCGGCGGCGCGAACGAGGATGTGGTCCAGCACCTTGCGCGGCAGCACCGCCAGCGTGCCGGGCACGTCGACCAGCCCGCCGCGCGGCGCCACGCAGCGCACGTGCCGCGCCGCCTGCGCCACCGACATCACCTCGTCCAGCACGCCCAGGCGGCGCAGCGCGGCATGGGCGTCGGGGATCAGGCCGTCGCCGCAGATCTTGTCGCGCGGGAAGGCATGCTGGTCCGCCAGCAGCACATGGTGGCCGGCCGCGGCCAGCTGGTTGGCGCAGGCGCTGCCGGCGGGGCCGGCGCCCACCACCAGCACGTCGCAGGCGGCGGGAAGGGGCAGGGAGGGCGACGACATCGGCGGCGATTCTAGGCGGCGCACCGTGGGCGATTGACGCGCCTCAAGCAGCGGCTCACGGGGCCGCCGCATCATGAAACCGAACCCCCTGGAGTACACCATGAGCACCCATCTCACCGCGGGCCAGCGTGCGCTGCTCGAAGCGGCGCTGCAGCAGCGGCAGCGGCAGCTGGACCGCCAGTTGTCCGAACACCTGGGTGGCCAGTCGCGCGCGGAGCACACGCGCGAACTGGTGCAGCAGGACGTGCGCGAAGTCGCCCAGCGCGAAGAGGAACGCGAGATCGACATGGCGATCTCCGACCTGGAGACGCGCGAGCTGGGGGTGGTGAGCGCCGCGCTGCGCCGCCTGCAAAGTGGCGAATACGGTCGCTGCGTGGACTGCGACGGCGAGATCCCCTTCGACCGCCTGAAGGCCGAACCCTGGGCCCTGCGCTGCGTGGCCTGCGAATCGGCGCGCGAACGCGACCCGCGCCTGGCGGTCTGAGAACCCGCAAGACCCCTTCGAGAGTCACGATGACGACATTCCATGCCGTGGTCCACGTCGACCACCAGAGCGCCCAGGTCCTGCAGTTCGACGCCGAGCACGTGCAGGCCAGCAAGGTGAAGGCTTCCAGCCGCCACACGGCGCAGCACGGCAGCCGGGTGCGCACCGAACACGAATACTTCGCCCACGTGTGCGAGGCGCTCGAGGGCATCGCCGAGATCCTGGCCGTCGGCCCCGGCACCGGGCTGGCCGACTTCCAGCACTACGTGCGCAAGCACCGTCCCGAGACGGCGGCCCGCATCGTCGACTTCCAGCCGGTGGACCACCCCACCGAAGGGCAGCTGGTGGCGCTGGCACGCAAGTACTTCCTCAGGTACGACCGCATGGCCGGCACGCCTACTCCGACCTGATCACAATCGCCCGGGCTTCCAACAAGGCACGGGCGGTGGTGATGGATCTGGCGGTCTTCTCGGACGGCTACGCCGAGGCGAGGGACAAGTTCCTGGGCGCGGCACGGGCCGTCGGCGCGCGCGTGCAGCACTGGCCCCACCCGCTGAAGGGGCCGCATGGCGAGGCGCTGGCCTGCGACACCGCCTGGCTGGGCCCCGAAGACGCCAGCCGCGTGCTGGTGGTGATCTCGGCCACCCACGGCGTGGAGGGCTTCGCCGGCAGCGGGCCGCAGGTGGCGCTGCTGCACGGGCCGCGGGCGCGCACGCTGCCGCCGGACACCGCCCTGCTGCTGATGCATGCGGTCAATCCCCACGGCTTCGCCTGGCAGCGGCGGGTGACGGAAGAGAACGTGGACCTCAACCGCAACTGGGTCGACTTCTCGCAGCCGCTGCCGGCCAATCCGGGTTACGCCGAACTGCACGACCACTATTGCCCGCCTCGGCGCGACGCCGCCACGCTGGACGGCGCCGAAGCCGCCATCGCCGCCTGGCGCGGCCGCCACGGCGACCACGCGGAGCGGGTGGCGCGGTCGAGCGGCCAGTACACGCATGCCGACGGCATCTTCTACGGCGGCCAGGGTCCCACCTGGGCGCGGCGCACCAGCGAGGCCGTCCTGGCGCAGCATCTGGGGCGTGCGCGGACGGTGGCCGTGGTCGACCTGCACACCGGCCTGGGCCCCTACGGCTACGGCGAGCCGATCTGCAACCATGCCCCGGCAGCGACCGCGTGCAGCGCGCGCGCCGCTGGTGGGGCGACAGCGTGACCGAACCGCTGCTCGGTACCAGCAGTTCGCAGGAGAAGTGGGGCCTCACCGAGTTCGGCTACGAACGCGCGCTCGGCCACGCCGACATCGCCTTCGTCGCGCTGGAGTTCGGCACCTACTCGCAGGCGCAGGGTGCCGAGGTGCTGCGCAACGACCACTGGCTGTGGCAGCACGGCGACCCGCGCGGGCCGGAAGCGGCGCCCATCCGCCAGGCGCTGCGCCACCACTTCTGCCCGCCCTTCGCGGACTGGCAGGAGATGGTGCTGTTCCGCGCCGACCAGGTGTTCCGGCAGGCGCTGGAAGGGATGGCGGCCGAGGCTTCCCGGTGATTGCGCGCTAACATCGCCTGATGGCCTACCAGCCCCCTGCCAATATCCTGGAAGTGCTCCAGAAGCTGGAGTACGAAGAGGCCCTGCCCGCCGGCGATCCGCGCTTCGTGGAGACCCAGGAAGCGCGCGGCAGCCAGCAGACTTTCGTGCGGCTGGCGCGCAAGTTTGGCTGGGACCCGACCAGCAACGCCTTCTTCTCGCCCAACGAGAAGCACGCGCTCTTCTTTGGCCACATCGGCAGCGGCAAGACCACCGAACTGCGGCGCTATGCCAAGACGCTGAACGAATCGAAGCGCTACTACGTCGTCGAAGTCGACGTGCTGGCCAAGCTGGACCGCAATAACCTGCAGTACACCGAAGCACTGATGGCCATGGCCGAAAGCCTGCTTGAGCGCATGGCCGTCGACGGTTTTGCGCTGAGTGAGGGCGACCTGAAGCCTCTGCGCGACTGGTTCGCCACCACGGTGCAGACCAACACCAGCTCTCGCGAACTGACCGCCGAGCTGAAGACCGGTCTGCAGGCCGGCGGCGGTATACCCGGCCTTGTGAAGCTGTTCGCCGGTTTCACCGCCGCGTTCAAGACCGGCTCCAGCCAGAAGAACGAATGGCGGCAGGAGATCCGCAACCGCTTCACGACACTGTCGTCGGCGTTCAACAACCTTATCCGCGCCGCCGAAGCGCAGCTGAAGGCGGCCGGCCGCGCCGAGCGTGTGCTGTTCATGATCGACGGCACCGACAAGATGCGCGGCGAGGATACGCAGCAGTTCTTCGTGCAGGACGCCGAGCAGTTGCTGGCGATCGAGACGCTGGCGCTCTATACCGCGCCTCTGCACCTGAAGTACGACGGCCGGCTGGGCGGCAAGCTCGACGCCGACATCGTGCTGCCGATGATCAAGCTGTACGAACGCGACCAGACGCGTTGCGAAGCCGGCTGGACGGCCCTCACCGAGCTGCTGCTGCGGCGCGCCGACCGCAAGCTCTTCGCGACCGACAACGACGTCGAGAACCTGGTCAGGCATTGCGGCGGTCATCCGCGCGAACTGCTGCGCCTGCTGAAGCTGTGCTGCGAAGTGGCCGATGACCGCATCGACGCCAAGGTAGTGGACCGTGCCATCGCGCAGCTGGCTTCGGACTACCGCTACTTCCTGAAGCCGGCCGACTACGCGCTGCTCGTCGCCATCGACGGCACGCCCGAACAAGGTGGCAACGACGAGGCTGCGCAGGGCCTGCTACACCGGCTGGCTCTGATGCAGTACAACGACGGCACATGGCGCTACAGCCACCCGGTGGTGCGCACGCTGGAAGGCTACAGGCTGGCGCGCGACGAAATGAAAGCAGCGGCGCAAAGGTCGCGCTGAAATAGCCACCACGCCGCGCCCATGCCGGCCGCACGCTTCGACCTGGACCGTATCCGGCTGGAGGCCGCGCAGAGCCTGCCGCCGCAGTGCTTCGACGACTTCCAGCGGCTGGTGAAGAGCATCGTCCACGGGCCGGTGTTCCAGTGGCTGATCGTCGATGCGCCAGACGACACGCTCCGTAGGCAGGTGATGGATGCGTTGGACGGTGTGTTGCGCGCGGCGGGATTGAAGATCAATCGGGTGCCCTTGGGGCGGAGAGTGCCTGACGTACCTGCACTGGAACGGCGTCTCGTCGAGGCAGCAGACCAATTCGACGTGGTGCATGTACTTGGCGCCCGCGATTGGTTCGATGCGACGGGCTGGGATGCGTTCAACGTGCGCCGCGAGCGCATTGCCGCGACTGTGAAGGCACGGCTTGTGTTTTGGCTTGACCCCAACGCCATTGAGCTGGCCTCGCAGGGTGCTCCGGATCTCTGGGCCTGGCGTGCTGGGGTCTATGCATTTCGGTCCTCCGATTCGGCTGTGGCAGTCACTTCGCGGCCGGGAAGTGCAAGCTTTGCGCGCCGCGACGACCCGATTAGTCGGCGACCCATGAGTGATAAGCACCGGCGGATCGCGGAAATTCGATCCTGGCTGGCCGATCATCCGGGCGCACCCGATGAACTGCTCGTCTCGCCACTGGATGAGCTTGGAACGTTGCTGCACGCGATAGGCGACTTCGATGCTGCGCTGACTCATTGGCGCGAAGTGGAATTGCCTCTCCATCGCCGACGGGAAGATGCAAAGGCCATTGCGATCACAATGGGCCAGATTGCCGACGTGCTGCAAGCGCGCGGTGAACTCGACGAGTCGCTTCGCATCCGCCGCGAAGATCTCTTGCCTGTCTTCAAGAAGCTGGGCGATTTACGCTCGTACGCGTTTACCATGGGCCGGATCGCCGATGTGCTACAGGCGCGCGGCGAACTCGACGAGGCGCTTCGCATCCGTCGCGAAGAAGAGTTGCCGGTCTACGAGAGGCTTGGCGACAAGCGCTCGCGAGCTGTCACCATGGGTCAAATCGCAGACGTGCTGCAAACCCGCGGTGAATTTGACGAGGCGCTCCGCATCCGCCGCGAAGAGGAGTTGCCCGTATAAGAGAAGCTTGGCGACCTGCGTGAGCGCGCTGTCACCATGGGCAAAATCGCCGACGTACTTCAGGCCCGCGGCGATCTCGACGAGGCGCTCCGCATCCGCCGCGAAGAAGAGCTGCCGGTCTACGAGAAGCTCGGTGACCTGCGCGAGCGCGCCGTCACTATGGGCCGGATCGCTGACGTGCTACAGGATCGCGGCGACCTCGACGAGGCGCTTCGCATACGTCGCGAAGAAGAGTTGCCCGTCTTCGAAAAACTCGGCGATCTACGCGAGCGCGCCATCACCATGGGAAAAATCGCGGACGTGCTGCAGGACCGCGGCGACCTCGACGAGGCGCTTCGCATACGCCGCGAGGAACAGCTTCCCGTCTATGAGAAGCTCGGTGATCTTCGCTCGCGAGCGATCACCATGGGTCGAATCGCCGACGTGCTACAGGCGCGCGGCGACTTTGACGAGGCGCTTCGCATACGCCGCGATGAAGAGTTGCCCGTCTACGACAGGCTTGGTGATCTGTATTCGCGCGCTATCACCGAGTGGCAGATCGCGATCGAACTGTGGCGACGACAGGAAGCCGTTGAGGCAACAACGTTACTTCGGAAGGCCTATGTTGCGCTCAAGAGGGCACGGCTACCGGAAGCCGAGGTGCTAGCCGGCCAAATGCGGGCCCGCGACTTGGAACTTCCCGAAGTTTGACGGGCGCGGCCGCGTCCGGTCAGAAGACCCCGAGTCGGTCCTAACCGTTCTTCACCTTCAGCCGCCAGGCGTGCAGCAGCGGCTCGGTGTACCCGCTCGGCTGCTCCTTGCCCTTGAACACCAGGTCCAGCGCGGCCTGGAACGCGGCGCCCTTCGGATTGGCCACCAGCGACTTGTAGGCCGGGTCGCCCGCGTTCTGCTTGTCCACCACCGCCGCCATGCGCGCGAAGGTGTCGCGCACCTGCCTTTCGGTCACCACGCCGTGGTGCAGCCAGTTCGCGATGTGCTGGCTGCTGATGCGCAACGTGGCGCGGTCTTCCATCAGGCCCACGTTGTGGATGTCGGGCACCTTGCTGCAGCCCACGCCCTGGTCGACCCAGCGCACCACGTAGCCCAGGATGCCCTGCACGTTGTTGTCCAGCTCCTGCTGGCGCTCGGCTTCCGACCACTTCGCCTGCCTGACCACCGGCACCGTGAGCAGGCCTTCGAGCAGGCCTTCGCGTTCGGCGTCGACGTCGACCTTCTCCAGTTCCTTCTGGACCTTGAACACGTCCACCTGGTGGTAGTGCAGCGCGTGCAGCGTGGCGGCGGTGGGGCTGGGCACCCAGGCGGTGTTGGCGCCGGCCTTCGGGTGGCCGATCTTCTGCTGCAGCATGGCCGCCATCAGGTCGGGCATGGCCCACATGCCCTTGCCGATCTGCGCCTTGCCGCGCAGGCCGCATTCCAGGCCCACCAGCACGTTGCTGCGCTCGTAGGCGGCGATCCACTCGCTGGCCTTCATGTCGCCCTTGCGGCGCATCGGGCCGGCCAGCATGGCGGTGTGCATCTCGTCGCCGGTGCGGTCCAGGAAGCCGGTGTTGATGAAGGCGACGCGGCTGGCGGCGGCGGCAATGCAGGCCTTCAGGTTCACGCTGGTGCGGCGTTCCTCGTCCATGATGCCCAGCTTCACCGTGCTGTCGGCCAGGCCCAGCATCTTCTCGACGCGGCCGAACAGTTCGCCCGCGAAGGCCACCTCGGCCGGGCCGTGCATCTTGGGCTTGACGATGTAGACGCTGCCGCGGCGCGTGTTGCGGATGCCCGGCGTGCCCAGGCCCTTCAGGTCGTGCAGCGCGATGGTCGTGGTGACCACCGCGTCCAGGATGCCTTCGGGGATCTCCCTCTGCTCGTCGCCCCACAGCACGGCCGGGTTGGTCATCAGGTGGCCGACGTTGCGCACGAACAGCAGGCTGCGGCCGTGCAGCGCAACGTCTTCGCCGCGCGGGCCGGTGTACTGGCGGTCGGGGTTGAGGCCGCGCGTGAAGGTCCGGCCGCCCTTGGCCACCTCCTCGGTCAGCGTGCCGCGCAGGATGCCCAGCCAGTTGCGGTAGGCCAGCACCTTGTCCTCGCCATCGACCACGGCGACCGAGTCTTCCAGGTCCAGGATGGTCGACAGCGCCGACTCCAGCACCAGGTCGGCCACGCCGGCGGGGTCGGTGGCGCCGATGGCGTGGCCGCGGTCGATGCGGATGTCCAGGTGCAGCCCGTGGTGCGACAGCAGCACCGACGAAGGCGCGCCCATCTCACCCTGGAAGCCGACGAACTGGGCCGGGTTCTTCAGGCCCACGGTGGCGCCGTTCTTCAGCGTCACCGCCAGTTCGTTGTCGAGCACGCGGTAGGCCGTGCTGTCGATGTGCGAGCCCTTCTTCAGCGGCACGCAGCGGTCCAGCACGTAGCGCGCGTACTCGATGACCTTGGCGCCGCGGCGCTCGTTGTAGCCCGGGCCCTTCTCGCAGCCGTCGGCTTCCGAGATCGCGTCGGTGCCGTAGAGCGCGTCGTACAGGCTGCCCCAGCGCGCGTTGGCGGCATTGAGCGCGTAGCGTGCGTTGGTGATGGGCACCACCAGCTGCGGGCCGGCCTGCAGCGCCAGTTCGGCGTCGACGTTCTTCGTCGTCGCCTTCACCTTCGCCGGCACCGGCACCAGGTAGCCGATCTTCTGCAGGAACTCGCGGTAGGCCTTGCGCCTGGTGATGGGGCCCGGATTGGCGCGGTGCCAGGCGTCGAGTTCGGCCTGCAGGCGGTCGCGTTCGGCCAGCAGGGCGGCGTTCTTGGGCGCCAGGTCCCGCACGATGGCGTCGAAGCCGGACCAGAACGCGTCGACCGCGATGCCGGTGCCGGGCAGCACTTCGTCTTCGATGAACCGGGCCAGGCGGGAATCGATCTGCAGGCTGTGGCGTTGCGTACGCATGGTGGGGTCCTGGGGGTGGGTCAGGCGAAGAAGGACAGCACGTCGCGCAGGCTGGCGCCGGTGCGCGTGGGGGCGGTGTCCAGCTGTTCCAGCGGCGCGCCGGCGCGGTTCACCCACAGCGTGGTGTAGCCGTACCAGGTGGCGCCGATGGCGTCCCAGCCGTTGCTGGAGACGAACAGGATCTCTTTCGCTGGCAGGCCGAAGGCGGCCGGGCCCAGCGCATAGGTCGCGGGGTCGGTCTTGTAGCGCTGGGTGGCGTGCACGCTCAGCACGTGCTGCAGCAGGTCGGCAAAGCCGGCGCTCTTGACGGCCACGCCCAGCATCTCGGGGTCGCCGTTGGACAGGATGCCGGCCGGGACGCCACGCTGCTTCAGCTCGGCCAGAACGTCGCGGTTCTCGGGGAAGGCCGAGAGGTGACGGTACTGGTTCATGAGCCGCTCCTCGGCCGCCGCTTCCAGCGTCAGGCCCAGGCGCAGCGCGGCGAAGCGCAGGCCGGCACGCGTGAGGTCCCAGAAGGGCCGGTAGCGGCCGCTCATCGAGACCAGGCGCGTGTACTCGATCTGCTTGTCGCGCCACAGCTGGGCCAGCTTGTCGCCCTGGCCCGGGAACAGCTGCTCGGCCAGCATGCCGACGCTGTAGACGTCGAACAGCGTGCCGTAGGCGTCGAACAGGACGGCTTTGGGGGTCATCCGGCAAATCTATTCGATACGCGGGCGCCCATTAACTACGCGGCGTGTTCAGGATTTGTGCGTTTTTCGTGCATAGTTTCGAGCCATGGACCGGCTGAAGCAGATCGAATCTTTCGCCGCCGTGGCCACCAAGGGCAGCATGACGGCCGCCGCGCGCGCCGAAGGCGTCGCGCCCGCGGTCATCGGCCGCCGCATCGACGCGCTGGAGGAACGCCTGGGCGTGAAGCTGCTGGTGCGCACCACGCGGCGCATCACGCTCACGCACGAGGGCAGCGCCTTCCTCGAGGACTGCCAGCGCGTGCTGGCCGACCTGGCGAACGCCGAGTCCAGCGTCAGCGCCGGCGGCGTCAAGGCCAGCGGCTTCCTGCGCGTGACCGCGCCGGCCGGCTTCGGCCGGCGCCACGTGGCGCCGCTGGTGCCGCGCTTCCTGTCGCTGCATCCCGACGTCAACGTGTCGCTGAACCTCAGCGACCGCGTGGTCGACATCGTCAACGAGAGCTACGACTGCGCGGTGCGCGTCGGCGACCTGCCCGACAGCAGCCTGATCAGCGTGCGCATGGCCGACAACCGGCGCCTGTGCGTGGCCACGCCCGAGTACCTGAAGCAGGCCGGCACGCCCCGCCACCCGAGCGACCTGGCGCGCCACCAGTGCCTGACGCTCAGTTCGGACGCGAGCC
>JBGAKY010000009.1:0-106896 GCA_044224175.1 Rubrivivax sp. | reverse complement strand
CGCGCCGACTCGGGCACCCAGTAGTACAGCGCGTAGCCGCTGGCGGCCAGGGTCGCGGCCAGCGTGGCGAGCGCCAGCCCCAGGTGGCGCTGCCGGCGCAGGCCGCGGCCGTGGCGCTGCGTGAGCTGCCAGCCGTGGCGCAGGTGGTCACCGCTGAGGGCGCCGAAGACGAACAGCGCCACCATGGCCGCCAGCCCGTGCAGCTTCATCGCCCAGGCTTCGCCGGGGTGCGGCAGGCCGTCGACCGCGAACTTGTGGTGCAGCAGCAGCCAGACCGCGCCACTGAGCAGCAGCAGGCCGCCACAAACGGCGCCCAGCCGGCGCTGCCAGGGCGGCAGCCGGTTCAGCGGCTTCATGCGTGAACCCAGGCCCGGGCTTGCGCTTCGGGCGGCAAGGGCAGCCCCAGGGCGGCCAGCTTGGTGAGCGCGTCGGCCCACAGGCACCGGGGTGCGGCCACGCTCACGTGGCGCGGGCCCGGGGCGCCGAAGGCCTGCAGGCGGCTGGTGGCGAAGGCACCGTCGTGCAGGCGACCGAAGCGGCGCACGCCGCCGGCGGTTTCGTCGCGCAGCGCGATCTCGACACCCGGTTCGCCGAAGCAGCGCAGGTCGCCGCCGGCGTTCACCCAGCCGCCGGACGCGCCGGCGGCGCGCAGGGCGTCGACCGCGCGGTCCACCGCGTGGCCCTTGGCGATGCCGCCGAGGTCCAGCCGGGTGGTGGCGTCCAGCTTGACGAGATGCCGGTCGTCCAGGTGCCAGCGGCCGCTGCCGAGCGCGACGTCGAAGCGCCCCTGCGTGCAGGCCGCGAGGCGGGTCGCCGCCGCCAGCACCACCTGCGCGTCGGCGCCGACCGGGACCGCGGCGCCTGCCGGCGCCGCATTGAACCGGCCGACGTCGCCGGCAGCTTCGAAGCGCGAGAGCGCGCACTGCACCGCGGCCACGGCTTCGAACGCGGCTTCGAAGGCCGCCCGCGGCCCGTCGCATGCCACTTCCACCAGCGTGCCCAGCAGCGGCCGTGCGCGCCGCGGCAGCGTGTTCACAGGCGGCCCTCGCGCCGCGCCCATTCGACGACGGCCGCGATGCGGCGCACCCCGTCGGTGACGTGCGAGCAGCTCAGCGTGGCGCCGCTGATGTTGGCGATGTCCTCGCCGACCCGCAGCGCCGACGCCGCGGTCTTGCCCTCGAACTGGCGCCGCCAGGCCGGCAGGCGGATCTCGTGGCCGTGGCTTTCGCGGTAGGACAGCACTTCCACCGGCTTGAGCCGGCCCTCGCGGGTGATGCCCACCGCGTAGCTGATGAGTTCGAACTTGCCGATCACGTCGTCGCTCACCACCCAGCCCAGCAGGTCGTGGCCCGCCAGCGCGACCTGCACGCGCCAGCGCTGCGAGCGCGCGTTCACACCCGCCGCCTGCAGGCGCTGCAGGGCGGCGGCGTCGAGCGACAGTTCGCGCGCCTCGAAGCGCGTGGCCTCGGGGAACAGCAGGCGCGCGGCCTGCTCGGCGCTCAGGTAGTCGACCGCGAAGGCCGCGCCGGGTGCCAGTGCGGCCACCGCCAGCAGTTCGAAGCGCATGGCGGCTAGAAGCTCCAGCCCAGGCCGAGGTCGAAGCGGTTGCGGCGGCCGTCGTTCCTGAATCGCTGGTAGTCGGCCTTGGCGACCAGGCCGTCGCCGAAACTGAAGTTCAGCCCGGCCGTCGCCACCTGCTCGGCCCGGGCCGCCTCGGGCGTGAGGCCGGTGCCGAGGTCGGCATAACGGCGGGCGGTGTTGAAGCGTTCCCAGCGCACGAAGGGCGCCAGCGCCAGGTCGCCTTCGCTCCACGCCTTGACCGCCGCCTGCACGTAGGCGCCATCGAAGGCGGCCGGGATCAGCGTCGGGTTGCCCACCAGCGCCTGGTTCAGCGCCGCGGTGTTGGAGATGGTGCCGCGCGCGTACAGCGCCGACAGGTCCCAGCGGCCCGGCGTCCAGCGTGCGTGCAGGTCCCACAAGGTGACGCGCGAATGCGGCGTGCCCGCCTGCCCCTGCGAGGCCCCACCGGTGAAGAGGCTGGCGCCCAGCTGCAGGCCCGGTACACCGCGCCAGTTGAGCGCGCCGAAGAGCGCGAGGTCGCGCGACCGTGCGAGCGCCATCTCCTGGTGGATGGATCCCAGCGGCGATTCCCGTCCTTCTTCGGAAGTGGCGTCCCACTTCGAAAGGTCGAAGCCGGTCGAGACGCCCCCCTGCAGCGTGAGGCCTTCGCCCAGGTCGCCGACGAACTGCACGCCGCCTTCGCGCCAGGTGGTGGGGATGATGGCCGTCTCGACGAAGTTGCGCTCCACGCCGTAGAAGGCGGTGGGTTCGTGGTTCTCGTTGAGCAGGCCCATGGGCATCAGGAACAGGCCGGCGCGCATCGCCAGGCTGTTGCCCAGCTGACGCTCGGCGTAGGCCTGTTCGATCGCGACCTCGCCCTGATCGTCGGCCGAGGCGACGGCGTGTTCGACCTCGACTTCGGCCACCAGCCGCGTCTTCGCGTCGAAGCGGTGCTGGAATCCCAGCACGAAGCGGCGCAGGTCGGCCTGGGTGTCCTCGCTGCGGTGGGTGGGCCGGTTGTAGTTGATCTCGCCGTAGCTGGTGAGCACGGTGGCGGGCTCGCCGTCGGCGGCCAGCGCCGGCAGCACAGCGGTGGCGATCAGGAGCGGTGCAATCGTTTTGGGCGTCATGTCGAAAGGCGTCTTCGTGGGGGGTGAAGTCGAAGGGGCTGCGCGCTCAGCGCGCCCAGCCGTCGGTCAGCGTGTTCAGGAAGGCGATCAGGTCGTCGATCTCGGCGTCGCTGAGCGCGGGGCTGTCGCCGGGGCGCCGGTTGTAGGGCGCCTCGGTCGTGTTGACGTTGGCGCGCAGCGCGGCAGGCAGGTCGTCGAACTTGTCGACGCTGCCGTCGGCACGCCGCGGATAGAACTTCTCCGGGTTGGTGTCGCGCTGCACGTAGAACGTGAGCGCGTCCTTCAGCGTCGTGAAGCGGCCGTTGTGGAAGAAGGATCCGCGCAGCGCCACGTTGCGCAGGCTGGGCACCTTGAAGGCGCCGCAGAGGTCGGCGCGCGCCGCGAGGTCGCCGCCTTCGCGGCCGCAAAGGCCGAGGTCGAAGAAGGCCGGGTCGGCGTTGGCGGCCAGCGCCAAGTTGCGCGGCACGCCCAGCGCGTCGTAGCTGAAGTCGGTGAACAGCGGCAGGCTGCCGTCGGCCCCGCGGGCCGATGGGTGGCAGGCCGCGCAGTTGCCCTTGGCCGGGCTGTTGAACAGGCCCAGGCCGCGAAGTTCCGCGGCCTCCAGGGTGGCGCGGCCGCGCAGGAACTCGTCGTACTTGCTGCTGAAGGGCTGGAACTCGGCGCTCTCCTGCTGGTAGCGCTGCAGCGCCAGCGCGATGCGCTGGAAGGCCTCTTCCGGCCGCGCCAGGATGCCGGCGCCGAACACGGCCTCGAAGTCCTTCGCGTAGGACGCCGTGGCCAGGCGGGCCACGACCGCGGCTTCGCTGTCGTTGGCCATCTCCACCGGGTTCAGGAAGGGCCTGCCGGCCTGCTCGGCCAGGCTGGCGGCGCGGCCATCCCAGAAGAAGCCGCCGGTGGGCGTGCCGTCGGCCGAGAAGCGGAAGGCACGGTTGCCTGCCAGGTAGCGGATCGCAGGCGCGCTGCGGCCTCCTTGCAGGTCCAGCCCGGCGCCGCCCAGTTGCGCCGCCAGGGTGTTGGGGGCGCCGTGGCCACGGGTCTCGTCGTGGCAGCTGGCACAGCTCTGGCGCCCGGACGCGGAGAGCGTGGTGTCGTGGAAGATGCGTTCGCCCAGCGCCGCCTGGGCCGACATCGTGGTGCTGCCCTCGCCACCGCCGCCGCAGGCGGTGACGATCAGTCCGGCCAGCAGGCCGGCGGTGGCGCCCCGGCGGGCGGAAGGTCGAGACACGGGTCGGTCCTCCTCGGGTGGAGGGTCTGCCGGTCGGCCCTCCGGTTTGGTGGTGGATGCGTTGGGTTCACTTTAATGTAAATGCGAATCGTTGTCATCTGCATTTGCATGATCTGCGTCAAGCCCGATCGGTGCAAGATGCGACCGCATGAGCTGGAACCCCGACCAATACCTGCGCTTCGCCCAGCCGCGCCTGCGGCCCGCCCTGGACCTGGCGGCCCGCGTGGACGGCAATCTGGCGACCGTGGTGGACCTGGGATGCGGCACCGGCAACGTCACCGCCATGCTGGCGTCACGCTGGCCGCAGGCGACGCTGACCGGCGTGGACGATTCCGAGGCCATGCTGGCGCAGGCGCGCGTCGCGCTGCCGGCGGTGCGGTGGCAGCAGGGCAGCATCGCCGGCTGGTCGGCCGAGGCGCCGGTGGACCTGCTGTATTCGAACGCCGCGCTGCACTGGCTGCCCGACCACGGCACCCTGTTCCCGCACCTGGCGCGACAGGTGGCGCCGGGCGGCACGCTGGCGGTGCAGATGCCGCGCAATTTCGAGGCGCCTTCGCACACGGCCATCGCCGAAGCCGTGCGCGCGGGGCCCTGGCGCGCGGCACTGGAACCGCTGCTGGCCCCGCCGCCGGTGGCCACGCCCGCCTTCTACTACGAAGCGCTGCTGCCCTTCGCCGCCACGCTGGACCTGTGGGAAACCGAATATCTGCAGGTGCTGCAGGGCCCCGACGCGG
Organism: Rubrivivax sp.; assembly: GCA_044224175.1. GTDB lineage: Bacteria > Pseudomonadota > Gammaproteobacteria > Burkholderiales > Burkholderiaceae_C > Rubrivivax. The sequence goes on along the minus strand of JBGAKY010000009.1, from coordinate 102,247 downwards.
TGAAGGAATGGACCAAGGGCACCTGGCTCAAGCAGTTCCTGGACCGACTGCAGGGCACCGAGCGCGAGGCCTTCGAGGCCGACTACGCGGCGCGCGTGGCGCGCGCCTACCCGCGCCGCGCCGACGGCTGCACGCTGTTCCCGTTCCGGCGCCTCTTCGTCGTGATGAAGCGGCGCTGAGCCGCGGGCCCTACTTCTTCTTCGTCTGTGACTGCAGGGCGTCGCTCATGCCCAGCAGCACGCCGCTGACCATGGCGGTATAGCTCTCGGCCAGGGCCTGCGCGGCGCGCAGGCTGGCGGCACGCGAGGACTTCATCGCCGCCTGCATCTGCTCGGCCATCTGCTCGGCGGTGCCGGCCGCCTTGGCGCCCGCCAGGGTGCCGCCGGCCTGGAACTTCTCGAGCACCTGGCCCCAGGCACCGGCCAGCGGCGCGCCGGCGCCTTCGGCCGTCTTCTTCAGGGTGGCGAAGAGCGTGTCCTCGAACTTGTCGAGGTCGTCGATGGCCTTCTTCAGGTGCTTTTCGCGCAGGTCGGCGCCCTGCGCCACCAGCTGGCCGAGCGCGACGCGGTTCGCGTCCACCGCCTTCAGCAGCGCGGCGTCCATGCCGGCCACCGCGGTGTCCAGCAGCGTGCCGGGATCGACACCGGCCATCGTGTTCTTGGCCGCACCCACGCTGGCCGCGTCGGACACCGACTTCAGCGCCGAGCGGATGTTCTTCAGCGTCAGCTCGCGCCCTTGCAGCGCCGCCAGAGTGGCCTCGGTCACGGCCTTCTTCAGCTTGGCGCCCTGCTCGGCGGTGGCGGTCTCGAACATGCTGATCAGCGCGTCGGGGTCGATCATCGGCTTGGCCATGGGCTCCTCCTGGTGTGGGGCTTCGATGCTCGCACCGCCGCGGCTGGCGGGCAAGCAGGTCGTGCCATGATCGCGACACAAGAAGATGGAGGAGACGATGACCCTGCGCCACATCAACACGCTGGCGTTGCTGGCCTGCTGCGCGCTGGCCACGCAGGCCCAGACGCCGTCGCGCCCCGCCGAGCCGGCCACGGTGGAGGCCAACCGCCAGTGGCTCGGCACGCTGCCCTTCGCCGATCGGCGCGACTTCGAGGACGCGCGGCGCGGCTTCGTCGGCACCCTGCCCGACGGCGAGGTGCGCGCCGCCGACGGCCGCGTGGTCTATTCGATGAAGCCCTACGCCTTCATCGACAAGCCCGGCCCGGCGCCCGAGAGCGTGAACCCCAGCCTGTGGCGGCAGGCGCAGCTGAACCAGCTGCACGGGCTGTTCAAGGTGACCGAGCGCCTGTACCAGGTGCGTTCGCTCGACATCTCGAACATGACCATCGTCGAAGGCGCGAGCGGCCTGATCCTGGTCGACCCGCTGCTCACCGCCGAGACCGCGAAGGCCGCGCTCGAGCTGTACTACCAGCACCGGCCGCGCGTGCCGGTGAAGGCGGTGATCTATTCGCACAGCCACGCCGACCACTTCGGCGGCGTGCGCGGCGTCGTCGACGAGGCCGACGTCAAGGCCGGCAAGGTGGCGGTGATCGCGCCGCGCGGCTTCATGGAACACGCGGTGGCCGAGAACGTGATCGCCGGCAACGCGATGAGCCGGCGCGCGCAATACCAGTTCGGCGCCTTCGTGCCGCCGGGTGAACGCGGCCAGGTCGACGGCGGCCTGGGCCGCGTGCTGGCGCGCGGCAGCGTGACGCTGATCGCCCCCAGCGACGAGGTGAAGGGCGCGATCGACAGGCGCGTGGTCGACGGCGTCGAGATCGAGATCCAGCAGACCCCCGGCACCGAAGCGCCGGCGGAGATGAACCTGTACTTCCCGCAGCTGAAAGTGCTGAACGCGGCCGAGAACGTCACCCACAACCTGCACAACCTGTACACGCTGCGCGGCGCCGAGATCCGCGACGGCCTGGGCTGGGCGAAGTACATCGACGCCATGCGCCGCCGCTGGGCGCCGCGGGCCGAGATCATGGTGGCGCAGCACCACTGGCCCACCTGGGGCACGGCCCGCATCGACGAGATGCTGCGCAAGCAGCGCGACCTGTACCAGTACATCCACGACCAGACGGTGCGCATGCTGAACCTGGGCATGAAGCCGCGCGAGATTGCCGAGACGCTGCGCCTGCCCGACAGCCTGGGCCAGGAGTGGTTCGCGCGCGGCTACTACGGCACCGTGAGCCACAACGCGAAGGCGGTCTACCAGAAGTACCTGGGCTGGTACGACGCCAACCCCGCGAACCTGAACCCGCTGCCGCAGGCCGAATCTGCACGCCGCACGGTCGACTACATGGGCGGCGCCGCCGCCGTGCTGACGAAGGCACGCGCCGACTTCGCGAAGGGCGACTACCGCTGGGTGGCCGAGGTGGCGATGCAGGTGGTGTGGGCCGACCCCGCCAACGCCGAAGCGCGCGCGCTTGCTGCCGACGCCTTCGAGCAGATGGGCTACCAGGCCGAGAGCGGCGTCTGGCGCAACGTCTATCTCTCGGGCGCGAACGAGCTGCGCAACGGCCTGCCGCGTGGTGCCGCGGTGTCGAGCACCAGTCCGGACGTCGTGCGGGCGATTCCGCTGGACCTCTTCTTCGACTATCTGGCGGTGCGCCTCAACCCGCAGAAGGCGGGCACGCGCCGGCTGGTGGTGAACTGGTCCTTCCCCGACGTGAACGAGAAGGTGCAGCTGACGCTGGAGAACAGCGTGCTCAGCCACGTGATGGGCGAACACGCCGCGAAGGCCGACGCCACCGTCGTGCTGGACCGCAGCACGCTGGACCGCATCAGCCTGCAGCAGACCACCTTCCCGGCGACCGTGCAGGCCGGGCAGGCGCGCATCGAAGGCGACGTGGCCGCAGTCGCCGGGTTGCTGGGCATGCTGGACACCTTCACGCCCGCATTCGAGATCGTCACCCCGCTGGGCAGCGAGAAGCGCTGACTACGCCCGAAAGGGCGCTGGCATTCCCTGCCCGGCATCGGCATCGTCGCTCATTGACGCCGCGCCGGGGCGACGCCGATCATGCGCCGCCCTCCAACACGCCAGGAGCTCCCGTCATGCCGTTCCGCCTCATCGTCGCCCAGCTCTTCTGGTCCGCGCTTGCCCTGCCGGCCTTCGCGCAGGTGCCGCAGTACGGACCCAACGTCAACCACGAGGCGGCGCGCAAGGCGGTGGCCGGCGCCATCGCCGAAGCGCGCAAGCAGAACCTGCCGATGGCGGTGGCGGTGGTCGACACTGCCGGCCAGCTGGTGGCCTTCGAGCGCATGGACAACACGCAGACCGCCAGCATCGCGGTGGCGCAGGACAAGGCGGTCTCGGCGGCGATGTACCGCCGGCCGACCAAGGCCTTCCAGGACGCGCTGGCCGCCGGCGGCAACGGGCTGCGCATCCTCACCCTGCGCAACGCGAATGCGGTCGAAGGCGGCCTGCCGCTGACCACGCCCGACGGGAAGGTCGTCGGCGCCATCGGCGTTTCCGGCGGCACGGCCGAACAGGACGGCGGTGTCGCCAAGGCCGGCGCAGACGCGATGGGCAAATAGCCCGCCTCGGGTAAACCCCGGCCGGAATCCGCTTGTCGGCCCGCCGGCCCGGGGCCCGAAATGTGAACAATCAGGCATCAGGTTCCGCTGGCCGCTCTCAGAGGCCGCAAGCGGGCACTCGCATACGCCGGAAGCGCAACCGGCGATGTCTAATCGATGCTTCGCATCTCTCGCTGGCCGACCCCGATCACCCATGCCCGTCGTCGCCGTCATCAACCGCAAAGGAGGCAGCGGCAAGAGCACGCTCGCCACCAACCTTGCGGGCTGGTGCGTGCACAACGGCATGCCGGTGATGCTGGGCGACGTCGACCGGCAGCAGTCTTCGCTGGCCTGGCTGCGCCGGCGCGCGCAGCACCCGGCGGCACAGGGCGCCCCCATCGCCGGCTGGGCTGCCGACGGCCGCAGCGGCCTGCGGCCGCCCGCCGGCATCGGCCATGTGGTGCTGGACACCCCCGGCGGCCTGCGCGGGCCCGAACTGGCGCGCGTGGTGATGTACGCCGACGCGATCGTGATGCCGCTGTGCGCGTCGGCCTTCGACCGCGAATCCGCGCTGGAATGCCATGCTGAACTGATGTCGCTGCCGCGCGTGGCCAGCGGCCGCTGCAAGGTCACGCTGGTGGGCATGCGGCTGGACAGTCGCACCAAGGGCGCCGAGCAACTGGCTGCCTGGGCGGCCGAACACTCGCTGCCTTTCGCCGGCAGCCTGCGCGAGACGCAGACCTACGTGCGCTGCGCCGAACAGGGCCTGACGCTGTTCGACCTGCCGGTCTCCAAGGTGCAGGCCGACCTGGACCAGTGGCAGTCGGTGGTGGCCTGGTTGCGCACCTCTTGGCGCGCCGCGGCGCAGGCCGAAGCGGCTTCGCGCACCGTGGCGCGGCCGGTGGAGATGGCGCGCCTGGCCGACGGAAACGCGCCGGCGGGGCTGGCGCCGCTGGTGGCAGCGGCCGCGCCGAAGCGGCCTGTGACGCCTTCCGCGCCGCAACGGCCCGCCGCCGCCACGCCTGTCTTGAGCCGGCCGGTCCCACCCGCTGCGCGCCCGGCGACCGCACAAGGTGTGCCTCCGCGTGGCCTGATCTCCGGCGGCCTGGGTTGGCTGCTGGCTGCCTTCCGGTCGACCAACTGAGGTTCCGGCGCTGCGCGAGCGGCTAGAACTGCCAGTACAGGAACTCGCTCTGGCCGCCGATGCGCCAGACCGCCACGCAGGCCAGCGCGCCGACGCCGATGCCCCAGGCCACGGACGGCGACCAGACCAGCTTGCGCCGCAGCCAGGCCAGATCGGCCGCCGGGCGCGAAGCGGTGAGCGCCGGCGCATGGCGTTCCAGGAACTGCAGCGTGTTGGGCAGCACCAGGGCCGTGAACAGCAGGCCGGCGATCCAGCCCAGCACCACCACCAGATCGGTGGCCGAGATCTCGTTGCTCACGTGCAGCCAGCCGCCGCTCTTGGCCGCCAGCGAAGCGAGCGGGCTGAACAGGGCCTGCGGCAGCCCGACGCCGTGCACGCCGGCCATGCCCTGCAGCACCGCCTTCGCGGCAGCCGGACCGGGGGCTCGGAACAGCACCATCGAGACCACGACCGGGAAGAAGGTCAGCACGAAGCCCAGCAGCCAAGGCAACGCGGGCGGCGCGCGGCGGCCGAACAGGCGGCCGCCGAAGAGGCGCCAGGCGTGGTTGATCGACAGGTACAGCCCGTGCAGCAGTCCCCAGAGCGCGAACATGTAGCCCGCGCCGTGCCAGACGCCGGAGACGAACATGGTCAGCAGCGTGGGCCCGGCCAGCAGGCTGAGGAAGGCGCCGAAGGTGGTGGCGCGCCCGCCCATCGCCGGCTTGCCCTGCGCCACGCGGCGCCGCGTGAGCCACAGCACCAGCGGGTTGTACAGGTAGGCGGTGAGGAAGCGCGTGAGCGTCATGTGCCAACGCAGCCAGAAGTCGATGATGCTGGTCGCCTTGAAGGGCGAGTCGAAGTTGGGCGGCAGGCGCACCCCGAACATGCGCGCCAGCCCGATGGCCATGTCGCTGTAGCCGGAGAAGTCGAAGTAGATCTGCAGCGTGAAGCCGAGGGCGGCGATCCAGCCCGTGAGCAGCGAGACCTGCTGGCCGCCGGCCGCCGCGTCGTAGAGGGGTGAGACATAGGCGGCGATGCTGTCGGCCAGCACCGCCTTCTTGAAGAGGCCGAAGGCGAACAGCGTGAGCCCGGTGGCGAAACCTTCGGCCTCGAAGCGACAGCGCACCTGCTCGAACTGCGGCATCAGTTCGCGGTAATGGACGATGGGGCCCGCGATCAGCTGCGGGAAGAACAGCACGAACAGTGCATAGCTGCCGAGCGTGAAGGCCTGGACGCGGCGGCCGTAGACGTCGATCAGGAACGCGATCTTCTGGAACGTGATGAACGAGATGCCCAGCGGCAGCACCACTTCGGCCAGCACGAAGTCGGCGCCGGTCAGGTCGTGCGCCACGGTGGCCAGGAAGTTGACGTACTTGAAGTAGCCCAGGAAGCAGACGTTGAAGACGATGCCCAGCACCAGCAGCGCGCGCGCGCGGCCCAGGCGCGCGTCGCCCCCCGCCACCAGGTGCTGCAGCGCGCGCGCGAGCCCGTAGTTGATGGCGATCGAAGGCGCGATGATCGCCACGTTGACCGGCCGCCACCAGGCGTAGAAGAACAGCGAGGTCGCGATCAGCCAGTAAAGCGCCATCCGCCGCGAGCCCGCGCCCAGCAGGTAGAAGCCCAGCAGCGTGAGCGGCAGGAACGCGAACAGGAACTCGTGCGAGTTGAACAGCATCGGCGGCGCGCGTTCAGGCCAGGCGCGCCGCGGCGGCCCTGACGATGTCGCCCACGGTGTCGAAGGACTCGACCTCGGCCACGTTGAAGCGGATGCCCAGTTCGCCTTCGGCGGCGACGATGAAGTTGACGTAGGCGAACGAATCCCAGTTCGGCACGTCGGGCCGGTGGGTCTGCATCGTGAGCACGATGTCGTCGTCCATCAGCAGGTCGCGCAGGATGCGCGTGAAGGCGGCCAGCAGGTCTTGTTCGCTCATGGGGTTCCGTTGCTGCGGCGGATGAAGGTGGGCCGCGGCGCATAGCCGGCCAGCGGCAGCCACCACCGCTGGGCCCCCGCGCCGTCTTCGCCGATCGGCTCGAAGCCGAGGTTCCTGAAGAGATCGCCGATCACGCCGTTGCGCCCGGTGGGCACGAATCGCGCCGTCAGCGTGTGCGCGCCGAGTGCGCGTGCGTGCTCGACGGCGATGTTCATGGCCTCGTCCTCGAGCTGACGTCCGAAGACGCGGCAGCTCATGACCCAGATGTCCAGCTCGAGCTCGCCCGCAGCCGCCGGGCGCAGCACCATCACGCTCACCAGCCCGCTGTCCCCCAGGCGGTCGGTCAGGCGGAACTGCAGCGCCAGCGCCGCGGGGTCGGCCGCCAGCCGGGCCACTTCCTCGGCGGCGTAGCGGCGACCCGTGGTGTTGAACTGGTTGGTCTTGTTGATCAGCTGCGTGGAACGTTCCAGTTCGAGCGCACCGACCGGGCCGTAGCGCACCTCCATGTCCAGCCCGCGCAGGAAGTCGTCCATCGACTGCGCGCTGCCGCGCAGCGCCTCGCGCTGGGCGTTGGCGGCGTAGGAGGCGGCACGCTCGGCGTCTTCCTTCGTGAACGAGACGGCCTCGAAGTAGCCCTGCGCGGCCAGCACGCGCGCGTAGTGGGCCGGGTCTTCCGGCAGCTCGGGCACCGCGACCATGGGCAGCGCCTCGCGCACGCGCTCGCGCTCGGCCGGGTTGTCGTCGACGAAGACCAGGCTGTCCAGGCCGATGTTCAGCGTCTCGGCGATGTGCCGCAGGTTCTCGGCCTTGTCGTTCCAGTTGGCGACGAAGCAGGCGATGTCGGCGCGGCGCAGCAGCATTTCCGGGTGGCGCTCGAAGGCCTGCTCGGCCACCTTCGGGTCGTTCTTGGAGCACACCGCGAGCACCACGCCGCGCTGCTTCAGGCGGCGCGCATAACGTTGCAGTTCCAGGTGGGCCTCGCCCGCCGCGCTGCCCTGACCCAGCACCAGGCCTTCGACGCCGACGTCGCCGACCACGCCGCCCCAGAGGGTGTTGTCGAGGTCGAACACCGCGCACTTGCGCGAACGGCCGCGCTGCGCCGCCACCACGCGCGCCACCAGCTCGCCGAAGGCGCCGCTGGCCTGGGGTGCGACCTCCATCTTGCCCTGCAGCCAGCGCGCGGTGTCGAACCAGCGGTCCAGTCCGTCGCGCGCACAGGCCAGGGCCACGTCGACGAGCCCCACGCCCTCTTCGTGCGCCGCCAGCGCGACCAGGTCGTTCAGGCGCGCCACGACGCGTGAAGGCGCCGCCGGCGCCACGCGGTCGTAGCTGCCGAACAGCGGCTCGAAGACGTCCAGGAAGGTCTGCTGCAGCACCACCGCGCCGAGCCGGCGGGCCGCCTGCCACAGCTGGCGCAGGTCGGCCACCTCGGCCTCGATCCGGCTTTCGACCAGCGCGCGGTCGGCGTCGGCGGGCAGCGAAGCGACCAATGGGCGCGCACTCAGCGACAGCATCAGCACTTCGGGTTCGAAGGCGCGCACGCGCGAGGCGGGGTCGACCAGTTCCTGCCGGTACTGCCCGTAGCCGCCGGCGAACACGTCGAACAGCAGCCCCCGCCGCAGGCCCGCCACGCGCAGGCCGGGCACCAGCTGGTTGATGGTGCCGGAAGACAGCAGCGCCAGCCGCACCGGCTGCAGCTGGGCGTGCAGCACCGCATCCGGCAGGCCCCCCAGCGCCTTGGCCACCTGGATGATCTCCAGGTAGCCCGGCGACGCGTCGGCCAGCGAGCGCAGCGCTTCCAGGCGTGCCGGGCCGTCGGCGACACCGAGCGCGGCCCTCAGGCGGGCGCGAAGCGCGGCGTTGGCGGGATGGCGGCGCTCCTGCATTCAGACCCCGCCCGGCTTCGACGCGTCCGCGCTGGACCGCGCGCCCGCGCAGCGTTCAAGCACCGGACCCGCGGCCTGCAGGAAGGCGGCCGACCAGAGACCCGCGCTCTTCACGTCGAGGTGCGAACCGTCGAAGGTGGTGAGTCCTTCCACTTGCGGGGCGATCAGCGGCAGGCCCAGCGCGTCGGCGATGGCCTGCGCCTCGGCGCGCTTGGTGGTGACGCTGGGCACGATGGTCAGCACGATGCAGCTTCGGTCGACCTTGAGCCCCGCCAGGAAGCTCTTCGCCAGGTCCACGTAGTGGGGCCAGCGATCCACGTTGCTGGGTTCGCCGTCGGCCGTGGCCTTGGGTTCGTGCGGCGGGGTGCCAGCCGTGAACCAGGTGCCGTTGGCCACCGTCCGGTAGACCGCGAATTCGCTGCCGCACAGGACGGGCAGCGCGCCGCACAGCGGCCGGTGCACACCCTGCCAGAACCGCTTTTCCTCGTAGCGCGAACGCGCGTCGCGTTCGAACAGCACGCGCTGCGAAGCGGGCGAGGTCCACTCGGCGAAGAAACGGTCGGCGTTGATGACGTAGGCGCTGGCCTGGGGCTGCACCTGCGCCAGCACCGGCGTGAAGAAGGTGACCGACTCGTAGTGGCTGAAGCCGAGCGAGAAGAAGGGGATCTTGCGCTCCTCGAACCAGCGCACGGTAACCGGCGACGAGAACCCGAACTGCACGCGGCTGTTGCCCAGGAACAGCACCCGGGCGTTGCGGGCCGCTTCGCGCGTCTTCGGCTCCAGGCCCCAGAGGAAGGCGCCGTGGTCGAAATCGCCATAGCCGGCTGCGTTGCAGTCCGACAGGTAGGCTTTGCCGCCATAGGCGGCCGGGCAGGCGAAGACGCCGCGCGTGCGCAGCTTGGCCGCGAACGCGAGCGCGAACACCGCGAGCAGGATCACGACGTAGAGCACCGGCCGCGCACCGCTGGCTCGGCGACCGTCACCGGTGGCGGCGCTCTGCGTTGCCGCCCCGGCGGCCGGGCGGGGCCCATCCGCCGCCGGTTCCAGGTGGGTGCGCATCTCCATTCGCGTTCAGCGCCTCACTTCGACGCCATGTCCACGTACTTCGTGTCCATGTCCTCGTGGCGCAGGAAGAGGATGACGCAATCCTCGTCGGGCGAGGCGCCGTGCGAGGCCATCTCGTTCGGCGGGAACCACACGAAGCTGCCCGGCCCGTAGCTTCCCTTGTGGGTGATCAGCTTGCCCTCGAGCACGTACATGGCGTGGCCGTGGTTGTGCAGGTGCGGTGGATTGACCTGGCCCTTGGGGTAACGCACCAGCATCGCCACTTCGTGCGTGTCCTGGTCCTTGTGGAGGAATTTCATGTCGAAGCTGACGCGGCCCTGCTCGCCGCCGTGCACCCAGGGCATCGCGTTCGAGTCCAGGACCTTGTAGTCGTCCTGACGGTGGAACACGCTCAGCCAGTTGGTGCGCGTCTCCACCTCGTACAGGGAGGTGGAACCGAGCGCGAAACTGATCAGGGGAGCGGCAAGCGCGCCAAGCTTCATGCGATGCACCTGTTGGCCTGTGGGCGGGATGGCGGGCCGCCGCACAGGCCCGCAGGTCACGGGCCGGCTGAAGCGGGCCGGGGGCAGTTTATGAGTGCTTGCGCGCCGGCAGGCCCTGGCGAGGCCCAGGAAACAGGGGGGGACCACCCATGCCAGGGTCGCACGGATGAAGTCCTGCGCACTCTGCGCCGCCGACAGGTTGGCGACAGGTCGTTGCTCAGGTCAGCCGCACTGCCCCACGAAGCCGCAACTCGTGCAAAAGTCGCACCCGTCCTTGTGGATGAGGGTGGCGTTGCCGCATTCAGGACACGGCCGGCCGGCCATGGGCGTGGGGCGGCCGTTGTCGAGCGGCGCTTCCAGCACGCCCATGCGGGACAGCGGGAAGCCCTGCTCGTCCAGCACGCCCAGCATGGCATAGCGGTGGATGATGAGACGCGCCACATAGGCCACGGTGGAGGGCCAGGTCTGCTGGCGCTTCTCTCCGGGCACGAAGGCCATGAACTGGCCCAGCGGTTCGGCGTAGTTGAGCAGCTTGCGCAGCTTCATGCCGATCCACGCCGGGTCCACCACCCGCATGTCCAGCGACAGCACGCGCGCCAGGCCGTCCAGCGCCTTCGGGTAGTTGCCCGAGAAGCCCACCGCGCAGGGGCGCGTGCCGCCATCCGGCGTGGGCAGCGTCACTTCCTTCAGCGTGAGCGTGAAGGCTTCGCCGCTGGCCGGGTTGTCGATGTCCACCGCCCAGGCCAGGGTGCCGCTGGTGCCGGTCTTGGGCTCGTCGCGGCTGAACATGGCGTCGATGACGGGCGTGACGCCGCCGCCGGACCAGGTGCCCAGCTGCTCGCAGCGCCAGCGCACCACCGCCGCCACCGCCGCCACCACGCCGGGAAAGAGGCGCTTCTCACCGCTGGGCGGGAAGGGCATCTCGAAGGCACGCTCCTCGGCCACGGTGGCCAGCGCGTCGAGTTTCAGGCGCAGCCAGGCGGCGTCGTTGGCGCGCAGGTCCATCGACAGCGTCTTGGCCAGCGCGCCCAGGCCGCGCGGCTGTTCGGCACCGTTGACCCAAACTTCGAACGGGCGCGGCGGCGTGCCTTCCTCGCCGACGAAGAGCGCGAAGTCGCCGAAGGGGTAGTGGACCATGAAGGTCCAGGCCGCATTGCCCGCCGGCAGGTCCGGCCGGCCCGGCCAGCGCAGGCTGGCCAGCACCGGGGCCGGCAGCTTGTCCAGCGCCAGCCGGCGGTTGGCGCTGTCGACCACCTTCATCGCCACCGCGGGTTCGGGCGTCACGCTCAGCACCGAGCCCAGAACCGCGTTCGGCCGGTAGGTCGCCAGGCCCTTCAGGCCGCTCTTCCAGGCCGCCAGGTACAGGTCCTGGAAGTCGGCATAAGGGTAGTCGGCCGGCACGTTGACGGTCTTGCTGATCGCGCTGTCGATGTAGGGTGCGACGGCGGCGACCATGGCTTCGTGCGCCTGCGCGCTCATCTCGAGCGCGGTCACGAAGGCGGGCGTGAGCGGCGCGTCCGCGCCCTTCAAGTGGCGGTACAGGCGCCACGCATGGTCTTCCACCGCGTATTCCTTGAAGCCGCCTTCGGGCTGGCGCTTCTTGCGCGTGTAGGTCCAGCTGAACGCGGGTTCGATGCCGTTGCTGGCGTTGTCGGCGAAGGCCAGGCTGATGGTGCCGGTGGGCGCGATCGACAGCAGGTGCGAATTGCGCAGTCCGTGCTGGCGGATGCGTTCGCGCAGCCCCGCCGGCAGGCGCGAAGCGAAGTTGCCGCCCGACAGCATGAGGTCGGCGTTGAAGAGCGGAAAGGCACCTCGCTCGCGCGCCAGCTCCACGCTGGCTTCGTAGGCGGCGTCGCGCATGACTTCGCTGATGCGGGCCGCGGCGGCTCGCGCCGGCTCGGTGTCGTAGCGCAGGTTCAGCATGACCAGCGCGTCGCCCAGGCCGGTGAAGCCCAGGCCCACGCGGCGCTTGCGGCGCGCCTCTTCCTGCTGCTGCGGCAGCGGCCAGGGCGTCATCTCGAGCACGTTGTCGAGCATGCGGATCGCCACCTGGGCCACGCGCGCGAAGGCCGCCTCGTCGAAGCGGGCGCCGGGCTCGAAGGGGTCGCGCACGAAGCGCGTGAGGTCGATCGAGCCCAGGCAGCAGCAGCCGTAGGGCGGCAGCGGCTGCTCGGCGCAGGGGTTGGAACTGGCGATGGTCTCGCAGTAGGCGAGGTTGTTCTCGCGGTTGATGGTGTCCAGGAACAGCACGCCGGGTTCGGCATGGTCGTAGGTGGACCGCATGATCTGGTCCCACAGCTCGCGCGCGCGCAGCGTGCGGTAGACCCAGAGCCCGTCGCCGCGCGGGTGGGCGCCTTCGGCCTTGTGGGCGGCGCCGGCCTCGGCGCGGTGCACCAGTTCGAAGTCGGTGTCGTCCACCACCGCCTGCATGAAGGCGTCGGTGATGCCGACCGAGATGTTGAAGTTCTTCAGGTCGCCGCGGTCCTTGGCATGGATGAACTCCTCCACGTCGGGGTGGTCGCAACGCAGCACGCCCATCTGCGCGCCGCGGCGCGCACCGGCCGATTCCACCGTCTCGCAGCTGCGGTCGAAGACATGCATGTAGCTCACCGGGCCGGAGGCGCTGCTCTGCGTGCTGGCGACCCAGGCGCCGCGGGGGCGGATGCGGCTGAAGTCGTAGCCCACGCCGCCGCCGCGACGCATGGTCTCGGCCGCTTCGGTGAGCGCGGTGTAGATGCCGGGGTGGCCGTCGTCCAGCTGCGCGATGCTGTCGCCCACCGGCTGCACGAAGCAGTTGATGAGCGTGGCCGCGAGCGAGGTGCCCGCCGCCGACTGGATGCGCCCCGCGGGCACGAAGCCGGCGGCCAGCGCTTCGGCGAAGCGGCCTTCCCAGTGGCGGCGCTTGGCGGGCTCTTCCGCCTGCGCCAGCGCATGGGCCACGCGCGCGTGCACGGCGGCGATGCTGTTCTCGTCGCCCTTGGCGTACTTCTCCACCAGCACCTCGGCGCTGATGGGCTGCGCCGGCAGATCGGCGGCGGTCTTGGACTTCGTCTTCGCGTTCATGAGTCTTATCAGCGCAGGACCAGGACCGGCAGCTTGCTCTTGGCCAGCACGTGCTTGGTGTGGGCGCCGAACAGCAGTTCGCCGAAGGCACCGCGGCCGTGCGTGGCCATCACGATGAGGTCGCAGCCGAATTCCTCCGCCGCACCGACGATGGCGTCGTCGATCGAGTCGTGGCGCGAGAACTGGCCCGCGAAGTCCACGCCGGCGGCCTTGGCGCGTTCGCCGATGCGGTGGAGCACCTCGCGCGCATGCTGCTCGGTCTTGGCCAGGTGGGCGTCGGCGTCGCGCGCGTAGACCGTGGGGTTGGTGCCCATGTGCGGCAGCGGCGGCAACGGCTCGGCCACGAAGGCGGTGAGGCGCGCGCCCAGCTTGGTGGCCAGGGCGAGGCCGGCCTCGACGGCGCGCTCGGAAAGGTCGCTGCCGTCCACCGGCACGAGCAGATGCTGGAACATGAAGGCTCCTGTTGTGTGCTTGCTTCGAATGTGACCGCGCAGTCTAGGCCCCGCGGGCGGTGGGGCCTTGACCGGCCTCAAGGCGGCAGGAGCGCTGCCCGCACCTCGTCGAAGTCGAACTGCAGCTTCGCGAACACCTCGTTCGCCCGCGCGCTGCCGCCCAGGCTGCTGCTGCCCGATCGCGTGGCGCCCAGGTAGAAGACGGTGCCCGAGGAACGTCGCCACGCATAGGTGAGCGAGACCACGCGGTCGGTGTTGCGCTCGGCCTGCACGTCGGGTTCGGCACGCCGGTCCAGCACGCCGCGCTGCCAGATCAGGCGCAGCGTGTTGCGGGCGTCGAAGTGCCACACCGCGAGCACGCGCGCGGCCGATTCGCGGTAGGCCTGCCGACCTTCGTGGCGCAGCCAGGCCAGCGAGAGGCTGGGCTCGAGTTCCAGCGCGCGCAGCGGCCGCAGCTTCATCGAGGTGTTCCAGTGCAGGCCGGGTCGCACCTCTTCGGCCACCGCGTCGACCAGTCGTCCCACCGACAGGCGCGTGTCCAGCAGCGGGAACCAGGTGGCCGGCGTCACCACCAGCCCGCTGAGCACGTAGTGTTCGCGCAGCAGCGGCGCCTGCGGGTCCAGCCGCACGAAGGACTGCGGATGCCACTCGACCCACCATTCCAGGTTGCTGGCGCCGAAGGTGTAGATGCCGGGCCGCAGGTCCTGGCTGACGACCAGGCCACGGTCGCGGTCGCGCACCTGGTCCAGATTGAGGTTGACGTCGAACTCGTTGAAGGGGCCGACGTTGAACCACCCGCGGCTGGCGAAGACCGAGACCTGCCGCGTGCCGGCCTGGTTGACGAAGCCGCTGTCGTGGCGGAAGCCGCTGCCGATGTCGTCGACGGCGACGGTGAACTGGGTGTCCTCCGTCAGGCGCTTCAGCCTCGCGTAGTAGCGGTCGCCATCGGCCGCCGTGCCTTCGGGCACGAAGGCGCTGCTGTGCGAATGCAGCCACTGGGCGCGCAGTCCCCAGGCGCGGTCGATCTGCCAGCCCAGGTCGGGGCCGGCCACCAGGTTCTCGCCGCCACCTTCGTAACGGCGCGCCACCGCCAGGCCGCCGGCCTGCAGCGCGCCTTCGTCACCCAGCCCGCGTGCGGCCAGCGTGCGCGAACGCGGCTGTTCGACGACGCCGGTGCCGTAGGGGCCGGGCAGCAGCACGAAGCCGCCGCCGCGGTCGTCGATCGCGAAGGCGCTGCCGGAGAACACGTTGCCGCGCCAGGTGCCGCGCAGGCCGCCGCGCGGCGCCGTGAAGCTGCGCGTGTAGAAGGCCTCGGTGGGTGAACGCAGCAGGTCGGCCGATTCGAAGAAGAAGGGCCGCTTCTCCGGGAACGAAAGCGCGAAGCGCGTGTTGCCGGCCAGCTGCGGCACGTCGACCTCGATCTGCGAGAAGTCGGGGTTCAGGGTGCCGTCCACCAGCAGTTCGGCGCGCGGGCGCCACTTCAGGTCCAGGCTGGCCTCGGTCTTCGTGCGCGCGGGCCCGTCGCCGCTTTCGCGCCGCATGGTGACGCTGGGGCGCAGGGTCAGGAAGGCATGCTCGGCCGGCAGTTCCAGGCCTTCCAGCGGCTGCATGCGGTCGATGAAGCTGGGCGCGTCGCGCGGGATCAGCACCGAGGTGCTCAGGTGGAACTGGTCGCGCGGCAGCCGGCGCGCCACCATGATGCGCCAGTGCTGGGTGCCTTCGGCGAACCGAAGCGAAGCGAAGGGCAGGCGCAGCACCGCCGTCCAGCCCTGTCCGGTGCGGGCCACGGCGGCGTCCCAGTCGAAGTCGGGGGCGAAGTCCTCGCTGTCGTCGGCCGCGGTCTGGATGCCATCGGCCGTGCTGCCGGCCGCGTTCACGCGGAAGAACTGCGCCGCGCGCTGGTGGCCGATGGCGTCGATGTAGACGACCACGAAGTCCTGCGTGCGGTTCACGCCGTCGGCACGCACCGGCACGTCGCGGATGCGCTCGGGCTCGGTCTCCAGCGCGGTCACGCCCACCCACAGGGCGCGTTCGTCGTACAGCACCTGCACCCGCGTCACCTGCGGCGGCGGGCCGCCGGTTTCGGGGAATTTCTCGACGAAGGCGTCGTGGGCCGGCGCGCGCTGCCAGGCCGGGTGCGAGAGCGTGCCGTCCAGCACCAGCCGTTCGTGCGGCGCCAGGCGCACGGCCTGCACGGGGGGTTCATCGGCCCAGGCCGGCCGCAAGGCGGCAAGCAGAAGGGTGGCGGAGAGGAGGAGTCGTTTCACGTTCGATAATCTAATGGCTGCAACCCCAGGAGTGATTGCCGATGACCCGCGTCTTCAACTTCAGCGCCGGCCCTGCCGCCCTGCCCGAGCCCGTGCTGCGCGAGGCCGCGGCCGAGATGCTGGACTGGCACGGCTCGGGCATGTCGGTCATGGAGATGAGCCACCGCGGCAAGGAGTTCATCTCCATCGCCGCCGAAGCCGAGGCGATGCTGCGCGAACTGCTGGCCGTGCCTTCCGACCACAAGGTGCTGTTCATGCAGGGTGGCGCCATCGCCGAGAACGCGATCGTCCCGATGAACCTGCTGGGCGACAGAACGAGCGCCGACTACGTTGATACCGGCGAATGGTCGAAGAAGTCGATCAAGGAGACGAAGAAGTACGCCAAGGTCAACGTGGCCGCCAGCGGCTCCGAGGGCGGCTACACCTCGATCCCGCCGCGCGCCGGCTGGAAACTGGACCCCGAGGCGGCCTACGTGCACATCTGCTCGAACGAGACCATCGGCGGCGTGCAGTACCACTTCACGCCCGACACCGGCGCCGTGCCGCTGGTGGCCGACATGTCCAGCGACATCCTGTCGCGCCCGGTCGACGTCTCGAAATTCGGCCTCATCTACGCCGGCGCGCAGAAGAACATCGGCCCCGCGGGCCTGACCATCGTCATCGTGCGCGAGGACCTGCTGGGTCGCGCGCTGCCCATCACCCCCAGCGCCTTCGACTACAAGACGGTGGCCGAGAACGAATCCATGTACAACACGCCGCCCACCTATGCGATCTACATCGCCGGGCTGGTCTTCAAGTGGCTGAAGGCGCAGGGCGGGCTGCCGGCCATCGCCGAGCACAACGCGAAGAAGGCGGCCTTGCTGTACGACTTCCTGGACACGAGCCGCTTCTTCAGGAGCCCGGTGGCGCGCGACTGCCGTTCGCTGATGAACGTGCCCTTCAAGCTGAAGGACGAGGCGCTCGACGCCACCTTCCTGAAGGGCGCCGAAGCACGCGGCATGGTGCAGCTGAAGGGCCATCGCTCGGTGGGCGGCATGCGGGCCAGCATCTACAACGCCATGCCGCTGGCCGGCGTGCAGGCGCTGGTGGCGTACATGAAGGAGTTCGAGGCCCAGCATGGCTGAGCCCGTCCTGGTGCTGAACGCGATCGCCGCCAGCGGCCTGGCACGGCTGCCCGCGGAACGCTACCGCGTGACCAGGGACGCGGCCGATCCGGTGGCGATCCTGGTGCGTTCGGCCGACATGCACGAGATGGACATTCCCGCCTCGGTGCGCGCCATCGCGCGCGCCGGCGCCGGCACCAACAACATCCCCGTCGCGGCGATGAGCCAGCGCGGCGTGCCGGTCTTCAACGCCCCCGGCGCCAACGCCAACGCGGTGAAGGAACTGGTGCTGGCCGGCATGCTGATGGCCGCGCGCGAGGTCGCGCCCGCGCTGCGCTTCACCGCCGCGCTGGACCCCGCCTCGCCCGATCTGGACAGGACGGTGGAAGACGGCAAGAAGGCCTTCGCCGGTTTCGAACTCGCCGGCAAGACGCTGGGCGTCGTGGGCCTGGGCAAGGTGGGCGCGCTGGTGGCCGGCGCCGCCATCGGGCTGGGCATGAACGTGCTGGGCTACGACCCCGAGATCACCGTCGACGCCGCCTGGAGCCTGCCTTCGCAGGTGAAGCGCGCCGCGAGCGTGGACGAGGTGCTCAAGGGCTCGCTCTTCGTGAGCCTGCACGTGCCGCTGCTGCCGGCCACGCGCCACCTGGTGAACGCGGACAACCTGGCGCTGATGCCGCCGGGCGCGGTGCTGCTGAACTTCGCGCGCGACGGCGTCGTCGACCACGCCGCGGTGCTGCAGGCGCTGGACGCGAAGCGCCTGTCGCACTACGTGTGCGACTTCCCCGGCCCGGCGCTGCACGGCCACCCGCGCGTGGTGGCGCTGCCGCACCTGGGCGCATCCACGCGCGAAGCGGAAGAGAACTGCGCCGTGATGGTGGTGGACCAGCTGCGCGACTTCCTGGAAAACGGCAACGTGGTCAACGCGGTCAACTTCCCGAACGTGAGCATGGCGCGCGAATCGGCCTGGCGCGTGGCCATCGCCAACGCCAACGTGCCCAACATGCTGGGCCAGATCTCCACCGCCATGGCGCACGCCGGCCTGAACATCCACAACATGGTCAACAAGTCGCGCGGCGAGATGGCCTACACGCTGGTCGACGTCGACAGCCCGGTGCCGGCGGCCACCCTGCAGGCGATCGCCGCCATCACCGGCGTGCTGTCGGTGCGCAGCCTGCCGGCGACCTGAAGCTGGATACGCCGCCGGCAGACCGCCGGAGACCCCCGGATCAGCGCCGCCGCACGGCGCCGGCGTCCAGCCACCGCTTCACCGCGGGACTGACCGCGCGCCAGAGCCGCCAGGCCACGGGCGCCCAGTCCAGCAGGCGCGCGGCCGGGCGAACGGCACTCGCCCGTGCCGGGTCGGGCGCGGGCGGGCGCGGGCGCAGCAGTCGGCGCGAGGCCAGCAGGACCAGCAGCGCCACCCCGGCCAGCCGCACGGACGGACGGGCCAGCACGCGGCGCAAGCGGCCCAGCTGCAGGCTTGCCGTGTCGGCCCGCTGCGCCACCCCGTCGACCGCGGCAGCGGCGTGCAGGCGCAGCAGCGCCGAGGCCGACACGAGGTCGGCCTTGCGCCGCGTGCGCGCCGACGGGCCGGCCCTCATCGGTCCTGGCCATCCAGCGCAGCGGCGTCGCGGCGCAGTTCGTCGATGCTGGTGCTGAAGAGCGTCGTGCCGGCCGCTGCCTTGCGGCGCATCCGCCACAGGCCGTAGCCGGCAAGCGTCGCGAAGACCGCGGCGCAGCCGCCGAGCACCCACCAGCGCGGGGCGTCCCACAGCAGCACGGTGACGGCGAGCGCGACGAAGACGAGCCCGAAACCGACCGCCAGGGCCGACAGCACGGCCCAGAACAGGAGGCCCGTGACGCGGTCCGTCTCCTCCTGGACCTCGATGGCCAGCAGTTCCAGCCGGATCCGGCCCAGTCGCAGCAGCGACGCGCCGAATCGCTGCGCCGCGGTGCCGATGCCCGGTCGGTCGCTCCCCATCGTGGCCCCTAGCGGTGCCGGGCGGCAGAACCCGCGGACGCCATCAACGGCGGCCGATCAGCACGCCCAGTGCCAGGCCCAGGGCCCCGGCCGCGCCGATCGCCTGCCAGGGGTGCTCGCGCACGTAGCTGTCGGTCACGTGGGCCGCATCGCGGACGCGTTCGACGGCGGCCCGCTGCGCCTCGGAAATCGTCTCCGTCGTGGCGTCGAGGCGGTCGCGGATGCGCGCGCGCAGGGCCGTGGCCTCCCCTTCGGCCCGGGTCGCCGTGGCATTGACCAGCGAATCGATGTCCTCCATCACCTTCGCGAAGTCGACGGCGAGACGCTCCTTGGACGTGGCGGCAGAGTTCATGAGGATTCTCCTTTTCAGCGTTGGGGAATGGGAAACGGCGGCGCGGCAGACTCGCGCGCCCGTCGGTCGCAAGCACCTGGGATCGATCCCGCAACGCGCCCGAGGTTCCGAAGTCGGGCCGAAACATGCGCCAATCGCGTGCCCGGCGGTGCCGGCCGGCGGCCGGCCTTGCCCTCCGCAGGCGGCCGGGGGACGATACTCGCGACGCCACGCCGACCCGCCCCGAGGCCATGACACCGCAGCTCCAGATCGCCGCAGACGGCGTCGCCACGATCACGCTCTCGCGCCCGCGCCACCTGAACCGGCTGCACCGCGAGGACCTGCACGCGCTGCAGCGGCACTTCGGCCGCCTGCAGGCCGGCCCGGACGCGCGCGTGCTGGTGCTCACCGGCCAGGGGCGCGCCTTCTGCGCCGGCTTCAACATCGACGAACTGCAGGGTGCCGACGACCCGCGACTGTTCGAGACCGTGGTCGACGCGCTCGAAGCGCTGCCGCTGCCTTCGATCGCGCGCCTGAACGGCAGCGTCTACGGCGGCGCCACGGATCTTGCGCTGGCGTGCGACTTCCGCGTCGGCGTGACCGGGATGGAACTGCGCATGCCGGCAGCGCGCCTGGGCCTGCACTACTACCCCAGCGGCCTGCAGCGCTACGTGTCGCGCCTGGGTCTGCCGGCGGCCAAGCGCCTGTTCCTGCTGGCCGAAGCCGTGGGTGCCGAGGAACTGGCGCGCATCGGCTACCTGGACGCGCTGGTCGCGCCCGAGGCGCTGGACGCCGAGGTGGCGCGCGTGGCCGCGCTGCTGGCGGCCAACGCGCCGCTGGCGGTGCGCGGCATGAAGGCTTCGCTCGACGAGATCGGCCGCGGCCGCTTCGAGATCGACCGCCTGCGCGAACGCGAAGCGGCCTGCGCCGCCAGCGCCGACCTGCGCGAAGGCGTGGCCGCCTTCGCCGAACGGCGCGAGCCCCGCTTTACCGGCCGTTGAAGGCGGTCCATCGGGGACTTCCCGGTAAACAGCCATCTACCACCCGGGACATGGGGTCGGTGGAATACTCCCCGACGCCGGTGCACCGCGCGGCGACCTGATCGGGAAGATGAGATGTGCGAGTTCTTCACCAAGGCCGACCCCATCGCCTATGAACAGCGAACCCGGACCGTGCGCATCCACGGCGTGCTCACCAGCCTGCGGCTGGAGAACATGGTTTGGGACGTGCTGGCCGAGATGGCCGAAGCCGAAGGCTGCACCACGAACCACCTGATCGTCTCGTTCCACGACGAGATCCTGGCCCAGCGCGGCGAGGTACCCAACTTCGCGTCGTTCCTGCGCGTCACCTGCATCCGCTACCTGCGCCGCCAATTGTTGGCGGCCGAACGCAGGCAGTTGCCCGCAGCGCCGCGGGCACCGGTGCTGGCGCTGGACGCGCGCGGCGCCCGCTGAGGCCGCAGACCCGACGATTCCCCGGAGATGCCGGCGGTGGCGCGACGCGCCGCCGGCCCATGAAGCAGTGAAGTCGACAACCCAAGAGGAGACAGGCATGAACCGCAAGACCCGGATCGCCCTGCTGGCCGCCGCGGCGGCCTTCACGGGGGCCGCGCTGGCGCAGCCCAACATCGAGAAGCTCAAGCAGTTCAAGGTCGCCACCACCGACCTGAACATCCCGACCGTGTCGCAGAGCGGGCCCAATGCGGCCGCGATCCGCGAGAACCTCAAGCGCGTGAAGCTGCCGCCGGGCTTCAGGATCGACCTCTACGCGGTGGTGCCCGACGCGCGCCACATGGCGGTGGCGCCCAGCACCAACATGCTGTTCGTCGGCACGCGCAAGACCACCGTCTGGGCCGTGACCGACCGCAACAGCGACGGCGTCGCCGACGAGGTGAAGAGCTTCGCGCCGAGCCTGAAGTTCAGCAACCCGAACGGCGTGTGCTGGACCAAGGACGGCTTCCTGATCGTGGTGGAGCACAACCGCGTCCTCAACTTCCCGGCCGCCGAGTTCTTCTACGAAGGTCCCGACGTCGCCGTGATCCCGGTCGTGGACCAGGGCAAGCTGATCCCGCCGGAAGAGGAAAGCTTCAACCACGGGGCACGCACCTGCCGCGTCAGCGACGACGGCAAGCTCTACGTCACGCTGGGCCAGCCCTTCAACGTGCCGCCGAAGGACAAGATCGCGATGTACGAATCGCTGGGCATCGGCGGCATGGTGCGCATGGACCCGTTCGACGGCAGCAAGCGCGAGGTGGTGGCGCGCGGCGTGCGCAACTCGGTGGGCATGGACATCAACCCGAAGGACAAGACCGTCTGGTTCACCGACAACCAGACCGACGGCATGGGTGACGACACGCCCCCGGGCGAGCTGAACCGCATCACCAAGAGCGGCGGCGAGCACTTCGGCTACCCGTACATCCACGGCAACAACACGCCCGTCGCCGGCACCGCCGCCGCGCCCGATCTGAAGGGCATGGCGCCGCCGGCGCAATGGACCAAGCCGCAGATCGAGTTCCCGGCCCACCAGGCGCAGCTGGGCATGACCTTCTACAACGGCAAGATGTTCCCGGCCAAGTACCAGGGCGGCATCTTCGTCGCCTCGCACGGGTCGTGGAACCGCGTGAAGGCCAGCGGTGCGCTGATCAACTACGTCTCGCTGAAGGCCGACGGCACGGCCGACAAGAGCGAGGTCTTCGCCGAAGGCTGGCTCGACGAGAACGGCATCTACCGCGGCCGGCCGGTGGACGTGGCGGTCATGAAGGACGGCTCGCTGCTGATCAGCGACGACTTCGCCGGCGCGATCTACCGTGTGACCTACAGCGCGCCCTAAGTGCGCACGGGGCTCCTCCTGGCCCTGGCCGCCGCCTTCGGGGCGGCGGCCCCCGCCGTCGCGCAGGACGCGGCGGCGGGCCGTGCGAAGGCGCAGCAGGTCTGCGCCGTCTGCCACGGCATGCAGGGCATCGCCGTCCATCCGGAAGCGCCGCACCTGGCGGGGCAGCCGGTGTTCTACCTCGCCGCGCAGCTCAAGCACTACCGCAACGGGACGCGCCACCACGAGGTGATGAACGTCATCGCCAAGCCGCTCTCCGACGCCGAGATCGACAACCTGGCGGCCTGGTTCTCCTCGATCAAGGTGGAAGGCCAGGCGCCGCACTGAGGTCCTGCGGCGCCTTCACCGCCGTGGCTTCGGCGTCAGCTGCCTTTCGAGATCGCGCACCAGCGGCGCCTGCACGCCGAGGCGGCGCCGCAGCAGGTCGAGCGTGGTCCCGGCCAGCGCGGCGGCGGCCTGGCCGGGCTGCTCGACGAATGGCGGCAGGCCGATGCCGGCTTCGGCGAACAGCCGGCGCGGGTGGTCGGCCGGCATCTCCCGGCGCCGCCGCTCGAGCGCCAGCTCGGCGAACCGCCTGCCCTCCTCGCGACGCCCCTGGAGCGCAATCGCGCGCCCGAGCAGCCATTCGACGCGGTCGCGCTGCACGCGGTCGGGCGAGTCCAGCGCGTCGATGATCGCCAGTGCGTGCCGCAGGCTCTGCTCGGCGCGCGCCGGCTGGTCGCGCTGCAGCGCCACCCGCGCCAGGCCGTAGTACGAGGTGACGAGGTCGGCGTGCCCGGGCGGCAGCACGGCCCGGCGGACCGCCAGCGAACGTTCGAACAGGGCCTGCGCCTCGCCGATGCGGCCGCTGCCCAGCAGCGCGGTGGCGTGGGTCTGCATCGTGATCGCGGTCCACCGGTGGCGTTCGCCCAGCAGCTTCAGGTTCACGTCCAGCGCCTCGCGGGTGTCGGCCAGCGCCTCGTCCCAGAGACCTCGCTCGATCTCGATCACGCCCAGCGCCGAGTGCGCACGCGCCACCGCGGCATGGCCGCCGCGGCCATAGAAGCGCTCGACCATCGCCAGCACCTCGCGGAAGCCGGCCTCGGCGCGCTCGATGTCGCCGAGGTCGCCATACAGCCCGGCCAGGTTGTTCAGCGTCTGGCCGATCTCGGCGTCGGACAGCTTCAGCCGGCGCTGCATCGCCAGCGCCTCGTCGTACAGCGGCTGTGCCTCGGCGAGCCGGCCCATCGCGTGCAGGCACCAGGCCAGGTTGTTCAGCGTCCAGGCCGTGTCCGCGTGGTCGCCGGGCTGCGCCAGCCGCTGCTGCGCGAGGGCGGCGCGGAACACCGGTTCGGCTTCGTCGCGGCGGCGCAGGCCGTTGAGCGCCAGGGCCAGGTCCGACAAGGCGGTCGCCTTCTGGGCCGGGGTTCCCACCTGCTGCCACATGGACTCGGCTTCGCGCGTCCACTGCAGCGACTCTTCCAGCCGGCCGAGGTCGTGGGTCACGTTGGCGATGAGCGACAAGGTGTCGGCGGTGTCGGCGTCCGGACCGGGGGCGAGGCGGCGCTGCGCCTCCAGTGCCTGCCGCAGCACCCGTTCGGCGGCCGTGTAGTCGCCCCAGCTGTAGTAGGCGCTGCCGATCGCCCGGCGCAGCCTGCTGGCGGCGGCGGCGTCGCCTGCGAGGTCGTCCGTCACGCGCTGCTCGGCGCGCTGCAGCAGTTCCAGCACCGACACCTCGCGCTTGCGCAGCGCCTCGGCGTCGGTGCTCCCCAGCAGCGACGCGGTGTAGTCGGCCGTGCGGCGGGCGCTGCGTTCGGCCGCCAGTGCGCGGTCGCGCTCGTCGGCCAGGCGCCAGGTGAACGCCGCGCCGACGCCCGCCGCCATCAGCAGTGCCAGCACCGTGGCGGGCACCGCCACCGGGTGCCGGCGCAGGAACTTGGCGCCGCGGTACCACCAGGTGTCGGCACGCGCGGCCACGGGGCGGTGCGCCAGGTGGCACTCGACGTCGTCGGCCAGGGCACCGGCCGACGCGTAGCGGCGCTCCGGCTCCTTGCGCAGCGCCACCAGCACGATGTTGTCGAGGTCGCCCGCCAGCTCGCGCGCCCGCTGCGCCGGTGTCAGCGCCGCGCCGCGCCGGCGCGCCGCCGCCAGCCTTCGGCTGCTGCCGGTGCGCACGGCACTGCTGGGGCGCGCCGGCGCGTCCTCGAGGATGGCGCGCGCCAGCGCCGCCGGCTGGTCGCTGGACGCGGCATGGGGCAGGCTGCCGGCCAGCAGGTCGTACAGCAGGACGCCCAGGGCGTAGACGTCGGTCGCGGTCGTGATGCCGGCGCCGGTGATCTGCTCCGGGCTGGCGCGGTCGGGCGTCAGCAGGCGTTCGCCGCTCGCGGTGGCGCCGCCCTGGTCCAGCAGGCGCGCGATGCCGAAATCCAGCAGCCGCGGCGCACCGCTGGTGTCGACCAGGATGTTGCTCGGCTTGATGTCGCGGTGGACCACCAGGTTGCGGTGCGCGTGGTCCACCACGCGGCAGACCTGGACGAACAGGGCCAGGCGCGCCCGCGTGTCCAGGGCGTGGTGTTCGCACCAGAGGTCGATCGGCTCGCCATCGACGTACTCCATCACCAGGTAGGGCGCGCCGTCGTCGGTTCGCCCGCCGTCGAGCAGGCGCGCGATCAGCGGATGCGACAGCCGGGCCAGGATCTGGCGCTCGGACTCGAGGCGGGCGCGCATCGAGGGCGACACCAGCGCCGGGTTGATGAGCTTGATGGCGGCCTCCTGTTCGTACTGGCCGTCGGCGCGTTCGGCCCGGTAGACCGCGCCCATGCCGCCGTCGGCCAGGTGCGAGGTCACCCGCCAGGCCCCCAGGCGCCGGCCGATCAGTTCGCGCCGCCCCTGGTCCATCCAGCGCTCGGCGGCCTCGGCCAGGACCTGGGTGACGAGGTCCTCTCGCGGGGTGACCTCGGCCGCCAGCAGCTCGGCCAGTTCGGCCGCCAGCGCTTCGTCGCCGGCGCAGCCGGCGGCCAGCAGCGCAGGCCGCTCCTCGGGCGGCAGCGCCAGCGCCTGCTCGAACAGGCGCTGCAGCAGGGTCCAGCGGTGGCTATCCATGAGACCGGGGGCGAGATCGCCATCCTATGATCGCTGCATGTCGGATGTCGAGCTCACCCGGATGCTGCGCGCGTGGCGGGGTGGCGACGTCGCCGCAGCCGAAGGCCTGGCGCCGCTGGTCTACCGCGAGCTGCACCGGCTCGCACGAGGCGCGATGCGGGGCGAGCGGCAAGGTCACACGCTGCAGACCACCGCGCTCGTGCACGAGGCCTTCATCGCGCTGGCAGGTGCCGATGTCGACTGGGTCGACCGCGCCCACTTCTATGCACTGGCGGCGCGCCAGATGCGGCGCATCCTGGTCAACCACGGCGAGGCGCGTCGTGCCGCCAAGCGCGGCGGTGGCGCCGAACATGCGCCGCTGGACGACGCGCTCGACGTGGTGGGCGCGCCCGGTGCCGAGATCAGCGACCTCGACGACGCGCTGCGCCGGCTGGAACTGCAGGATGCGCGCAAGGCGCAGGCGCTGGAACTTCACTATTTCGGCGGCCTCACGCTCGAGGAGATCGCCACCGTGCTGGGCGTGTCGACCACCACGGTGGAAAACGAGCTGCGTTTCGCGAAGGCCTGGCTGCGCCGGGCCCTGGCGGCCCCTGGCTGAGGTGCCCGCCCGGCACCCGGCGCCGCCATCTCAGTTGCCCCGCGCCACGCCGACCACCGCGCTGGTGCTCGCGGCCAGGTTGACCCAGAGAATGTCTTCGCGACCGTCGCCGGTGACGTCGCCCACCAGGGTCTGGTAGGTGCTCCAGTCGCGCGAGTCCACCTCCTGCTGCACGCGGGCGAAACTGAAATTGCCGGTCGCGGTGCCCAGCCCCACGCCGACGCGGTTCACCAGCGTCCCGCTGCGTGCGCGGTCGTTCAGGATCAGGTCCTTGCGGCCGTCGCCGTCCACGTCGGCCAGCAGCGCGTAGGGCACCACCGGCGTCGTGCCGCGGCCCAGCAGGTCGGCGATCGGCACGTCGGCGCTGGCGTTGCGGTCCTGGCGCCAGTAGGCCCCGGTGTAGGCCAGCGCCGGCGACGAATCGCCCTGGACCGTCCACGTCGCGAAGGTGCTGACCTTGGCGGCACCCTCGTTGAACGGCGCCGCGACGCGCGGGATGACGATGTCGGCGTGGCTGTCGCCGTTGGTGTCGCCGGCCAGCGCCACGAAGGTCTCGTTCGGCCAGTTGACGCCGACTTCTCGGAAGTTCTTGCTGTTCGCGCCGGTGCCGCCGAAGTCCAGGCCGGTGGGGGTGCCGCGCGCGACGTACAGGTAGTTGTGGCCGCCGCCGATGTATTCCCAGATGATGTCGTCGCGGCCGTCGCCGTCGAAGTCGGCGATGTGGGTGTGCTTGTAGGCGCTGAAGTTGTTGGCGAAGTGGTTCAGGCTCCCGGTGCGCACGAACAGCGGCTGCGTCGTGAGGTCGAAGCCGGGCACCGTGGTGTCCACCGCGTGGCCGATGTAGGTCGTGTTCTTGGCCGTCGACGCCGGCACGTTGTTCCACACCAGATCGACGCCGCGCACGCCGTCCATCTGCGCCACGCGCATCGGGTAGTCGGCCCAGGCGCCCGGGCCGCCGATGTTCTGTTCGGCCGAAAAGACGAAGCCGCCCGCCTTGTAGAACACGACGTAGACGCGGTTGCCGACGGCGTTGTCGCGTGCGTCGAGGATGATGTCCTCCCGCCCGTCCTGGTCCACGTCGCCGGCGGCGAGCTGGAACTCGCCGCTCTGCAGCACCGGGAACGGCACGCTGGCCGAGACCGGCGCGGCGAAGGTGCCGTCGCCGTTGGCCAGCATCACGCGCAGCTCACCACGCGACCCGTTGGCGGTGGAGGCGACGATCAGGTCCTTCGCCTTGTCGCCGTTCACGTCGGCCAGCACCACGGCCTGCGCGCTGCCGCCCAGGCCCAGGCTGAAGGCCTGGGTCGGCTTGAACGCGAAGGTGGCGTCGTCGGCCAGCTTTTCGCTGCATTCGGTGAGGTTGTACGAGGTCAGTTCCTGCACCACGGCGTCACTGTCGTCGGTCAGGCTCTTCAGCTTGAACGAGATCGGTCGTGCGTTGTCGGAACTGGCCGGGTACGCGAAGTAGTCGCCCCAGTTGAGTGACTTCAGCATCGCCGATGTGGCGTCGGTGCTGCCGCCCAGCGAGGCCACGCTGTAGCGCGAGTTCTGCAGCAGATCCGACTTCGTGCCCTCGATCCTGCCCTTGACCGAGCCGGGCAAGCCGGCCGCCCCGTAGGCGGCTTCGACCGCGGCGCGCATCTCGGTTTCGGTGGCACTGGAGACCATCGAGAAATCCATCATGCGGCCGTAGGTCACCTCGGCCACGTAGACGGGCACGTTGTCGGGGCCCATCAGCTTGCGGTTCACCAGGTCGTCCAGCGCCGCCTGCGTGAAGTCGGCGTTGAACACGTCGCCGATCGCCGGCGGCTCGAAGACCACGTTGTAGAGCGACTGCGTGAAGCGCACCGAGAGGCCGGTTTCGGTCGTGCTCTTGCTGAACGAACCGTCGGCCTTGGCGCTGAAGCCGTAGTAGCGGCCCGAGATGCCGAACTTCAGCGCCTTGTGCACGTCGTTGCGGTAGCTTTCCTTCAGGAAGCTGGATCCCTGCTCCTCGCAGGCGACCCCCTGGTCCCGCGCACTCGCCAGGATGGACGCGCGTGCCGCCTCGACGTCGGCCTGGGTGGCCGGAACGGTGCGCTTGTTGTCCGGGATCTTGCACGCCGGGATCGAGATCGTGACCGGCTTGCGGTAGGCGGCCATCGGCAGGCCCACCAGGGCGCTCGGGTCCGGGCCGTCGCGCAGCGACCGGCCCTGGATCAGCGCACCGGCGTACAGCGTGGCCGGCGGCGCGAAGAACGCGTAGGCCCCGGGGGTGCTGTGGAAATCGACCTTGCGCGTCGAGCAGGTCAGGGTCTTCGTGCCTTGCACCACGTCTTCGACGGTCGCCGGCACCGACGCGTCGACCTTCTCGACGCCGTCTTCCTCCTTCGGCTGCGAAGGCGGTGCGAAATCGCTCCAGGCCGGCAACGAGTTCACGTAGGCCTTGCCGTCGACGGCGGTGCCGCCGCCTCCGCCGCCTGCCGCGTCGCCGCCACCGCCACCGCCGCAGGCGGCCAGCAGACCCAGCAGGGCCGGGCCCCACATCGCCATTCGCATGTTCATTCGAGGACTCCTGTGCCTCCCCCGGGAACGCCCAGGGCCCGGCGCCACCCCGGGGAATGGCGGCGCACGACCCTTCTCACCGGGTTAAGCAGGAAGCAGCGGCGGATTCCCCACCCCGCGAACGCGGGGGGTGCGGCACGGCTATTCGGTGCCGATGCCGCGCAGGAAGTACTTGATCAGGCCCTTGGCGGCGAACCCCACCAGCCCGAAGCCCAGCCCCAGCAGCAGCACGAAGGTGCCGAACTTGCCGGCCTTCGATTCGCGCGCCAGCTGAAGGATGATGAACACCATGTAGAGCATGAAGGCCGTGACGCCGAACGTCAGGCCGAACCAGGCGATCTGCTCTTCGGTGTAGCCGAACAAGCTCAGTCCCTCTCCGGCAGCCTGGAGGTGTCCACCAGGTCGCGATAGGCGTGCCAGCTGGCGTGCGCCAGCAGCGGCACCACCACCACCAGCCCCAGCATGGCCAGCAGCATGCCCGCCAGCGTGAGCAGCGCGATCAGGGCCGCCCACAGCGCCAGCGGCACCGGGTTGTCCATCACCACGCGCCAGCTGGTGAAGACGGCGGCCATCACGCTGACCTGGCGGTCCAGCAGCATCGGCATCGCGACCACGCTGGAGGCGAACACCGGCGCCGCGAGCGTGCCGCCCAGGGCAAGCCAGGTCTCGAAGAGGTGGCTGTCGGGCGACAGCACCACCACCTTCAGGAAGGCCTGCGGGTTGTCCACCGGCGCGCCTGCCAGCGCCGTGACGAGCGCGGCCGAGGTCAGCACCCAGCCCGTGCCGGCGAAGGCCAGCAGCACGCCGAAGACGACCTGGCGCCCGTCGCGCGGCACCCAGGCGCCGAAGGCGGTGGCCAGGCTGGCCCGGCCCTGGCGCTGCAGCGAACGGCTCACCGCGTAGAGGCCGGTGGCGAGCACCGGCGCCACCAGCAGGAAGCCGGAGAACGCGCCCGTCAGCAGCCAGAACGCGTTGCCCGCCAGCGCCAGCAGCGCCAGACCGAAGACGGCCAGCATCAGGCCCTGCAAAAGCCCCGGCAGCGGGCAGCGGATGAAGTCGCGCCAGCCCGCGGCCAACCAGCCCAGCGGGCGCAGCAGCGGCACCCGGCGGGTGCCGAAACGGCGCGACTCGACGACGGCGGCGCTTTCCTTCATGGGCCGCGAGTGTGCCTCACGCCACCTTGCGGGCCCTGACGCGCACGCCGTCGCTCACGCTGGCCGGCGGGTAGACGATGACGGTGGCGCCCGTGGCGAGCCCCTCGCGCAGCCACGCCTCGTGGCCGTTGCGCGCTTCCAGCTTCACCGGCTGCAGGCGCGCGCGGTCGCCTTCGACCACGAACACCGCATGCCCTTCGCCGCCCGGGCGCGGGAACACCGCGCTCACCGGCACTTGCAGCGCCTTTTCCTCATGCCGGGTGACGATGCGCACGCCGACGCGGTAGCCGTCGCCCAGCGCCGCCCATTCCGCCGGCGGACTGGTGATGGCGATCAGCACGTTGACGCGCTGCTCTTCGACCCCCAATGCCGAGACCTTGGTGAAGGCCGCCGGCTCCACCAGCCGCACGCGGCCCTGCAGCACGCCGGGGCCGCCCCAGCGTTCGATGCGCACCGCACTGCCGGCGCGCGCGGCCAGCGCATCGGTGGTCAGCAGTTCGGCCACCACCTCGAGCCTGGAGATGTCGCCCACTTCCACCAGCGGCGCGCCCAGCGCCACCGTGGTCTCGCTGGTCTGGTGCACCTTCAGCACGCGCCCCTTCACCGGCGAACGCAGCACGAAGGCGGCCGTGCTGCCGCCGCGCACCGCGACCAGCGCGGCGCGCGAGAGATCCAGTTCGTGGCGCGCGACGTGGTCGCTCTCGACCGCGGTGTCCAGTTCCTTCTGCGCCGCCTGCGCGGCCAGGCGGTCGCCGTCGATCTTGGTCGGCGCCACGAAGCCCTGCTGCGCCAGCTGCTCGGTGCGCGCCAGTTCCACCCGCGCCTGTTCCAGCGCCACCTTGGCGGCTTCGATGCGCGTGGCGGCGCGGCGCGAGCCCGCCTCGGCCGCGCCCACGCGCGCCTGCTGTTCGCGCAGCGTGCGTTCGTCCAGCATCGGGCTGAGCACCGGCATCAGGGTGGCCACCACGCCGCCGGCCTCGACCGCGTCGCCTTCGCGCAGCGTCGGGCGCTGCAGGCGCCCGGCCAGCGGGGCCGAGACGACGTAGCGGTCCAGCAGCCGGGTGCGCGCGTCCTCGTCGACCGTGGTCTCGAAGGGGCCCACGACGGCGGTGGCCACTTCCACCGGCTGCGGCCGCGGCGCGAAGGCCCAGGCCAGCAGCGCGGCCAGCACGACCGCCGCCGCGCCGCCCATCACCAGCGTGCGTCTTTGCATACGGTTCACTCCCTTGTCTTCAGCGCCGCCACCATGTCCAGGCGGTCGATGCGGCGGCGCACGACGAGCGCGCTCGCCACGCCCGCCACGACGACGCAGACCGCGGCCCAGGCATAGGTGCGCGGCAGGATGGTCACCGGGAACAGGAACTGGTCGCTCTGCAGCAGCTCGGCGATCAACCGCACCAGGCCCCAGCCGAGCGCCATGCCCAGCGGCAGCGCGACCGCGATCGAGATCGCCATCTCGCCCAGCAGCAGCGCCGACACCTCGGCGCGCGTGAATCCCAGCACGCGCAGGCTGGCCAGCTCCCACAGGCGCTCGGCCAGCGCGATGCGCGCGTTGTTGTAGACCACGCCGACGGCGATGACCGCCGCCATCGCGGTGAGCACCGTGCTCATGATGCGGATGTTGCGCGCCGAGAGTTCCTCCATGTTGCGCAGCATGGTCGCCTTGCTGAAGGCGCCGGCCACGCGCGGCATCGCGCGCGTGGCGTCCAGCACCTGTGCTTCGCGGCCGCGCTCCACCGCCAGCACGTAGCCGCCGCTCAGGTCGCCTTCGCCCATGGCGCGGTTGAGCGCATCGCGGCTCATGTAGGCGTTCAGGCCCATCATCTCGCGCACCAGGCCGTCCACGCGCAGCGCCAGGGTGCGCGGGCGGCCTTCCAGCACCTCGGCCAGCAGCACGTCGCCCACGCGCACGCCCAGCTTCTTCGCCAGGCGGTCGGTGAGCAGAAGGCCGTCGCCTTCGACCGGCGCCTCGCGCTGGTCGACGTCGATCACGCGGTACAGCTGGGTGCCTGCCGGGTAGCCGCGGATCATGTTGCGTTCGCGCCGTGCGCCGTTGACGAAGCTCACCGGCACGAAGCGGGTGGACTCCACCATCGTCACCGAAGGCGCGTGCGCCAGTTCGAAGTGGGCGCGGTCCGCGCCGGCTTCCATCAGCCACACCGCGACGTCGCTGCGCATCGACAGGTTGAACTGGGTGTCGACGATGTACTCGATGGCGTCGCGGAAGAAGTTGCCCATGATGACGATGGCCACCGCCGCCGCCACGCCGCCCACGGACAGCAGCGAACGCAGCGGGCGCCGTTCCATCGTGCGCAGGATCAGCCGCAGCGAAGTCGGGATGCGCGTGATGCCCAGCCTTTCGATCAGCGTGCGCCGGTAGTGGCCGGGCGCGGGCGGGCGCATCGCCTCGGCCGGCGCCAGCCGCACCGTCTGGCCGATGGCGCCCAGCGTGCCCAGCACCGCGGTGGCCACCGTCAGCACCAGCGCCACCAGCACCAGGGCGGGCGGCAGGCGGTGTTCGAACACCGGGAAGCGGAAGAACTCCTGGTACAGGCCAACGAACATGGCGCCCAGCGCGTCGCCCAGCGCCAGGCCCAGCACGAAGCCCAGCAGCACGATGAGCAGCACCATCTGCAGGTAGTGGGTGGCGATGCTGCGGTTGGGGTAGCCCAGCGCCTTCAGCGCCGCGATCTGCTCGCGCTGCGTGGCCACCAGGCGCGAGATCACCACGTTCAGCAGGAAGGCCGCGACGCCGAAGAAGATGGCCGGCAGCACGCTGCCCAGCACGTGCTGTTCCTTGATCTCGTTGTCCAGCATCGCGTTCGAGGTCTGGTCCTCGCGCGCGTAGGCCTCGCGCGCGCCGAAGCGTTCCAGCGTGCGCTGCAGGTCGTGCATGACGGCGCGTTCGTCGGCGCCCGGCGCCAGCTTCAGCGCCACCCGGTTGAAGGCGCCGGTCATGTCGTAGGCGGCGGCCAGGGCTTCCAGGTCGACCCAGAAGACGCCGAAGCCACGCTGGTCGGGCATGCCCCACAGGCCCGCGAACACGTATTCCGGGCTGAGCGCGATGCCCGCGACCACCAGCGTGCGCAGGCGGCCGTTCACCAGCGCGGTGAGGCGCGCCCCGGGCTTCAGGCCGTGCGCGGTGGCGAAGGTCTCGCTCACCCAGGCCGGCAGGGCGCCGTCGCTGCCGGCGCGGCCGGGCGTGCCGTCTTCGGAAGTGCCGCGCCGCAAGGTCACCAGGTTCAGGCGCGGCGGCCGCTTGCGGTCGACGCCGATCAGCTGGCCGATCACAGGGTCGGCCACGCCTTCGAGCGTGACGCGCACCGGGAACTCGGTCGTCGTCTGCACCTCGGCCACGCCGGGCAGGGCGCGCAGGGTCTCGATCATCGAGTCGGGCGCGCGCTTGACGCCGGCGAAAAGGTCGGCGAAGCGCGCCTGCTCGTAGAAGCGGTCGCGCGCCTCGGCCAGCGAGTCCACCGCCGACAGCGTGGTGAGGAAGCCGCCCACGCCGCTGGCCACCACCAGCGCGATCGTGAGCGCCTGGCTCCACATCAGGTGCAGGTCGCGCAGCAGCTTGCGGTCGAGCGCGCGCATCGCGGGGCCCCTACCAGACCAGGTCGGCCGGCGACAGCTTGGTCGCGTTGCGCTCGATGCGCTGGATGCGGCCGTCGCCCAGGTGCACCACGCGGTCGGCCATGCCGGCGATGGCGGCGTTGTGCGTGATCACCACCGCCGTCGTGCCCAGGTTGCGGTTGATGTGCTCGATCACCTCCAGCACCAGCTTGCCGGTGGCGCAGTCCAGCGCGCCGGTGGGCTCGTCGCACAGCAGCACCTCGGGCTGCTTGACGATGGCGCGCGCGATCGCGACCCGTTGCTGTTCGCCGCCGGAGAGCTGGGCCGGGAAATGGTCGCGCCGCGCCGCCAGGCCCACGAGGTCGATCGCCTCGTCGATGTCCATCGGGTGGACGGCGATGTCGGTGACGAGGGCGACGTTCTCGCGCACCGTGAGGCTGGGGATCAGGTTGTAGAACTGGAACACGAAGCCGACATGTTCGCGTCGGTAGCGGGTGAGATCGGCCTCACTGGCGCCGCTGAGCTGGTGGTCGCCGAAGCGCACGTCGCCGCTGGAAGGCACGTCCAGCCCGCCCAGGATGTTCAGCAGCGTGCTCTTGCCGCTGCCCGAAGGCCCCAGGAGAACGACGAACTCGCCGCGCGCGATCTCCAGCGAGACGTCGCGCAGCGCCACCACTTCCACCTCGCCGGTCCGGTACACCTTGCCCAGGCCGCGGGCAACGAAGATCAGCTCTTCCGACACGGAATCATTCTGGGCGCGCACCCATCGCGGCGCTTGATGGCGGTCAACGCCAGGGGTGCATGTGCCGCTGGGGGCCGCGGCGCGCGACAATCGGCCCCGCTGGCCGCGCAACCAGCTCTCCCGCACCCAAGTCAGGCATGACCGAGACCAAGGCCCTGCTGCTCACCGACGTGGTGGGCAGCACGCAACTGTCGGAAGCCCTGGGCGACGCCGTGATGGCGACCGTCTGGACGGCCCACGACCGGGCCGCGCGCGACCTGCTGCCGCCCTGCAACGGGCGCGAGATCGACAAGACCGACGGCATGCTGCTCATGTTCGACAGCGCCGCCGACGCGATCCGCTTCGCGCGCGCCTACCACCAGGCGCTGACCGTGCTGCCGGTGCCGCTGCGCGCGCGCGCCGGCCTGCACGTGGGCCCGGTGCTGCTGCGCCACAACAGCGCCGACGACGTGGCGCGCGGCGCCAAGCCCATCGAGGTGGAAGGCCTGGCCAAGCCCACCGCGGCGCGCGTGATGGCGATCGCCGGCCCCGGCCAGACCCTGCTCACGAAGGACGCGCGCGCGGCACTCGACGCCGAGTCGATGGAAGGCCACCTGGCCTGGTCGCACGGCCACTGGATCTTCAAGGGCGTGAGCGAGCCGATCGAGGTCTTCGAGACCGTGCCGCTGGGCAGCGAAGGCAAGGCCCCGGCCGACGGCGACAAGGCCTACCGGGTGGCGGTCGACGCCGACGGCTGGCGGCCGCTGAAGGAGATTCCGAACAACCTGCCGCAGCAGGCCACCAGCTTCGTCGGCCGCGAACGCGAGCAGCGCGAGGTGAAGGCCCACCTGGCCGAGGAACGCCTGGTCACCCTGCTCGGCATGGGCGGGCTGGGCAAGACCCGGCTGTCGCTGCAGGTGGCCGAAGACCTGAAGCCGCAGTTCGCCGACGGCGTCTGGTTCATCGACCTGTCGCCCATCCGCGACGCCGCGCTGGTGGTCGACGAGACCGCCAAGACCCTGGGCGTGCGCGACGAACCCGGCCAGCCGCTGCTGCGCACCCTGGTGGCGCACCTGAAGTCGCAGCGCGTGCTGATCGTGCTGGACAACTGCGAACACCTGATGCAGCCATCGGCCGACCTGGCGCACGCGCTGCTGCGCGGCGCCCCGGGCGTGCGCATCCTGGCCACCAGCCGCGAAGGCCTGAAGGTGCCGGGCGAGCTGACCTACCCGATGCACCCGCTGCCGGTGCCCGACCGCCACGACGGCACCGCCGCGCTGATGGAGTCTTCGGCGGC
The DNA here is from genome assembly GCA_044224175.1 of Rubrivivax sp. Taxonomy (GTDB): domain Bacteria; phylum Pseudomonadota; class Gammaproteobacteria; order Burkholderiales; family Burkholderiaceae_C; genus Rubrivivax. The sequence goes on along the minus strand of JBGAKY010000009.1, from coordinate 67,253 downwards.
GCAGCTGTTCGTCGAACGCGCGCGCCTGCACAAGCCCGGCTTCGAGGTCACCGAGCGCGACGCCGCCGCGGTGGCCGAACTGGTGGTGCGGCTGGAAGGCATCCCGCTGGCGCTGGAACTGGCGGCGGCGCGCGTGCGGGCGATGAGCATCGCCGACATCAACCTGCGCCTGCGCGACCGCTACAAGCTGCTGACCGGCGGCGCGCGCGCACTGCAGCAGCGCCAGCAGACGCTGCGCGCGCTGGTCGACTGGTCCTACGACATGCTGTCCGAGAACGAGCAGACCCTGCTCGGCCGGCTGGCGGTGTTCGTCGGCGGCTTCGGGCTGGAGGCGGCCGAGGCGGTGTGCGAAGGCGACCCGCTGGAGAGCTTCGACATCCTGGACCTGCTGACCTCGCTGGTCGAGAAGTCGCTGGTCATGATGGAGGAACGCGACGGCGTCTCCCGCTACCGCATGCTGGAGACGATCCGCGAATACGCGGTCGAGAAGCTGGCCCAGCGCGGCGGCGGCGAGGCGGTGGCGTCACGCCACGCCGACTTCTACTTCGCGCTCGCCAAGCAGGTGCGCGACGGCCTGCTGGGATCCGAGCAGGCGCAGTGGGTGGCCTCGGCCGAAGCCGATCTCGACAACTTCCGCGCCGCCATCGCGAGCGCGCTGCAAGGCCGCGCCGACGCCTTCATCGCGGTGAAGATGGCGGTAGCGCTGCAAGGCTTCTGGACGCTGCGCGGCTACGCCACCGAGGGCCGCGCCGTGGTCAAGGCCGCGCTGGCGCTGCCGGAGGTGCAGGCGGCCGACATGGCGCAGGCCTGGGCGCTGTACGTGGGTGCGGTTCTGGCGTGGCACCAGGGCGACCATCACCAGGCCCAGCCGATGCTCGAGCGCTGCCTGGAACTGCGGCGCGGACTCGGCAATCCGGTGGAGATCGCGGCCACGCTCTCCACGCTGTCGCTGAACCGCCTGCTGCGCGGCGATCCGGCAGGCGCCATCGACAGCGAACGCGAGGCACTGGCCATGTTCCGCGAGCTGGGTGACCGCGTGGGCGAGGCGATCGGCCTGCTGCATCTCGGGCAGTACGCCGACGCGCTGGGTGACGAGGGCGGAGCCCGCCGCGAGCTCGACGCCGCGCTCGCGCTGGCGCGTTCGATCAGCCACCATGAAACGGTGTGCGAGTGCGAGCTTCTGCTGGGCGCGATCGAGTTCGAGAACGGCGGCATCGCGTCCGCCCGTGGGCGCTTCGCGCGCGCGCTGGCGGTCAGCCACGAGGCGGGCGACCGCTCCAGCGAAGCCCACGCGCTCTGGTGGCAGGGCCAGGCCGACCTGGCCGAAGGCCTGGCCGCCGAAGCGCCTTCCAGGCCTACGAACAGCGGCCCGAGATGCTGGCCTGCGTGGAGGACCATGCGCGCCTGGCACAGGCGCTCGGCCGCACGGCGCAGGCGGCTTCACTCGCCGCCGCTGCCGCCGCGATCCGCGATCGTCTCAGCCTGCGCCGCACGGCGCGCAGCCTGGCACTCTGGGAAAAGGCGCTGGCGTCCCTGCGCGCGGCGCTGCCGGCGCCTGACTTCGAGGCTGCATGGCAAAGCGGCGTCCCGTGGGACGCCGCCGAGATGGTCCGCCAGGCCCTGGCGGTGTCGAAGACCTAGGCGCGGTCGGCGCGCTGGCGGCGGTACAGGCCGCCGGCCAGCAGCGCACCGCTCAGCACCAGCGCCAGACTGCCGGGCTCGGGCACTGCCGAGAAGGTGATGGTCGGCCGGCTATCCGGGCTCTTCAGATCGTTCGCGCCATAGGCGAACTTGTAGTCGTCGCACTCGTCGTCGTGGTCGTAGTCGCCACGCTTGTGGTGCTCCTCGACGCAGACCTTGTCGCGGAAGATCAGGATCGGGCCCGAGTAGTCGGTCGGCACCGTGATGCGGCCCGGCAGCGGCGTCGCCAGGATGCCGTTCACCGAGAACTGGAGCGCGAAGTCGACGTCGTAGTCGGCGTTGTAGATCCAGTCCGAACGGCCGGTCACCGCACCGGTCAGGTCGCCGCTGGTGAACTGCAGCTTGTTGACGGTGAACGAAGCCGGCGCCGGCGGTGCGAAGGTGAGGGTATCGATCGTGGTGCTGGGGTCGGCCAGCAGATAGAGCTCGACGAAGGCGTACGACACCACGGCTGCGCCCGGCGCGCAGGTCACGATGCCGGTGAAGCCCGCCGTGGCACCGCAGTCGGTCGGGGCGTCGATCTTGATCTCGCCTCGCCAGCCGAGGTCGTTGAAGGGATCGCCGTAGGGAGGGTCCCACTTGCCGACGTAGGCACCGGCGTGGGCATTCAGCGCGAACGAGAATGCAACTGCCAGGCCCAGTCCCAACGTGCGCACCGCGCGCAACACATTCATCTTCATCGAGTCTCCCCTCGGCAATCGGGTGCTGCTGGCAGGCTTGCCGGAAGTCGGTGATGCAGCACGCGAAGCGACACCGTGTTTTTACCTCGCAACAGACTGTCACTCCCACAAATCTGTTGATGAAACGGTGCACGACCCCGTGACTGAGGGGGCCTGCCGGCGCGCGATGATCGACGCCTCCGTCCTTTTGTTCGCACTCGCGCGGGAGATCCCGATGTCCGACGTTTCCGCCACCACCGAAGGCCCGGTCACGACGATCGTGCTGCACCGTCCGCACCGCCGCAACGCCGTCGACGGCCCCACCGCCGCCGCGCTGCGGCGCGCCTTCGACGCCTTCGAGGCCGACGCCACCCAGCACGTGGCCGTGCTCGCCGGGGGCGGCGGCCACTTCTGCGCCGGCGCCGACCTTGTGGCGCTGGGCGAACCGGCGCGCGCCAACGAACTGGCGCCCGACGGCAGCGGCCCGGGCCCGATGGGCCCCACGCGCATCGCGTTCGGCAAGCCGGTCATCGCCGCCGTCGAAGGCTACGCGGTGGCGGGCGGGCTGGAACTGGCGCTGATGTGCGACCTGCGTGTGGCGGCGAAGAGTGCCGTCTTCGGCGTCTTCTGCCGTCGCTGGGGCGTGCCGCTCATCGACGGCGGCACGGTGCGGCTGCCGCGGGTGGTCGGCATGGGGCGCGCGCTGGACATGATCCTCACCGGCCGCGCCGTCGCTGCCGACGAGGCCCTGGCCTTCGGACTCGCCAACCGCGTCGTCGAAGACGGCCAGGCACTGGCCGAAGCGCAGGCGCTGGCACGCCAGGTCGCCGCCTTCCCGCAACGCTGCCTGCGCGCCGACCGCGCTTCGGCCTTCGCGCAGTGGGACCTGCCGCTGGCCGAAGCCCTGCAGCGCGAAGGCGCGGGCGGGTACGCGGCGGCACTGGCCGAAGGGCTGGCCGGTGCCGCACGTTTCGCGGCCGGGGCCGGGCGCCACGGCGGAACGGCATGACCCCGCCCACGCGACGTGGACGGCTGACGCTCAGTCCTTGTCGTGGCCGCGGCCATGGCCGCGGCCTTCACCCTTGCCGCGGCCCTTGTCGTGGCCGTAGGCGTGGCCGCGCCCAGGGTGTTCGCGCTCCCAGCGTTCACGCACCCAGTCTTCCCTGACGAAGTAGACCGGCTGGCCGCAGGCCGCGTAGCGGCCGCAGTAGCGCGACCACTGGGCCTGGTGCGCCGGCGGCACGTACAGGTACACCGGCTGGCGCACCACCGCCACCGGCGAAGGGGCGATGATCACCGGCTGCGGCAGCAGCACCGGCGGCGGCGGCAGGCCGCCGATGTCGATGCGGCCGTAGACGCCCGGCTGGTTGATGCCGATCGAGACGCCCACGCTGGTGGCGGCCATCGCGGGGCCCGCGGTCAGCGCGGCGGTGAGGAAGAGAACGCGCGGAAGATTCATGGCAGCTCTTCAGGGCACGGTGATGGTGAGCGGCGCCACCGGCACGCTGGCGTCGACCGCCACGTCCTTGGTGACGCCGCCGGCGGCGGCCTGCAGCGTGTAGTGCGCGCCGGCCGCTGCGTCGACGACGAAGGGCGAGAAGCCGGCCTCGGTCCAGGCCGATCGAACCGGCGGGTCGACCGGCAGCAGGAAGCCGAACGTGCCGGCGAGCGCGTCGACCGGTGCCCAGGCCACTTCCACCGGCGTGGTGCCGGTCAGGGTCTGCAACGCGCGGATCGTGCCGGTGGCCGGCGCGAGCGTGCCGCTCACCGCGCGCAGCGGGAACGACAGCACCGGCGGCAGCAGCCCGGTGAGGGAGGTGTTCAGCGTCGTCGGCACGCCGCTGCCCACCGCCACGCCGGTGATGACCGCGGTGGTGCGGCCGGCGCTGGTGAGCACCAGGTCGTAGCTGCCGGCGGGCAGCGGGCGCAGCACGAACTGGCCGGTCAGCGGGTCGGGGGTGGTGGCCTTCACCGGCACGCCGGCCTGCTGCACCGACACCGTGGTGGTGGCCGTGGCGATGGTCGGGTCGACGTAGCCGACGACGCGCAGCCCGGCGTCGGCCAGCAGCGGCGTCACCGTGAGCACCGGCTTCAGGTTGTACTGGCCCGAATTGCCGCGCTTGACGACCGACTTGCAGGCGTCGAAGTCCAGCACGAAGTCGGCCACCTGGCCGGCCGGCACCGCGAGGTTGGCGTTGATCTTCAGGCCGCTCTGCTGGCCGCTGGGCGTGGTGAGCGGCGTCTCGGCGGCGCCGGTGGGCAGCACCGAGTTGGCCAGCGGGTCGGCGGTGCTGTTGTCGGCCAGCACCAGGCGCAGCTGGGTGTAGGTGCCGGCGGGCAGTTCGGTCTGGCCCAGTTCCAGCAGCACGCCGTTGGTCAGCGTCAGCAGGTCGACCCGCTTGGGCGCGGGCAGCACGATCTCGTGCCAGCCGCCGTCGGTCTCGGCCGCGGTGGCGCTCTGGTTCACGCGCACCTTCTGGACCGTGATGTTGACGGCGTCGTAGCCGCAGGCCGGCGCGTCGGTCAGCGACAGCCGCAGCGTGCCGGTCTCCTGGGCGCCGGTGCCGCTGATGCCGCCGCCGCCGCCGCAGGCGGCCAGCAGGATGGTGGCAACGAAAGAGGGAACGAGGGACTTGATGTTCATGGCTTTCCGCCTTGGCCGGGATCGGAGCCCAGCGTCTCTTCGAAGTAGTGGATGCCCAGGCCGACGCGTGCGCGCGGCACGTCGGGGCCCTGGGGCGGTGCGTCGTCGTCGTGCGCCGCCAGCCAGCGGTCCAGCCGTTCGAGCAGGCGCTGGGCGTCGTTGGCGGCCAGCGCGCGGAACGCGGGCAGCACCTCGGCCGGGATCGAGTGGTACATCACCTTGCGCTGGAAGCGCGGCTCGTCGTCGCCGTACTGCAGGTTGTGGTCGATCGTGGCGATGAGGTCGGCCACGTCCTGGCCCAGGATGGCCAGCTTCTCCAGCGTGCCCCCGGCCGGCACGTAGCCGCGCGCCAGCGGCTGCACCAGGCCGTCGTCGCGCTCGTGCACCGCGCCCACGCGCAGCAGTTCGTCCAGCACGGCGCGCGCCGGCATGTCGCCGCTGTGGCGGCGCACCAGCTCGGCGAAACCCAGTTCGCCATCGAAGGGCAGCGCGCGCGGGTTGCCGTTGTCGTCGAGGAAGTCGATGTCCCGCACCCAGCCGGTGACCACCCGCGCGGCGCGGTTGCGCCGTTCGCGCGCCGCGTCGTCAGCCGGCTCGGGCGCGCCGCGCAGGCGCTGCACGTCCTTGCGCGTGAGGCCGGTCAGGATCGACGCGCGCGCCGCCGAAGGCTTGCGCCCGGGCAGCGCGAAGTCGCTCATCGCCGCTTCGACGAAGGCGCGCTTGGCGGCGTCCTCGAAGACGGCGAACGGCACGCCGTGGCGCAGCAGCAGGCGCGCCAGAGGGCGAAGAAGGCGCCCGATGGCGGCTTCCAGGGCGCGGTTGGGTCGGACGTCGTGGTCCATGTTTGGGATAATTTTCCCAATTGTCGCTCAAGTCAAGCGAAAACCCTGCCCGGCGCCCGGCACACGGACAGTCGACCGCGATTTGGAGGGGGTCAGCGGGCCGGCAACGCCGGCGGCGGCCCGGGGCGGGCCAGATCGTCCAGTTCCAGCCCGCGCTCGCGCAGCAGCTGTTCCAGCGCCGGCAGCAGCGCGCCCAGGCGCTCGTCGAGCGCGTCGCGCACGGTGTCCACCACCACCTGGGTGGCGCGCTCGATCTCGATGTTGAGGGGGTCGCCTTCGCGCTTGTCGCCGAAGGTGGTCATGCGCAGCGTCTCGGGGATCAGCCAGACCTCGAACCAGCCTTCGCGCCGGTTCGCTTCGGCCACCGTGAGGCTGGCGCCGTTGACGGCGATGTAGCCCTTGGCGAAGACGTAGCGCATCCACGGCGGCGGCACCGCGATGCGCAGCACGCGGTTGTTCTCCGGCGTGCGGATCGCCGCCAGCGCGGCCTTGAAGTCGACGTGGCCCGACAGCGGGTGGCCGCCGACCTCGGCCCCTTCCTTCGCCGCCCGCTCGACGTTGACGCGGCTGCCTTCGGCCAGCGCGCCCAGCGTGGTGAGGGCCAGGCTCTGCTGCATGACGTCGAAGCGCGCCGCGTCGGGTCCTTCGAGCGCGGTGACGGTGAGGCACACGCCGTCGGTGGCGACGCTGGCGCCGATGGCCAGCCCTTCGCCGAAGCCGGGCGGGAACCGCAGCGTGAAGCTGCGCAGCCCGCTGCGGTCTTCGAGGCGGGCAACCGTGGCGACGCCCTGGACGATGCCGGTAAACATGGAGGCGAAGCTTACTGCCCCTCCGCTACGATGCCCGGCGTGACGACACCCCGCCCGCGCATCCCCGGCCGCCGCCTGCTGCATTCACCCGGCCCGACGCCGGTGCCCGACGAAGTGCTGCACGCCATGTCGCGCCAGCCCACCGACCTGGCCGACCCCGAGGTGATGCGCGTCATCCACGCCTGCGACGCCGGCATGAAGCGCCTGCTGCAGACCGAACGCGCCGAGGTCTTCTTCTACACCGCCAACGGCCACGGCGGCTGGGAAGCGGTGATCGCGAACCTGGTGGCCCCTGGGCGCAGGATCCTGGTGCCGGGCACCGGCCACTTCAGCGACAGCTGGGCCGACCAGGTGCGCGCCTTCGGCGGCGACGCGGTGCGCACACCCTGGGTGGAAGGCGAGCCTATCGCCCCCGGCGCGGTGGAAGCGCTGCTGCGCGCCGACACGGGGCACGAGATCGCAGCCGTCTTCGCCGTGCACACCGACACCGCCAGCAGCGTGACCAGCGACCTCGCCGCGCTGCGCGCCGCCATCGACGCCGCGCGCCACCCGGCGCTGTACGTGGTGGACGTGGTGGCTTCGCTGGGCGCCGCGCCCTTCGCGATGGACGCGCTGGGCGCCGACTGCGTGATGGGCGCCTCGCAGAAGGGCCTGATGGGCCAGCCCGGGCTGGCCTTCGTGGCAGCGAACGAACGCGCGCTCGACGCCGCGCGCCACAACCCGACACCGCGCTTCTACTGGGACTGGGAACGCCGCCGCGGCGAGCAGCCCTACCGCAAGTTCTGCGGCACGCCGCCGCTGGCGCACATCGCCGGCCTGGAAGCGGGGCTGGCGCTGATCGAAGCCGAAGGCCTGGCGAACGTGCACGCGCGCCACCGGCGGCTGTCGCGCGCGGTGCACGCGGCCGTGCAGCGCTGGGGCGAAGGCGGCGCGATGCGCCTGTTCGCGCGCACGCCGGCGGCGCGTTCGGTCTCGGTCACCGCCATCGAACTGGGCGCCGGCGCCGACCCCGAAGCCTTGCGCACCGTGGCGCGTGAACGCTTCCAGGTCGCCGTCGCCGGCGGGCTGGGGCCGCTGGCGGGGCGGGTGTTCCGCATCGGGCATCTGGGCGACACCAACGAAGCGCAGATCCTGGGCTGCCTGGCCGGCGTGGAAGCGGCGCTGCAGGTGCAGGGCGTGCCCTTCGCGCGCGGCGGCGTGGAAGCGGCCGAGAAGGTGATGATCCGTGGCGAGTGAAGCCGACCCGCGGCTGGCGGGCTTCGACCTGGCGCGGCCCTCGCCGGACTTCGTCGCCAATCCATACCCGGCCTTCGACGCCCTGCGCGAGACCGACCCCGTGCACGCCTGGCGCGAGAACAGCGTCTTCCTCACCCGCCACGCCGACCTGCTGGCCGTCTACCGCAGCCCGCACGCCAGCAGCGACAAGCAGCGCGAGTTCGGCCCCAAGTTCGGCGCCGGCTCGCCGCTGTACGAGCACCACACCACGAGCCTGGTGTTCAGCGACCCGCCGCTGCACACGCGGGTGCGCCGCATCCTGATGGGGGCGCTGAACCAGCGCGCGATCGCGCGCATGGAAGCCGGCGTGGTGACGCTGGTCGACCGCCTGCTCGACACGCTGGCCGGCACGCCGCGGCCCGACCTGATCGAGCACTTCGCGGCCCAGATCCCGGTCGAGGTGATCGGCAACCTGCTGGCCATCCCGCGCGAAGAGCGCGGCCCGCTGCGCGAATGGTCGCTCGCCATCCTGTCGGCGCTGGAGCCGGTGCCGACGCCGCAGATCCTGTCTCGCGGGCAGGCCGCGGTGAGCGAATTCCTGGTCACCCTTCAGCGCCTCATCGCCGACCGCGAACGCCACCCCGGCGACCCGGAAGCCGACGTGCTGACGCGCCTGATGATGGGCGACGCCGAAGGCCGCCTCACGGCCCATGAGCTGATGCACAACTGCATCTTCCTGCTCAACGCCGGCCACGAGACCACCACCAACCTCATCGGCAACGGGTCCTGGGCACTGATGACGCACCGCGACCAGCTGGAGCGCCTGCAGGCCGAGCCGGCGCTCGTCAACAGCGCGGTGGAAGAGCTGCTGCGCTACGAAAGCCCGATCCAGCTGAACAACCGGCTCACCACCGCGCCGCTGGAGCTTTCCGACCGCACGCTGCCCGCCGGCACCTTCGTCACGCTGGCCATCGGCGCCGCCAACCGCGACCCGGCGGAGTTTGCGCAGCCGCAGCGGCTGGACATCGCGCGCAGGCCGAACAACCACCTCGCCTTCGGCCAGGGCGCCCATGCCTGCTCGGGCATGAACGTGGCGCGCATGGAAGGGCGCATCGCGCTCGGCGCCCTCTTCCGCCGCTTCCCGCGAATGGAACTCGACGGCACGCCCGAACGCGACCTGCGGCTGCGCTTTCGCGGCTTCCGCAGGCTGCCGGTGCGGCTGGGCTGAGCCTCAGGCGCCGCAGGCGGCGACGCTGTCGTTCTTCGGGAACGAGAGGGTGCCGTCCAGGGTGGCGGCGGTGGATCGGTCGCCGAAGTTGTCCAGCACCTTGGCACTGAAGCTCAGCGTGCGGGCGGTGGCGTCGACCGCGATGCCGGTGATGTCGGCCGCCGCGCCGGTCTGGCCGACGATCCACGCGAAGGTGGCGTCACCGACATTGGCGTTGATGACCTTGCCGTCGCTCTGCCGGAAGTAGACCTGCAGCTGGTACTTGCCGCCGTTGGCGTGGTTGACGTCGGTCCAGGTGAGCGCGGAGTACGCGAACGCGAACGCCCCGTCGGCAGCGCGCGCCTCGTTGGTGAAGCTGGCGACGGTGGCGGTGTCGATGCTGCCGTTGTGGCTGGAAGGCGTGGCGGCGCTGATCGTCAGCGTGCCGCTGGCGCCCGAAAGGCTCAGGCCGCGACCCCCGCTTCGGGGGGCAGGCCGTTGGCCTGCAGCGCGCGCGCGTAGGTGGGGTCGAACTGGCGCAAGGTGGCGCCCCAGGGGCTTTCGGGGCCGGCTTCCTGCAGCAGGGCGGCCGCCTCGGCACGGGCGGCGCGCACCGCGTCCAGCGCGCCGGCGGCGTCGCCGGTGCCCAGCAACGCCTTGGCCAGGGTATGGCGGTCGAACATCAGGCTCTGGCGCCAGGTGATGTTGTGCGGGCTGGCCGCCAGGTTCTGCTCGCGCAGGGCGACCGCCGAGCGCAGGGCCTTTTCCAGTGCCGGCCAGTCCTGCAGCTTCTGGTGCACCAGCCCGCGCCCGGCCTGGGTGTTGGCCAGATTGTGGCGGCGCCACTCGGCGGCCACAGGGTCGCCGGGGGCGGCAGCGCGGTCCAGCGCCGCCGCCAGTGCGGGGCTGCCGTAGAGGCGCTCGAACTCGGCCTCGGCGCGGTCCCAGAAGGCCAGCGCCGGCGCTGGCTGCTCCAGGCTGGGCCGCCCCGAATGGAAGTGGAACTGGGCGCTGCTCACCCACACGTTGGCGCGCAGTTCCAGCAGCTGCGCGCGGCCTTCGTCGGGCAGCGCGGCCGCCAGCGCCTGGCCGCTGCGCTCGGCGGCCAGCGCCAGCACCTTCAGCCCCTCCGCCGGCTGGCCGCGGCCGCGCAGCAGCTGCGCCTTCGCGATCAGCGTCACCAGGTGCTGGCAGGCGTAGCGCCAGTCGCCATGGCGCTGGCCCCAGACGCGGTCGGCCAGGGCCAGCGCACGCTCGACCGTGGCATCGGCCTCGGCGGCGCGGCCGGCGGCGGCGAACGCCGGGTTGGCCTGCAGGTGCGCCAGCCGGCCGAGCGCGGAAGCCACCAGCACGCTGAGGTCGGGGTCGTCGGGCGCCTGGTGCAGCGCGCCTTCGAGCGACTGCACGATCTCCTTGAGCATCGCTTCCTGGGTGGCGGCGCCGCCGGGCAGCACGGCGATGGTGTCGCCGACGCGGAACACCAGCTCGCCGGCGATGCGCTTGACGCCGGCCAGCTGGCGCCGCGCCTCGTCGCGCGCCAGCGCGGCCTGGCGCGCCTGCACCAGCGCCAGGCCCAGGCCGCCCGCGAGGCCCACCACGCCCAGCGCCACCACCTCGCGCCCCTGCAGCAGCGCGGCCGCCAGCCCGGCGGCCAGGCCCAGCCCGCCCAGCGTGCCGGCCAGCACTGCCCAGCGGTGGCGCAGCACGAACTTGCCCAGCACGTAGGCCACGCGCGCCGGCCGGGCCGCGACCGGGTAGCCGCCCAGCCAGGCGCGCAGGTCGGCGGCGAGCGCGTCCACGCTCGCGTAGCGGCGATCGACCGCCTTCTCCAGTGCCTTCAGCAGCACGTTGGCCAGGTCGGCGTCCAGGCCTTCGGGGCGCCGCGGCGCTTCTTCCAGCACGGCCTGCGCGGCTTCGGCGGCGCTGGCTGCTGCGCGCCCGTAGGGCCGCTGGCCGGTGAGCACGCCGTACAGCAGCACGCCCAGGCTGTAGACGTCGGTGGCCGTGCCCACCGGCTCGCCGCGCACCTGCTCGGGGCTGGCGTACTGCGGCGTGAAGGGGCGCCCGCCCAGCTGGGTGGCGGCGCCGTCGTCGCCCGCCTCCAGCGCCTTGGCGATGCCGAAGTCCAGCAGCTTGACCTGGCCGTCGGCGCTGACGAGCACGTTGCCGGGCTTCAGGTCGCGGTGCACCAGCAGGTTGCGGTGCGCGTGCGCCACCGCGTCGGCCAGCTGCAACACGAGCTCGATGCGCGCGCGCAGCGGCAGGTCGCGGCAGGCCTCGTCGAGCGGGCGGCCGTGCACGCGCTCCATCACGAAGTAGGGCAGGCCGTCGCGGCCGCGGCCGGCGTCCATCAGGCGCGCGATGTTCGGGTGCCCCAGCCGCGCCAGCGCCTGCTGTTCCTGCGCGAAGCGCGCCAGCACGGCGGCCGAGTCCATGCCGCGCTTGAGGATCTTCACCGCCGCCTCGCCGCGGAAGTGACCGTCGTCACGCTCGGCGCACCAGACCTCGCCCATGCCGCCCGAGCCCAGGCGACCGGTCAGGCGCCAGGGGCCCAGGCGGTCGCCCACCGCGGCGCCATCGGCGGCGCGCCCGCCGAGGAACCCGCCCTCGGTGGGACCCAGCTCCTGGGCGAGCAGCGAGCGCACTTCGTCCCGCACCGCGGGCGGCGCTTCGGCGGCGGCAAGCAGCGCCTCGCGGGCGGCGGGGTCCAGCGGCAGCGCACGCTCGAAGAGCGCGCGCACCGCCGGCCAGTCTTCGGGGGTGACGGCAGGCACCGCGGCATTGGACCGAAGGCGGCACGCCGCCGGTACGCCGGAAACGCGGGATCTTCACGCCCCGCCGTGACAAGGTCCACGGGCGGGCGCGCGCCGCCATGGACAATGCACGCCGCCATGGACCCCGTCTTCGAAGACCGAGCGGCCGATGTCACGGCCTGGCTGAGCCAACTGGGCGCGGCGAACCCCCAGGCATCGTCGGCGCTCTTTGAGCTGCTCTACGACGACCTGCGGCGGCTGGCGCGCAGCCACCTGCGGCGCGAAGGCCCGGGCCACACGCTCAGCGCCACCGGGCTGGCGCACGAGGCCTGGTTCCGCATGGCCGAGCAGACGCGCACCCAGTGGGTGAACCGCCAGCACTTCATGGCGGTGGCCTCGACGATGATGCGCCGCATCCTCGTGAGCCACGAGATGGCGCGCCGCGCCGCCAAGCGCGACGCCGAGCTGCTGCCGCTCACGCTGTCGGGCCTGGAACAGCTGGGCGCGCCGGCCGACCGCGACATCGTCGCCGTGCACGAGGCGCTGCTCGCCTTCGAGAGCGTGGACGCGCGCGCCGCCAAGGTGGTGGAACTGCGCTTCTTCGGCGGCCTGGAGAACGACGAGGTGGCCGCGACGCTGGGTGTCAGCCTGGCCACCGTCAAGCGCGACTGGACGCTGGCGCGCGCCTGGCTGCACCGCGAGCTGGCGGCCCGCTGACCGGGCCCCGGCGGCCCGCCCGGCGGCCGCTAACATCGGCCACCACGCCATGGCCGAGGCCTTCAAGCACCTGATCGACCGCGCGACCGTGCGCGCCATCGCGGCCCGCCTGCGCATGGCGGCGCCCGCCTTCGACGAACGCCGCTTCGAGACGCTGGCCACCGACGGCCTGGACGGCCTGGAATTCAAGGCCCGCGCGATGCGCCTGTGTGAAGCGCTCGAGGCGACGCTGCCGCCCGAATTCGAGTCCGCCGCGCGCATGCTGGCGGCGGCGATGGACGGCGACGACGGCCTGCAGGGCTGGGCCCTCTGGCCGGTGGGCGAGTACGTCGCGCGCCGCGGCCAGCACCTGCCGGCGCTCTCGCTGGCGCTGCTGCACCGCCTGACGCAGCGATTCACGGCCGAGTTCGCGATCCGGCCCTTCCTGCAGAACCACCCCGCGCTGGTGCTGGGCACGCTGCACGAGTGGACGCGCGACGGCAACGAGCACGTGCGCCGCCTGGTCAGCGAAGGCAGCCGGCCGCGCCTGCCTTGGGGCCTGCAGCTCAAGGCCCTGGTCGCCGACCCCTCGCCCACCCTGCCCCTGCTGCGCGCGCTGCAGGACGACCCCAGCGAGTACGTGCGCCGCAGCGTGGCCAACCACCTGAACGACATCGCGAAGGACCACCCGGCGGTGGTCGCGCAGTGGCTGGAAGAGCACCTGCCCGGCGCCGGCATCGAACGGCGACGCCTGCTGCGCCACGCCAGCCGCACGCTCATCAAGCGCGGCGACCCGCGCGTGCTGGCCGCCTGGGGCCTGGGCCGGCCGCTGCGCGGGGCGGCGACACTGGCGGTGAAGCCCGCCCGGGCGGCGCTGGGCGGCGAGGTGCGCCTCACGGCCACGCTGTCCAGCAGCGCGGCGAAGCCGCAGCCGCTGGCGGTGGACTACGTGGTGCACCACGTGAAGGCCGACGGCTCCAGTTCGCCCAAGGTCTTCAAGGGCTGGCAGCTGGTGCTGGCGCCGACAGCGAGCGTCACGCTGGAGAAGCGCCACTCGCTGAAGGTCATCACGACGCGGCGCTACCACGCCGGCCGCCACCGCGTGACGCTGCAGGTCAACGGCCAGGCGGTGGCCGAGGCCGGGTTCCTGCTGAAGATGCCGCGATGAAGCGCTTCCGGATCGATCCCGACGTCGCCGCCGCGCGCACCATCGACAAGGACTTCTACCTCGACGAGGCGGTCTTCGCCGCCGTGCGCGAAAAGGTCTTCGCGCGCAGCTGGCAATGGCTGGGCCCGCCCGCCGCGGTGGCCGCGCCGGGCTCGCTGGCGCCTTGCGAGGTGGCCGGCGAACCGCTGCTGCTGGTGCACGACGGTGCCGGTTCGCTGCGCTGCCTTTCGAACGTGTGCACGCACCGCGGCATGCCGCTGGTGGCCGCGCCCTGCCAGGCCGACCACATCCGCTGTCCCTATCACGGTCGCCGCTTCGACCTGGCCGGCCACGCGAAGGCGATGCCGGGCTTCGAAGGCGTGGCCGACTTCCCCGCTCCCGAAGACCACCTGCCCGAAGTGCCCAGCGCCACCTGGCGCGGCCATGCCTTCGCGTCGCTGGCGCCCGCGGCGCCGCTGACCGGCTTCATGGCCGATGTCGATGCCCGCCTGCCCCCGCTGGCGGTGGAAGGCTTTCGCCACGACCCGGCGCGTTCGCGCGCTTTCGAGTTCGATGCCCACTGGGCGCTGTACGTCGAGAACTACCTCGAAGGCCTGCACATCCCCTTCCTGCATCCCGGGTTGACGCAGACGCTGGAGCTCTCGGACTACGCCTACGCCCTGGGCCGCTTTGCCAACCTGCAGCTGGGCATCGCGCGCGAAGGCGAACCGGCCTTCGCGCCGCCGCCCGGCCACCCTGACCACGGGCTGCGCGTGGCGGCGTACTACTGGTGGGTGTTCCCCAACCTGATGCTCAACTTCTACCCCTGGGGCCTGTCGATCAACCGGGTGGAGCCGCTTTCGCCCACGCGCACGCGCGTGGTCTTCGAAGGCTTCGTCGCCGACGCCACGCTGCTGGGCCGCGGCGCCGGCGGCGCGCTCGACCCGGTGGAGATGGAAGACGAAGCCGCGGTGGTGGCGGTGCAGCGCGGCATCCGGTCGCGCTTCTACCGCACCGGCCGCTACTCGCCGCGCCACGAGCGAGGCGTGCACCAGTTCCACCGGCTGCTGGCGGAGTTCCTAGAAAGCTGACCAGGCCTCAGCGTCGAAGCCGACGGTGATGCGCCCGTCGTCCCACTCGACCACCGGGCGCTTGATGACGCTGGGCACCTCCAGCATGAGTTCGCGCGCCGACGCCGCGCCCGTGACCTGTGCGCGGCGCGTCTCGTCGAGCTTGCGCCACATGGTGCCCTTGCGGTTGAGCACGGTCTCCCAGCCGGCGCTGCGCAGCCAGGCGTCCAGCCGCGCGGGCGGCACGCCGGCCTTCTTGAAGTCGTGGAACTCGTGCGCGCGACCGTTCGCTTCCAGCCAGGCACGGGCGCGCTTGACGGTGTCGCAGTTGGGAATGCCGTAGAGGATCATCGCCGCCCCATGTTCTTGGGGGCAGCCGGCGGCGCCCCCTAGTTCGGGCGCCATTTTGAAGCCCCGGATCGCGTCTCTACGGACAGGGAAGCGCAGCCCGCGCGGCCCACGAGGAGACCGCCATGTCCAAGCCCCACGACTGGTCCGACGCCGCCCGCTCGCCCTTCGGGCTGCTCGGCGACGCCTGGGCCCGGGCCGCGCGCGACCAGCGCGCGCCCGCCCCCCGGGCACCCCTCTCGCTGGCACCGCGGCCGGCCTGGTCGGCACTCGCCGGCCTGCTGGTCACCTGGTTCATGCCCCGCCGCTGAAACGACCCCGGGCCCGGTGGGGCCGCTTGACTCTCATTTAACGTAGTTGTTAAATGAAGACATGCCCACCACCGCCGACGCGCGCCTCGACGCCGCCTTCGCCGCCCTGGCCGACCCCACGCGGCGCGCCATCCTGGCGCGCCTGGCCCGGGGAGACACGCACGTGGGCGACCTGGCCAGCCCGTTCCGCATCTCGGGCCCCGCGATCTCGCGCCACCTGCGCGTGCTGGAGACCGCCGGCCTGATCGAACGCCAGGTCGACGCGCGCTGGCGCATCTGCCGCCTGCGCCCCGAAGGGCTGCAGTCCGCGCACGGCTGGCTGGACCAGTACCGCCGCTATTGGGAAGAAAGCCTCGACCGCCTGGTCGGGCTGTTCGAGACCCCGCCCGCGCCGCCACCGCCCGTGCGGCGGCGGCCCACCACCGAACGCGCCGTCAAGGCGCCGCAGAGGAAACGCCGATGAATGCCCCGAAC
Source organism: Rubrivivax sp. (assembly GCA_044224175.1). GTDB lineage: Bacteria > Pseudomonadota > Gammaproteobacteria > Burkholderiales > Burkholderiaceae_C > Rubrivivax. Next base: position 51,377 of record JBGAKY010000009.1, on the reverse strand, counting down.
GAGACCTTCGAAGCCACGATGACGCGCTTCATCCGCGCCACGCCGGAACAGGTGTACGCCGCCTTCGTGCAGCCCGAGCTGCTGGCGCGCTGGCAATGCCCGCGCGGGCTGAAGGTGAACGCAAGCGTGGACCCGCGCGTCGGCGGCCGCTACCGGCTGGACATGACGGCGCGCGACGGTTCGCACCACGTGACGGTGGGCGAGTTCGTGGCGCTCGAGCCCGGCCGCCGCGTGGCCTACACCTGGACCTGGGAAGGCGCGGGCCCTCTTCCCGCGGGCGTGAGCACGCTGGTCGAGGTGGACCTGGTGGCCCGCAACGGCGGCACCGAACTCACCATGCGCCACAGCGGGTTCCCCGCCGCCGCCCTGCGCGACGGCCATGTCCAGGGCTGGAACTCGGTGCTCAACAAGTTGAACGACCTGCTCGACCCCGAAGGCACCGCCGGCACGCTGGTGCTGCTGGGCGACCCGCGCAGCACCTACGTGCGCACGGTCCGCATGGCCTTCGCCGAGAAGGGCGTCGCCGTCACCCTGAAGCCGGCGGCGCCCCACTCGCCCGAGGTGCTGGCGGTGAACCCGCTGGGCCGCATCCCGGCGCTGCTGGACGGCCCCACGCCGCTGTGGGAGACCAGCGCCATCGTGCGCTGGATCGACGAAAGCTTCGGCGAAGGGCCGCTGCTGGTGCCGCAGGCCGGCGCCGGCGCGCGCATGGTGTGCGAACGCTGGGTCAGCATGGTGAACTGCCAGTTCTACGACACGATGGTCCGGCGCTATGTGCTGCACTACGTCTTCCCAAAGGGCGAAGGCGGCCAGCCCGACCGCAGCGTGATCGACAAGGCGGTGCCCGAGATGGCCGTGCAGCTGGGCCTGCTGGAGAAGGCCTACGCGACGGGCGACTTCCTGGCCGGCGGTGCGCTCTCGATGGCCGACCTCTTCGTCGCGCCCATCCTGGCCTACGTGGCGCAGTTGCCCGAAGGCCAGCGCCTGCTGACCGACATGCCGAACCTGCGGCGCGCCCAGGCCGCGATGGCCGAACGGCCCAGCTTCAAGGCCACCGACCCGCAGGCCCGCTGATGCGGCCGGCCCCGGCTCAGGCCTTCCTGAACAGCGGGTGGATGCTGCTGTGCTTCACGTCGAAGACCTCCTGGCCTTCGTCGATCTGCAGCGTGATGCCGATGTAGCGCTTGTCCAGCAGCTTGCCGAAGTGGGCCCGCGCGGCGGCCGACAGGGCGTCGCCGGTGGCCTTCTTCACCGCTTCGCTGCGGCCACGCGCCATGCGCAGGTTCAGGTAGACGAAGGCGTAGTCGTGGCGGCCGTCGGCGATGGCGTGGTGGTCGGAGGCGAAGGCCAGCACGCGCGTGCCGCCGGTCGGGAAAGGCTGGCCGCCCTGCTCGTCGCGCACGTCCAGCAGCGTGTCGCACAGGCTGCGGCACAGGCGCGTCATGTCGGTTTCACTGTCGAGGTTGCGCGTGTAGAGGATGACGAGATGCGGCATGGCGGTCGCAGGAACACGAGGATGCCGGTCATCTTATGCGGCCCGCTCGCGCAGCCATTGCGCTGTCGCAGGGTCGGCGGGGAAGAAGGTCTCCAGCGCCAGTTCGGACAGTGTCACGTCCACCGGGGTGCCGAAGACCGAAATGGTGGACAGGAACTCCAGCACCGCGTCGCCGGCGCGCAGGCGCAGCGGCACCGCCACGCCGCCCAGGTCGGGGCCATGGTCCGCCGGCGCCTCGTGCGGGAAGTCCTGCACCTCGGCCAGCAGCGCCGCCAGGCGGGCGTCGGCGCTGGCCTGCACCTGCTGGTGCAGGCGCGAGATGAGGTGCGCGCGCCAGTCGCCGAAGTTCAGGATGCGCGGCGCCAGCCCCTGCGGGTGCAGCGCCAGCCGCAGCGCGTTGACCGGCGGCGCCAGCAGTTCCGGCGCCGCCCCGTCCAGCAGCCACAGCATGGCCGGGTTGTGCGCCAGCACGTTCCACCAGCGGTCCACCGCCAGCGCCGGGTAGGGCATGTGGCCGGCCAGCAGCAGGTCCACCGCGCGCCGCGCCGCGTCCATCGAAGGGTCGGCCAGCGGGCGTTCGGGATACATCGGCGCGTAGCCGCCGGCCAGCAGCAGCGCGTTGCGTTCGCGCAGGGGGACTTCCAGCCGCTCGGCCAGGCGCAGCAGCATCTCGCGGCTGGGCGCGGCGCGGCCGGTCTCCACATAACTCAGGTGGCGGGTGGAGACCTCGGCCTCCAGGGCCAGGTCCAGCTGCGACAGGCGGCGCCGCTGGCGCCACTGGCGCAGCAGCGTGCCCACGGGGGCGGCGGCGGTGTGCATGGGCGGCAAGGGTAGCCGCAGGCGCGAATGGCCGACATGACCTGCGGGGTCATGCGCCGACAGACGTGCGGGAGTATTCTCGGCCCCGCCATGAAGCGCCTGGCTCCGTTGCTGCCCGTGCTGGCCCTTTCGGCCTGCGCCGGGATGGCGCGCCCGCCGGCCCCCGGGCAGACCGAAGCCGAAGTGCTGCAGCGCATGGGCCGCCCCAGCGCCACCTACGCCATGGCCGGCGGCGCCCGCCGGCTGGAATACGCCACCGGACCCTGGGGCCGCCAGACCTGGATGGTCGACGTCGACGCCGGCGGCCGCGTGACCGGCGCCACGCAGGTGCTGGAAGAGTCCTCGCTCCAGGCCTTCCAGGCCCGCGCCCCCGGCATGGCGCGCGAAGAGCTGCTGCGCACGCTGGGCACGCCGGGCGAGCGCAAGTCCGGCGGCTGGCAGGGCGGCGAGGTCTGGTCCTGGCGCTATCCCACCAACGACTGCCTGTGGTTCCAGGTCTCGGTGGGCAGCGACGGCAAGGTGCGCGACGGCATCTTCAACATCGACCCGCGCTGCGACGCGCCCAGCGACAAGGCGCCGCAGTAAGGCCCCTGCGCCACCGGGTTGTCCCGGGCGGTGATCTCCATCATCAGGTCGCGCCGGCCGGCGCGCTACGCTCCGGGCCATGAGCGAACGCCTGATCCTGGACCACGTCTACGACCACGAAGCGGCCCAAGCGAGCCGCGTCTTCCTGACCCAGCCGGTGGGCGGCGGCCGCACCGTCGACCTCACCTGGGCCGAGGCGATGGACCAGGCGCGCCGCATGGCGGCGCACCTGCAGGGCCTGGGCCTGCCGCCGGGCGCCCGGGTGGCCATGCTGTCGAAGAACTGCGCCCACTTCGTCCTGGCCGAACTGGCCATCTGGATGGCCGGCTTCACCACGGTGGCCATCTTCCCCACCGAGACCGCCGAAACCGTGCGCTACGTGCTGGACCACAGCGAGGCGAGCCTGCTCTTCGTCGGCAAGCTCGACCTGTGGCCGAAGCAGAAGCCGGGCGTACCCGCAGGGCTGCCGCTCATCAGCTTCCCGCTGGCGCCGGACGACGAGCGCGAGACCTGGGACGCCATCGTCGAGCGCACCGCCCCCCTGCCCGGCCGGCCGACGCGCCGGGCCGACGATCTGGCGATGCTGATGTACACCTCGGGCTCCACCGGCACGCCCAAGGGCGTGATGGTCGACTTCCTGGCCATCACCGCCGCCGGCGCGGGCATCGCGTCCGACATCCGCGGCCGCCTGGGCGAAGCCACCGAGAGCCGCGTCATCAGCTACCTGCCGCTGGCGCACAGCTTCGAGCGTTCGTGGATCGAGGCGGCGGCGCTGGTGGACGGGCGCACGCGGGTCTACTTCAGCGAATCGCTCGAGACCTTCCTGGCCGACCTGCAACGGGCCCGCCCCACCCTCTTCATCTCGGTGCCGCGCCTGTGGCTGAAGTTCCAGCAGGGCGTGTTCGCGAAGATGCCGCCCAGGAAGCTGGACCTCCTGCTGTCGCTGCCCATCGTGGGCAAGCTGGTCGCGAGGAAGGTGCGCGCCGGGCTGGGGCTGGACTGCGTCATCAGCGCCGGCAGCGGCTCGGCGCCCATCCCGCCGGCGCTCATCACCTGGTACCGGCGCATCGGCCTGGCCCTGTACGAAGGCTACGGCATGACCGAGGACAGCTCGTATTCGCACACCTCCACCGAGCAGTTCAACGCGCCCGGCTACGTGGGCGTGCCGATGCCTGGCGTGCAGGTGCGCATCTCGCCCGAAGGCGAGATCCTGATCAAGTCGCCGGGCCGCCTGAAGGGCTACTACAAGCGGCCCGACCTGGACGCCGAGTCCTTCACCGAAGACGGCTTCTTCCGCACCGGCGACCTGGGCGAGCAGCGCGCCGACGGGCTGCTGAAGATCACCGGCCGCCTGAAGGAGATCTTCAAGACCACCAAGGGCAAGTACATCGCCCCGGCGCCGGTGGAGAACCTGCTGAACGCGCACCCGATGGTGGAGTTGTCCATGGTGTCCGGCGTCGGCCAGCCCGAACCCTTCGCGATGGTGGTGCTGGCCGAGGACCTGCGCCCCCGCCTGCGCGACCCGGAGGTGCGCGCCCACGCGCAGCGCGAGATGGAAGCCCTGCTGCACCAGGTGAACGCCACCCTGCCCGACTACGCGCAGCTGAAGATGATCGTCGTCGCCGAACACCCCTGGACGATCGAGAACGGCTGCCTCACACCCACCATGAAGATCAAGCGCGCGCGCATCGAGCAGGTGGTGGGCCCGCACGTGGAGCAGTGGTACGCCGAAGGGCGCAAGGTGATCTGGGCATGACGATGCCGGCCCATGGCGGCGACCGCGTCGCCGACGTGTTGCAGGCAGCCGGCGTGCCCTGCGTCTACACGCTGTGCGGCGGCCACATCTCGCCCATCCTCAGCGCCGCGAAGGCGCGCGGCATCCGCATCGTCGACACGCGCGACGAGGCCACCGCGGTGTTCGCCGCCGACGCCGCGGCGCGCCTGTCGGGGCGGCCCGGCGTCGCGGCGGTGACGGCCGGACCGGGCATCAGCAACACCATCACGGCGCTGAAGAACGCGCAGCTGGCGCAGAGCCCGCTGCTGCTGCTGGGCGGCGCCGCGCCCACCGCGCTGCAGGGCCGCGGCGCGCTGCAGGACATCGACCAGCGCCCGCTGGTGACGCCGCACGTGAAGCGTTTCCTGAAGGTCACGCGCGTGCGCGACCTGGGCCCGGCGGTGGCGATGGCGCTGGAACTGGCGGCCGCCGGCGTGCCCGGCCCGGTGTTCGTCGAATGTCCGGTCGACCTGCTTTACGACGAGGCCAGCATCCGCCAGTGGTATGCGGAAGCCGGCGGCAAGGGCACCGGCGTCGCCGACCGCGCGCTGCGCTGGTACCTGAACCGCCACGTGCGCCGCATGTTCGAAGGCAGCCAGCGCCAGCAGGTGCCGCCGCTGTGCCAGCCGCCGGTGCCGCGCGCCGCCGGCGGCCCGGTGCAGGCCGCGCTGGCGTCGCTGCAGAAGGCCGAAAGGCCGCTCGCGGTGATCGGCAGCCAGGCCGTGGTGCGCGCAGGCGAAGCCGACGCGCTGGCCGAAGCGGTGGGCCGGCTCGGCGTGCCGGTCTATCTGTCGGGCATGGCGCGCGGCCTGCTGGGCCGCGACCACCCGCTGCTGCTGCGGCACGCACGCCGCAATGCGCTGCGCGAAGCCGACTGGGTGCTGCTGGCCGGCGTGCCCTGCGACTTCCGCCTGGACTACGGCCGCCACGTGCGCCGCAGCGCCACCCTGGTGGCGGCCAACCGCAGTGCGGCCGACGCGCGCCTGAACCGGCGGCCCACGGTCGCTGCCATCGGCGACGCCGGGCTCTTCGTGCGCGACCTGGCCGGCGCGTTGCCCCAGGCCGGGCGCTGGGGCGACTGGCTGAAGCCGCTGCGCGGCCGCGACGACGCGCGCGAAGCCGAGATCGACCAGCAGGCCGCCGCGACCGGCGAGCACGTGAACCCGCTGGCGCTGCTGCGCGCACTGGAACGCGAAGCCGCGGATGACGCGATCCTCGTCGCCGACGGCGGCGACTTCGTCGCCACCGCCAGCTACGTGCTGCACGCGCGCGGCCCGCTGGCCTGGCTGGACCCGGGCGCCTTCGGCACCCTGGGGGTGGGCGCCGGCTTCGCGCTCGGCGCCGGCACCGTGAAGCCCGGTCGCGAGCTGTGGATCCTGTTCGGCGACGGCGCCTGCGGCTGGAGCCTGGCCGAGTTCGACACCTTCGTGCGCCACCGCATCCCGGTCATCGCGGTGGTGGGCAACGACGCCGGCTGGACCCAGATCGCGCGCGAGCAGGTGAAGATGCTCAAGGACGACGTGGCCACCGTGCTGGCGCGCACCGCCTACCACGAGGTGGCGCGCGGCTTCGGCGCCGAAGGGCTGCTGGTGACGAAGCCGGAGCAGGTGGTGCCGGCGCTGCAGCAGGCCCGCGCCTTCGCGCGCGAAGGCCGTCCGGTGCTGGTCAACGTGTGGCTGGACCGGGCCGAGTTCCGCGAAGGATCGCTGTCGATGTGACGGGCGGCTGCCGGTGAAGATCGAAGGTCCCGGGCGGATGGCCCACTCCCTGACCGACACGCGTGGCCACCCGATCGACGCGCTGGCTGGCGAGGGGGAGAAGTCCATCCAGCGGACCCCTCTGCCCGCTCGGCACGGGGGTTCCTCGAGACGCGGCACTCCGATGAGTCCCGCTCGCTGAAGCCCGGCTTCCCTATCGGCCCGCACTCGACAGGAGGCGCTGCGATGAACATGCCGACGGTCACGAGCCGGCGCCGCGTCCCGCTCGACCGCCTGCCCGCCCTCGACGAGGGTCTGGCAGGCCTGAGCGTGGCGCAGGTCGCCAGCCAGCGCCACCACGGCTACAACGACATCGTGGCGCCGGCCGCGACCGGCTGGCTCGTCGTCGCGCGCGACACCGCACGCGATCCGATGCTGTGGTTCCTGGTCCTCACGGCCGGCCTGTTCGGCCTGCTCGGCCAGACCACCGAAGCGCTGACCCTGCTGGCCGCATTGGTGCCGCTGCTGGGCATGGACGGCTACCTGCACCGCCGCACGAGCGCCTCGTCCGCCGGCCTGGCGAGCCGGCTGGCCAGCGCAGCCCGGGTGCTGCGCGACGGCCGGTGGCAGCAGATCCCGGCGCGGGAACTGGTGCCCGGCGACCTGGCCGAGGTGAGCCCGGGCGAATACTTCCCTGCCGACGGCCTGCTCGTGTCCGGCGCAGGCCTGCAGGTCGACGAGTCGACCCTGACCGGCGAGTCGCTGCCGGTGGCCAAGCGGCCGCTCGAGGTGGCCGCGCCGCTGCCGGCCAGCGCCTCCGAAGCCCACTGGGCGAGCGCGGGCACCCGCCTGCTCACCGGAACGGCCCGCCTGCGCGTCGCCTGCATCGGCAGCGAGACGCAGTACGGCGAGATCGTCCGCTCGGCGACCGAAGGCAGCCACGCCGCGACGCCGCTGCAGAAGGCGATCGGCGAACTGGTCGTCGTGCTGCTCGGCCTGGCGGTCGCGACCTGCGCCGTGCTCGCCGCGGTGCGGCTGTGGCACGGGCACGGCTGGATCGACGCCCTGCTGAGCGCGCTGACGCTCGCCGTGGCCGCGCTGCCCGAGGAATTCCCCGTCGTCTACACCTTCTTCCTCGGCGTCGGCGTGTTCCGACTGGCGCGCCGCAAGGCCCTGGTGCGGCGGGCGGTCGCGGTGGAGAACATCGGCCGCGTCACCTGCATCGTCTCCGACAAGACCGGCACGATCACCGCCGGCACCCTGGTGCTGGCGCACCGGGCGCCGGCCGACGACCACGACGAGGCCTCGGTGCTGCGGGTGGCCGCGTTCGCCGCGCGCCAGGACAGCGGCGACCCGCTCGACGAAGCCCTGCACCTGGCCGCGGGGCCGCTGCCGCCGGCTTCGAAGCGGGCGGACTTCCCGTTCACGGAAGCGCGCCGCCGCGAGACGGTGGTCTGGCGCGAGCACGGCGGCGGCACGACGGCCTTCACCAAGGGCGCCCCGGAGACCGTGCTCGCCAACTGCTCCCTGGGCGGCGCCGAGCGCGCGGCCTGGCTCGCGCGGGTGGACGACTTCGCCCGGTCCGGGCACAAGGTCATCGGCTGCGCCCTGCGCCCCCTGCCCGAAGGCGAGCCGGTCGACGCCGAACCCGAGACGGGGTTCCGCTTCGCGGGCCTGCTGGCCTTCGAGGACCCGGTGCGCGCCGGCGTGCGCGAGGCGATCGCCGACTGCATGGCCGCCGGCATGCGCGTCATCATGGTCACGGGGGACCACCCGGCCACGGCGGCGGCGATCGCGCGCGAGATCGGCCTCGGCGGCGACGACCCGGACGTCGTCCTCCTGGCGCCGGGTGACGACGCCGGGGCCGTGCTCGCCGCCCACCGTGGCCTGCACGTGGCGGCACGCGCCACGCCACCGCAGAAGCTGGCGCTGGTGCAGGCGCTGCAGGCCGAAGGCGAGCTCGTCGCCGTCACCGGCGACGGCGTCAACGACGTGCCGGCGCTCCGGCTGGCCGACGTCGGCGTGGCCATGGGCGAGCGTGGCACGCGCAGCGCGCGCGAGGTCGCGCCGGTGGTCCTGCTCGACGACAACTTCAGGACCATTGTCGACGCGGTGGCCGAAGGCCGACAGCTGTTCCGCAACCTGCGGCTCGCCTTCGCCTACCTGCTGCTGGTGCACCTGCCGCTCGTGATCGGCGCCGCGGCCATCCCGCTGATGGGCCTGCCGCTTCTGTTCATGCCCATCCACATCGTCTGGCTGGAACTGGTGATCCACCCGACGGCGATGCTGGCCTTCCAGGACCTGGTCTCGCCGGGGCCGCTGGCGCCGGTGCGGCGCCAGCGCCGGGCGCGCTTCTTCTCGACCGAAGCCTGGGCCGCGATCGTCCTGCTGGGCACGCTGGTGGGCGGCGCCGTGGTCTGGAGCTACCTGCACGCGCTCGGCGCCGACCAGGACGTCGAGCACGCGCGCGCCATGGCCCTGACGGTGCTGCTGGTGGCCAGCGCGGCCATCACGGCCGGCCTGACGCAGCTGCGCCAGCCCACGCCGCGCTGGCTGGTCGTCGGCACGCTCGTCTCGGTCGGCGTGCTGGTCCAGGTGCCGGCATTGAGCCGGCTGCTGAACCTGCGGCCGCTGCACGGCGCCGACTGGGCGCTGGTCGCCCTGGCCGGTGCCGCGATGGGTCTGGCAACCTTGGGACTCGCCTCGCGCCTGAGGCGTCACCCGGACTGACAAGGGCCATCGATGAACGACCCGGCCGCGAAGAACGACTGGCACCTGCGCGAGCCCGAGGAGGTGGCGCGTGCACACGCCGTCGAACTGCACCGCGGCCTGCACGACGACGAGGCCGCCCGGCGCGCCGAGCTGCACGGTCCGAACGAGCTGGTGGAGCGTGCCCGGCGCAGCCCCTGGAGGCTGCTGCTGGAGCAGTTCAGCGACTTCATGATCCTCGTGCTGGTCGGCGCCGCGGTGCTGGCCGGCGCGCTCGGCGACCTGGTCGACACGCTGGCCATCCTGGTGATCGTGCTGCTGAACGGGCTGGTCGGCTTTGTCCAGGCCTGGCGCGCCGACCGCGCGCTGGCGGCGCTGAAGCGGCTCGCGGCCGCCCATGCGACGGTGCTGCGCGACGGCAAGGTGCGGCGCGTCACGGCGGATGCCCTGGTCCCCGGCGACATCGTGCTCATCGAGGCCGGCAACCAGATCCCGGCCGACCTGCGCCTGACCGAGGTGGCACGCCTGCTGGTCGACGAGTCGGCGCTGACCGGCGAGTCGCTGAGCGTGGAGAAGCACACGCGCCGCCTGGGCGCCGGGGCGGAGGCGCTGGGCGACCGCCTGAACATGGCCTTCAAGGGGACCACCGCGGCGCACGGCCGTGGCCGGGGCCTGGTGGTGGCCACCGGCATGGCGACGGAGCTGGGCAAGGTGGCCGACCTGATGGCCGCCGGCGGCGACCGGGCGACGCCGCTGCAGCGGCGGCTCGCCGCCTTCGGCCGCCGGCTGGCGATCGTCGTGCTCGGCATCTGCGCGTTGATCTTCACCGTGGGCGTGATGCGCGGCGAGTCCCCCGTGCTGATGCTGCTCACCGCCGTCAGCCTGGCCGTGGCCGCCATCCCCGAGGCGCTGCCGGCCGTCGTGACCGTGCTGCTGGCGCTGGGCGCGCGGCGCATGGTCGCGCTCAACGCGCTGGTGCGCCGGCTGCCTTCGGTCGAGACGCTCGGCTCGGTGACCTTCATCTGCTCCGACAAGACCGGGACCCTGACGCAGAACCGCATGCGCGCCGAGGAAGTGGTGGCGGCAGGCACGGCCTGGGCGACCGACGAAGACGCCGCGCCCGCCGCACTGCACCTGGAGACCCTGCGCGCCGGCGCCCTGTGCAACGACGCCGCCGCCGACGGCGAAGGCGGCTGGCAGGGCGACCCGACCGAGACCGCGCTCGTGCTGGCGGCCGGCCGGGCCGGCCTCGGGAAGGCCGATCTCGACCGCAGCCTTCCCCGTGTGCAGGAGCTTCCGTTCGACTCCGACCGCAAGCGCATGACGACCCTCCACCAGACCCCCGAAGGGCTGGTGGCCTACACGAAGGGCGCCCCGGAATCGCTGCTGCCCCACTGCACCGCGCAGTGGCATCCCGATGGCGGCAGGCCGCTGGACCTGGCGGCCACCCTGGCGACGGCGCAAGCCATGGCGGCGCGCGGCCTGCGCGTGCTGGCGCTGGCGCGCCGCCGGCACGAGCGGATCCCGTCACCCGAAGACCTGCCATCGATCGAAGAGGGCATGGAGTTCCTCGGGCTGGTCGGCCTGATCGACCCGCCGCGCGACGAGGCGGCGGCGGCGGTGAGGGACTGCATCGAGGCCGGCATCACGCCGGTGATGATCACCGGCGACCATCCGTCCACGGCCCTGGCCATCGCCCGCCGGCTCGGCATCGTCGCGCCCGAGGCCACGGCGGACGCCGACCGATACGTGCTCACGGGCCCCGAACTGGGCCGGCTCGGCGACGAGGCCTTGCGCGAGAGGGTCCGCACGGTGCGGGTGTACGCGCGTGTCGACCCGGCCCAGAAGATCCGCATCGTCGAGGCCCTGCAGTCGCACGGCGAGTTCGTCGCGATGACCGGCGACGGCGTGAACGACGCGCCGGCGCTCAAGCGCGCCGACATCGGGGTCGCGATGGGCCGTGGCGGCACGGACGTCGCGCGCGAGGCCTCGAGCCTGGTGCTGCTCGACGACAACTTCGCCACCATCGTCGCCGCCGTGCGCGAAGGCCGGCGCATCTACGACAACATCCGCAAGTTCGTGCGCTACGCGATGACCGGCAACTCGGGCGAGATCTGGACGATCTTCCTGGCACCGCTGTTCGGCCTGCCGATCCCGCTGCTGCCGATCCACCTGCTGTGGGTCAACCTCGTCACCGACGGCCTGCCGGGCCTGGCCCTGGCCGCCGAGCCGGCGGAACGCGGCATCATGCGGCGGCCGCCCCGGGCACCGACGGAGAGCCTGTTCGCGCACGGCATGTGGCAGCACATCCTGTTCGTCGGGCTGCTGATGGGTGCGCTGTGCCTGGCGGTGCAGGGCTGGGCGATCGCCACGACGCCGTCGATCGCGCAGACGATGGTGTTCACCACGCTCACCCTGGCGCAGATGGCGCACGTGCTGGCCATCCGCAGCGAAGGCGACTCGCTCTGGCGCCTGGGCCTGCACTCCAACCGGCCGCTGCTGGCGGCCGTCGCGATCAGCATCGGGTTGCAGTTGGCCACGGTCTACGTCCCTTGGCTGCAACCGATCTTCAGGACCGTGCCGCTGAGTGGTGCCGAGATGGGCATCTGCCTCGGCGCGGCCGCGGTGGTGCTGCTGGCGGTGGAAGGCGAGAAGGCCTGGCGTCGTCGCCTTCAGCGGGTTGCGAAGTCGTGAGAGCGACCCGGGCTCGATTCCTTGCGGGCACGCGGGAGTCCCAAGTGATGGGGCCGCGTCACGCGGCCCGCTTCGGCGTGCTGGCCATCACGTCCAGGGCGCCCCGTCCGGCCTCGCTTCCGACGACGTAGACGGGCCGCTGCTTGACCTCTTCGAAGATGCGGCCGACATACTCGCCGAGGATGCCGATGGAGAGCAGTTGCACCCCGCTGAAGAACATCAGCCCGGCCACCAGCGTGGCATAGCCTGGAACCGGGTGCCCGTCCAGGAAGTGCTCGATCACCACCCACACGCCATATCCCAGCGCACCGAGGGCGATCAATGCTCCGGTGGCGCTCCAGACGCGCAGCGGCAGGGTGGAGAAGGCCGTGATCCCCGTGAGCGCGAGCCGCAGCAGGCGACGCATCGAGAAGGAACTGCGGCCGGATTGGCGTGGGCGGGGCGAATAGGGAATCGCGCGGGAGTCGAAGCCCACCCACGCATACAGGCCCTTCATGAAGCGGTTTCGTTCAGGCAGCGACTTCAGAGCGTCGACGACCCGGCGATCCAGCAGCCGGAAGTCCCCGGCGTCTTCCGGGATGTGAACCGGCGATCCGGCATTGGCCAGACGATAGAAGAGGCGCGTTCCCAGCCGTTTGACAAGGGACTCATCGGCGCGTGACTGGCGAACGGCGCTGACCATGTCCGCCCCGGCGCGCCACGCCTCGATCATGGCGTCCAGCAGGTCCACCGGATGCTGGCCATCGGCATCCATCAGCACCACGACATTGCCGTTCGAGTGGTCGATTCCGGCACTCAATGCGGCTTCCTTGCCGAAGTTGCGCGACAGGCGCAGATAGCGCACACCCGGCGTCGTCAGCCAGGGCGCCACGACCGCCGGCGTCGCGTCGGTGCTGCCGTCGTCCACGACGACGACCTCCCAGCGATCCGTCAGCCTGCGCAGCGTGGCTGTCAGGTCCTCCAGCAGCGCGCCGAGATTGCCGGCCTCGTTGAACGCGGGGACGACCACGCTCAATTCCGGCCGGGCGGAACGATGCATCGAGGACAGGGTTGCAGCCATCGGTTCGGCAAGTCCCGAGTCTGTGCGCCAGACACCTGCTGGGGCCTCTGGCGACAGTGGACTCTGGTCCGCCCGCGTCGCGTTGAGTTCGATCAACGCATCGCGCTTGCGATCGAACAAGCGACGCCCCGAACAAGCGTCCAGACTCCGCATGGGAAGCCGGGCGGGCGGAGGTGGGCATGGATCCAGGACGGAATCGGTGGTCGTCGTTGGCGCCGCTGTCCGCATGCCTGGCTTGCGCCGCGACCTCCGCGCTTGCCAGTGACGACCAGCGCCGAATCGGTGACCTGCTGCGCTTCGCGATGCCGGCCGCGGTGGCAACCCAAGAACTGTGGCGCGATGACCACGAGGGGCTTGGGCAGTTCGGAAGGTCCTGGATCCTGACGCTCGGCGCCACCGAAGTTCTCAAGCGCTGGACCCGCATCGAACGTCCCGATCGCTCCGACGACATGTCGTTTCCCTCCGGGCATGCCTCCCAGGCCTTTGCGGCCGCGACCTACATGCATCGGCGATACGGCTTCGGCGAAGCCTGGCCCTGGTACGGAGCCGCGACCTATGTGGGCTGGACCCGGGTCAGGGCAGGTCGCCACCGTTGGGTCGACGTCGCCGGCAGTGCCGCGCTCGCAGGTGCATCGAGCCGATGGCTGGTGTCGCCGGCCGGTGCCGAAGGTGTTTCGGTGGTACCCGTGCTCGCCCCTGGCCTGATCGCCCTGGAGGTGCGTGCGACCTGGTGAACTTCCCGAGCGCGGCGCAGCCTGGACTGCATGAGCTGCCCGCCGGGGCAGAAGTAGTGTGCGCGAGGCAAGCTGCGCGGACCGCTTCGTCAGCCGACCAGCCGAGGCAGATGGGCCATCTCGTCGAAGGTGGCGCTGGCGCCTGCATCGAGCAGACGCTGCGCATGCCCGGCGCGCACATGCCCGCCGCCCGTGAAGCCCAGGCAGCGCATGCCGGCGGCGCGCGCGGCGGTGACGCCGGCCAGGCTGTCTTCCACCACCAGGCACTGCGCCGGGTCCACGCCCATCTGCGCCGCCGCGAAGAGGAAGAGGTCCGGCGCCGGCTTGCCGCGCGCCACCTGCGTGGCGCTGTAGATCCGCCCTTCGAAGCGCGACAGCAGCCCGGCGCGCGCAAGGCTGCCGCGGATGCGCACCGGCGTTCCACTGGAAGCGACGCAGACGGCGTGCCGCGCGGCGAGGGCTTCCACCGCCGCCGCCACGCCCGGCATCGCGGGCACGCTGGCGGCCAGGCGCCGGTCGACGGCGCCGCTGATGCCCTGCCGCGCCGCTTCGTCCAGCACCACGCCATGGCGCGCCTCGAGGTCGGCGTACATCGAGGCCGCCGACCAGCCGATGTAGCGTTCGGCGATCTGCGCTTCGCTCACCACGAGGCCCAGCGCCGCCAGCGACTTGGCCACCACCGCGCAGGCGATGGGCTCGCTGTCGACGAGCACGCCGTCGCAGTCGAAGACGATCAGCTCGCCTGCGCTCACGCGAAGCGGAACGACACCGTGCCCAGCGGCCCGTAGTCGGCGTGCAGGGTGTCGCCGCGCACCGCCGGTGTCGGCCGCGTGAACGAACCGGCGAGCACCACGTCGCCGGCGTTGAGCTGCTCGTCGTGCGGCGCGATCTTGTCGGCCAGCCAGGCGACGCCGGTGGCCGGGTGGTTCAGCACCGCGGCGGCGAGCCCGGTCTCCTCGATGACGCCGTTCTTGAACAGCATCGCGCCCACCCAGCGCAGGTCCACCGCGTCGGGCTTCACCGGCCGGCCGCCCATCACGATGCCGGCGTTGGCGGCGAAGTCGCTGATGGTGTCGGTGACCTTGCGCATGACCTTGGTCTCGCGGTCGAACTGCTCGATGCGGGCGTCGATGATCTCCAGCGCCGGCGTCACGTAGTCGGTGGCGGCCAGCACCTGGGTGAGCGTGACGCCGGGGCCGCGCAGCGGCTTGCCCAGCACGAAGGCGAGCTCGACTTCCACCCGCGGGGCGATGAAGCGGTCGACCGGGATGTCGCCGCCCTGGGCGAAGAACATGTCGTCCATCAGCGGCGCGTAGTCGGGCTCGTCGATCTGGCTGGACAGCTGCATCGCGCGCGAGGTGAGGCCGATCTTGCGGCCCAGGATGCGGCGGCCGTCAGCAAGCTCACGCCGGACCCAGGCGCGCTGGACGGCATAACCGTCGTTGACCGTCATCTCGGGGTGGCGCTTCGAGAAATGGCGCACCTGCGTGCGGCTCTTGCGCGCCTGGTACAGCTCCAGCGCCAGCGCTTCGATCGTCTCGCTGTTCAAGGGCATGCGCGGGTTTCCTCTCAAAGACGCGTGGCCACCGAGGTGTAGCCCTCGGCCGCCGAAGCCACCGCCTTCGGGATGGCGTCGCCCTTCTGCGGCGTGACCGGGAACACCGCGTTCAACTGGCCGGTGCCGGAAGCGCCGAAGTACGGCGTCACGATCTCGGCCTGGCCGTCGTAGGCGCTCCAGCCGAGGGCGCCCAGCAGCATGGCGGTGTCGTGCATGAAGCCTTCGCCGTGGCCCTTGCTGGCGTATTCGGGCAGCATCTCGCAGAAGGCCTTCCAGTCGCCGCGCTGCCACATGCGGACCACCTCGTGGTCAAGGGCCTCCAGGAAGGGGCTCCAGATCTTGAACGCGAACTCGGGCGCCAGCCCGTTCTGCGCGAAGCGGTGGCTCAGCGAACCGCTGGCCAGGAAGGCCACCGTGCCGTCGTAGCGTTCCTCCACCGCCTTGCGCAGCGCCCAGCCCAGGCGCGCGCTGTCGTTCAGGTAGTGCACCGTGCACAGCGCCGAGACCGAGACCACCTTGAAGTGCTGGTCGGCGTTCATGTAGCGCAGCGGCACCAGGGTGCCGTACTCGGGGTCCAGCGTGGTGGCGTCGTGCGCCAGCGTCTCCACGCCCATCTCGTTGGCCACCTCGGCCAGCACGCGGCCCAGCGCCGGGTTGCCCGGGCTTTCGAAGGGCATGTTCTTGATGAAGTGCGGCAGCTCGTTGCTGGTGTAGGTGCCCTTGAAGTGCGGCGCGCAGTTGACGTGGTAGTTGGCGTTCACCAACCAGTGGGTGTCGAACACCACCAGCGTGTCGACGCCCGCTTCGCGGCAGCGACGCGAAATCTCCTGGTGGCCTTCGATGGCGTCGCGCCGCGTGCCGTGGCGCGGGCCCGGCAGCTCGCTCAGGTACATCGAAGGCACGTGGGTGATCTTGGCGGCGAGTGCGAGCTTGCCCATGATCAGACCCCCCAGTGAGGAATGTGGTGCCCGCCCAGCGACACCGCCACGTTCTTCGGTTCCAGGAAGACTTCGTAGCTCCAGGTGCCGCCTTCGCGCCCGGTGCCGCTGGCCTTGGTGCCACCGAAGGGCTGGCGCAGGTCGCGCACGTTCTGGCTGTTGACGAAGCACATGCCGGCCTCGATGGCGGCGGCTACGCGGTGGGCACGGCCCAGGTTCTCGGTCCAGACGTAGCTCGAGAGACCGTACTGGATGTCGTTGGCCTGGCGGATGGCGTCGGCTTCGTCTTCGAACGGGATCAGGCAGGCCACGGGGCCAAAGATCTCTTCCTGCGCGATGCGCATGCCGTTCTTGACGTCGGCGAAGACAGTGGGCTGGACGAAGTTGCCCTTCTGCAGGTGGGCCGGCAGGTCCGGCCGCGCCAGCCCGCCCGTCACCAGCGTCGCGCCTTCCTTCGGCCCCAGCTCGATGTAGCTTCGCACCTTGGCCAGGTGCTGCGGGCTCACCATGGGGCCGATGATGGTGGCTTCGTCCAGCGGGTCGCCCACCTTGATGCGCTTGGCGCGTTCGGCGAAGCGCTGCACGAAGCCGGCGTAGATGCTCTTCTGCACCAGGATGCGGCTGCCCGCGGTACAGCGTTCGCCGTTGTTGCTGAAGATCATGAAGACCGCGGCGTCGAGCGCGCGGTCGAGGTCGGCATCTTCGAAGATCACGAACGGGCTCTTGCCGCCCAGTTCCATGCTGAACTTCTTCAGCCCGGCGGCGCGGATGATGCGGTTGCCGGTGACGGTGGAGCCGGTGAACGAGATCGCGCGCACGTCGGGGTGGGCGCACAGCGGTTCGCCGGCGTCCTTGCCGGTGCCGTGCACGATGTTCAGCACACCCGGCGGCAGCCCCGCTTCGGTGGCCAGTTCGGCAAAGCGGCTGATCGACAGCGGCGACAGCTCGCTCATCTTCAGCACCGCCGTGTTGCCGAAAGCCAGGCAGGGTGCGGTCTTCCAGGTGCCGGTCATGAAGGGCACGTTCCATGGGCTGATGAGCGCGCACACGCCCACCGGGTGGAAGAGCGTGTAGTTCAGGTGCGTCGGCGTCGGGTAGGTGTGGCCGTCGACGCGCGTGCACATCTCGGCGAAGTAGTAGAAGTTGTCGGCCGCGCGCGGGATGAGCTGCTTCTTCGTCTGGCCGATGACCTGGCCGGTGTCCTTCGTCTCGATCTCGGAGATCTCGGGCACGTGCTTCGCGATCAGGTCGCCCAGCTTGACCATCAGCTTCGCGCGTTCGGACGCCGGCGTGGCGGCCCACTTCGGGAACGCGGCCTTGGCGGCGGCGACGGCGGCGTTGATCTCTTCCACGCCGCCGGCGGCCACTTCGGCCAGCACGTCCTGGTTGGCGGGGTTGACGGTCTCGAAGTAGTCGCGGCCTTCGACGGGCTTGCCGTTGATGAGGTGGTGGATGCGGTTCAAGGGGAAGGCTCCTGGAGGCCGAAAGTGCTGTCGGGCACGAGCTGGCAGACCAGGCGGCCGATGCCGTCGATCTCGCACACCACCTCGTCGCCCGCGTTGACGTTGGACACGCCTTCGGGTGTGCCGGTGAGGATGACGTCGCCGGGCTCGAGCGTCATGAAGCTGCTCAGGTACTCGATGAGCGCCGGGATGTCGTTGACCATGTTCGACGTGCGGCCCTGCTGCACGAGCTTGCCGTTGACGAAGGTGCGCAGGCCCAGCGCGTGCGGGTCGGGCACGTCGGCGGCGTCCACCAGCCAGGGGCCGAGCACGGTGCCGCCGTCGCGGTTCTTCACGCGCAGGTTGGGGCGGTACCAGTTCTCCAGGTAGTCGCGCACCGCGTAGTCGTTGCAGACGGTGTAGCCGGCGACATGGGCCATGGCCTCGCCCACGCTCACGTTGCGCGCACGCCGGCCGATGACCACCGCGAGCTCGCATTCGTAGTGCATGAAGGCGGCGCCGGCCGGCCGCCGCGTGTGGCCGCGGTGGCCCACCACGCTGCCGGCGGTCTTGAAGAAGACCAGCGGCTCGTCTTTCGACGTGACGGTGAGTTCCTTCGCCAGCTCCTTCACGTGGTCGGCGTAGTTGAGGCCGAGCGCGATGACGGTGCCCACCTCGAAGGGCGCGAGCCACACCACTTCTTGCTCGGTGAGCACGCGGCCGTCGGCCAGTTGCAGGCCTTGCGGGTGCGGCGTGGCGTGGTGAATGGCCCCGCCGTAGGCGACACGGGCGGTCTTCATGCGGCCACCCGCCCTTCCAGCCGGCCCAGCGTGGCGTGTTCCACCGCGAAGCGCTGGCCCGGCTGTACGTGCGGCGCGCCATGGGCCACGCCCAGCAGCAGCAGGTCGCCCGGCTGCAGGGTCATGAACTCGCTCACGTCCTGCAGCAGGCGCGCGGCGCCGCGCTGCATGACGCCGCAGCGCGATTCGTGCACCACCTGACCGTCGATCGAGACCTTCAGGATCACGCCCGCAGGATCGGGCAGGGCGCTCGCCGGCACGACCTGCGGGCCGACGAGGCAGGAGCCGTCGCGCGCCTTGAAGCGCACCGAAGGGCGGTAGTAGCTGGTATGCGGCACCGAGAGGTCGGCCACCAGCGTGTGGCCGGCCACGTGCGAAAGCGCCTGCGACTCGCTCACGCGGCAGGCCGGGCGGCCGATGACCAGGGCCAGCGCGGCGCCCAGCTCCCACTCGCCCCGTTCCACCAATGCACCGCTGGCCGCGAGCGTGTTGCGCGGCTTCACGTAGAGCACTGGCGCCTTCGGCGGCGACTTGTACGGCGCCTGGTGCACCGCGTCGCCCAGCGCGGCCAGCGCCGCGGGGTCGTTGAGCAGCGGGCCGAGCACGGTGCCGGAAAGCCGCCAGGGGGCGAAGTCGAATTGCATCGGAATATTCGCTAAGATGTTAGCAATGTAGTGCGATGCCCCCCCGAGGTCAAGCCACCATGCCCACCGCCCGCCGCCCGCGCGCGCCCGCCATCGCGCACCGCAACCTGCCGCTGCTGCTGCTGCAGGCGCGCGAACGGGTGCTGGCGCGCTTCCGCCCGCTGCTGAACGCGAACGGGCTGACCGAGCAGCAGTGGCGCATCGTGCGCGCGCTGCTGGACACCGGGCCGCTGGAGCCGCGCCAGATCGTCGCCCACTGCGGCATCAGCAGCCCCAGCCTGGCCGGCGTGCTCGCGCGCATGGAAGAGCTGGGACTCGTCAGGCGCGAGCGCGTCGAGCACGACCAGCGCCGGCTGATGGTGTCGCTCACCGCGAAGGCCCGCGCGCTGGCGCAGCGCATGGCGCCCGAGGTGGAAGCGCTCTACGCGGCGCTGGCCGAGCGCGTGGGCGCCGAGCGCCTGGCCGCGATGTACGCCGCGCTCGACGAGCTGATCGAACGCGCCGGGCCGCCGGAAGAGGAGACCGGCGAAGCCTGATTCAGGCCGGCAGCACCGTGCCCGCGCAGACCCCGAAGCCGATGCGGCGCGCGCCCGCGCGTTCGCAGTGGCCGGCCAGCAGCAGCGTGTCGCCGTCCTGCAGGAAGGTGCGCCGCTCGCCGTTCGGCAGCGTGATCGGCTCCTTGCCGCCGGCCGTGAGTTCCAGCAGCGACCCGGCCTGTTCGCGCAGCGGGCCGCTCAGCGTGCCCGAGCCCAGCAGATCGCCCGGTTGCAGGTTGCAGCCGTTCACCGTGTGGTGCGCCACCAGTTGTGCCGGCGTCCAATACGCCGCCTGGGCCACACCGCTGCGCGAGAGCGTCACCGCGGCCAGGCCGGCTTCGCGCATTGCCGCGGTCTGCAGCCGCACTTCCAGCAGGATGTCGAGCGCGCCTTGCGCGCGGTTCGCCGCGTCGTCCAGGTAGGACAGCGGTTGCGGGTCGCCTTCGGGCCGCGTGAAGGGCGCGCGGAAGGGCGCCAGCGCTTCCATCGTCACGATCCAGGGCGAGACGGTGCTGCCGAAGCTCTTCGACAGGAAGGGACCCAGCGGCTGGTATTCCCAGGCCTGGATGTCGCGCGCCGACCAGTCGTTGAAGAGCGTCACGCCGAAAAGGTGCTCTTCGGCCCGGGCGATGGGGATGGGTTCTCCCATCGCGTTGCCGGCGCCGATGAACAGGCCCAGCTCGAGTTCCAGGTCCAGCCGCTGCGTGGGGCCGAGGCTGGGGCCTTCGGCGCCGGCGACCTGCCCACGCGGACGGCGGATCGGCGTGCCGCTGGGCACCACCGACGACGCACGTCCGTGGTAGCCGATGGGCACCCACTTGTAGTTGGGCAGCAGCGGGTTGTCGGGGCGGAACAGCCGGCCCACCGCGGTGGCGTGGTGGATGCCGACGTAGAAATCGGTGTAGTCGCCAATGCGGCAGGGCACGCCCATCTCCACCGCTGCTTGCGCCACCAGGCAGGGCGCGAGTTCGGCCTGCACGCCGCCGGCGGCCAGCGCCTTCGACAGCGCCGCACGCAGCGTGCGGCGGGCGGCCGGACCCAGCGCCATGAAGGCGTTGAGGTCGCCCTCGGCCAGCGGCGCCAGCAGCGCCTTCGCTTCGGGCGACCACAGCGGCCTGGCGGCCGCGAGCTTCAGGTCCAGCACCAGGTCGCCGATGGCGACGCCGATGCGCCAGCCCTCGCCCGGCCGGCGAAAGCGGCCGTAGGGCAGGTTCTGGATCGGGAAGTCGGTGTCCGGCGCGTTGGCCGAGTTCACCCAGCTCTGCAGGTCCGGGTCGTGCGTGGCGTCGAGGGCGGTCATTTGACGAAGCGGTCCTTCAGCGGGGCCCAGCATTCGGCGTACTTCGTGTCCAGCGCGCCGCCGCCCATCGCGAACGCGGTGGGGCGGAAGCGCCAGCGGCTTTCGAACATGAAGGCGAGCGTGTTCTCCAGCTTGTGCGGCTTCAGGTCGGCGGCGCTCGCCTTCTCGAACGCCTCGGCGTCCGGGCCATGCGGCACCATGCCGTTGTGCAGGCTCATGCCGCCCGGCTTGAAGCCTTCGGGCTTGGCGTCGTATTGGCCGTGCACCAGGCCCATGAACTCGCTCATCACGTTGCGGTGGTACCAGGGCGGGCGGAAGGTGTCCTCGGCCACCATCCAGCGCGGCGGGAAGATCACGAAGTCGCAGTTGGCGGTGCCCGGCGTGTCACTGGGGCTGGTGAGCACGGTGAAGATGCTGGGGTCCGGGTGGTCGAAGCTGATGCTGCCGATGACCATGAAGTTCGCCGTGTCGTATTTCAGCGGCGCCAGGTTGCCGTGCCAGGCCACCACGTCGAACGGCGTGCGCGGCTGCGTGGTGCGCCAGCAGCGGCCACCGTAGCGGCGGATGATTTCGTACGCGCGGTCCTGCGGTTCCTCGAACGCAGCCACCGGCGCCAGGAAGTCGCGCGCATTGGCCAGGCCGTTGCTGCCGATGGGCCCCAGCTCGGGCAGCCGGAACGGGGCGCCGTGGTTTTCGCACACGTAGGCGCGCGAAGCGCCTTCCACCTTCACGCTGAAGGCAATGCCGCGTGGCAGCAGCACCACCTCGCCAGGCTTCGCGTCGAGCACGCCGAGTTCGGTGACGAAGCTCAGCACACCCTGCTGCGGCAGCACCAGCATCTCGCCGTCGGCGTTGACGAGTGCGCGGCCGTCCATCGAGCGGTTCATCAGCACCAGGTGCGCGGCCATGCCGGTCTGCGCGTCGGGGTCGCCGTTGACCACCACGGTGCGCAGGCCGTCGACGAAGTCCAGCGGCGCTTCGGGGACGGGCACCGGGTGCCAGCGCAGCGGGTCGGGCGGCGCATGTTCGCCGCTGGCGGCACCGCTTTTCCAGAACGGCTGTTCGTAGGGCGCGTAGCCGCCGCTCACCACCGAAGGCTGGCGCCGGTAGACCCAGGTGCGCTGGTTGGCGTGGCGCGGCGCTGTGAAGGCGCTGCCGGAGATCAGTTCGGCGTACAGGCCGCGCGGCGCCTGCTGCGGGCTGTTGCGGCCCTGCGGCAGCGCGCCGGGCACGGCCTCGCTGCTGAACTGGTTGCCGAAGCCCGAGAGGTGGTGGCGTTCGCTCATGAGGTGCTCCGGCCGCTGTCGCGTGCCGCCTTCAGCGCCTGCAGCAGCACGTCGTGGCGGCCGATGTGGTTGGCCAGCAGCAGGATCAGGCGCGCGTTCAGTGCCTGGCTTTCGGCGTCGCTCAGGTCCCGGTGGGTGTCGATGAGCGCTTCGTAGAAGGGATCGGGCGCTTCCAGGTTCGGTCCGGTGATCAGGGGCATTGCAGGGCTCTCCTCAGCGCGCCGGCCACGTCGGCCGCGGTGGGCGCGCGCCATCGCGCGCAGACATGCTGGTCGGGGCGCAACAGATAGACCGTTCCGGGGCGGGCGTCGTAGCGTTCGGCGACCAGGCCCTGGGCGGGCAGCGGGATCAGTTCCACCGGCACCAGGCCTTCCGCGCCCGCCTCCACCGCCGTGCCGTCGCCTTCGAACACCAGCGCCTTGAAGCCGTTGCCGGCCAATTGGCGCAGCAGCCAGCCGCCGCCTTCGAGCGGCGCGTCCACCGCCGGCGCGCCGGGCACCATGGCGCCGCCGAAGGCGTCGCGGTCGGGCGTGTTGAGCGGCGACAGGCGCAGCACGGCCGGCACCGAGAGGCGGCCGCTGTTGACGACGCGGCGCGCGAACGGGTGCGCGCGCGCCAGGTCCAGCGTGGCGTCGCGGAACAGGCGCGAGACCGCGCTCTTGGGCGTGATGAAGTCGGTGGCGCGGGTGGAGTTGAGGATGTTCTCGTCGGCGGCGTACTCGCGTTCAGGTCCGTAGGTATCAAGCAGCGCGCGTGGCGCGGTGCCGCGCAGCACCAGGTCCAGCTTCCAGCCCAGGTTGTCGGCGTCCTGCACGCCCGAGTTGGCGCCGCGCGCGCCGAAGGGCGAGACGCCATGCGCCGAGTCGCCGGCGAACAGCACGCGGCCGTGCACGAAGCGCTCCATGCGCAGGCAGGCGAAGGTGTAGACGCTGGCCCATTCCAGCTCGAACGGCACCTCGTGGCCGAGCGCGGCACGCATCATCGCGTTCACGCGCGGGGTGATGCGACCGGGCTGCTTCTCCACTTCGGGGTCGGCGTCCCAGCCGAGCTGGAAGTCGATGCGCCAGACACCGTCGGGCTGGCGGTGCAGCAGGACGCTCTGGTTCGGATGGAACGGCGGGTCGAACCAGAACCAGCGCTCGGCCGGGAAGTCGGCCGCCATCTTGACGTCGGCAATCAGGAAGCGGTCGCGGAAGACACGCCCCTTGCTTTCCAGGCCCAGCAGTGCGCGCAGCGGCGAGCGGCTGCCGTCGCAGGCGGCGACGTAGTCGGCTTCGATCGTGTACACGCCGTCGGGCGTCTCGACACCCAGCCGCACGTGGTCGTCACGTGGCTCGCAGGCGGCCACGGTGTTGCGCCAGCGGATCTCCAGGTTCGGCAACTGCAGCGCGCGCAGCGCCAGCCAAGCTTCGGCGTAGTACTGCTGCAGGTTGATGAAGGCCGGCCGCTGGTGCCCGGGCTCGGGCAGCAGGTCGAAGCGGTAGAGCAGGTCGCGGCCGAAGAAGACCTTGCCGGTGTTCCACTCCACGCCCTTGGCGCACATGGCGTCGCCCACGCCCAGGCGGTCCCAGATCTCGAGCGTGCGCTTGGCGAAGCAGATCGCGCGCGAGCCGGTGGACAGGCGGTGGTCGTTGTCCAGCAGCAGCACGCGCTGGCCGCGCTGCGCGAGGTCGATGGCGAGCGACAGGCCCACCGGGCCCGCGCCGACCACGACCACCGGGTGGCGTGCCGGGCGTGTCGCGTCCTGGTCGGGGCTGCGGCGGTAGTCGAAGGCGTGCTGCTGGATGGCGGCGCCGTCGCTGCGCCAGGAAAGCGCCACGGCTTTCAGCCTTCCAGCGTGGCCCACATCTGCTGGTCGCGCTCGGCGGTCCAGACGCGCGGGTCCCGGTACTGCGTGGCTTCGTCGTAGCAGCGCGTCACGTCGAAGGGCATGCAATGGTCGAAGATGACCCAGTGACCGTACTTGGGCTTGAGCGCCGCGTAGGTGCTCTTGTAGACCGCGTTCAGGTCCTTGCCGGCGGCGACGCCGGCCTTCACGTTCGTCCACACGTCGCGGATGAAGTCGCGCGTGGCCGCCAGGCCGGAGGCCACCTGCGCTTCGCCCTTCAGCGCCGGGCCGCGGCCGGGCACCAGGGCCAGCGGCTTCAGGGCGGCGATGTTGTCCAGCGTCTGCGGCCAGTCCTGGAAGTAGGCGTCGCCGGCGTAGGGGGTGGCGTCGAACTCGACCAGGTCGCCCGACAGCAGCGTGCGTTCCTGCGGCAGCCAGACCACCGTATCGCCCTTGGTGTGGCCGCGACCCAGCTGCAGCAGCTGCACTTCCAGCTTGCCCAGCCACAGCGTCATCCGGCCGGTGAAGGTCATGGTGGGCCAGGTCAGGCCGGCGGGCACCGTCTCGACGTTGCGGAACAGGCGCGGGAAGCGGCCGATCTCGCTGGCCTTGTCGGCTTCGCCGCGTTCGACGATGAGGTCCCAGGTGTCCTGGCTGGCCAGCACCTGCTGCGGCTGGTAGGCGCTGGCCCCCAGCACGCGCACGGCGTGATAGTGGGTGAGCACCACGTACTTGATGGGCTTGTCGGTCACCTCGCGGATGCGGCGGATGACGTCGGCGGCCATCGCCGGCGTGGCCTGCGTGTCCGCCACCAGCACCGCGTCGTCGCCGATGACGATGCCGGTGTTGGGGTCGCCTTCGGCGGTGTACGCCCAGGCATGCGGCGACAGTTGTTCGAACGTGACCTTCTTTTCCTGCAGGTCGGCTTGGCTGGCGAAGGCCTTGGTGCTCATGGCGGCTCCGGTCGGGCGGGTGGGGTTCGGAAGAACCGGCAGTCTAGTCCGTGATTTGTCATTGTCAAATTGATTTGCCAGAATGCGGCCATGGACAAGCCAGACGAAGCGGGACGCCGCGGCCAGCGATCGGTGCAGTCGGTGGAAGTGGGCGGCCGCCTGCTGCTGGCCCTGGCTGCGCACCCGGAGCCGATGACGCTGAAGGACCTGGCCGCCGGCGCCGGGCTGCCGCCCTCGCGCGCCCATCCCTACCTGGTGAGCTTTGCGCGGCTGGGCCTGGTGCAGCAGGAAGCCGCCAGCGGCCGCTATGCGCTGGGCCCGGCGGCACTGCAGCTGGGCCTGACGGCGCTGCACCAGTGCGACCCCGTGCGCGCCGCCGAACCGGTGGCCGAAGCGCTGGCCGCCGAGACCGGGCAGGCGGTGGCGCTGGCGGTGTGGGGCAACTTCGGGCCCACTGTCGTGCGCATGCGCGAAGCGCGCCAGCCGCTGCACGTGGCCATGCGCGCCGGCACCGTGATGTCGGCCTTCGGCACCGCCACCGGCCGTGCCTTCGTCGGCGCCCTGCGGCCCGAACGACTGGCCGGCGCGATGGCCGGCATGGCCGCCGGTGCACTGGGCGACAGCGGCAGGGCCGTGCCTGCCACCCGGGCCGGCCGCGCCGCGCTGGAGGCCCAGGCCGTGCCGCTGCGCGAGGAACTGCGCCAGCACGGCTGCACGCGCGCGGTGGGCCGGCCCATCCCCGGCGTGAACGCCTTCAGCGCGCCGGTGCACGACCACGACGGCGAGCCGGTGCTGGTGATCACGCTGCTGGGCCACCAGGACCACCTGCCCGCCGCCTGGACCTCGCCGATGGCGGCGGCGCTGAAGCGCGCGGCGGCCGAGGTCTCGAACCGGCTTGGCCACCGGTAGCGCTGTCATCGCTTCTACAATCGCCACCCATGGCTGAAGAGGCGGTTCAGCCGCGCCGCACGCGGCGCGGCAGCGGAGCGGTCACGCTGCACGACGTGGCAAAGATCGCCGGCGTGGCGCCCATCACCGCCTCGCGCGCGCTCAACACGCCGGACCAGGTCTCCGACGAAGTGCGCCGCAAGGTGCAGGAAGCGGTGGCGAAGACCGGCTACGTGCCCAACCGCCTGGCCGGCGGCCTGGCGTCCACGCGCAGCCGGCTGGTGGCCGCGGTGGTGCCCACCCTCAACGGGCCAGTGTTCCTGCAGACCGTGCACGCGTTGACCGAGACGCTGGCCGGCGCCGGCTACCAGCTGATGCTGGGCCAGAGCGGCTACGCCGAGAACCGCGAGGACGCGCTGCTGGAAGCCGTGATCGGCCGCCGGCCCGACGGCATCGTGCTCACCGGCATCCTGCATTCGGCCGCCGGACGCCGGCGCCTGCTCGCTTCGGGCATTCCCATCGTCGAGACCTGGGACCTGACGCCGACCCCGATCGACATGCTGGTCGGTTTCTCGCACGCCGAGGTGGGCCGCGCGGTCGCCGCCTTCCTGCAGCGGCACGGCCGGCGCCGGCTGGCGGTGGTGACGGGCGACGACGAACGGGCGCAGCGCCGGCAGGCGGCGTTCCTCGAAGAAGCACGCAGGCTCGGCCTCGCCGCGCCGCAGGTGGTGACCGTGCCCGCGCCCACCACGCTGAAGAGCGGGCGCGAAGCGCTGACCCGGCTGCTGGACGGCGACACCCGGGTCGACGCCGTGTTCTGCAGTTCCGACCTGCTGGCGCTGGGCGTGCTGACCGAAGCGCAGGCACGCGGCGTGGCGGTGCCAAGGGACCTGGCGCTGGTGGGATTCGGCGACCTGGACTTCGCTGCCGACCTGCACCCGTCGCTGACCACGGTGCGGATCAACGGCGCCGACATCGGCCGCCAGGCGGCGCGCTTCATCCTCGACCGCTGCGAAGGCCGGGCGACCGGGCCGCGCGTGGTCGACATCGGCTTTTCCATCGTCGAACGCGAGAGCACCTGAGGGCGGGAAAGTCCGCAGACGAAAGGCTTGTCGATTCCGAACGGTAGCGCTACCATTTCGATCCGATCCAGCCACCTCTCCCACGCCCGCCATGAAGAAGCTCCTTGCCACGCTCGCCCTCGCGGGCGCTTCGTTCGCCACCTTCGGCCAGGCCTGGCCTTCGAAGCCGGTGACCCTGGTCGTGCCCTTCCCGCCCGGCGGGTCCACCGACATGGTGGCGCGGACCATCGGCCCCGCGCTGACGAAGTCGCTGGGCCAGAACTTCGTGGTGGAGAACAAGGCCGGCGCCACCGGCACCATCGGCGCCGCGGCGGTGAAGCGGGCACCGGCCGACGGCTACACCTTCCTGGTCACCTCGCTCGGGCCCCTGGTCATCGCGCCGCACCTGATGAAGGGCCTGCAATACGACGCCCTGAAGGACTTCGACACCATCACCGTGGCCGTGCAGGCGCCCAACGTGCTGGTGGTGCCGGCCAGCGCACCGTGGAAGTCGCTCGCCGACGTCATCGCCCACCTGAAGGCGAATCCCGACAAGATGACCTTCGCCTCCTCGGGCAACGGCTCCAGCGACCACCTCACGGCCGAACTGTTCTGGCTGGCCACCGGCACCAGCGGCATCCACGTGCCCTACAAGGGCGGCGGGCCGGCGGTGTCGGACCTGCTGGGCGCGCAGGTGAATGCGTCGTTCCAGAACGTCAACACGGTGTTCCAGCACATCCAGAGCGGCAAGCTGCGGCCGCTGGCCGTCACCGGCGCGAAGCGCTCGCCGGTGCTGCCCGACGTGCCCACGCTGGGCGAACTGGGCGTGAAGAACGCCGACGTCTATTCGTGGCAGGCGGTGGTGGGCCCGAAGGGCCTGCCGGCCGACCTGCGTTCGAAGTTCCACGCCGCAGTGCTGGCGGCGCTGAACGACCCGCAGATCCGGCAGCAGTTCACCGGCATGGGCCTGGAGATCGTGGCCAACACGCCGGAACAGTTCGCCGCCTTCCAGCAGCGGGAGTCGGAACGCTGGCACCAGCTGATCGAGACCAAGAAGATCACCGCCGATTGAAATGGGCCTGTCTTCCACGCCCACCATCGCCGCGCTGCGCGTCATTCCGGTCGCCGGCCGCGACAGCATGCTGCTCAACCTGAGCGGCGCCCACGGACCCTTCTTCACGCGCAACCTGCTGGTGCTGACCGACAGCGCCGGCCGCACCGGCGTGGGCGAGGTGCCGGGCGGCGAGAAGATCCGCCAGACGCTGGAAGACGCGCGCGAACTCGTCGTCGGCGAGCCGCTGGGCGCGCACCAGCGGGTGCTGCAGGCGGTGCAGCAGCGTTTCGCCGACCGCGACAGCGGCGGCCGCGGCCTGCAGACCTTCGACCTGCGCACCACCATCCACGCGGTGGCGGCCATCGAGTCGGCGCTGCTGGACCTGCTGGGCCAGCACCTGGGCGTGCCGGTGGCGGCGCTGCTGGGCGAAGGGCAGCAGCGCGATGAAGTGCAGATGCTGGGCTACCTGTTCTACGTGGCCGACCGCCGCAAGACCGACCTGCCCTACGCAGAGCAGCCTGACGCCGAAGACGAGTGGTGCCGCCTGCGTCACGAGCCTGCACTCACGTCGGCAGCCGTGGTGCGGCTGGCCGAAGCCGCGCAGGCACGCTACGGCTTCGCCGACTTCAAGCTCAAGGGCGGCGTGCTGCGCGGCGAGGAAGAGGTGGAGGCGATCCGCGCGCTGCACGAACGTTTTCCGCAGGCGCGCGTGACGCTCGACCCCAACGGCGGCTGGCGCCTGAAGGACGCCGTGCGCCTGCTGCGCGACCTGCACGGCACGCTGGCCTATGCCGAAGACCCCTGCGGCGCCGAGGACGGCTTCTCGGGCCGCGAGGTGATGGCCGAGTTCCGCCGTGCCACCGGCCTGCCCACCGCCACCAACATGGTGGCCACCGACTGGCGCCAGCTCACGCACGCGCTCGCGCTGCAGAGCGTGGACATCCCGCTCGCCGACCCGCACTTCTGGACCCTGGCCGGCAGCGTGCGCGTGGCCCAGACCTGCCGCGACTGGGGCCTGACCTGGGGCTCGCACTCGAACAACCACTTCGACGTCTCGCTGGCCATGTTCACCCACGTGGGCGCCGCCGCGCCCGGCAAGGTGACGGCCATCGACACCCACTGGATCTGGCAGGACGGCCAGCGCCTGACGAAACAGCCGCTGCGGATCGACGGCGGCAAGGTGCGCGTGCCCCAGGCTCCGGGTCTGGGCGTCGAACTGGACATGGCCGAAGTGGAGAAGGCGCACCAGCTGTACCGCCAGCATGGCCTGGGCGCACGCGACGACGCGCAGGCCATGCAGTACCTGATCCCCGGCTGGACCTTCGACCCCAGGCGGCCCGCCCTGGTGCGCTGAGGCACCCGCCCGCCCCGCCGGGGCCGGCACGGAACGTGTATGACAATGAATCACGCCGTCATACCAGGCCCGCCGCCGCCCCATGCACGAACTGCCCGCCGACTGGAACGCGCTCTGCGCGCTGGCCTTCCTGTTCGGTGCCCGGCACGGGCTGGACGCCGACCACCTGGCCGCCATCGACGGCCTGACCCGCATCGGGGCGCGCCAGCGCCAGGCCTGGGCGCGGTTCGGCGGCACGCTGTTCTCTCTGGGGCACGGTGCGGTGGTGATGGCGGTGGCGGCGCTGGCGGCCACGCTGCCGGCACGCTGGTCGGCCCCGGCCTGGCTGCAGACTTCCGGGGCGCTGGTCTCCATTGCCGTGCTGCTGGGCCTGGCGGCGCTCAACGTGAATGCGGCATGGCGGGCGCCGGCCGGCCGGATGGTGGCGCCGGTGGGCCTGCGCGGAGGCTTCGTGCGCCGCCTGCTGGCGCCGGCCGCGCGGCGCGGCGGCGCATTGCAGGTGCTGGGCGTGGGCGCCCTCTTCGCGCTGTCCTTCGACACCCTGAGCCTGGCGGCGCTCTTCGGTGCCGCCGCGCTGCCCGTGGGCCACGCCGCCCATGCGCTGCTGCCGGCCGCGCTGTTCGTGCTGGGCATGCTGCTGAGCGACGGGCTCAACGGCTGGTGGATCGCGCACCTGCTGGCGCGCGCCGACCGCCTGGCCGCGGTGGCCTCGCGCACGATGACCCTGGCCCTGGCGGCGCTGAGCCTGCTGGTCGCGGGCCTGGGGGCCGCGCGGCTGGGCTCGGCATGGGTCGACCGTCAGCTGGAGGGCCGCGATCTGGCGCTCGGTGTCGCGCTCGTCGTGATGGTGGCGCTGGCCTACGCGCTGGCGCGGCGCGCCGGCCTGGCCGCAAGCCGGCACGAAGCGGCCGTGGCCACCGCCACATAGGGCATCGGCCCGGGGTCGCGTTGCTGGCTTCCAGAGCGAGCTGACCGCGCGCGCGCCCGGCCGCACTCGCGCCGGCGGCGCCCGGCGGCGTGCCTCTAGGCGTAGGTGTTGACCTGCGTGCCCAGCGAACCCGAAGTGGCCAGCGGCGGCTGCGGGAGGGCCTCGATCAGCTGCACGGCCGACGAGGCCTGCGCCTGCATCGCCCGCTTCAGCACCATGAGCGAAGCCGCGCCCTGCACGGTGCCGAGGTCGGCACCGGAGGCGTTGTTGACGGTGGCGCCGGAGACAGGGTCCATGAGGGCCTCGCGAACCGCGACATGCGATGCGAACTTATCGGCGCCCGGGCCCGCCGCTGAAGCGGCTGCGGCGCGTCATTCGCGAAAGAAGAACCGCCCGCCGGCCCTCCGTGCACTCACGAACGAGACAAGCCTGGAAATGGAGAGCCGGCACCGCATGGCGCGGCAGCGTGGGCGGGAAGGTTTCGATCGTAAGCAGGCGCGCCATGACGGAACAGCCACCCACAGACAGCCGACAGGCTGGCCCCCAATGCAAACGGCCTGGCGTCGCCGCCAGGCCGTCTTCGTGAATGGTGGGCCCTGCAGGATTCGAACCTGCGACCAACGGATTAAGAGTCAAATTTCAACGCCTAGCGTTGACTGGAGATGTTCCGTAAGGTATTGAATCTACAGTGATTTCCTGTTGACTGCAAGTGACTACAGATGATCGAAATCGCTGTGCCACTGTGCCAGTTTTGTGCCAGCCTCTTGCGCAGGAGAACCGGTAAGCGGAGCCGCTGCTGGACCACGCAACGTGGCCTATCGCAACTGCATCACCGCAACCCCACGTGGCTTAGGCGAACCATCGAAGGCGAAGCAACTCACCCGCCTCCCGATTGCGGGGGTACCAAGAATGAACTCGCCGTGAGGTAGCGCAACAGACCCCAACTCTGAATCTCCGAACCAGACAGGCGTCTTGGGGTCCTTGCCAGTAATCGTCACCGTGACGCGCGGTTCGTCGAGGTACCGCATGGCCGAGCACAACGAAACCAGTTGATCGGCCGTCGGTCGCTCGGCTGGGTTGTTCTTCAGACAGGACAGTATGGCGGCCCAAAGGTCTGCTGCAACCTTGTGCGCAGCGCCTCCCATGATCTGTGGCGCTGGTGCAGCCGGTGGCGCGCCGGCAAGGATGCCAACCACAGCAGTTATGTCTCCGCCGAACGGGTGCTTGCCGGTCAAGAGGTAGTAGGCAATCGCGCCGAGCGCCCATACATCCATCTTTGGCCCCGGCGGCACCTTCGCGGTCGCCTTGGCTACGGCCTCGGGTGCCATGAACGGCAACGCCCCTACGAGGGTCGAGCTTGTTGCACTGTTGTTGTGCAGATCCTTGAAGTCAGCCTCAAGTTGCAACTCTGCCAGCTTCGCAATGCCGAAGTCCGTAACCTTGATCATGGAGAAGCTTAGATCCCTGCTCACCATAATGTTGGAGGGCTTCAAATCCCGATGAATAACCCCGGCTCGGTGAGAAGCTGCTACGCCCCTTGCCAGGTTGTGAAGGACCTTCGCAGTCGTATCGGGACAAAGCCGCGTGAAATGCTGATCAAAGCACTTTTGTAGATCAATGCCCTCAATTAGCTCTTCGACAAAGTACGCAGTTGTCCCATCAATGAAGTAGTCCAGAGCGCTTGCTACATTGGCATGACGTACCCGCGCGCTGAGCTGCGCGCTGCTCTCAAAGCGCTTGGCAGCGCTCGTTGTTAGCGGCGTCTTGAGTGCGACCTCTCTGTTGAGCCTACGATCCAGCGCCCGTCGCACTGTCTGCATGCCCCCATGCCCGAGTTCCTCATGGACTTGATACCGGCTTCCGACGATGACTGGCGCCATATGTCTTGTCTTTCTCGGTTGGTCCGCCCTAGAAGACAATCTCAGGCGAGCTCTGTCTAAACGGCACGAAGAGGCGGTTGCCACCGAGCGCCTTGCCGCCAAAGGTGAGCAGGCAACCCTCATGCAACTTCTGCCCAACCTTAGCGGGGGAGTTATTGACGAAGACCTCGCCCTGCAGCTTCCGAATCGAAAACTCGTATCCGTCGTATCCAATGTCCAGTGCGCCGTGCGGAGTAGTCAGGCTCGATACCTTCTTGGTGTTCGTCGTCACGGCATACGGAGGCTTGCCAGCCATCATTACGCAGGCCGTGTGCTTGCCGAACGTCAGCTCGGCAAGAAGCGCGTTCGCAATAGACTGCATATCCGGTCGGTTGGCGGGATTCCATGCCAGCGATGCGTCAATTGCGTTGGCCAGTCGAGTCGGCAGTGACAATTTCGTATTTATCGACGGCAATGGATAGAACGACGCGTCCGGATAGCCTAGCGGCCCCACCTTGGGAAGCTTCCCTACGAGTTGCTTCCAACAAACCATGCCAAAGCTATAGGCGTCCAGTGCAAACGTGATGGGTATGGGTGGCGTGCCGAACATTTCAGGCGCAGCGAAGCCCAGCGTCCCCTTCGCCTCCACAGTGAAGGCCCCTGCGCCTGGCGAACTCAGACCGAAGTCGACCAACTTGAGCCTGCCATCGTCGGCACCGACGGCATTGGCGGGCTTAACGTCTCGATGAACGAGGCCAGCTGAATGCAAGTCAGCGAGGCCTTGGGCCATCTGAAAGAGGAGTGCAATGGCCTTGTCGCGTACGGCTTCGTCGGAGAGATCTACGTTCTCAAAGCCTTTGCCGGTCAGGTACTCCAGAACAATGCCTCTGAGCTCACCAGCGTCGTTCAGAACTAGGTCATAGATTTCGACGATGAAGGGCGACGGTCTCTGACTTAGGGCGCGAACTTCTCCAAGTAGTTGCTTGGCGTTTTCCGGCGCAGTCCACTTGATTGCGACATCTCTGTCGAGCAATGTGTCATGCCAAACTTCAACGAGGCCATAGCCACCGCTGAGCGAGGCCTTACCGCTCTTTTGGTATCGAGCTGGCGGTACTGGCTTCGTCATCCCGAGGTCCCTCCACAAACGTCATCTGCAGACCTACTGCTTTATCAACCTTCGGCGGCTTAGTGTTCTTGGGCTTGGATTTGGACCTACCTCCCGCCGCCGGGTCCGGCTTTTCATGCTTCTCATCAATCACCTTGCCAGCTCGTGATTGATGTTCGTCGAACGATGTGGGCGTAAAGAGACCGCTGGGGACTATGGCGGTTTCACCTGGAAGCATCAAGTGCACGAGGCCTCGCTCCGAAGCACGGTGCTTGTCGCGAAGCCAGTTCACGATCTTCGCCATCTCCGGTATGACGATTGCCGTAGAGTTGTCCGTTGACCCCAAGTGGTCCGTCAAGGTCAACAATCGTCGGGCCAAATCCTGCCGATCTGCGCTCGCGCTGACCACCTTTGCAAGTACCGGCTCAATGGGCTTCCAAACTCCGTCGGTACATAGCAAGCATCCCGAGCCATGCGGGACCTGTGGCCAGGATGCAGTGCGGGGCTGCAACGGCAGTTCGCTACCTATTGCCTGACCCAAGCTCTCCTGCCACTGCGGCCGGAGCGCCATGATTGCATCCTGCACCTGTTGATTGGCAGACTCGGGCGCCTGTCTCCGCAGCATCTCGGCAAGAGTGTCATCTTGGGTTAACTGCGTGACCTCGCTCTCAGATATTGAGTAGATACGGCTGTCACCGACGGAGCCGATCGCAAAGCCGCCGCGCGAGGTGATAAGCACCCCTGCAAACGTCGTTGCCGACCGCTTGTGAAGTCGCCGCTGGACCTCCGCGTGGGCGCGAAGAACGGCAGTTGCGAGTCGCCTTTCAGGCGGACCCGACTGGACAACGCAAAGATGAGAAATGATCTCCGACAGAGCGATGCTCGCCGCTTTGTCGCCGTCCGCCTCACCACCAACACCATCGCAGACCCCTGCGAAAAGCCACCTCTCTTGTCCCGATGAGGCATCGAGGGAGTAGGCAACGGCCAAACGGTCCTGGTTGCCCTTCTCTGTCCTGCGGTCGTCGGTGAAGCCGAACGCCACATCGCCGGGCACTTTGATGCCCAGCCTGCCCTGCGACGGCATCGCCAACAACGCGTCCTCCAGCCAGAGCGTCATCGCGGGTAGGTTCGAGAACGAGGACGCAGGACGGGGCGGCATGATGGAGAGTGTAAGCATCCCGATGGGCCACACATGCTCGACGGCCACAACCCGCTCTTCAAGGTCGCAGGTCCAACCTGTTCTGTCGGTCCAGGCGTGGTCGCAAAGCCGCACCCTAGTGCAGCCCAATTCGTCGCCCGAAGCGTCAATATAGCACTGGACAAAATCACATGCCTCCAAGAACATGAACGCGCTGACCGAGCAGGAGCCTCGACTTGGAAGGCGGCAGCCGACCGGCCTGTGACAGGAGATCCGAATGAGCATGAACACCTACCTGAAGGGCAGGCTTCGCAACACGCCGCTTCCCCGAACGCATGGCCTGCTGCCCCTGTTCGAGGCTGTTGTGAACTCGGTCCAGGCCGTCGCGGCGTTAGACCGTGGGCCTGACTACGGCGAGATCGTCGTCGAGATCATCCGAGTCCCGCAGGCCGCTCTCGACCTCGAAGATCCGAAGGCCAGGCGTGGGGCGCCGGCACAGGAGCCAATCACGGGATTCAAGGTCACCGACAACGGGTGCGGATTCGATGCCAAGAACCTGGAGTCCTTCGAGACGCTTGACTCGGACTACAAGGCTAGTGAAGGTTGCCGCGGCGTAGGCCGCCTCCTCTGGCTCAAGGCATTCGAGTGCGTCAACGTTTCCAGCGACTACAAGGACTCCGCAGGAAAGCCCTTTCGGCGCGCCTTTACTTTCACGGCCGCTAAAGGCGTCGACAACATGATCGTGTCGCCTCTCGACACTGATGGCCAACGCGGCACCTGTGTACATCTCGATGGGTTCAAGCAGGAATATCGCAAGAGGGCCCCGAAAACCGGCCGAGCGATCGCCAATGCGCTGTTCGAGCATTGCCTCTGGTACTTCGTACGTGAAGGGGGCGCTCCAAGCATCAGAGTTGTGGACGGACTGGACACCATAAGGCTCTACGAGGTCTACGAGGAATGCATGTTCTCGTCGGCTCAGACTGAAGAGGTGCAAGTCAAAGGCAACACCTTCGAGGTCACTCACTTGAAGTTGATGGCTTCGGCACAGAAGCAGCCATTCATCGCCTGGTGTGCAGCGGGCCGGGTCGTTGAGGAGGAGAGCATCCTTGGTAAGGTCGCTGGACTCCACGGTCGAATCAAGGACGTGTCCGGCGACTTCACCTACGCCTGCTATGTCACTTCAGACTTCCTTGACCAGCATGTACGCCCGGAGCGAATTGGATTTGACATTGAGGAAATTAGCGACGACATGTTCTCGGAGACCGAACTGAGTCTGACTGACGTTCGCGACGCAGTCCTGCAATCGTCAATGCGGTTCTTGGCCAGCTACCTGCAGGAGAGCAAGGCCGCCGGCCGCCAGCGAGTGGAGCGGTTCGTATCACTGCGAGCACCTCGCTATCGGCCAATTCTCGGACGGATCGAAGAAGACAAACTCAGTGTAGATCCTGAGATCTCCGACAAGGACCTTGATCTCCTCCTGCACAAGCAATTGGCCGAAATCGAAAGTAGTTTGCTCAGCGACGGCCACGCAATCATGGACTTCGGCCGTGACGAGACGACCGCGAGCTATTTTTCCCGGTTGAATGACTACCTGACCAAGGCTGACGAGATCAAGAAGTCGGACCTGGCCAACTACGTTTTCCATCGCAAGGTCATTCTGGATATCCTCCAAAAGGCCATTGAACGCGGCTCCGACGGCAAATATGCCCGAGAGGAACTCATACACGAGTTGATCATGCCTCTCCGCAGGACCTCCAATGAGGTGCGGACGGAGAACTGCAATCTGTGGTTGATCGATGAACGTCTGGCATTCCACGACTATCTCGCGTCCGACAAGCCGCTGTCATCGATGCCGATCACCGCTGCGATCGACACGAAGGAACCTGACCTCGTAGCACTGAACGTCTTCGACGAACCGTTACTCGTTTCCGAGGGTCAGAAGCTTCCACTTGCCTCAATCGTTGTCATCGAAATCAAGAGGCCGATGCGAAACGACGCAGCGGCCGGCGAAGACAAGGACCCTGTCGAACAGGCACTTGGATATCTGGAGCGGATCCGTCGAGGGAAGGCGATGACGGCAAGCGGTCGAATCATTCCAGCATCGGAAGAAATCCCAGGCTTCTGTTATGTCATTTGCGACATTACGCCGACCGTTGAACGCCGGTGCAAGCTTGCTCAGCTGAAGATCACGAGCGATCGTCAAGGCTACTTCGGCTACAACGACAACTACAAGGCCTATATCGAAGTGCTGTCGTTCGACAAGTTGATCAATGCAGCCCGCGAGAGGAACCGCGCGTTCTTCGACAAGCTAGGTTTGCCGACGAACTAGCCACGCCACCGCTAGGCCGGTAGACCACGCTCCGTCGTTTCGCCGTAACGACAAATCAATCGAAATGCTTCGCCCAAAAAACCTCTTGATTTGATCGCGGTGTCACCCTACATTCGCAACCGCAGATGGGCAGCGCATCGCGCAGCGAAG
The DNA here is from genome assembly GCA_044224175.1 of Rubrivivax sp. Taxonomy (GTDB): domain Bacteria; phylum Pseudomonadota; class Gammaproteobacteria; order Burkholderiales; family Burkholderiaceae_C; genus Rubrivivax. The sequence continues at coordinate 14,659 of JBGAKY010000009.1, read as the reverse complement.
ACTCTGTACTCGGGACTGGTACTTCCGCATTCGCGGGAGGGTCTCACTTGGAGCAGTAACCACAACGTGGTTTGACGCTGAAGGGACTCGTGGCAATCACGCGTCCTTTCCATTTGGCTAACGCCCGGTCGTGGTGACCGGTAAACGGATAGCCGTGTCCAAGTGAACCTCCAAGGAGTACATGATGAAGTCCTTTTCCGATCTTCCCGCCGTCGAGTTCGACCCGGGCCTTGCGCTCTGCATCGAGGACGGCATTCCGACGAACGTCGACATGAGCGGCTACAGCGGGCCTCGTCGCCTGACTGAAGTGCTCGAACTCGCGGCGCCGGCATCCGGCGTGGCAGAGTTGGCTGCTGTCGCGAAGTGCCTCCATGCACCGCATGTGCATGTTCTTCGCCTGAGCGGCGACGCTGGCGGCAGTCGGGTGCTGAACGCGGGCACGCACGAGTGCCTGTCCGAGACGGGTACCTCCATCGTCGGAATCAACATCGACGACGCACTGGTCGAGGACGACATGGGCGCAGGCCCGACCGTCGCCCGCTTCGTCGCCCTCCTGGCGTTCGACGCGGCGCAGGAACTGGCTCGGCCGTGGGCTCGCCTCGCTGCGCACCTAGTGATGCAGCGGGCAGCGGGAATTACGCTCCCGATGCCAAACGTGTTCTACCCCTCGCAAACCGCAGTGGCTGTCGACCCGGGTTGGTGGGGCCTGCCCTACGCGGCATCCAACGAGGATGCCGAGGCGTTCGCGCTACACGTGGCGGGCGTCATCGGCCAATTCGAGATGCTGCGCTGGGCGCTTTGCGCGACGACGAACTGGCTGAGCGACAGCACCGTCGCCAAGGGCAATCTCGCTGACCTGCTGAAGGCCTTCGACGCCGATCGGCCGCAGTCGGCTAAGTCTCTCGGCCTCGCCGCGTAGAGCCCGCGGTCCAGGCGATGGGGTGCCCGGCAAGGGTTGCTCCATCTCCACAAGGCAGGCGCGCAGCGCCCTCCCAATATTCGTCGCGCTTGACGGAAGCATGCGCTTCCTGCCAGCCGGCCACATTGTGACCACCACACAGCATGACCATCGATTTTCCCAAGGCTGAGGTCGGAGCGATCTCAAAGTTCTTCATTGCCGCCTCGCATCGCCATGAGGTTGTGGTCCGGCGGTTTGACCCGCTGACGATCAGCATTCCGCGCTGGATTTCATCTCGCTCACGAATCGAAGCACAGCAGTTCCAGGACCTGAAGTTGAGCATCGAGTGCATCGGCCGCAACGTCCAGCCGATCAAGTTGCGTCCTCTCGGCGGCAGCGCCGGCGGCGAGCACAATCAGCATGAGTTGGTGTTTGGGGCTGGAAGGCTTCAGGCTGCACTCGAGCTGGGTTTGCCTGTCTGTGCGTTCGTCGAGACGGTAGATGAACGAACTGCCTTCATCGACTATTTCACCGAGTGTCAGCACGCGCCTTCGTGGCGGCCCTGGCGCCTGGCACACGCAGTGCGCACCGCCCTCGACATCGGCCTCTTTCCTTCGCAGCGCCGGCTTGCAGAAGCAGTGGGCTGCCTACACACGGAAGTTCATCTGCTCTTGTCCCTCTCGCAGTTGCCAGCGGAGACCCAGGCCGTCGTCGAGCGACTTCCCCTGACCCGCCACATGGCAAAGCGGCTCGTTGTCGCCGCGGGACGCAGCTGTCGCGAGCGGCTGGTCTCGCTCTCGCAGGCTGCTCTAGACAGCCGCAACCCACGATTGTCCGACCTGGTTCGGAGCCTCGAAGCAAAAGAGGCCTGAACTTGCCCGTTCGCGCCGTTCACGTTCCACACCCAAGGGCGGTGTGGGAACGGAACGCCATCGGCGGCTTGCCGTTCCAGGCTGCGTTCCAGTGGAACACCCCTCCGACCGTGGCGTTTCACTGCGTTCGTTCCAGCACAAAGCACCGTACCGATGGTCACCGAAACCAGGTTCAACTCCATTGCCTACTTCGAGAAGTCGCTTGGCCCGGCGACCTCAGCGCCGTGCGCCAACACCTGACCTTCGGCCGTTGAGTGCCAACGCCCATCGGCCCCCTTCACGACCAATCGGTTCGACTCCAAACGTTGCAGCAGTCGCGCCACTTTGGACTTCCGCGGCTCTCCCGCCGAACTGACCCAGCCGCAGCGCTTGGCCCAAGACGCGACGCTGCCGCTCGCCTCGGCGCACATCGCTCGGAGTAGCGCAACCTCGGCCGCGTCGGACACGCTCGATGCTGCGCCGCCCATGCTCCAGCTCGCGACGACACTCACCACCTGCCGTCCCTTTGCGTCCCTGACCGATTGGATGACGCACGGATCGATCGAGAAAGAGATCGGTTCGAAGTCAGGGCCACGAAGTTTTCCAGCCCAGTGCAACGTTACTTGGCTACGCTCCTTCCAGACGGTCAAATTGCCATCTACCTCGGCGAGGAACGCACCACCGCCTCGTGGCAGCAGCGATTCGCGGGTAGATTGCTTCGTAGGGTGGCACAGGACGATCACCGCCGGCTCGCCAGGCAAAGTGCACAGACCGCGCAGCGCAGAGGCATGCTGCTTCATATCGGTATTGCTGTTTTCATCGCTGCCAGCGAAGTACGCTGCAGAGGTGTCGACGAAGACAGCCACCAGCGGGCCACAGCGCTCCACTTCCCGGAATAAGTCGTCAAGCCGACCGGTCACCGCAAACGCGAATGGCAGCACGTAGAGGTTGCTCAGTTCCGACGCCTGAATACCCAGCGCCTGTGCCGTCGAGATCAGACGCAGACGGTAGTCGGCAGGGTTCTCGCCGCAGAGCACAAGCACGCGTCCTGGAGTTACTTCACGCCCAGCAAACTCGTGGCCACATGCAATGCAAAGCTGCAGCAGCGTAGCCACGGCGGTCTTGGCGTGCCCCGTTGGGCCGGTCCAAGACTGAATTGATCCCCGCGGAATCAATCCGTCGACGACGAACTCAAGCGGCTTGTAGGCGGCAATGAACTCTGCCGCAGTAACCAGTCTGAAGTGATTTCTGGGCTGAGTGACGGGAACAACGACTGTCGCGGAGGCGGTCAACTCGACGACATGCTGGATGGTCATGCCGGCGCCCTCGCCAGATCGTTGATGTCCCAGCCGGCCTGCTTCGGCATGACCAGCGCCGCTGACCGGCCTGCGTCAGCCCACCGCTGCGCGCAGACCTTGGCGGCGGCCTGACCAGCTTTGTCGTGGTCGACGGAGATGAGTAGACACTCGATGCCCGCCAGCACGTCGAAGGCAGCGAGGTTGCCGGCGTCGATGGCTGACCAAACCGGCCGGTATGCGTGGGCAAGGCTGAGGGCTGTCTCCACACCCTCTGCGATTCCAAGTCCCGTCGTCACGGCGTCATCGGGCCACAGTCGGATGACGCCGCCGGCTTTCCTGTGGCCGCCCAACAGCGCTCGTGCGGGCTCAAGTGCGGCCTTCTCTCCGCCAGCGCCAATCCACGTCCTGTGCAACGAGATCGGCTCTGCCGTCTGGGCGTTGGTAACCAGAGCGACAAGTGCCGGGCCAGCAACGCCTGACGGGTGCCGCAGTTTGGGATGCCATCGCAGGTCACCATCCACGGGCGGGATCACGCAGGATCTTGCCGTCAAGTAGTCGAGCGCCAGACCGTCGAGCGGCAGGCATTCCTGCCAGAGGCGATGGCCCCATTCGGAGAGGCACGCGCAAGCGGTCGGCTTCTGCATCGGTCGGATCTTCGGATTCGGATGCGTGCCCCCGCGCACAGGCGAATCGTTGAAGCTCTCGACGTGGCCACAACGAAAGCAGTGGCCCACGCCGCGCCCAGCCTCGATGTTGACGCTGAAGGCACGATCTCGTGGCCCGCGCTGGCAGGCAGGGCATGGCAGGCGGTGCGAGCCCAACGGAAGTGACTTCCAGTTTGCGTCCTGGCGATCCTCACTGCGGCTGGGCAAGGTCCTGCATTCACCGATGGTCAAGGCGAGCCTCACTTGCGCGCAGGGCCAGGTCGAGCCTTGCCTGCCGTGCCCATGGCGAGCTCACGAAGCCACTTCCGAACACTGCCGAGGTGCCAGACCAGCCGGCGGCCGTAGGCCGGCATCGGCGGCGGTAACCGTGGGTCATCCAGGCTGTGCAGGCGATAGACAAACGCCCGCGTCGTCTTCAGCAGCAGCGCAATGTCATCGATGTCGATCAGTTCGTCGTCGTGCCGATGGCTGAGCAACGCGGCCCGCTCATTCATCGACAAGCCGGGCAGGCGCTTACGCGTCTGCTTCGACTTCGGTTCAGCAGCAGGGTCTGGCTTGGTCTTGGACACGGATCACCTCTTCGTTTGGAGATGACCGCATTCGATTGGATTTGGAGTTATCGGCCGAGGGCCTCGAAAATCCGGCTTTTTGAACCGGTCCGGGAACTTCGACCATGAGCACATTGGAAGAGTCGTCGCCGAAATCCGGGCACGCGAAGCGTGCTGATCCCCTTCTGCGCGCCGCGAATGTTCGCGCGTCGCAGTACGTCATCAACCTCATCGACCGTATTAATTCCGAGCTTCCGGACTCGTGGTCCGACCAGGTCCTGGAGAGAAGGCTTCTGGGCAAAGACTGCGGTGGCGAAAGCTTGATGAACTACAGAACCGGCAAATCGCCAGGCGATGTGAAATTTGTCGCCGAGCGTCTTGCCGATGCACTTGCCCTGCGCATGATCGATCGAGACGCATTCGGCGTTCTTCAGCGCGATGGTGGCCATCGCGCGACGCTGCCGCTTCGTCGATTGCTTGCCCGAGCGAAGCGCGGTGCGCGCATCACACCGGCCGACATCGAGGACGAACTCGCGATCTTCTTCAAAGCAAAGGAGGCTTTGGACGAGCGCGCCAACAAGGAGTTCTTGGCTGTCGAGAATGCGAAGCTACGCCTGATCGACGACCTCGTCGTCTTGGCCAAACTTACTTTCGCTCGGGCAACGTATCTGAAGCGCCGCCATGCCCGCAACTGTGTTCTGCGCAGCATCAACCATCTCACATCGGTGCTGGATGGCCTGCGGACGCTGATCTGGGAGGCGAAGCACCCGGACTTGTCCGAACCCATCGACTTCGAAGGCTGGCCGTCGGTGATGCCGGAAGTGAGTTTCGAATGGCGGCTGCAGGCTCTGCAGGCAGCTCTGCCGCACAAGGCCAGTCGCAAGGGCTTGAGCGCCGACGATCTGATCAATCTCGCCGCGATAGTGCAAAGCGTGGAAGCCCGGCATCATTTCGAAATGAACGGCGACCTCCCCGATCCGGACGAGGGCGACGAGCAGAACACGGTATTCGCGACCATTGCCGCCAAGCGCTGCCGGTTCAAGCCCATCCGTTCGACGGCGGAACTCAACCCGAGGCCGAGCACCGCCTGCGCGAAGTGAGTTTGACGCTCTGGACAGCCCACGCGTCACACGACTATGATTGCATCATGCGCAGTGATGCAAAACTTCGAGGACTGGGGGAGCTGGCCGAAATCTGCGCCGGGCACCCCTTCCGCTCGGCGTTCGCCGCTGCGGCAGACGGCCCTGTAGCCGTCGTTCAGCTGCGCGATCTGCGAGCCGGCGAGCCCATTGACTGGCAGCTCGTCCAGCGAACCCACCTGGCCGGCCGCAAGCCGCCCGACGTGCTTCGCGACGGCGACATCATCTTCGCTTCGCGCGGCACCCGCTTCGCGGCGGCGGCGGTTCACGAGCCGCCTCTGCCGGCCGTGTGCTCCCAGCACTTCTTCGTCTTGCGCCCCCGGCCTGGCGTCCCCGTGTTGCCCGCCTACCTGGCCTGGGTGCTGAACAGCGCACCGGCGCAACGCACCTTCGCGCAGGCCGCCGAAGGCAGCAGCCAGCTCAGCGTGCGCAAACCTGTTCTTGCCCAGTTGCGCGTGCCGCTCGTGCCGCTGGAACGGCAGCACGCCATCGTGCGATTCGTTCAGGCGGCGCAGGACGAGCAGCGCACCCTCGAACGCCTCATCGCCAATCGCCGCCGCGAAGTCGACCTGCTGGCCGATGCACTGGCCGAGCAGGCGGCTGGCTGACCACCCCTACCCCACACCCCCTCATGTCCCAAGACACCAGCCTCAGCCAGGACTCGATCAACGCGGCCGTGTGGGCCGCGTGCGATACGTTCCGCGGCACCGTCGATCCCAGCATCTACAAGGACTATGTCCTGACGATGCTGTTCCTGAAGTACGTTTCCGACGTGTGGCAGGACCACTATGACGAATACAAGCGCCAGCACGGCGACCACCCCGAGCTGATCACCGAACTGCTGAAGAACGAACGCTTCGTGCTGCCGCCCGACAGCAGCTTCTACGCCGTGCACGCCCGGCGCCACGAGCCCGGCAACGGCGAGCGCATCGACAAGGCGCTGCACGCCATCGAAGACGCCAACATCGCCAAGCTGCGTGACGTGTTCCAGGACATCAGCTTCAACTCGAACAAGCTGGGTGACGAGCAGCAGAAGAACGACATCCTGCGCCACCTGCTGGAAGACTTCGCCAAACCCGAACTGAACCTGCGGCCCAGCCGCGTCGGCACGCTGGACGTGATCGGCAATGCCTACGAGTTCCTCATCAAGAACTTCGCGTCCACCAGCGGCAAGAAGGCCGGCGAGTTCTACACCCCGCCCGAGGTGTCCACGCTGATGGCGCGGCTGATGGACCCGCAGGAAGGCGACGAGATCTGCGACCCCACCTGCGGCTCGGGCTCGCTGCTGATGAAGTGTGGCCGCCTCGTTCGCGAGCGCAAGCAGTCGCGCCGCTACGCCCTCTTCGGCCAGGAAGCCATCGGCAGCACCTGGGCGCTGGCCAAGATGAACATGTTCCTGCACGGCGAGGACAACCACCGCATCGAGTGGGGCGACACCATCCGCAACCCCAAGCTGCTGGACACCGACAGCACGCTCAAGCACTTCGACATCGTCGTCGCCAACCCGCCGTTCAGCCTGGAGAAATGGGGCTTCGACGGCGCCGAGGCCGACCGCTACAGCCGCTTCCGCCGCGGCGTGCCGCCGCGCACCAAGGGAGACTACGCCTTCATCCTGCACATGGTCGAGACCATGAAGCCGCGCACCGGCCGCATGGCCGTCGTGGTGCCGCACGGCGTACTGTTCCGTGGCGCGGCCGAAGGTCGCATCCGCCAGAAGCTGATCGAGGAGAACCTGCTCGACGTGGTGATCGGCCTGCCCGAGAAGCTGTTCTACGGCACCGGCATCCCGGCCGCGGTGCTGGTGTTTCGCAAGCGCAAGGCCGACGACAAGGTACTGTTCATCGACGCCAGCCGCGACTTCGAGGCCGGCAAGAACCAGAACCTGCTGCGCGAGGCTGACCTGCAGCGCATCCTGGCCACCGCCGCCGCACGGCAGCCCGTGGCCCGCTATGCGCACCTGGCCACGCCCGCGGAGATCGCCAAGAACGACTTCAACCTGAACATCCCGCGCTACGTGGACACCTTCGAAGAGGTGGCCGAGATCGACCTGACGGCCGTGCGACGCGAACGCCAGCAACTCAAGGCCGAGCTGGCGCGGCTGGAAGCGCAGATGGACGTGTACCTGAAGGAGTTGGGCTATGAATGAGCCGCTGCCGTTGATCCATTCCGACGGCACCGGCGAATTCGTCCTCTACACCACCGAGGACGGGCTCGTGCGCATCGAGATGCGCGCCGAAGGCGGCACCTTGTGGCTCAGCCAGGCAGCCATCGCCACGTTGTTCCAGACCACGCCGCAGAACGTCACCCAGCATGTCAAGGCCATCTACGCCGAGGGCGAGGCCGACCCGGAGGCAACCTGTAAGTCCGGCTTACAGGTTCGCCAGGAGGGCGGGCGCGAAGTCCGGCGCACCGTACGACTCTACAGCCTGGACGTGATTCTGGCCGTGGGCTACCGGGTGCGCTCGCACCGCGGCACCCAGTTCCGCCAGTGGGCCACAGCGCACCTGAGCGACTACCTGGTGAAGGGCTTCGTGCTGGACGACGCCCGCTTCAAGGCCGGCGGCGGCAGCGTGTACTTCGACGAGCTGCTCGCCCGCATCCGCGACATCCGCAGCTCGGAGAAGGTGTTCTGGCGCAAAGTGCTGGACATCTACGCCACCAGCGTCGACTACGACCCGAAGAACGATCTCTCCAAGCAGTTCTTCGCCACCGTGCAGAACAAGATGCACTGGGCCGTGCACGGCAAGACGGCCGCCGAAGTCATCGTGGCCCGTGCCGACGCGGGCAAGCCCAACATGGGCCTCACGCACTGGGAAGGCGGGCGTCCGCGCCGGCAGGACGTGGCCTTCGCCAAGAACTACCTGGGCGCCGACGAACTGGATGCGCTGAACCGCATCGTCAACCTGTACCTCGAATTCGCCGAAGGCCAGGCGCTGCGCCGCAAGCCCATGACGATGGCCGGCTGGATCAGCAAGCTCGACGACTTCCTGCGCATCTCCGACTACGCCGTGCTGGCGCATGCCGGCAAGGTGAGCCACCAAGCGGCGCTGGACAAGGCCCATGCCGAGTTCGAGAAGTTCAGGAAGCTGATCGATGAGCTGCCGAGCCCGGCCGAGCAGCACTTCGAGGCAGCGGCGGACGTGACGCCGCTGCTAGAAGTCGAGAAGCGCCAGCGCAAGGGGCGCAAAGGGGGCAGTGATGCTGCCTGAAGGCTGGAGGCGGCTACCGCTGGAAGCAGTCGCAGAAGTGAGAACTGGTTTGGCAAAGGGCAAACCAAGCCGAAGCGGCACGGTGTCTTTGCCGTACCTTCGGGTGGCAAATGTCCAAGATGGCCACATTGACCTCCGTGAGGTGAAGCTCATTGACGTAGCCAGCGACCAAGTTGACCGGTACTCCCTTCAAGCTGGCGACATCTTGATGACTGAAGGCGGCGATTTCGACAAGTTGGGCCGGGGCTCGGTGTGGGATGCGCAAATTGATCCGTGCCTTCATCAGAACCACGTGTTCGCAGTCCGTGCCAAGGCCAACGTAGTGGACCCTGGGTATCTGTCTGCGCTGTCCGCCAGCGAATATGGTCGCGCGTACTTTCTGAGCTGCGCCAAGCGCAGCACCAATCTTGCGAGCATCAACTCCTCGCAACTGAAGGCGTTTCCAGTTCTACTGCCCCCGCTCCGAGAACAGCAGGGGATCTCACGCATCCTCGACGCATGGACGCGGGCGATCACTACGACCGGCCAGCTCATGAAGAACCGGCAGGCCCAATGGAACGCGTTGCTAGCTGCAACCCTCCATTTGCGATCCGCAAACCCGGACACCAATGGCTCTGCAGACAACGGCGGCTACCCCGCCTCCGTGCAGCCTGGAATTCCAAACCTTCCAGCTACACCCGACGGCTGGCGTCGCACTTCACTGGACCAACACCTGACCGAAGTACGCAGGCCTGCGCCTCTCATGGCAGACAAGACGTATCGCCTCGTCACGGTCAAACGATCACGTGGCGGTGTCGAACTGCGCGAGACACTGACTGGCAAAGAGATCAAGACACCAAGCCAGTTCTACGTCCAGTCCGGCGACTTCCTGATTTCCAAGCGCCAGATTGTCCACGGTGCTTGCGGCATCGTGCCACTGGAACTCGACGGTGCGGTGGTCTCCAACGAATACGCTGTTCTGAACAGCGACGGGCAGATCGATCTGCGCTTCCTGCGCTATCTCTCGGAATCGCGCTACTTCCAACAGACCTGCTTCCACTCCAGCATCGGCGTGCACGTCGAGAAGATGATCTTCAAGACCGAGCGCTGGCTGAAGTGGCCGTTCAACATTCCGCCGCTGCCAGTACAACAGCACATCGTCGAAGTGCTGGACACAGCACGACGCGAACTGGACCTGATTGCCGCTCAGATCGAAAAGCTGAAGCAGGAGAAGGCTGCACTGATGGCCGACCTGCTGACCGGCAAGCGGCGCGTCCGCCTCCCCTCCGCCGAAGCCACGACATGAGCGCCGCCGCGCCCAACTCCAAAGAGCAGTACGCCGCGCACCTGCCGGCGCTGCACCTGCTCGGCAACCTGGGTTGGCGCTTCGTTCCCACCGCGCGGTGCCTGGCGCTGCGTGGCGGCAACCGCGAGGTCATCCTCAAGCCCCGGCTGATCGAGTACCTCAAGGCGCACCGCTACGACTACAAGGGCCAGAGCCACCCGCTGTCGCCCAACGCCATCGACCAGATCGTGCGCGAAGTCTCCGCATTGTCGCTGGCCGAAGGAGTGTTGCCGGCCAACGAGCGGCTGTACGCCAAGCTGGCCCTGGGCATCACGGTGACCGAGTTCATGCCCAACGGCAAGAAGCACCAGCCCACGGTGCCCCTGGTGCACTGGACCGATCCCAAGGCGAACCTGTGGGACGTGACCGAGGAGATGGAAGTGCTCTCGGCCCAGGGCACGCACACCCGGCGGCCCGACGTGGTGGCCTTCGTCAACGGCCTGCCGCTCGTGGTGATCGAAGCCAAGCGGCCCGACGGTGCATCGGGCACCACGCCGGGCAAGGCGATGGTCGACGAAGGCATCAGCCAGCACTTGCGCAACCAGCGCAACGATGAGGTGCCCCAGCTCTATGCCTATGCGCAGCTGCTGCTGGCCATCAGCCTGTCGGACGGCCGCTACGGCACCACGCATACGGCGGCCAAGTTCTGGGCCCGCTGGCGCGAAGAGGAGTTCAGCGATGACCAGGTGGCCAAGCTGAAGAACCGGCGCTTGGCGGCTGCCACGACCGATGCGCTGTTCGACGGCAAGCCGGCTTCGCTGCGGGCGTACTTCGAGTCGCTGTGGTCGCAGCCCATGCTGCCCACCGAGCAAGACCGTCTGATCGTGAGCCTGCTGTCACCGGCACGGCTGCTGGAGCTGCTGCGCGGCTTCATCCTGTTCGACCGCAAGGTGGGAAAGATCGTCGCGCGCTACCAGCAGTTCTTCGGCATCCGCGCCCTCACCGCCCGCTTGCAGCAGCGCCGGCCCGACGGCGGGCGCGAAGGCGGCGTGGTGTGGCACACCACGGGCTCGGGCAAGAGCTTCACGATGGTGTTCCTCACCAAGGCCCTGCTGCTGCATGAGCAGCTCAAGGCCTGCCGGGTCGTCGTCGTCACCGACCGGCTGGACCTGGAAGACCAGCTGGCCAAGAACTTCATCAGCGGCGGCGCCTTCGGCTCGGCCGTGGCCACGCGCAAGGAAGGCGAACGCAGCAAGGTGACCAGCGGGCGTGAACTGGCCCGGCGCATCGGCGCCGGCACCGAGCGCATCCTGTTCACGCTGGTGCACAAGTTCAGCACCGCATCCAAGCTGCCGGAGTGCCACAACGAGTCGGCCGACCTCATCGTGCTGGTGGACGAAGGCCACCGCAGCCACGGCGGCGAAACGCACGAGCGCATGCGCAAGGCGCTGCCCAACGCGGGCTACGTGGCCTTCACCGGCACGCCTTTGCTCAAGGACGAGAAGACCGCCGGCAAGTTCGGCCCCATCGTGCACGCCTACACCATGCAGCGCGCGGTGGAGGACGAAACGGTGGCGCCGCTGCTCTATGAAGAACGGGTTCCGGAACTGGCGATCAACGACGAGGCCGTGACGCGCTGGTTCGACCGCATCACGGCCAGCCTGTCCGACAAGCAGCGCACCGACCTGAAGAAGAAGTACGCCAAGAAGGGCGCCGTGTACGGCGCCGCCGGGCGCATCGAGCTGATCGCCTGGGACATCGCCACGCACTTCAACGAACAGTTCAAGAGCCTGGGCCTGGGCTTGAAGGGTCAGGTGGCCACCGACAGCAAGCTCGACGCCATTCGCTACAAGCGTGCGCTCGACGAGACCGGCCTGATGACCAGCGCCATCGTGATCTCGGCCCCCGACACGCGCGAGGGCAACACCGAGGTCGACGAAGACAGCCTGCCCGAAGTGCAGAAGTGGTGGAAGCAGAACGCAGCCGCAGACCCGGAAGCCTACGAGCGCGATGTGCTGGCTGGCTTTGCGTCGGACGGGGACCCGGACCTGCTGATCGTCGTCGACCGGCTGCTGACCGGTTTCGACGAGCCGCGCAACGCGGTGCTGTACATCGACAAGCCGCTGAAGGGCCACAACCTGATCCAGGCCGTGGCCCGCGTGAACCGCCTGCACGACCGCAAGCGCTTCGGCGTGCTGGTGGACTACCGGGGCATCCTGAAGGAACTGGACACCGCGGTGCGCGCGTACCAGGACCTGGAGCAACGCACCTTCGGCGGCTTTGACGCGTCGGACCTCGAAGGCCTGTGCCGGCCGTTCAGCACCGAGTACAAGCGTCTGCCGGTCTTGCACGAGAAGCTCTGGTCGTTCTTCGCGGGCGTGGTGAACCGAAAGGATCGCGAGCAGTACCGCAGCCTGCTGACGCCGAAGATGGCCACGGGTGAAGACGGCGAACCGTACGACACACGCCAGAAGCTGCGCGACGACTTCTATGCCGCGCTCACCGAGTTCGGCCTGTGCCTGCAGACGGCCCTGGGCTCTCGCAGCTTCTTCGAAGACCGCAGCTTCAGCGAAGCCACCATCAGCCGCTACAAGGACGACTTGCGCTGGTTCAACGAGCTGCGCCAGATTGCGCGGCGCGATGCGATGGAGACGGTGGATTACAGCGAGTACGACGACCAGATCCGCCGCCTGCTCGACAAGCAGGTGCTCGGCAAGGCGGTGCGCGAGCCCGATGGCGTGTACCTGGTGCACGAGCTGGGCCAGGCTCAGGATCCGGCGAAGTGGTCCGAAGAGAAGACGCGCAACGAGACGGACCTGATCCGCACCCGGCTGCGCAAGACGATCGAGCAGGACCTGACCGACGACCCCTGGGCGCAGAAGGTGTTTGGCGAACTGCTGCGGCAAGCCATTGCCGAGGCCGAGGCCATGTTCGATCACCCGCTGAAGCAGTACGCGCTGTTCAAGGACTTCGAGCAGGCGCTGGCCGCCCGCGCGACGCCTGGCGTGCCCGACGTGCTGTCCGACGAACCCCATGCGCGGGCCTACTTCGGCGCCATGCGGCTGGTGCTGGGCGATGGTCATTTCGACGGACTGAGCGCCGAACGGATGGGCGATCTGGTGGCAGAGGCCCGCGCCATTGACACCACGGTGCGGCAGGCGGTGGCGGAGAACTCCTTGAACCAGCAGAACATCGAGGCCGCGATCCGCAACGCGCTGCTGCCCCGGCTGTTCGGGCAGTTCGGCCTGGATGTGGCCAAGGCCGTGGTCGATCAGGTGATCCACATCACCCGGGTCGGACTCGGCAAGGCATGACAAAGCGCGACCCCGCCGCAGTCAGCCTGCACTACGGCGACACGATCATCTCGTTCCACTGCCGGCGCACAGCCCAGGCCGGCACGCGGCTGCGCATTCACGTGGAGCCCGACGGACGCGTGATCGTCGATGTGCCGCCGGACGCGGAACTCCAGACCATCAAGCAGGCGGTGCGCCGACGTGCAGCGTGGGTCCACCAACAGGTCGAGGCCGCACGTTCGCGCTGGGCGGCGCTGCCCTCCAAGGACTGGGTCAGTGGCGAGGCCCAGCGCTACCTGGGCCGACGCTATGTGTTGAAGATCGTCGTCGATCCGACCCAGACCGAGCGGGCCGTGGTCTCTGGCGGATACCTTCGGGTCTTCGTCCACCGGCTAGAACGCGACACGGTTCAGCGATTGGTGCGAGCCTGGTATCGGGCGCGTGCTGAAGAATGGCTGACGCGCAGGGTGGCCGACTGGTCGACGGCGCTGCCCTGGGTGCGGCAGGTGCCGCCGATCACCTTGCGCCCGATGAACAGCCGATGGGGCAGTTGCTCGCCACGCGGGCGACTGACGCTGAACCCCTTGCTCATCCGGGCGCCCCGCGAGGCGGTGGACTACGTCATCGTGCATGAGCTTTGCCACTTGAAACACCACGATCACGGGGCGGCGTTCTACAAGCTGCTGGATCGCTACGTGCGCGACTGGCGTCGCACCAAGACGCAGCTCGACGACCTGGCCGAAGCTCTGTTCGCCGAACGCTGAAGACAGCGTTCCTGGCGTCGAGAACGACGATCCGTTGCGTGATGGCTGCAGCGGAAAAAATAGTTCTGCAACACGTCGAACGACGTCGATCACGGCCGATCGGGATGCATGCGACTGCAGCAGAACCGATCAAGTCGCCTCGGGGCCTTGCCGCCTCCGTCCCCTCTTGCAATTGAGAGACACGCTCGAAAGACTGCCGACGTCATCGCCGTTCGACCCTCCGATCGGCGTGCAAATCGGAGTCACGCATGGGCCAGGATGTCGACGATCTTCTCAATTGCTGCCGCATTCATCTTGAGAGCGAACCGGGCTTTCGCGATGTTGTCCTGCACGCCGTAGGGCACGACGGTCAGCGCATTCGATGCGTCGAACTGCTGATCAGCGCAGACGATGCGCTGGGCCTCGCGACGTACGTGTTGCTGCTGCATCGTCGGGCCTGGGCCGACGGTGCACGACCGCTCGATGCGCGGGCGGATGAGAACCGACCGATCTGGATTGGCGAGTAGAGCCGCCCGGCCATGGTCGATTCGGTCGAGCCGTTCGGGCCGGCAACCGGCGTTCAACGCCAGCTGGATTCGAGGGACCGCCGGTGCGGCGCAGCCGCTCCGGTGGGGCAAGCCGTCCAGGCGCCGCCCCGTGCGTTGCGCCGGCCCCAGCCGGCCAATGCACGGTCGGGGGGAGCCGCCAAGCGTGGGGCGGCGACAGCCGACCAGGCCGCCCCAGCGGCTGT
>JBGAKY010000099.1:0-18764 GCA_044224175.1 Rubrivivax sp. | reverse complement strand
ATCGCCTCGTCGTAGGCGTTGGTGTGCAGGCTGTTGCAGTTGTCGTAGACGGCGATCAGCGCCTGCAGCGTGGTGCGGATGTCGTTGAACGCGATCTCCTGCGCGTGCAGGCTGCGGCCGCTGGTCTGGATGTGGTACTTCAGCTTCTGGCTGCGTTCGTTGGCGCCGTAGCGGTCGCGCATCGCGGTGGACCAGATGCGGCGCGCCACGCGGCCCAGCACGGTGTATTCCGGGTCCATGCCGTTGCTGAAGAAGAAGCTCAGGTTGGGCGCGAAGTCGTCGATGTGCATGCCGCGCGCCAGGTAGGCTTCGACGAAGGTGAAGCCGTTGCTGAGCGTGAAGGCGAGCTGGCTGATCGGGTTCGCCCCCGCCTCGGCGATGTGGTAGCCCGAGATGCTGACCGAATAGAAATTGCGCACGTCGTGGTGCACGAAGTATTCGGCGATGTCGCCCATCACCTTCAGGCTGAACTCGGTGCTGAAGATGCAGGTGTTCTGACCCTGGTCTTCCTTCAGGATGTCGGCCTGCACCGTGCCGCGCACGTTGGCCAGCGTCCAGGCGCGGATCTTCTGCGCTTCGTCGGCGGTGGGCTCGCGGCCGTTGTCGGCCTTGAACTTCTCCAGGTTCTGGTCGATGGCGGCGTTCATGAACATCGCCAGGATCGAAGGCGCCGGCCCGTTGATGGTCATGCTGACGCTGGTGCTGGGGCTGGTGAGGTCGAAGCCCGAATACAGCACCTTCAGGTCGTCCAGCGTGGCGATGCTGACGCCCGAGTTGCCCACCTTGCCGTAGATGTCGGGCCGCGGGTCGGGGTCGTTGCCGTAGAGGGTGACGGAGTCGAAGGCGGTGGACAGCCGCTTGGCCGGCATGCCTTCGCTCACCATCTTGAAGCGGCGGTTGGTGCGGAAGGCGTCGCCTTCGCCGGCGAACATGCGCGTCGGGTCCTCGTTCTCGCGCTTGAAGGCGAAGACGCCGGCGGTGTAGGGGAAGCTGCCGGGCACGTTCTCCAGCTGCAGCCACTTCAGGATCTCGCCGTGGTCCTCGTACTGCGGCAGCACCACCTTGCGGATCCTGGTGCCCGACAGCGTGGTCTGGGTGAGCCGCGTGCGCAGTTCCTTGTCGCGGATCTTCACCACGTATTCGTCGCCGGCGTAGGCCTGCTGCATCTGCGGCCACATGGCCAGCAGCTTGCGCGCGGCGGGGTCCAGCTTCTCTTCGCGCGCCTGGGCCAGCGCGAGCACGGTGTTCTTCGCGCCTTCCTTGGTGGCGTCGTTCTCCTGCAGCATGCGAGCCGATTCGCGCAGCTGCTGCACTTCGCGCGCCAGCCGCGCCTGCTGCAGCGCGCGCTTCTTGTAGCCGCGCACCGCGTCGGCGATGTCGGCCAGGTAGCGCACGCGCTGCGGCGGCACCACCGGCGTCTGGTGCGTGCTGTGGCGCGTGGCCACCTGGGGCAGCAGTCCTTCCTTCACCGGCAGGCCCAGCGCCGCCAGGCGCGGCAGCAGCGCCTGGTAGAGCGCCGTCACGCCGTCGTCGTTGAAGCGGCTGGCCATGGTGCCGAAGACGGGCATCTCCTCCGGCCGCTGGCCGAAGGCCTGCTTGTTGCGCTGCACCTGCTTGGCGACGTCGCGCCAGGCGTCGGCCGCACCCTTGCGGTCGAACTTGTTGATCGCCACGAACTCGGCGAAGTCGAGCATGTCGATCTTCTCCAGCTGGCTGGCGGCGCCGAACTCGGGCGTCATCACGTACAACGGCACGTCGACCAGCGGCACGATGGCGGCGTCGCCCTGGCCGATGCCCGAGGTCTCGACCACGATGAGGTCGAAACCGGCGGCCTGCGCGGCCAGCAGCACGTCGGGCAGCGCCTGGCTGATCTCGCTGCCGAAGTCGCGCGTGGCCAGGCTGCGCATGAAGACCCGGGCGCCCTGGCTCCAGGGGCCGATGGCGTTCATGCGGATGCGGTCGCCCAGCAGTGCGCCGCCGCTCTTGCGCCGGCTGGGGTCGATGCTGATGACGGCGATGCGCAGCGCGTCGCCCTGGTCCAGCCGCAGGCGCCGGATCAGCTCGTCGGTGAGGCTGCTCTTGCCGGCGCCGCCGGTGCCGGTGATGCCGAGCACCGGCGCCTTCTTGTGAACGGCCGTCAAGGCAGCCTTGAACTCGGCGCCGGCCTTGCCGTTCTCCAGCGCCGTGATGGCCTGCGCCAGTGCGCGCCAGGCGGTGTCGGTGTGGCCCTGCAGCGCGGCGACTTCCTTCGGGGCGTGCGGCGACAGGTCGGCGTCGCAGCGCATCACCATCTCGCCGATCATGCCGGCCAGGCCCATGCGCTGGCCGTCTTCCGGGCTGTAGATGCGCGAGACGCCGTAACCCTGCAGCTCGCGGATCTCGGCCGGCACGATGACGCCGCCGCCGCCGCCGAAGACCTGGATGTGCGCGCCGCCGCGCTGGCGCAGCAGGTCGACCATGTACTTGAAGTACTCGACGTGGCCACCCTGGTAGCTGCTGATGGCGATGCCCTGCACGTCCTCCTGCAGCGCGGCGGTCACCACTTCGTCGACCGAGCGGTTGTGGCCGAGGTGGATCACCTCCGCGCCCATGCCCTGCAGGATGCGGCGCATGATGTTGATGGCAGCGTCGTGGCCGTCGAACAGGCTGGCGGCGGTGACGAAGCGCACCTTGTTCGTCGGCCGGTATTCGGCGAGCGCCTTGAATTCGGCGGAAAGGTCGGTCATGGGGGGGCCTTGCTGAATTGACGTTGACGTAAACGTCAATTGCGGATGATGCCACCAATGGCGGCGGGCTGCTTCGGTGGATACCATCGCCGCCCCATGACCTTCCTCGCCATCGACGTCGGCAACACGCGTCTGAAATGGGCGCTCTATGCGCATCCCCAGCCGGGCGCCGCCGTGCTGAGCCAGGGCGCGGTGTTCCTGGAGACCATCGACTCGCTGGCCGAGACCGAGTGGAAGGCGTTGCCCGTTCCGAACAACATGCTCGGCAGCTGCGTCGCCGGTGACGCCGTGCGCCGCCGCGTGCGCGAGCAGATGGAACTGTGGGACGACCTGGAACCGCGCTGGGTGATCCCGGGCGCGCACGAGTGCGGCGTCAGCAACGGCTACGACCACCCGAACCGGCTGGGCGCCGACCGCTGGGTCTCGCTGATCGGCGCGCGCGCGCGCGCCACTGCCGGCGGTGGCGCGCGGCCGGTGCTGGTGGTGATGGTGGGCACCGCCGTCACGGTGGATGCAGTGGACACGGCCGGGCACTTCCTCGGCGGCCTGATCCTGCCCGGCTTCGGCCTCATGCTGCGCGCGCTGGAGATGGGCACCGCGGGCCTGAAGGTGCCCACCGGCGACGTGGTCGACTTCCCCACCAACACCAGCGACGCGCTGATGAGCGGCGGCGCGAACGCGATCGCCGGCGCCATCGAGCGCCAGTACAACAAGCTGCTCAAGCGCACCGGCGCCGAGCCGCTGCTGCTGATGACCGGCGGCGCCGCGGTCAAGCTGGCGCCCATCACCGACCTGCCCTTCGAGACCGTCGACTCGCTCATCTTCGACGGCCTGCTGGAGATCCAGTCAAGGCGGCTGGCGCTTTGACGGCGCGGGCGGCGCACGCCGCGGGTCGGCGCGCGTCTGCGCCAGCAGGTGGGTGGCGGACCGCAGTTCGGCGCGCAGCGCGGCCAGTTCGTTGCGCACGCTGCTGATCTGCGAACGCAGGTCGTGCAGGATCTCGCGCTCGATGCGGCGTTCCTCGGTCTCGATCCAGGTGGTGGCGATGGCCGCCGTCACCATGGTCAGCACGCCGAAGCCCAGCAGCACCACGAAGACGGCGAAGATGCGCGAAGCCGGCGTCGTCGGCACCATGTCGCCGTAGCCCACCGTGGCGGCGGTGGTGAAGGCCAGCCACAGCCCTTCGCCGAAGCCGTGCACCGTGGGTTCCAGCCACCAGAAGCCGGCGCCGCACAGCGCCAGCACGCCGAGCGACATCACCAGCAGGTACGTGAGCCCGCCGCGCGTGATGAGATGCTGCATCGCCCACAGCATGCGCACCAGCACCAGCAGCGAGACGGCCAGCCGCAGGCCCAGCGAGGCCGGCGACACCTCGCTGCCCGGCAGGGCCGCTGCGGCCAGCAGGCCGACCACCAGCATCAGGTCCACCGGATTGCCGGTGAGATGGCCCGCGGGCTGCCGGCAGCGGCGGGCGGTGCTGGCCAGCGCCGCCGCGGTGACGACCGCCGCCGCCAGGTAGGCCAGCGCCGCGGCCAGCGGCGGCACGGCGTCCAGCATCTCGGCGTAGAAGGCGGGAATGGTGGACGCCAGCGCCAGCACCACCGGCAAGCGCCAGGCCCGTTCGATGCGGGCCGCCTGGGCGTCGGGGGCGTGGCGCAGGCCCCAGTGCGGGCGCGGGTGGTCGGGCAGGTCCGGGGGGCTGGATCGGCGGCTCACCCGGTCGAGCCTAGCGGCCCCGTCCGGTGCCGGATTGACTTGCGGCAAGCGTCGCCGCGACCGCGGGCCCGCGCCTAGAGGATGTAGCGCGAGAGGTCTTCGTTGCGCGCCAGGTCGGCCAGCCGCGAGTCGACCGCCGCCGCGTCCAGCGTGACCGTGCGGCCGCCCAGGTTGGGGGCGTCGAAGCTCACCTCGTCGAGCAGTCGCTCCATCACGGTGGACAGGCGGCGCGCGCCGATGTTCTCGGTGCGCTCGTTCACCTCGAAGGCGATCTGCGCCAGCCGGCGCACCGCGTCCGGCGTGACCTCGAGCGTGACCCCTTCGGTCGCCAGCAGCGCCTGGTACTGCTTGAGCAGGCTGGCGTGGGTGCTGGTGAGGATGGCCTCGAAGTCGTCGACCGACAGCGACGACAGCTCGACGCGGATCGGGAAGCGGCCCTGCAGTTCCGGGATCAGGTCGCTCGGCTTGGCCAGGTGGAAGGCGCCGCTGGCGATGAACAGGATGTGGTCGGTCTTGACCACGCCGTACTTGGTGTTGACGGTGGTGCCTTCCACCAGCGGCAGCAGGTCGCGCTGCACACCCTGGCGGCTGACGTCGGCGCCGCCGTGCTCGCTTCGCGAGGCCACCTTGTCGATCTCGTCGATGAAGACGATGCCGTTGCCTTCGGCATTCGCCAGCGCGGCGGCGCGAAGCTCGTCCTCGTTCACCAGGCGTCCGGCCTCTTCCTCGGTCAGGCGTTCCAGCGCCTCCGAGACCTTCATCCTGCGAACCTTGCGGCGGGCGCCCCCCATCTGCGAGAACATGCCGCGCAGCTGCTCGGCCATCTCCTCCATGCCCTGCGGGCCCAGGATCTCGAGCGAGGGCTTGGCGTCGGCCACCTCGACGTCGATCTCCTTGTCGGCCAGCGCGCCTTCGCGCAGGCGCTTCCTCATCACCTGGCGGGTGGTGCTGTCGGGGTTGACGACGCCATCGCGCGGCGGCGGGATCAGGATGTCGAGCACGCGCTCCTCGGCCGCGTCTTCCGCCTTCGCGCGCTGCTGGCGCATGTGGCGTTCGCGTTCCTGCTTGACCGAGACCTCGACCAGGTCGCGCACGATGGTGTCCACGTCCTTGCCGACGTAGCCCACCTCGGTGAACTTGGTGGCTTCCACCTTCACGAAGGGCGCGTCGGCCAGGCGCGCCAGGCGGCGCGCGATCTCGGTCTTGCCCACGCCGGTGGGCCCGATCATGAGGATGTTCTTGGGCGTGATCTCGCCGCGCAGCTTCTCGTCCACCTGCTGGCGCCGCCAGCGGTTGCGCAAGGCGATCGCGACGGCGCGCTTGGCCGCCTTCTGGCCGACGATGTGGCGGTCGAGTTCGGAGACGATCTCCTGCGGCGTCATCGATTGGGGGGTCATCCCAGCGTCTCCACGGTGTGGTGCTGGTTGGTGTAGATGCACAGGTCGCCCGCGATCTCCAGGCTCTTCTTGACGATCACGGCCGGCGCCATCTCCGTGTGTTCCAGCAGCGCGCGGGCGGCGGCCTGCGCGAAGGCGCCGCCGGAGCCGATGGCGATGATGCCGTGCTCGGGTTCGAGCACGTCGCCGTTGCCGGTGATGATGAGCGAGGCTTCCTTGTCGGCCACCGCCAGCATGGCTTCCAGGCGCCGCAGCACGCGGTCGGTGCGCCAGTCCTTGGTGAGCTCGATCGCGGCGCGCACCAGGTGGCCCTGGTGCTTCTCCAGCTTGGCCTCGAAACGTTCGAAAAGGGTGAAGGCGTCGGCCGTGGCGCCGGCGAAGCCGGCCAGCACCTGGTCGCGGTAGAGCTTGCGCACCTTCTTCGCGCTCGCCTTGACGACGATGTTGCCCAGCGTCACCTGGCCGTCGCCGCCGAGCGCGACCTGGGCGCCGCGGCGCACGCTGACGATGGTGGTGCCGTGGTAGCTGTCCATGGAATGGGTCTGCAGTTGAGGCCGCACGCGCCCCGGTTCAAGCCCGCGGTGGTCAAACCTTGCGGACCTGGACCTTCGCGTGTTCGTTGATGCCCATGGCGCCGAAGAACAGCGCCACCAGGCGGTGCGCGTCCACGAAGTGCACGCTGCGCGCTTCCCCGCGCTTGGCCAGCACCCAGTTCAGCAGGTCGCCGGCGGCGATGAAGTCGACGCGGATGAGCCGCGTGCAGGAGACGCTGACGATGGGCGAGCTGCCCAGCTGGGTGTCCAGCCGCGTCAGCGTGGGGCCGATGTCGCCGATGAGCTGGCCCGAAAGCTCCACGTTGGCCTGCTCCACCTGCACCACCGAGTCGTCGGCCAGCACCGATTCGTGGAAGGTGCTGGAGACTTCGCTGATGACGGACATCGGCGGCGTGCGCGTGGACATCATCGAGCCGCTGATGCGCACCTGGCAGCGCACCGCCTCCCACGAGGGTGGCGACACTTCGTAGGTGACGCAGTAGTCGATGGCGGTCTCGTCGAACTGGTCGGCGCGGTTGGCCAGGCGCAGCGCGTCCAGCCGGGTGAGCCAGAACACGGGGTCGGCGTCGCGCACGCCGGTGGGGGCCGAATCGGCCAGCACCTGGAACAGCTTCTCGCCGGAGATCCAGCGCATCTCCAGGGGCTGCCCGGCCCACAGGCGGAACAGGGTGGACAGCTGCATCGCCGCTTCGGCGTCCACGCCGCGCAGTTCGCCCCAGTCGAACACCCAGGGCAGCGGCATCTGCAGCGTCTGCGAACGCAGGCGCGCCACGGCGTCGATGTCCAGCAGTTCGGGGCAGACCCAGCCCACCTCGCCCATGATGCGCGAGTTGGTGGCGCTGGCGCTGGGCGCCGGCGCCTCTTCGGCCACCGCGTCGGCCACCAGCTTGGGCAGCGAATACCACTGCGGTGCCGACCAGCCGAACTGCTGCGCGTAGTCGAGCGCCAGGCTCTCGAAGCGGGCCTGCTGGCCGATGGCGCGGTACAGGTCGAACAGCACCAGCCAGGTCTCGGCATGCTGGTTGCGCGGCCCGCCGGGGCCGGTGATCTGCTGCAGCGACTGTTCGCACTGGCCGAAGTCGGCATTGGCGAAGGCGATCACGGCCTCGTCGAGCTCGGGGTCGTGCACCACCTCGCTCACCTCGACCGCGAAGGGCGCGCCGAAGTCGGTGGGGGTGCCGGTGGAGACGGCGGAGCCGGAGTCGGGCAGCACCGCCGCCAGCGGGGGCAGGCCGCCGGTGCCGCCGCCGCGGGCCGAGGCGGGCGCCGGCAGCGGCGGCAGGGTCCAGTTCGAACCGCAGCGCCGGCAGGGCGTCGTGCAGCAGGGGCGGCGGCGAACGGGGCGCCGGCGGGGTGGGCGGGGGAGGGTTGCCTTCGGGGCGCTGGCCGAAATAGCCGGCCGGCCGGCGCGTACTGGAGGAAAAGCCCCCTTCGCCCACCATCTGCTGCTCGATCTCGTCGATCTTGGCCTTCACGCCGTCGGGGCGGGCCATGAAGTTGTCGGGCAGGCGGGCTTCGGAATCGTCGAGCTTGGACGAGCCGCCCAGGGCCGCCAGCTGCTCCGGCGACAGCCCTTCGCGGCGCACCTTGCGCAGCATGTCGAATTCGCGCTTGCGGACGAAGTCGTTGCGCCGCTTGCGCTCGATCATCGCCTTCAGCTCGGATTTCTCGATCTCGAGCTCGCGCGAATCCTCGGGCCGCTGGTTGAGGTCCGTCCAGTCGGTGGCCGGGTTCGCGACGAACCGCACCACCTTGCGGAAGAAGCTCTCGTTCTCGGCCATGGAAGGCGAATGGTACCTTGCTGCTGCGGCAGCGCCTGCCGCGGCCGGAGGATCGGGCCCGGGGCCGAGAAATCGTCCGCGGGCCCCGGCCGGCTCAGTCGCCGAACATCTTCTGCTTCAGCTCGCGCCGCTGCTGCGCTTCGAGCGACAGGGTGGCGGTCGGGCGGGCCAGCAGGCGGGCCAGGCCGATGGGCTCGCCGGTCTCGTCGCAATAGCCGTATTCGCCGCTTTCCAGGCGCGCCAGCGACTGCGCGATCTTCTTCAGCAGCTTGCGTTCGCGGTCGCGCGTGCGCAGCTCCAGCGCGTGCTCTTCCTCGATCGTGGCGCGGTCGGCCGGGTCGGGCACGATGGAAGTGTCCTCGCGCAGGTGCTCGGTGGTCTCGCCCGCGTTGGACAGCAGGTCGTCCTTCTGCGCCTGCAGCCGCGAACGGAAGAAGTCGATCTGCTTCTCGTTCATGTACTCGCTGTCCGGCATCGCCAGCAGCTCGTCTTCGGTGAGGTCGCGGCCGGCCTTGTGCTTCCAGGCACCGGCCAGCTTGGGGTCGATCTTGGCGGCTTTCTTCGTCGGATCCATCGGTTCTGTGTCGGGCTTCGCCGCCGGCCGCGCAGGCGCGAAGCGTTCAGTGAATCGGTTGCCGACGGCCACTGCAGGCGCCGGCGCGGGGGTGGGGGCGGGTACCGGCACCGGGGCCGGCCTGGCTGCCGCCTTCGGAGCCGGGGCCGGAGCGGCGGGCGGCGCCTTGGGCGCCGGCTTGGCCGCGGCCTTCGGGGGGGGGGGCTGCTTGGCCGCCCGCGCCGGCGTCGCCGGCGCCGCCTTGGCGGCTGCCTTCGGCGCAGCGCTGCCCGCCTTCGCCGGCTTGGCGGCGGTCTTGGGTGCAGCGGCTGTCTTGGCGGCAGGCTTGCTCAAGGGGGGTCTCCTCGCCCGTTGGCGTTCGCTCGGCTGTTCGGCCTTCTAGGACGGTCCCGCCCGGCCCTCGGCCGGGTGGGGGGTGATCAAAGGCGCGCGGATTGTAGCCACGTGGAACTCACACCAGACACTGCTCCAGGCCCTGGAGCAGGATCTCCTTGGGCAGGTCGATGCCGATGAAGACCAGTTTGCTGACTTTTTCCTCGCCCGGCGCCCACTTGGGACCCAGGTCGCTGCCCATCAGCTGGTGCACGCCCTGGAAGACGACCTTGCGGTCGCTGCCCTTCATGTTCAGCACCCCCTTGTAGCGCAGCATCTTGGGCCCGTAGACCTGGACGATGGCGCCCAGGAAGTCTTCCAGCTTGGCCGGCGAGAAGGCCTTCTTGCTGCGGAAGACGAAGGACTTGACGTCGTCGTCGTGGGCGTGGTGGTGCGGGTGGTCGCAGTGTTCGCCGTGCTCGTGGTCGTGATCGTGGTGGTGGTCGTGCGCTTCCTCGGCGTTCAGGAACTCGGGGTCGATGTCGAGCTTGGCGTTGAGGTTGAAGCCCTTGAGGTCGAACACCTTCGCGATCGGCACCTCGCCGAAGTGCACCGCCTGCTGCGGCGCACGCGGGTTCATGTGCTTCAGTCGGTGGATCAGCGCGTCGACCTCGTCCTTGGCGACGAGGTCGGTCTTGCTGATGAAGATCTGGTCGGCGAAGCCCACCTGGCGGCGCGCCTCCTGGCGCGTGTCCAGCTGCTGGTCGGCGTGCTTGGCGTCGACCAGGGTGAGGATGCTGTCGAGCAGGTAGCTCTCGGCGATCTCGTCGTCCATGAAGAAGGTCTGCGCCACCGGGCCGGGGTCGGCCAGGCCGGTGGTTTCGATGACCACGCGGTCGAAGTCCAGCTCGCCCTTGCGGCGCTTCTCGGCCAGGTCGGACAGCGTGCTGCGCAGGTCTTCGCGGATGGTGCAGCAGACGCAGCCGTTGTTCATCTGGATGACCTGCTCCTCGGTGTCGGCGACGAGGATCTCGTTGTCGATGTTCTCGGCGCCGAACTCGTTCTCGATGACGGCGATCTTCTGGCCGTGCGCTTCGGTCAGCACGCGCTTGAGCAGCGTGGTCTTGCCGCTGCCCAGGAAGCCGGTGAGGATGGTGGCGGGGATGAGGCCGGTGGTCATGGTGAAGGCTGCGGGGCGGCGTGAGGACGCTCTGATGTGGGGGCCGAAGACTTTGGTTCAAGCCCCCCGGGCTGTCAAGCGGCTGGGGTATTCTTGTCCTCCTCGTAGCTGCCGACACATGCTTCGTGTCTGAACCTCCCTCCAGCCGGTCGGCGCGCGGCCATGCCGCGCCGGGCGCCGACAAGCGGTCCTTCTTCGAACGCCTGGTCGAATTCGTCCTGCCGGGCCCCGACAGCCGCGACGAGCTGATGAAGACGCTGGCCGACGCGGAACAGCGCGAGCTGATCGAGCCCGAGTCCCGCGTCATGCTCGAAGGCGTGCTGCGCATGGCCGACATGAGCGCCGGCGACGTGATGGTGGCCGCGCCGCGCATGGACCTGCTGGACATCGACGCCCAGTACGACGACCTGCTGGCCGCCGTCATCCGCACCGGCCACTCGCGTTTCCCGGTCTACGAGGAGCGGCGCGACAACGTGATCGGCATCCTGATGGCCAAGGACCTGCTCAAGCTGCAGCGCGCGCCCGAGCTGAACCTGCGCACCCTGCTGCGGCCGGCCGTCTTCGTGCCCGAGAGCAAGCGCCTGAACGAGCTGCTGCGCGACTTCCGCAGCAACCGCAACCACCTGGCCATCGTGATCGACGAGTTCGGCAACACCGCCGGCCTCATCACCATCGAAGACGTTCTCGAGGAGATCGTCGGCGAGATCGAGGACGAGTTCGACGAGGGCGTGGCGCAGGAAAGCGGCATCTTCACCCTCGCCGACGGCAGCCAGCGGGTGGCCGGCGACACCTCGATCGAGGCCGTCAACGCCGCCTTCGGCATCGAGCTGCCGACCGGCGACTTCGACACCATCGGCGGCCTGGTCGCGCACCAGGCCGGCCACGTGCCGCGGCGCGGCGAAGCGGTGGAAGCCGGCGGTCTGCGCTTCTCGGTGATGCTCACCCGTGGCGGCGCGGTGCGCTGGTTCCGCGTCGTGCGCGCGCCGGCCGAAGAACGCGACGACACCGGATGATCCCGGCCCGCGCGTGGCCGCCGGTGCTGCTAGCGGCGGGCGCGCTGCAGACGCTGGCCTTCGTGAACACCGGCTGGGCCTGGCCGCTGCCGCTGGCCGGCGCGGCGCTGCTGGCCTGGGCCTGCGGCCGCACCACGCCAGGGCGCGCGGCCCTCCTGGGCTGGAGCTATGGCGTCGGCTGGCTGGTCGCCGGCACCTGGTGGATGTACATCAGCATGCACCGCTACGGCGACCTGGCGGCGCCGCTGGCCGCCGCCGCGGTGCTGGCGCTGGCCGCCTTCCTGTCGCTGTACCTGGCGGCGGCGATGGCGGCCTGGGCGCGCTGGCGCCGCGGGCGGCCGGCGGCCGACGCGACGCTCTTCGCCGCCCTGTGGCTGCTGGCGGAACTGGCGCGTGGCGTCGTCTTCACGGGCTTTCCCTGGGTGGCGTCGGGCTACGCGCAGATCGACGGCCCGCTGGCGCCGCTGGCGCCCTGGGTGGGCATCTACGGCATCGGCGCCTGGGGCGCGGCGGCGGCGGCGCTGCTGCTGCACGGGCGCCGGTGGGGCGTGATGGCCTGCGCGGGGCTGCTGCTGGCGGCACCGCTGGCGCTGGCCCCGCTGAGCTTCAGCGCCCCGGCCGGCACGCTGGGCGTCTGGCTCCTGCAGCCCGCCGTGCCGCAGGACGAGAAGTTCGCCCAGGAGCACATGGCCGAGACGCTGGCCTGGCTGGACCGGGCGCTGCGCGAGGGCCAGGGCGACCTGGTCATCGCGCCCGAGACCGCGGTGCCGCTGCTGCCCGGCCAGCTGAGCGAAGCCGCCCCCGGGTACTGGGACGGCCTGCTCGAGCACTTCGGCCGCCCCGGCGCGCCGGCGGCGCTGATCGGCCGGCCGCTGGGCGACTACGACCACGGCTACACCAACTCGGTGGTCGGCCTCTCGCGCGGCGCTTCGTACCAGTACGACAAGCTGCACCTGGTGCCCTTCGGCGAGTTCATCCCGCCGGGCTTCCGCTGGTTCACCGAAGCGCTGGGCATTCCGCTGGGCGACTTCGCGCGCGGCCCGCGCAACCCGCCTTCGTTCGCCGTGCGGGGCGAGCGGGTGGCGCCCAACATCTGCTACGAAGACCTGTTCGGCGAGGAACTGGCGCAACGCTTCGCCGACCCCGCGCGCGCGCCCACGCTGTTCGCCAACCTCAGCAACATCGGCTGGTTCGGCGACACGGTGGCGCTGCCGCAGCACCTGAACATCTCGCGCGCCCGCACGCTGGAATTCGAGCGTCCGATGGTGCGCGCCACCAACACCGGCGTCACCGCCGTCGTCGACCACCGCGGCCGCGTGCTGGCGCAGATGGCGCCGTTCAAGCGCGGCGTGCTGCAGGGCCGCGTGCAGGCGCGCACCGGACTCACGCCCTTCGCCTGGTGGGCAGCCAAGGCCGGGCTGTGGCCGCTGGCGCTGCTGGCGGCCGCGGTCGTCGGCCGGGCCGCATGGCGGCGCGCCCCGTAAACTCGCGGATCCAGCCGACCCCGCCGCAATGCAGAGCTTCCAGCAGATCATCCTCAAGCTTCAGTCCTACTGGGCCGACCAGGGCTGCGCCCTCCTGCAGCCCTACGACATGGAAGTCGGCGCCGGTACCAGCCACACCGCCACCTTCCTTCGCGCCCTGGGCCCCGAGCCCTGGAAGGCCGCCTACGTGCAACCCAGCCGGCGCCCCAAGGACGGCCGCTACGGCGACAACCCGAACCGCCTGCAGCACTACTACCAGTACCAGGTGGTGCTGAAGCCGGCGCCGGCCGACATCCTGGAGCTGTACCTGGGCAGCCTGGAGGCGCTGGGCTTCGACCTGCGCAGCAACGACGTGCGCTTCGTCGAGGACGACTGGGAGAACCCCACGCTGGGCTGCTGGGGCCTGGGCTGGGAGGTCTGGCTCAACGGCATGGAAGTCACCCAGTTCACCTACTTCCAGCAGGTGGGCGGCATCGACTGCAAGCCCATCACGGGCGAGATCACCTACGGCCTGGAGCGCCTGGCCATGTACCTGCAGGGCGTGGACAACGTCTACGACCTCACCTGGACCGACGGCCTGAAGTACGGCGACGTCTACCACCAGAACGAAGTCGAGCAGAGCACCTACAACTTCGAGCACAGCGACGTCGAGTTCCTGCTCCACGCCTTCGGTGCCCACGAGAAGCAATCGAAGCACCTCATGGAACAGCAGCTGGCGTTGCCCGCCTACGAGCAGCTGCTCAAGGCCGCGCACACCTTCAACCTGCTGGACGCGCGCGGCGCCATCAGCGTGACCGAACGTGCCGCCTACATCGGCCGCATCCGCAACCTGGCGCGCGCGGTGGCGGCCAGCTACCTGGCCAGCCGGGCGCGGCTGGGCTTCCCGCTCGCGCCCAAGGCGTGGGGTGACGAAGTGGCCGCCGCGCTGGCGAAGAAGGCGGCCTGACGATGAGCGGCACCCACAACCTGCTGGTCGAGCTCTTCGTCGAGGAGCTGCCCCCGAAGTCGCTGCACAAGCTGGGCGAAGCCTTCGGCGCCGCGCTGCTGGCCGGCCTGCGCTCACAGGGCCTGGCGGGGCAGCATTCGGCGCTCAACGTCTTCGCGTCGCCGCGCCGGCTGGCCGCCCGCATCAGCCACGTGCTGCCGGTGGCGCACGACAAGGCGGTGTCGGTCAAGCTGATGCCGGTCTCGGTGGGCCTCGACGCCAGCGGCGCACCCACCCCGGCGCTGCTGAAGAAGCTGGCCGCCCTGGGCGCCGACGCCGGCGTGGTGCCCACGCTCAAGCGCCAGCCCGACGGCAAGGCCGAGGCGCTGTTCTTCGAAAGCCTGGTGCCCGGCGCGCCGCTCGTCGCCGGCCTGCAGGCGGCGCTGGACGAGGCGATCGCCAAGCTGCCGATTCCCAAGGTGATGAGCTACCAGCTCGCCGACGGCTGGAGCAGCGTGAACTTCGTGCGCCCGGCCCACGGCCTGGTGGCGCTGCATGGCGCCGACGTGGTGCCGGTGCAGGCCTTGGGCCTCACGGCCGGCCGCAACACCCACGGCCACCGCTTCGAAGCCGCGGTCGACCCCGTGGTGCTGCAGAACGCCGACCACTACGAGCACCAGCTCGCCGACCAGGGTGCCGTGATCGCCGGCTTTGCCGAGCGGCGCGCCGAGATCGCGCGCCAGCTGGCGGCCGCCGCCGCGGCCGAAGGCCTGAAGCCGATCGAAGACCCGGCGCTGCTGGACGAGGTGACCGCGCTCGTCGAACGGCCCAACGTCATGACCTGCCGCTTCGAGAGCGAGTTCCTGGCGGTGCCGCAGGAATGCCTGATCCTCACGATGAAGGCGAACCAGAAGTACTTTCCGCTGCTGGACGCCGAAGGCCGCCTGACGAACCGCTTCCTGGTCGTGAGCAACATCCGCCCGGCCGACGCCAGCCGCGTCACCGGCGGCAACGAACGCGTGGTGCGGCCGCGCCTGGCCGACGCCAAGTTCTTCTTCGACCAGGACCGCAAGCGCACGCTCGAGTCGCGCATTCCGGGGCTGGCCAAGGTGGTCTACCACGGCAAGCTGGGCACGCAGGGCGAGCGCGTCGAACGGGTGCGCGCCATCGCGCGCCAGGTCGCCACTCTGATGGGCGGCGATGCGCTGGCGGCCCAGGCCGACCGTGCCGCCCTGCTGGCCAAGGCCGACCTGCTGACCGACATGGTGGGCGAATTCCCCGAACTGCAGGGCATCATGGGCGGCTACTACGCGCGCCACGACGGCGAGAGCGAGGCCGTGGCCTTCGCGGTGGAAGACCACTACCGCCCGCGTTTCGCCGGCGACGAACTGCCGCGCAACCGCACCGGCCTGGCGGTGGCGCTGGCCGACAAGCTGGAGACGCTGGCCGGCCTGTTCGGCGTCGGCCAGCTGCCCACCGGCGACAAGGACCCGTTCGCGCTGCGCCGCCACGCGCTGGGCGTGATCCGCATGCTGGTCGAACGCGACCTGCCGCTGGCGGTGCCGCAGCTCGTGGCCATCGCCTTCAATGCCTTCGGTTCCGCGCATGGCCAGGCGCAGGCCGAGGTGCTGCACTTCCTCTACGACCGCCTGGTGGGCTACCTGCGCGAAGCGGGCTACAGCGCACAGGAGGTGGACGCCGTCACCGCGCTGCGGCCGCCGCGCTGGGCCGAGATCCCGCAGCGCCTGGCGGCGGTGCGCGCGTTCGCCGCGATGCCCGAGGCGCCGGCGCTGGCGGCGGCCAACAAGCGCGTCGGCAACATCCTGAAGAAGAGCGAAGGCGCGACGTCGGAGACGGTGAACCCGGCGCTCTTCGCCGAAAGTGCGGAGAAGGCCCTGCACGCCGCGCTGGCGCAGACCGCTCCCCAGGCCGATGCCGCCTTCGAGCGCGGCGACCACACCGCTTCGCTGCAGGCGCTGGCGGCGCTGAAGTCGCCGGTGGACGCCTTCTTCGACCAGGTGATGGTGAACGCCGACGACGCCGCGCTGCGCAACAACCGGCTGGCCCTGCTGGGCAGCCTGCACGCGGCGATGAACCGCGTGGCCGACCTCTCGCGCCTGGCGAGCTAGCGCCCCATGCACACCACCCGGCTCGTCATCCTCGGCCGCGACGGCATCCTCAACGAATACCGCGAGGACCACGTCAAGTCGCCCGAGGAGTGGACGCCGGTGAAGGGCGCGCTGGAAGCGGTGGCGCGCCTGAACCATGCCGGCTGGCACGTGGTGGTGGCCACCAACCAGGCCGGCATCGGCCGCGGGCTGGTCGACATGGCCAGCGTCAACGCGGTGCACGCCTTCATGAACCAGCGCCTGCTGGCGCAGGGCGGGCGCATCGACGCCGTCTTCTTCTGCCCGCACGCGCCCGAAGAGCAGTGCGACTGCCGCAAGCCGCTGCCGGGCATGATGCAGGACATCGGCCGCCGCTACGGCGTCGACCTGAAGACGGTGCCGATGGTGGCCGACACGCTGCGCGACCTGCTGGCTGCACGCGCCGCCGGCTGCGAGCCTCACCTGGTGCTGACCGGCCGCGCCGAGGGCATCGGCGACGAGCAGGTGCACCAGATGCTGGCCCAGGTGCCCGGCGCACGGGCGCACGCCGACCTGGCGGCCTTCGCCGAGTTCATCCTCCAGCGCGACCACGTGCTCGACTCCGCCGCCGGAGGGCTGGGCTGATGCGTTTCGTCTGGGCGCTGCGTTCGGCGCTGTTCGTGCTGTGGCTGGCGATCACCGTGGTGCCCTGGGCGCTGGCGGTGCTGGTGATCTCCATCTTCGCCAGCAGCACCACCATCTACTGGAGCTGCGCCAACTGGCTGCGGCTGGCGGTGCACAGCGCGCGCGTCATCTGCGGCGTGCAGTGGCGCATCCAGGGCATGGAGAACCTGCCCACGGCGGCCGAATCCAAGTCGGCCGTGCTGCTGGCGGCCAAGCACCAGAGCACCTGGGAGGCCTTTGCGTTCCCGATGCTGATGCCGCACCCGCTGGCCTACGTGTTCAAGCGCGAGCTGCTCTGGATTCCCTTCTTCGGCTGGGCGATGGCGCGCATGGACATGATCCACATCGACCGCAGCAAGCGCACCGAGGCCTGGAACAAGGTGGCCGAACAGGGCCGCCGCCTGTTCGCCCAGGGCGTGTGGGTGATCATGTTCCCCGAAGGCACGCGCGCACCTCGCGGCGGCAAGGGCACCTACAAGGGCGGCGCCTCGCGCCTGGCCATCTCGTGCGGGGTGCCCATCGTGCCCATCGCCGCCACCTCGGCCCGCTGCTGGCCGCGCAAGAGCTTCCTGCTGCGCCCGGGGGTGGTGGACATCTCCATCGGCAAGCCGATTCCTTCGGTCGGGCGCGAGAGCGACGAGCTCATGCGCGAGGTCGAGGCCTGGATCGAGGCCGAGATGCGCCGCCTCGACCCCGAGGCTTACCCGTAGCCCGTGCGGCGGTCGCGGTGGCAGACTGGCCGCCGAGATGACCGCCACCGTCACGCTGCCGCTCTGGCTGGTGCTGCTGCTGGCCGCCGGCACGGCCTGGAGCGTGGCGGTGCTGCTGCTGGCGCCGGGCATGCGCTGGTTCCTGCGTCGGCGCATCAACCGGCTGATCGCGCAGCTGAACACCAGGCTCGCGGTCGAACTGCCCTCGTTCAAGACCACGCGCCGGCAGGCGCTCGTCGAACGCCTGTTCCACGACCCGCAGGTGCAGGCCGCGGCGAGCGCGCACGCGGCGGCCAGCGGCGAGCCGCCGGCCGCGGTGCTGCGGCGGGTGGAACGCTACGTGCGCGAGATCGTGCCCAGCTTCAACGCCTACGTGTACTTCCGCGTCGGCTACACGGTGGCGCGCGCGGTGGCGCGGCTGCTCTACCGGGTGCGCATCGGCTACGCCGACGAAG
This sequence comes from Rubrivivax sp., assembly GCA_044224175.1. Lineage (GTDB taxonomy): Bacteria > Pseudomonadota > Gammaproteobacteria > Burkholderiales > Burkholderiaceae_C > Rubrivivax. The sequence continues at coordinate 1,166 of JBGAKY010000099.1, read as the reverse complement.
CGCAGCTGGCGCGCATCGACCCCAAGTCCACGCTGGTGTTCGTCATCAATCACCGCAGCAACATGGACTACATCCTGGTCTCGTTCCTGGCGTCGGAACGGGTCGCGCTGTCCTACGCGGTGGGCGAGTGGGCGCGCATCTGGGGGCTGCAGCAGCTGATCCGCGCGATGGGCGCCTTCTTCGTGCGCCGCAACTCGGGCGACCCGCTGTACCGCACCGTGCTGTCGCGCTACGTGCAGATGGCCACCGAAGGCGGCGTCACGCAGGCGGTGTTCCCCGAAGGCGGGCTCACCACCGACGGCCGCCTGCGATCGCCGCGTTTCGGCCTGCTGGACTACATGTTGAAGGGCTTCGACGAACGCGAAGGCGAAGGCCGGCGCGACCTGGTCTTCCTGCCCGTGGGCCTGAACTACGACCGCGTGCTGGAGGACCGCACCCAGCTGCTGAAGATGCACCCGGAGGCGAAGCGCCCCGGCCGCTGGCAGGCGCTGCGCACGCTGCTGGGCTTCTGGGGTTCGCAGCTGGGGTTGGCGCTCACCGGGCGCTGGCATCGCTTCGGCTACGCCTGCGTGAACTTCGGCGCCCCGGTCTCGATGCGCGACTGGTGCCGCGAGAAGGGCGTGAGCTTCAAGTCGCTGCCCGAAGCCGAACGCAAGCGCGAAGTGGCGCGCGTGGCCGAAGCGCTGATGCAAGGCATCGGCCGCATCGTGCCGGTGCTGCCGGTCTCGCTGCTGGCGGCGGTGTTCGTCGAAGCGCCGGGCCGGCGATGGTCGGAACTGGAGCTGAAGGCGGCGATGCACGAGCGCATGGCCCGGCTCGACGCCGCCGGCGCGCACCAGTACATCCCGCGCCAGGACCGCGACTACGCCTTCGGCGTCGGCCTGCGCATGCTGGTGCTGCGCCGGCTGGTGGTGGAAGAGGACGGGCTGTTCTCGCTGGCCGGCAGCGAAGACGAGGTGGTGCGCTACTACGCCAACGCGATCGCGCACCTGGCGCCGCCGACGGGCCCGGCGGCCTGAGGGTTCAGCGCGGCGCGCTCGAAGGGCTGGCCGGCGGCGACGCGCGCGGCGGGTCCTCGCCGTCGACGCTGAGCACTTCGCAGGGCGGCGCGCCGGGCAGGCGGCCCACCTCGCAGGCGGCGCGCGCCGCATCCACCGCGCTGCTGG
>JBGAKY010000098.1:0-17733 GCA_044224175.1 Rubrivivax sp. | reverse complement strand
GACCCAGCACCGGCGCCTTCAGCGCCGCCGCCAGGTCCACCGGGTGCTTCGGCGTCAGCGCCGTGGGGTCGCCCACCAGGCGCCCGTACCAGGCCACGGCGGCCTTCACCGCCGGGTTGTGCGCGGCGTAGAGCCAGGTGATGCGGCCGCCCCAGCAGAAGCCGGTGATGCCCGTGTTGCCGGCGTTCGCGCCCTGGCCCTTGGCCCAGGCGACGCAGGCGTCCAGGTCGCCCATGACCTGCGCGTCGGGCACCTTGGTGATGACCTCGCTCACGAGTTTGGCGATCTCGCCGTAGCTGCCGGCGTCGCCCTGGCGCACGAAGAGTTCGGGCGCGACGGCGAAGTAGCCGGCCTTCGCGAAGCGGCGGGCCACGTCGGCGATGTGCTCGTGCACGCCGAAGATCTCGCTCACCACCAGCACCAGTGGCGCGTTCGCGCGGTTGGCGGGCGCGGCGCGGTAGGCCGGCATCTTGAAGTCGCCCACGGGGATGGTCACCTCGCCGACCACCAGGCCCGTGGTGTCGGTCTTCACCACCGTCTGCGCCGCCACCGGCAGCACCGCCGCGGCGAAGCCGCTGCCCACCGAGGTGCGCACGAACGCGCGCCGGCTGAAGTCGCGCCGCGGCGCGAGGCTTTCGATTTCCTGCTCGATCATGGCTGGACGCTCCTGGCCGGTCTCTTGGAGAGCGGCGATTGTAGGAAGGCCGCCACGAAGCTGCCGCGAGGGTCCGCCACAATGGACCCATGAACGACGATCTGCCGTCCGCCGGCCCCCTGGCCGCGGTGGACATGGGCTCCAACAGCTTCCGGCTCGAGATCGGCCAGATCGTCCACGGGCGCTACCGCCGCGTCGACTACCTGAAGGAGACCGTGCGCCTGGGCGCCGGGCTGGACGCGGCGGGCCTGCTCACCGAAGAGGCGGCCGAGCGCGGCCTCACCTGCCTGCGCCGCTTCGCCAGCCGGCTGGCCGGCTTCGCGCCCGGCGCGGTGCGCGCGGTGGCGACGCAGACGCTGCGCGAGGCACGCAACCGCGACGCCTTCCTGCTGCGCGCGGAGGCCTCGCTGGGCCACCCGATCGAGGTCATCTCGGGCCGCGAGGAGGCGCGCCTCATCTACGCCGGCGTGGCGCACCTGCAGCCGGGCGAAGAGAAGCGGCTGGTGGTCGACATCGGCGGCCGTTCCACCGAGATGATCCTGGGCCAGGGCGCGGTGCCGCACGTCGCCGAGTCGTTCCGCACCGGCTGCGTGAGCCTGTCGATGCGCTACTTCGAGGAAGGCCGCATCACCGCCGAAGCCTTCCGCGCTGCCCAGGTGGCCGCCGGCGCCGAGCTGGAAGAAGCGCTGCAGCCTTTCGCGCCCAGGCACTGGCAGCAGGCGCTGGGCTCCAGCGGCACCGTGGGCGCGGTCTCGCAGCTGCTCATGGCCGCCGGCGTGACCGACGGCCGCATCACGCCGGCGGCGCTGCGCTGGTGCATCGAACGCTGCGTGGCCGCGGGCCACATCGACCGGCTGGACTTCGGCGGCCTGAAGCCCGAGCGGCGCGCCGTGCTGCCGGGCGGGCTCTCGATCCTCTACACGCTGGCCTCGCAATTCGACATTCCGACCCTGTGGCCCGCCAAGGGCGCCTTGCGCCAGGGCGTCATCGTCGACCTGCAGGCGCGGCTGGAAGCGCGCCGCCGCGCGCGCGTGCGCGGCGACATGCGCGAAGCCAGCGTGCGCGAACTGCAGCGCCGCTTCGGCGTGGACACGGCGCAGGCGGCACGCGTGCGCCAGGTGGCGCTGGCCCTGTACGACGGCGTGCGCCCGGGCGCCGACGGCGAGACCCGGCTCGAACTGGCCTGGGCCTGCGAACTGCACGAGATCGGCCTCATGGTCTCGCACCACGACCACCACCGCCACAGCGCCTACCTGCTGGCGCACGTGGACGCGCCGGGTTTCTCGCAGAGCCAGCAGCGCCGCATCGGCGAACTGGTGCTGGGCCAGCGCGGCGGGCTGCGCAAGATCGAGAACGGCCTGGCCAGCGAGACGCTGGCCTGGCAGGTGCTGTGCCTGCGGCTGGCGGCCATCAAGTGCCATGCGCGCGACGCCGTCGACACCGAGGCGCTGCACCTGCGCGCGCGCGGCCGCAGTGCGCAGCTGGCGTGGAACGCGCACTGGGCCGAGACGCACCCGCGCACCGTCTTCCTGCTGCAGGAGGAAGCGGCCACCTGGGCGCGCGGCGGCCCGATCGCGCTGCAATTGCCGGGCTGAAGCGCCCGCCCGGTCAGGCCGGCGTGTCGGCGCGCGAAGCCAGCGCCTCCAGCGTTTCGGCCAGGGCCTGCGCGCGCGCTGCCCCGATGGTGGCGCAGGCACCGCGCACCGAATGCGCGGCCCGGTGCAGCGCGCCCCGGTCGGCGGCGCGGGCCTGCGCTTCCAGCCCGTCGATGCCGCCCCGGTAGTGGCCGGCGAAGCGGCGCAGCACGGCCACGAAGGTGTCGGCCTGCAGGCCCGAAAGGCGCAGGCCCTGCACGGGGTCGAAGCCGGGCACGCCGGCCAGCGCGCCCAGCGCGCCATGGCCCGCCACCACGCCGGCCGGCAGTGGCCGCGCACCGACGCTGCCGCCCGGCAGCCAGCGCAGCAGCGTGGCGTAAAGCGCCTGCGGGTCGACCGGCTTGCCCACGTGGTCGTTCATGCCGGCGGCCAGGCAGGCCTGGCGGTCCTCGGCGAAGGCGTTCGCCGTCATCGCCACGATGGGCAGGTCGCGACCGCCGGGCTGGGCGCGGATGGCGCGCGCCGCCTGCAGGCCGTCCATCACCGGCATCTGCACGTCCATGAGGACCAGCGCGTAGCGCTGGGCGGCCACCTTCTCCACGGCCTCGCGGCCGTCGCGCGCGACGTCGACCTCCAGGCCCACCGAGCGCAGCAGTTCCACCGCCACGTCGCGGTTGACCACGTTGTCCTCGGCCAGCAGCACGCGCATGCCGCGCGCGCTGCGTTCCAGCGCCTCGCCGGCGCCGGGGTCTGCCTCGTCCAGCGGCGCCGGGCGCGAGTCGACGTGCACCCGCTCGACCAGCAGGTCGACCAGGCAATCGTGCAGCGCCGAGGCGGTGAGCGGCCGCGCCAGCACGCGGTCCACACCGGCCTGTTGCGCCGCCTCTTCAAGCGCCGGGCCGGGGTGGTCGGCCGCCAGCAACAGGGCCGGGGCGTGGGTGCCGGCCTGCTGGCGCAGGCGGCGTGCCACGTCCAGCCCGTCGCCGCCGGGCAGGCGGCGGTCGATCAGCACCACGTCGTAGGGCTGGCCCGAGCGCTGCGCCGCTTCGGCGGCCGACAGCGCGGCCGGCACCGAGACGGCGCTGTCGGTGGCCAGGCCCAGCTGCCGCATCACGCCGGCCATGTTCTCGCGTGAAGCGGCGTCGGCGTCCACCATGAGGCCGCGCATGCCGCGCATCAAGGCGTGGCGGTCGGTTGGCGCCGCCGGTCGCGGCAGGCTGCGGCCGAAGGCGGCGCTGAACCAGAAGCGGCTGCCGGCCCAGGGGCGGCTGTCGACGCCGATCTCGCCGCCCATCAGTTCGGCCAGGCGGCGCGTGATGGCCAGGCCCAGCCCGGTGCCGCCGAAGCGGCGCGTGGTGGAACTGTCGGCCTGCTCGAAGGGGTTGAACAGGCGCGCCACCGCCTCAGGGGCGATGCCGATGCCGGTGTCCACCACCTCGAAGCGCACGCGGCACTGCGAGACGGTCTCGGCGCTGACGCGCGCGCGCACCGTGACGCCGCCGCTTTCGGTGAACTTGACGGCGTTGGACAGCAGGTTCAGCAAGGCCTGCGACAGCCGCGTCGGGTCGCCGCGCAGGCGCGCCGGCAGGCCTTCGGTGTCGACCGACAGCGCCAGCCCCTTCTCGCGCGCGCGCTCGGCCACCAGCGCGACGGTACGCGCCACGGTGTCGGCAGGGTCGAACTCCAGGTCCTCCAGCGCCAGCTTGCCGGCCTCGATCTTGGACAGGTCGAGGATGTCGTTGATCAGCTCCAGCAGGTGGCGCGCGGCATCGGACACCTTGGCCAGGCGGTCGCGCTGCGGCGGCGTCGGCCCGTCGCGCAACAGCAGGTGGGTGAGGCCGATGATGGCGTTCATCGGCGTGCGGATCTCGTGGCTCATGTTGGCCAGGAAGGCGCTCTTGGCCTGGCTGGCCTGCTCGGCGCGGTCGCGCGACTGCGTGAGCGCGTCGTTCAGCTCCAGCAGGCGGCGTTCGGACATGCGCGCCGGCGTCACGTCGAGCGACAGCGCGAAGCAGCCGTGCACCTGGCCTTCGCGGCGGTCGGGCACGAACTGGTTCCAGCTCACGCTGCGCTGGCCGTCGGCGCGCAGGTCCTCGCGTTCGAACTCCTGCGGCTCGCCGCGCAGCGCCGCTTCCAGGTGCGGCAGCACGCCACCCAGCTCGGCGCGGTCGAACACCTCTTCCGGCCGCCGCCCCAGCACGGCCTGCGGCTGCAACCCGTACCAGTCGCAGAACACGCGGTTGACGAAGCGGCAGCTGCCGTCGGCGCCCCAGTAGGTGATGCGGCCGGGCACGTGGTCGGCGATCAGGCGCGCCAGCTTCTCGGCCTCGGCGAGCGCGGCGTTGGTGGAAGCGAGCAGCCTCTCGGCGCGGCGCACCTCGGTGACGTCGGTGCCGAAGCCGAAGTAGCCGACGATGCGCCCGTTCTTCAGGTCGGGAAGCCGGTGCAGCCAGAAGTGCCGGCGGCGGCCGTCGGGGCTGGCCATCTCCAGGTCTTCGGTCACGGTCTGGCCGGCCCGCATTCGGTCGGCGCTGGCCAGCAGGCGCGCTTCGCCTTCGGCCCCCAGCAGCTCGCGGATGGTGTGGCCGAGCGCCTGGTCGCCCTCGCGGGCGACCCAGGACAGGAAGGCCCGGTTGGCGAAGCGCAGCCGCAGCCCGGCGTCCCAATAGGCGATGAGCGTGGGCTGGTGGTCGGCCACGGTGCGCAGGAAGCTGTCGGATTCGCGCAGCCTGGCCAGCGCCTCCTGCAGTTCGCCGGTGCGTTCGTGGACACGCTCCTCCAGCTGGCGGTGCTGCTGCTCCAGCGCTTCCTGGGCGCGCCGCCGCTCGGTGATGTCGGCGAACGAGACGACGGCGCCGACGAGCGTGCCGCCGGCCTCGTCCTGCACCGGCTCGGCATTGACGTTGAGCCAGCGCTCCTCGCCCGCGGGGTGGCGGTACAGCAGCACGTGGTCGCGCTGCGGACGGCCACTGGCCAACACGCGCGACAGCGGCAGTTCCTCCAGCGGGGCCGGGCTGCCGTCGGCGCGGTGCACGGGCCAGCCTTCGGGCACATGCCGGTTCAGGCGCATCTGCGACAGGGAGACGCCCAGGATGCGTTCGGCCGCCGGGTTGCAGCCCAGCGGCTCGGCCCGCAGGTCGAAGAAGACCACGCCTTCGTCGAGCGCGCTCACCATCGAGCGGTAGTTCGCCGCGCTGGCGCGCATGGCCAGTTCGGCACGCCGCAGCGCGCTCACGTCGGTCCAGACCAGCACCACGCCGCCGCGTTCGGTGCGCAAGGGCACCGCCGCCAGCGTGAACCAGCACGCCCCTTCGCGCAGCGGGCAGTCGGTCTCCAGGCGGAACACCTCGCTGTGGCCGGCCAGCACGGCGCCGATGCCGGCGCGCGCCACCGCGCTCTGGGCCGGCGGCTCGCCGTGCAGGGTGCCGCGGGCGGCCAGCAGGTCGGTGCCGATCGCCGGCGCGGCCAGGCCCAGCGCCGGGCCGTGGTGGGCGACGAACTGGCGCCAGGCGGCATTGAAGGCCAGCACGCGGCCCTGCGCGTCGAGCACCACCATGTGGTCGGGCACCGAGTCCTCGATCGCGGCCACCAGCTGCGAGGAGTCGCGCAGCGCCTGCTCGGTGCGCCAGCGTTCGCTCACGTCCTGCAGCACGCCCAGCGTGACCTCGCGCCCGTGCAGCGTGGCGCGGCTGGCATGCACCTCGATCCTGCAGAGCACGCCGTCGGGGCGCTGCAGGTCGAAGCCCTGGCTGGGGCGCGGCGTGGCACCACCGTTGACCGGTCGGCCGAAAAGTTCGCGCAGGCGCTCGCGGTCGGACCCGACCACCAGCGCTTCCACCGGACGGCCCGCCAGCACGACGGCCGCCTCGCCCGCGATCTCGGCGGCGCGCGGGTTGGCATAGGCGATGCGGCCCTGCTCGACGATGACGACGCCCGCACCCGACTGCTCGACCACGGCGCGGAAACGTTCTTCCGAGTCTTCCAGCTGCTCCACCGCGCGCCGGCGCAGCCACTCGCGCCGCATCACGGCTGCGCACAGCAGCGCGAAGGCGAAGGCGGCGGCGGCCAGCGAGCCTTCGATGCGCCGGTCCAGCTGGCGCGCGATCCGCGTGAGCTCGCTGCGCACCTCTCGGTCCATCGCCTGCGCGCTGCCGGTGAGGCGGTGCATGGCGGCGCGCAGTTCCACTTCGTTGGCCGGCGCGCTGCGGTCGTCCAGCATGGCGCGCAGGCGCACCAGGTCGTCGCGCAGGCGGCGCGCGGACTCGGTCTCGGCGCCCAGCGTGGCGGCGGTGCGTTCGTAGGCCTGCGCGGCCTGGCCCATGAGCGCCAGGCCCTGTTCGCGCTGCCACGGCGACCGCGGGTCCTGCCCCAGCGTCACGTGCAGGAAGCCATTCGCCAGGTCGGCATTGGCGCGCCCCAGGTCGGCCAGCAGGAGCGCGCCGCGCTCCATCTGCGCGCGCTGGTCGAAGTGCAGCGCCACCATCACGGCGCCAAGCAGCACCGCCGCCACCGGCCACCACCAGAGGGCGCCACCCAGGCGGCGTTGCGGGCGGCGCGTCATGCTCAGCGCGGCGTGGCGGCCGGAGGCACCGGCGGCGCCAGTGCAGCCAGGCGGTCGTCTTCGGTGAAGCCGAAACGTTCCACCAGGCGGCGGTATTCGTCGCCCGCCGTCCAGCGCGCCTGGGCACGGTCCCAGGCGGCCTGCAGCGCCGCATCCTGCGGCCGGAAGGCGAAGCCGACCCGGTCTTCGGCACCGCCCGTCTGCGCGCTGGCGGTGTCGACCAGCACTTCGAAGCTTCCGGGCACGCGCAAGGACATCCAGCGCAGCGTGGGCAGCGAAAGGGCCAGCGCGTCGGCGGCCCCCGCCGCCACGGCCGCCAGGCCGGCCTGCGCGTCGGGCAGGCCCAGCAGGCGGTCGGGCGGCAGGCCCAGCGCCAGCAGCCGCGCTTCTTCCACCGCGCCCTGGATCACGGCCACGCGCAGGTCGGCGCGGCGCAGCAGGTCGACACTGGAGGTCAGCGCCTTCGGGTTGCCGGCCGGCACCAGCAGACCCGGTCGCACGCGCAGCGTGGGCGCCGCGAAACGCACGCGGCGGCGCCGTTCCTCGGTGACGAAGAGGCCGGCACCGATGACGTCGAAGCGTTGGTCCAGCAGGCTGGGGATGAGTTCGGCGAAAGGCACCTGCACGAATTCGACCCGCGCAATGCCCAGCTGGCGAGCCACCTCGCGCGCGGTTTCGGGCGATTCGCCGGTGACGCGGCCGTCGGCTTGCACCCAGGCATATGGCGCCTCGACCGTGTAGCCCACGCGCAGCACGCCGGCACCGGTCACACGCTCCAGCGAGTCGTCTTCATGGGCCAGCCTTGCGGCCCAGCCCCCCGCCAGCACCAGGCCGGCCGCCAGCGCAAAGGCCGCTGTCCATGCGGGCTTGCCTGTCATTCGCATCGCGTTCCGAAAGGCCCCCGATAGAGACACGGGCAGGATTGTGCACAGCGCACCATGTTGCAATGTCTGACCGGCCGCAAAGACCGCCTCATCCTGACGGTAACGTCACGCCGGGATGCTAACAACTAACTTGATTGAACAACCCGCGCGAATTTGTTCGATGGCCGGTCATGCGGACAATGATTGGACGCCGCGTAACATTCGCCCTGTTCCCTCTGCAGGACACCCGACCCCGCCCCATGCCCTTGTCCCGCCGCGAAGCCCTGGCCCTGCTGGCCGTTCCCCTGGCTGGCAGCGGCCGCGCCGCCGAAAGCGACGTCGTGGTCGGCCAGATCGGGCCCTTCACCGGCATCCCGGTGCCCGACGCGCCGCAGATCAACGAAGGTCTGCGTGCCGCCTTCGCGCAGGCCAACGCGCGCGGCGGCATCAACGGGCGCCGCGTCGCGCTGTTCGAACTGGACGACACCTACACCGGCGACGGCTTCGTGAAGGCCTTCGGCGAGGCCATGGCCCGGAAGCCGGTGGCGCTGCTGTCGCCGGTGGGCTCGGTGGCGCTCAAGCGCATGCTCGACGACCGGCTGCTCGACCGCGCCGACGTGCTGGTGCTCAACGCGATCCCCGGCGCCGAGGCCCTGCGCAATCCCGGCCATCCGAAGTTGTTCCATGTGCGCGCCGGCGACCGCCAGCAGATCGAGAAGATCGTCGCCCACGCCACCACCCTGGGCATCACGCGGCTGGGGGTGCTGCACCAGGACATCCCGATCGGCACTTCGGGACTGGCGGTGGCGCAGGAAGCGGCGCGCCGCATCGGCACGCTGGCGGTGGTGCCCTTCGCCGCCACGCTGGAGCAGCCTTCGCTGGCCACCGCCGCCGCCCGCCTGCACGGCGCCGAGACGCAGGCCGCGCTGGTGGTGGGCGCGCCGCGCTTCATGGCCGACGGCGTGGCCGAACTGCGGCGCGCCGGCGTCACGCAATTCGTGTTCGCGCTCTCGTACGTGCCGCCCTCGCTGCTGCTGAAGGTGGCGGGCAGCGGTGCGCGCGGCGTGGCGCTGGCGCAGACCTACCCCAACCCTTCGGGCATCGCGCAGCCGCTGCAGCGCGAATTCCGCGCCGCCATGACCGAAGCCTTCCCGAAGACGACGGTCTACACCTCGTTCCACCTGGAAGGCTTCATCACCGCGCGCCTGTTCGTGGAAGCGGCGCGCCGCACGAAGGAACTGAACGCCGACAACCTGGCGCGCACCCTGCACACGATGGGCGAAGTCGACCTGGGTGGCTTCCGCGTCGACTTCGGCAAGGGCAACGCCGGCAGCCGCTTCGTCGACATCGGCGTCGTCAACGCCGACGGCAAGCTGCTCTACTGAGCCGCACCGGCCGGTGCCAGGCGCCGGTGCTCGATGCTCCAGTTCAGCTCCCAGCTGCGGCCGCCGTCGGCCGAGAACGACTGCTGCCAGCGCGCGCGATCGGGACCCAGGCGCTGCCACTCGTAGCGCACGCGGATCGGCCGGCCGGCGAATTGGTCGGGACCTTCGAAACGGCCCGTGTCGCCATCGAAGCGACCCACCACCGGGGGCGACAGCGCGCCGGTCGCGGCGTCGAAGCCGTTGCCGCGGCTGTCGTACGAATACAGGCACCACAGTCCGGTGGCCGGGTTGAACAGGCGCAGGGTGCCGCCCACGTAGCCCGGCCGCCAGGCCGGCGCCACGAAGCGGTCGGCGTTGCCCAGGGCGTCGGGCAGGCGCACCGTCTCCAGTTCGGTCTCGAAGACTTCCCAGTCGGCCGCGTCACCTCCCTGCCCGCTGAGCGGCGCACGCAGCTTGCGGTTGCGGCCCTGCCAGCGGCCGATGAGGAAGTCAAAGTCGTGGGCGGCGTCCATGGTGGTGCTCCGTGGGGAAGGCGTCGTGGAAGGTTGAGCGGCGGCGGCGCCCGCGGCGGCCAGTGCCGCGGCGGCGACGAGCAACGCGCCGATGGCGCGCGCCGTCCACCGGCGCGCCGCAGGGCGCCGCTGCAGCCAGGGCCTTGCCGCTGCCGCCGCCAACGCGACGGCGCCGTACACCAGCGCCTGGTTGAGCGCGACGATGGCCCCCAGCCACAAGGCCTGCAGCAGCAGCGGGCGCTGCGCCGTGACCAGGAACGGCGGCAGCACCGCGAGCGTGAAGGCGTAGGCCTTGGGGTTGGCCAGGCAGGTGGCGGCCGCGCGCACGAAGGCGCGCCTCGTGTCGGCCGACGCGGCCGGCGCGGTGGCCTCGGCCGGCCCTTCGTCGTTCGTGCTGCGCAGCAGGCCCCAGCCGATCCAGGCCATGTAGGCGGCGCCGGCCAGCAGCAGCAGGGCGCGCCCGGCCGGCCACCAGAGCAGCAATGTCGCCAGACCGGTGACCCCGGCGGCCATGTGCACCTGGCCGGCGGCCATAATGCCGGCCACTGCCGCCAGGCCGCTGCGCCGGCCGCCGGCCAGCGCGCTGGCGGCGACGAAGGCCATGTCCAGGCCCGGCAGCACGACGACACCGAAGACGAGGACGGCGAAGAGCCAGAGGTCGGGTTGCAGGGGCATGGCAAGTGGCGCGTAGGCGCGGTGGACCAGGGATGCCCGCAGTCTAGGAACTCAATAGGACGGAATCGGTCCTGAATCGAACCGGCTCCCGGCTACGATGGCGCCATGTCCGCTCCCACCCGCCGCGTGCTGGCCGTGCTGGAACTGCTGCAGTCCGGCCAGGGCAGCAACGGCGCCGAACTGGCGCGCCGGGTCGGCGTCGACCGGCGCACCGTGCGGCGCTACGTGGCGCACCTGCAGGCGCTGGGCGTGCCGGTGGAAGCCACGCGCGGGCGAGACGGCGGCTACGCGCTGCGGCCCGGCTTCAAGCTGCCGCCGATGATGTTCACCGCCGACGAGGCGCTGGCGCTGGCGGTGGGGTTGCGCGCCGCCGCCGGCATCGGCCTGGACGGCATCACGCCGGCGATCGCCAGCACGCAGGCCAAGCTGGAACGCGTGCTGCCGGCCGAACTGCGGCGCCGCCTGGCCGACGTGGAGCAGACGGTGCAGCTGGACCTGCAGCGGCCCTTCGCGCATGGCGCCACCGCGCCGCTGCTGGCGCTGAGCGCCGCCGCGCGTCGCCAGCAGCGCGTGCGGCTTCGCTACCGCAGCGCCAGCGAGGAGGAAACGGAGCGCGAGGTCGACGTGTTCGGCCTTGCCTGGCGCGGCGGCGCCTGGTACGCGGTGGGCCACTGCCACCTGCGGCGCGGGCTGCGCAGCTTCCGCCTCGACCGCGTGCTGTCGGTGCAGGCCTGTCCGGCCAGCTTCGGCCGGCCGGAAGGCTTCGACGTGCTGGCCTACCTCAAGACCACCCTCGCCGAACTGCCGCGCGCGCATGCGGTGGAAGTGCTGCTGGACACCGACCTGGCCACCGCGCGCCGGTCGCTCTTCGTCGAGATGGGCGTGCCCGAGGCGGCCGCACGCGGCGTGCGGCTCAAGGTGCAGGCCGACGACCTGGAGTGGGTGGCGCGCGAGCTGGCGCGCCTGCCCTGTGGCTTCCGCGTCGTCAAGCCGGTGGCACTGAAGCGGGCGCTGGCCGCGCATGCGCAGCGGCTGGCGCTGCTGGCGCAGGCCTGACGCGCTTCAGAGCATCTCCGGCGACAGCGCCGCGTGCAGCACCACCTGCAGTTCGCCTTCGCGTTCGCGTCCGCGCAGCCACCACACCGCCGCCTTGCGCACCGGCCACACCTGCGCCTGCTGCGCCAGCAGCCAGGCGGCGGCGATGCCCAGCGTGGGCTGGTGGCCGACCACCAGCACCGGCGTGCGCGCGTCGGGCCAGCGCGCCGCGTGCAGCAGCGCTTCCACGCCGGCACCCGGGGCGAGCGCGGCTTCGGTCTTCACCTTGCGTTCCAGCGCCGCCGCCGTCTGCTGCGCGCGCAGGGCGGGGCTGGCCAGCACCTTGGTCGTGGCCGGCAGCTGGCGGTTCAGCCAGGCCGCCATGCGGCGCGCCTGCTTCTCGCCGCGCGGCGTGAGCGCGCGCGCCAGGTCGTCCTGTCCGTCTTCGGCGTCGAAGGCTTCGGCGTGGCGCCAGAGAATGAGGTCCATCAGGCGTAGCGCTCCAGCAAGGCCTGCTGCGCGCTGACCCCGGCTTCGGCCACGCGACGGTAGCGGCCGTCGGCCTGCAGTTCCCAGGCGTCGCGCTCGTCGTGCAGGTAGGGCACCAGCGCTTCGTCGATGACGCGCTGGCGCAGCGCGGGGTCGCGCACCGGCCACGCGATCTCGATGCGGCCCAGCATGTTGCGGCTCATCCAGTCGGCGCTGCTGAGGTACAGCGCCTCTTCGTCTTCGCCCGCGCCCCAGCGGAAGTACATCACCCGCGTGTGCTCCAGGAAGCGGCCGACGACCGAGCGCACGCGCACGTTGTCGGAAAGTCCCGGCCGCCCGGGCGGCAGCATGCAGGCGCCGCGCACCACCAGGTCCACCGGCACGCCGGCGCGGCCTGCCGCCAGCAGCGCTTCGATCAGCGCCGGGTCGGTGAGCGCGTTCACCTTGACGACGATGCGCGCCGGCCGGCCCGCGCGCGCCGCCTCGGCCGCCTGCGCCACGTGCTGCAGCATGCGGCGCTGCAGTCCGAAGGGCGCCGCCACCAGGTGGCGCGGCGGCTTCACGCGCGCCTGGCTGGCCAGCTGCTGGAACAGCGCGTCGGCGTCGGCCGCCAGGCCGGGGTCGGCGCTGAGGCAGCCGATGTCGGTGTACAGGCGCGCGGTGCGCGGGTTGTAGTTGCCGGTGGACAGGTGCAGGTAGCGGCGCAGCCTGGACCGTGCGGCCGGGTCCTCGCCCGACGTGCCTTCGCGCCGCGTGACGAGCAGCATCTTGGCGTGCGTCTTCAGGCCGACGATGCCGTAGACCACCTGCACGCCCACCGCTTCCAGCCGCTCGGCCCAGTTGATGTTGGCTTCCTCGTCGAAGCGGGCCTTCAGCTCGACCACGGCCATCACCTCCTTGCCGCGGCGTGCCGCCTCGATCAGCAGGTCCATCAGCACGCTTTCGCTGCCGGTGCGGTAGATGGTCTGCTTGATGGCCAGCACCTCGGGGTCGTGCACGGCCTGGCGCAGGAACTCGACCACGGGCTCGAAGCTCTCGAAGGGGTGGTGCAGCAGCACGTCGCGTTCGCGCAGGCGTTCGAAGACGGCGCTGCCGCGCGGCAGCTGCTGCCGGGGCCAGGCGGGTTCGAAGGGCGGGAAGCGCAGCGTGTCGCCGTCGGCCTGGTCGATCAGCTGCGTCAGCCGCACCAGGTTTACCGGTCCGTTCACCTTGTAGAGCGCCGCCTCCGGCAGGTCGAACTGCTGCAGCAGGAAACGGTAAAGCTCTTGCGGGCAGCTCTTCACCACCTCCAGCCGCAGCGCCTGGCCGAAGTGGCGCCGCGACAGGCCGCTGCGCAGCGCCTGGCGCAGGTTGGTGACCTCGTCCTCGTCGACTTCCAGGTCCGAATCGCGCGTGACGCGGAACTGCGAGAACGACTCCACCGTGCGCCCCGGGAACAGTTCGCCCAGGTGGGCGCGGATCACGCTGGTCAGCAGCACGAAACCCTGGCGGCCGCCGGTCAGGGTGCCGGGCAGGCGCATCACGCGCGGCAGCACGCGCGGCACCTTGACGATGGCGATCGCGTTGTCGCGCCCGAAGGCGTCGCGCCCGCCCAGGCGGGCGATGAAGTTCAGGCTCTTGTTGGCCACCAGCGGGAACGGGTGGCTGGGGTCCAGGCTCACCGGCACCAGCAGCGGCCGCACCTGCGATTCGAAGAACGCCGCCACCCAGCGGCGCTGGCCCTCGTCCCGCTCGGCGTGGTTCAGCACCACGATGCCTTCGCGCTGCAGCGCCGGCGTGAGTTCGTCGTTGAAGAGCGCGTACTGCTCGTCGATCAGCTCGTGCGCGGCCGCCGCCACCGCCAGCAGGTCGCCCTGCACGCCGCGCGTGCGCGCGTTCTCCAGGATGTCGGCGAAGCGCACCTCGAAGAACTCGTCCAGGTTCGAGCTGACGATGGTCAGGTAGCGCAGCCGCTCCAGCAGCGGCACGTCGGGCCGGCGCGCCTGCGCCAGCACGCGGCGGTTGAACTGCAGGAGCGAACGTTCGCGGTCGAGCAGCGTGGTCCTGGGCGCTCCGCCGGCACGCGGTCCTTCGATCATCCAGGCAGTTTAAGGAGCCCGGATGGCGGTTTCGTGACAGCGGGCGCCCGGCCGGCTCAGGGTGCGAGGTCGAAGGTGCGCACCTGCGGCGGGTTGAAGGTGAAGCCGACCACCGCGCTGCGGCCGTCGCCCGCCAGCGCCACCGCGTCGGCCCGCGATCCGCCGCCCAGGTCGGTGTCCAGCTTGACCCAGGCGCCGCCGCTCCAGTGGTAGACCTTGGCATGGCTGTGTGCCGGCGCGGTGATCGCGACCAGCGTGCCGTCGGCCGCCATCGAGACCTGGCTGCCGAAAGCCCCGGAACCGTTGGAGAGGATCTCGCCGTCGAGGTCGCCCCCCAGCTTCACCCAGTCGCCGCCCGCGTCCTGTTCGAACACGTAGGCCGCGCCTGCCGCCGCGCCGCCGCCCGCGACGCCGCCGTCGTGATTGGCGGGCGCGCCGACCACCAGCCGCCTGCCGTCGGACGAGAGCGCGATCGAGGTGCCGAAGGTGTCGCCGTTCGCTTCTCCCTGCAGGGTGCCGACCGGCGTCCAGGCGCCGCCGCTCCAGTCCCACACCGTCACCGCGCCCGGCAGGGTGCCACCGCCTGCGCCGGGCGCGCCGAGCGCGATGCGGTTGCCGTCGGCGCTGATCGCCACCGCGCTGCCGACCTCGTTGCCGGTGCGCAGCGAAACGCCCTGCTGCACCCAGGCCGTGCCGTTCCACTCGTAGACGAAGACGCCGCCGCTGACGACGTTGACGCCGGGCGCGCCGATGACCACGCGGTCGCCGCTGGCCGACAGGCTCACCGCGAAGCCGGCGCCGCTGTCGGTGGGCGGGTCGATGTCGGCGCCCAGCTGCACCCAGGCCGTGCCGTCCCACTCGTGCACGCGCACGTGGCCGGCCGACGCGGCGCGGCCGTCGTTCAGGTAGGCGCCGACGGCCACGCGGGTGCCGGCCGCGTTCAGCGCCACCGAGGTGCCGGAACGGTCGCCGGCGGCTTCGCCCGGCAGGTCGACGCCCTTCTGCGTCCAGGTGCTGCCGCTGCGCTGGAACAGTCGCACCGTGCCCTTGTCGGTACCGCCGACATCGGAGAACGGCGCGCCCACGGCGAGCACGCTGCCGTCGTTCGACAACGCCACCGCGGAGGCGAAGCCTTCGCTGGCCGCGGTGCCGAACAGCGCGTCGCCCACAGGCGTCACCTGCGCCGGTGCCGGCGTCACCGTGAGCGACAGCGCCAGCGGGGCGATCGAGCCCACGCCGCCGGCACTGCCGGTGATCGAAATGGCGGCGGTGGCGGCCGCCGCGACCGACGTGGCGCTGAACGTGAGGGTGGCGCTGGTGGCTCCGGCGGCGATGGTGGCCGGGGCCACGCTCACGCCCGCCGGCAGCCCGGTGGCGTCCAGCACCACGTCGCCGGCGAAGCCGCCGCCGCGCGTGACGCTGACGGTGACGCTGGTGTTCGCACCGGCGGCCACGGTGGCGCTGTCGGCCGACAGTTCCAGCGTCGCAGACGCCACCGGACTGGGGCTGGGACTGGGGCTCGGGCTGGGCGTGGGCGACGGGGTCGGGGCCGCGCCTCCCCCGCCGCCGCCGCAGGCGGCAAGGGCGAGGGCCAGAGCGAGCGGCACCAAGGTGCGCAGGGCGGTGGTTTTCATCGATTCCTCCGAGAGTGGGCGGTCGCGACGCGATCCGTGGTCCCACTGTCGAAGGCGACCGTTCCGACACCGTCTGCAAGGCCACCGGAGCGGCCAGGGCGCCGGGGGATTCAGCGCGCCGGGCCGGCGTCCAGGGGTGCGCCAAGCACGCCCTGCACCGCTTCGGCGATGCCGAGCGCGGCGCCCTGCCGCCAAGCCACCTGCGACGCCGCCCAGCCCAGCAGCACGCGGGCGAAGCGGCGCATCCGGCGCAGGTCGTGCCGGTCATGGTCGTCCAGGGCGCCGAAGCGCAGGGCCCACAGCGATTCGGCGGCACCCATGGTCTGCGTGGCCAGCTCGCCCTGGCGCAGCCGCGCCAGCAGCGGCGCGATGTTCCACAGCGACATCACCACCGACAGCATCTGCCCGTCGTCCCAGGCGATCGCCAGGCTCTCGCGCATGGCAGCGGCGGCCTCGGGCCAGCGGCGCAGGTTCATGAGCGAGGTGCCCAGCGCGTCCAGCGCACCGGCGGCGAGGTCCCAGTCGTCGAGCGCGCGGCCTTCGGCGGCGAGGGCGCGGAACTCGTCCAGCACCTCGGCGTCGCGGCCGGCGCGGCTGGCGTTGATGGCGACGTTGAAGCGCCCGGCGTTGACCAGGTGTCGGTTGCCCGACTCGCGCCACAGCTCGAGCGCGCGCCGCGTGTGGGTGGCGCCGCGCGCGGGGTCGCGCTCGGCGACCGTGATGATGTGGCCCTCCAGCGTGAGCAGCGCCGCTTCGGTGTTGGGCTGGCGCGAGCGGCGCGCCAGCGGCAGCGCTTCGGCCACCAGCGCGCGTGCAGCTGCGGCGTCGCGGTCGAGGCGAAAGGCCAGCCGCGCGGTGCGCGACAGCACGCGCGCCCGCATCGCGTCGTCCGGGCAGGGCCGCGCCAGCGCGGCGGCGGCGTGGTGGCGCGCCTTCTCGTTGCGGCCCGCCTCGTGGAAGGACCAGGCGGCCAGCGCGTGGGCGCCGGCGGCCGGCACGTCGGCCAGGCCGGGCGTGGCCAGCAGCCGGTCCAGCACGTCCAGTGCGCCGGCCGGGATGGCGATCTCGCCCCAGGCCGGCTGCAGCGAGAGGAAGAGCTCGATCGCCTCGTTCGCGGCGCCGTCGGCCGGTGCGGCGGCGAAGGCGGCCATCAGGTTGGGCAGTTCGTCGCGCAGGCTCGCCAGCGGCGGCGTGGCCGGCAGCGAGCGGGCCCAGTGCAGCAGCCAGGCCCGCGCGGCGGCCCGCGCGGTGGCGCCGGCGCTCGCGTCCTGCAAGGCGAGCGCGTACTCGCGCACCGGCTCGAAGGGGGCGTAGCGCAGCTGTCCGTCGCGCCCGGCGGTGGCGCGCACCACCGAGTGCGCCACCAGCGTGTCCAGCTCGGACTGCGCGCGCGCCAGATTCAGGCGTCCGCCGCCGGCGCTGCCCAGCGCGGCCGCCGCGTGCAGCGTGGCGCCGGCCGGCAGCAGCGCGATGCGGCCCAGCAGGTGCTGCGTCGGCGCCGCCAGCCCGCGCCAGCTCCAGGCGATGACCTCCAGCATGGAGGCGTGGCGCGGGTCGCTGCCGCTGCGCGCGCCGCGGCGCGCCAGGAAGGCCAGCCCGGCGGCGGGGTCCTCGCGGTCCTCGCGCGCGGCGCGCAGCACCCCCAGCAGCTCGGCCGGCCCCAGCGTGCGCGCATGCGAAGCCGCCAGCTCGATGGCCAGCGGCAGCCCTTCGAGCCAGCGCACCAGCGCCACCAGCGCACCGCGCTGGCCGGCGGTGACGGCGAAGTCGGCGCGGTGGGCGCGCGCACGGTCCACGAACAGCAGCACGGCGGGGTTCATCGCCACTTCGGCCAGCGGGGCGTCGGGCGCGGGCAGCGGCAGGTGTTCGAGCAGGAACTCGCGCTCGCCGTCCAGGCCCAGCGGCCGGCGCGAGGTGACCAGCCAGTGCGCCAGCGGCAGCCTCTCGACAAGGCCGGCGATGGCGGCCACCGCGCCGTCGTCCAGCTGCTCGGCGTTGTCCAGCACCAGCAGCACGCGGCGGCCATCCAGCGCGCCCAGCAGCGCCTCGGCGGGGTCGCCCGAGGAAGCGAACTGCAGCGCCAGCGCCAGACGGTCCAGCACCTCTGCGGCGCCGACGGCGCCGACCAGCGGCACGAAGATCGGGGCCTCGAAGCGCGGCGCGCGCGCGTCCTCGCCGGCCAGGCGCGCCACCTCCACCGCCAGCCGCGTCTTGCCGCAGCCGCCGGGGCCCAGCACCGTGACCAGCCGGT
>JBGAKY010000097.1:0-18504 GCA_044224175.1 Rubrivivax sp. | reverse complement strand
CGCGGTCGGCGCGCCCGTGGCGAACTGGGATGCCGACCGCTATCTCGCCAGTGGCCGCATCCGCACCTCGTCGGGCGGCTACCTGAAGGACCTCTACACCTTCGACCCGCGCGAGTTCGGCATCATGCCCAACTCGATGGATGGCGGCGAACCCGATCAGTTCCTCGCGCTGCGGGTCGCGCGCGACGCCCTGCTCGACGCCGGCTACCTCGGCGCCGAGCGCGACCACGCCGCCACCGGCATCATCCTCGGCCACAGCACCTACCTGCACCGCGGCCAGGTCACGGTGATCCAGAACAACATCGTCCTCGACCAGACGATGGCCCTGCTCGAAGCCGCGCTGCCCCGCCTGGACCAGGCCGCGGCCGACGGCATCCGCCGGCTGCTCGCCGCCAAGCTGCCGCCGACCAACGCCGACACCGCACCGGGCCTGGTGCCCAACGTGATGACCGGGCGCATCGCCAACCGGCTCAACCTGAAGGGTCCGAACTACCTCGTCGACGCCGCCTGCTCGTCGTCGCTGCTGGCCGTCGGCGCGGCGATGGACGAACTGCGCGCCGGGCGCAGCCGGCTGATGATCGCCGGCGGCGTGAATGCCTCGCTGCCGGCCGACGTGTCGGCGATCTTCACCCAGCTCGGCGCGCTCAGCGCGCGCGGCAAGGTGCGCCCCTTCGAAGCCGGCAGCGACGGCACGCTTCTCGGCGAGGGCCTGGGCATGGTCGTGCTCAAGCGCCTGTCGGACGCTCTCGCCGACGGCGACCGCGTCTACGCGACGCTGCGCGGCATCGGCCAGGCGAGCGACGGGCGCGGCACGGGGCTGCTCGCGCCGAGCGTCGAAGGCGAGAGCCTCGCGATCCGCCGCGCCTACGACGCGAGCGGCGTCGATCCGGCCAGCATCGGCCTCATCGAGGCCCACGGCACCGGCATCCCGCTCGGCGACAAGACCGAGGTCGCGGCGCTACGCAGCGTCTTCGGCGACCGCAGCGCCGAGCAGGGCAGTATCGCGCTCGGCTCGGTCAAGTCGATGATCAGCCACTGCATCCCGGCGGCAGGCGTCGCCGGCCTGATCAAGACGGCGCTCGCGCTGCATCACCGCGTGTTGCCGCCGACGCTGTGCGAAGAGGTCAACCCCGAACTCGGCATCGAGCTCACGCGGCTGTTCGTCAACCGCGCGGCGCGGCCCTGGATCGCGCCGCTGCACCAGCCGCGCCGGGCTGGCGTCGACTCGTTCGGCTTCGGCGGCATCAACACGCACGCGATCGTCGAGCAGGCGCCGGCCACCGCCGTGCGACCGGCGCTGCTGACGCGCTGGCCCAGCGAGCTGTGCGTGCTGTCGGCCGACACGCCGGCGGCGCTGGCCTCGAAGGTGCAGGAGCTGCTGGCCGCACTGGAGCGCCATGCCGCGGCCGGGCTGGACGAGATTGCGGCCGCGCTGGCGCGCACCGACGCCGGCGGCCCGGTGCGACTGGCGCTGGTGGCGCGCAGCCGCGAAGCACTGGCCAAGGCGCTGCAGTCGGCGCTGCCGAAGCTGGCCGAAGGCAAGGCCGCCAGCTGGTCCACGCGCGGTGGGGCGTTCTACGCCACCGAGCCCTTGCAGGGCCGGCTGGCCTACCTGTTCCCCGGCGAAGGTTCGCAGTACCTGGGCATGTTCGCCGACCTGGCGCTGCACTTCGAGGAGGTGCGCGACTGGCTGGACTTCTGGCGCGGCCTCTACGCCGACGAGCCCGGCGCCACCCGCACCGACATCGCCTTCCCGCCGCCCACCGGCCTGAGCGCCGAGCGGCGCAAGGCCCTGGAAGCGCGCCTGCACGACATGGACGTGGGCTCCGAGGCCGTGATGGTGGGCGGCATGGCGATGTTCTCGCTGCTCGAATCACTGGGCCTGCACCCGGACGTGATGCTGGGCCACAGCTCGGGCGAATCGTCCGCGCTGGCGGCGGCGCGCGCGCTGCCCACCGACCACCGCGCGAAGCTGGCCGACTTCATCCGCCAGCTCAACGCCGTGTACCAGCGGGTGCTGGCCGAAGGCAAGATCCCCACCGGTGCGCTGCTCGCGGTGGGTGCATTGCCCGCCACGATGGTGCACGAGACGGTGGCCGCCAGCGGCCAGGCGCTGCAGGTGGCGATGGACAACTGCGCCAACCAGCTGGTGCTGTACGGCACGCGCGAGGCGGTGGACGTGGTGCAGGCGAAGCTGGTGGCGCAAGGCGCCATCTGCATGCCGCTGCCCTTCGACCGCGGCTACCACACCGCCGACTTCGGCGAGGTGAGCGCGGCTTTCCTGGACTACTACAAGGCCATCAAGCTGGCGGTGCCGCGCGTGCCGCTGTACAGCTGCGCTTCGGGCCAGCGCTTCCCGGAATCGCCCGCCGCGGTGCGCAAGCTGGCGGCTGCGCAATGGTCGCAGACCGTGCGCTTCCGCGAGACCGTGCAGCAGATGGTGGCCGAGGGCGTGCGCGCCTTCGTCGAGGTCGGGCCTTCGGGCAACCTCACGGCCTTCGTCGACGACGTGCTGGCCGACCAGCCGCACCTGGCGCTGGCCACCAACGTGCGCCGCAAGCCGGCGCTGGAGCAGTTGCTGGGCACGCTGGCGCAGTTGTGGGTGCGCCGCCGCCCGCTGTCGCTGGAGAGGCTGTTCGACCGCAGGCGCATCGCCGCGATCGACCTGGCCGCGGCGCCGAAGCCCGTGCGCCTGCCGGGGCTGCTGGACAACACGCTGCCCACGCTGCGTCTTGACGACGCCGACCGCGCGTTGCTGCGGCAGCTGGCGGCCCAGGCGCCGCCGGCGCCTGCGGTTTCGGCCCCGGCCCTGCCGCCGGAAGAGGTGGTGCTGCCCTTCATCGACAACGTGCTCGAACACGACGATGCCCGCCTGCGCGCCGAATGCCGCCTGAGCGTGCACCGCGACGCCTTCCTTCGCGACCACGTGTTGTCGGGCCGCGTCTCCGAGACCGACCCCGAACTCACCGGCCTGGCCTGCGTGCCGTTGATGGTGAGCCTGGAGATCATGGCCCAGGGCGCGGCGATGCTGGCCGGCGCCACGCGGCTGGCCGCGATCGAGCAGGTGCGCGCCTTCGACTGGATCGCGCTCGACGACGACGAGACCCTGCTCGAGGTGCGCGCCGAGCGTGTGCCCGGTGACGCGGCGCGCATCCGCGCCACGCTGCTGCAGGCCGGTTCGCCGGCGGTGTCGGCCGACATCTGCTTTGCGCCGCTGTCGCCCTTGCCCGCGCTGCCGGCGCTGGGTCCTGCGCAGGCCGCGCGCTGGGACGGCCAGGCCATCTACGACATCGGCATGTTCCACGGCCCGCTGTTCCAGAGCCTGCAGCATGTGCAGGGCTGGAACGCATCCGGCATCGACTGCGAGCTCTCGGCCTGCAGCCTGGAAGGCTTCTTCGAACCCGGCGATCGGCCCTTCATGCTGACCAACCCGGTGCTGCTGGACGCCACCGGCCAGCTGGCCGCCTGCTGGGTGGCCGAACAGGTCGGCACCGACTTCAACTGCTTTCCTTCGACCATCGAACGCATCGAGTTTTGCGCGCCGCCCGCAGCACAGCACCCCGGCACGCTGCTGCGCGGGCGCCAGCAGGCGCTGGACCCGACGCGCGCAGGCGAGGTCGGCGCCGCGCGCCGATGGTCGTTCGAAGCCGTGACCACCGACGGCCAGCCGCTGGTGCGCGTCTCGGGCCTGGTCAACGTGTTTTTCGAGGTGCCGCACCGCTTCTACCAGGCGCGCCGCAGCCCGCTGGAAGGCTGGCTGGGCGCGCCGCTGGCCACCCCGGCACGGGCGACGGTCTGGCAGCTGGACCACCTGGACGAGGCCTTCTGCAGCCAGTCGAACGCCATTTTCCTTCGCATGCTGGCTCACGCGACGCTGGGCTATGAGGAGCGGGCGGAGTGGCGCGCCCTGCAGGGCACCTCGATCCGGCAGCGCCGGCAATGGCTGCTCGGGCGGCTGGCTCTGAAGGAAGCGGTGCGCGGCTGGATCCACCAGCGCACCGGCGAATTGCCGTACCCCTCAGACATATTCGTCGGGCACGACGAATTCGGGGCGCCATTTGTGGATGGCTGGTGGAATGATTCCCTGATCCCTGCGCCCAGAATATCCCTTTCACATGATTCCGAAGGGAATATCGCGGCAGTTTCCGGAAATGAATATCCGGTGGGTATCGACGCCGAGCGGGTTGGCCGCGTGCGCCGGCCCGAGGCGCTGGCCGGCGCGCTGACTGCCGCCGAACGTGACTGGTTGCAACAGCAGCCGGCACCCGCCGAGGCGGTGCTGAAGCTCTGGTGCGCCAAGGAAGCCGCGGCCAAATCGTGTGGCACAGGTCTCGAAGGAGCTCCGGAAGCGTTCGAAGTCACCTTCGAATCGGGGGGGGCGGATGGTCTCGCTCAAGTGCAGGCTGCTGATAGGATCGTTCCGGTCCGGATCTTGCGTATCGGAAATTCGATCGTGGCCATCGCGGAATATGAAACCGGAATGACGAAGGTCGAGGAATGAGCAGCCTTTTGCGCGCGACGGTCGAAGACACAGTGATCGCAGTCATCGAGGACCTGATCCAGGATTGGGGTCTCGAGATCGACGGCGGCGTGGGCGCATCCACCCAATTGGTGGCGAACCTCGAATTCGCGTCGGTCGACATCATCCAGTTGTGCGTGGCGCTCGAAGAAGCCTATGGCCGCAAACTCGGCTTCCAGGCGCTGCTCATGCGCGACGGCAGCTACGTCGGCGACCTGAGCGTGGCGCAGATCGCCCGCTTCGTCGAAGGACGCCTGGCCACCCCGGCGGTGCAGGGGGTCACCCCGTGACGGTGAAGACCCTCTTCATCGGCATGGACGGCGCCACGTTCACGGTGCTGAACGAACTCACCTCGGCCGCCGCCGGCGCGCCGGTGATGCCTTTCCTGGGCCAGATCTTCGCCAAGGGCACGCGGGCGAAGCTGCGTTCCACGCCCAACCCGCTCACACCGCCGGCCTGGGTATCGCTGATGACCGGCCGTGGTCCCGGGCATCACGGCGTGTTCGATTTCATCCGCGCCGAAGAGCGCGGCGAGGACGTCTTCTTCACCCTCTACGATTCGCGCGACTGCCGCGTCGAAACCATCTGGTCGATCGCCAGCCGGCAGGGGCTGAAGGTGGCGGCGCTGAATTTCCCCTTCACGGCGCCGCCGCCGAAGGACCTGAACGGCTTCATGGTGCCCGGCTTCGTGCCCTGGCGCCACCTGCGCCGCAATTCCACGCCGCCCGACCTGTACGACCGCCTGAAGCAGATCCCCGAGTTCAACGCCCAGGAACTGGCCTGGGACTTCGAACAGGAAAAGCAGGCGATGGAAAGCCTGACCGACCACGACCGCGAGAACTGGGTGCGCTACCACCTGCCGCGCGAAAAGCAGTGGTTCCGCATCGCCGAACACCTGATGCGCGAGGAAGCCCCCGAGCTGATGGCCGTCATGTTCGACGGCGTCGACAAGCTGCAGCACCAGGCCTGGTTGTTCATCGACCCCGCGCTGCAGCCGGCCGAGCCCAGCGACTACCACCGCCGCATGCGCGCGCTGTGCCTTGACTATTTCCGCCAGCTCGACAGCTTCATCGAGGCGCTGGTCACCGCTGCCGGCCCTGACGTGCAGGTCTTCCTGGCCAGCGACCACGGCTTCACCGCCACCACCGAAGTGGTGCGCATCAACACCTGGCTGGGGCAGAAGGGCTGGCTGGCCTGGAAGGACGTGCCCGACACCGCCGAAGGCAAGCGGCGCGAGGACAGCATGTTCGCCTTCCTCGACTGGGGCAAGACCATCGCCTACTGCCGCACGCCTTCCTCGAACGGCATCAACATCCGCGTCGCGCGCGAACCGGGCCAGCCCGGCATCGGGCCTGAGGACTACGAAGCCACGCGCAACCGCCTGATCCGCGACCTGGAAGAACTGAAGGACGAAGCCACCGGCGAGCGCATCATCGCCGAGATCCACAAGCGCGAGGAAGTCTTCCCGGGCGCTGCGATGATGGACGCGCCCGACCTGCTGCTGGTGCTGCGCGACTGCGGTTTCGTCTCCATCAAGAACCGGCTGCCGGTGGTGGAGCCGCGCCCGGAACCCGCGGGCACGCACCACCCCGACGGCGTCTTCATCGGCTACGGCCCCGGGGTGGCGCAGGGCAAACAGATCGGCCGCCGCAAGATCATGGACGTGGGCGCCACGCTGCTGCACAGCCTGGGACTGCCGGTGCCTTCGGACTTCGAAGGCCAGGTGCCGGACGCGATGTTCACCGCCGAGCACAAGGCGCTGCGGCCGGTGGTGATCGGCGAGCCGACCACCGGCACCCGCAAGGACCTGGCGGCCGATGCGATGTCCGAGGAAGAGAAGGGCATGATCATGGCGCAGCTGCAGATGCTGGGCTACATGGAGTAGCCACCGCATGCCCAGCGCACTGGTCAACGGCGTCCGCCTCAACTACCTGCAGGTGGAAGAACCCGGCCCGGGTCCGCGCGAGGACCTGATCATGGTGCACGGGCTGGCCACCAACATGGCCTTCTGGTACCTGCCGTACGCGCCGGTGTTCGCGCAGCGCTACCGCGTGACCCTGTTCGACCTGCGCGGGCTGGGCCGCTCGGAGATGACGCCTTCGGGCTACACGCCGCAGAACCTGGCGCAGGACCTGCACGCGCTGATGGACCACCTGGGCATCGCACGCGCGCACCTGGTGGCGCACAGCTTCGGCGGCGTTGTCGCGCTCAACCTGGCCCTGCTGGACCCGGCGCGCATTTCCAGCCTGGTGCTGTGCGACACCCACATCACCGCCGTGCGCCGCCACCAGGTCGGGCGCGAGTGGGGCAACCGGGCGCATATCCAGGCCCTGGTCGACCGCCACGGTCTGGGCCTGGACACCCACGATCCGTATTTCGGCTACCGACTCATCACGCAGGTGGCGCAACGCCAGACGCGCGACGAGGCGGTGGCATCCGAACTGCTGGACCTGGTGGGCCCGCTGATGGCGCGCCAGGGCAAGCGCAGCGCGCAGCAGTGGCTGCGCCTGATGGAAGAGACCGACGCCGAAGCGCAGCTGCTGGGCGACGACGGCCTTTCGCTGGACGCGCTGCGGCGGCTGATGTTTCCCATCCTGGCGCTGTACGGCGACCACTCGCAGGCGCGGCTCACCGGCGGCGAACTGCTCGACGTCTGGCCGCACGCCGAATTCCGCCGCGTGCGCGACGCCGGCCACTTCTTCCCGGCTTCCCGCCCCGAAGACGTGATGCAGGAATGCGAACGCTTCTGGCGCGGCGATTACGCGCGCCGGCCGGTGGTGCGGTCCGGAGAGGAACTGCGGCGCCACTTCCGCAGCGACCGCGTCTACAAGGCCGAAGGCGGCTGGCACTTCAACACGCGCGAGAAGCAGCGCATCGGCCCCTTCGCCACGCCCGACGAGGCGCACGACGCGTTGTCGCGCTACGTCACGGGTGTCGCGGTCGCGGCTGCAGCCTGAACCGGGCGATGGCGGCGGCCAACCGGCTGGGCATCTGGCCCGGGCTTTCGCGGCAGGACTTCCGCTGCATCGCGCAGCACGGCTTCGGCGACGGCAACAACGCCTACGCCCACTCGATGGCCTGGTTCCGCGGCCACCTCTACGTGGGCACCACGCGCGGCAACTTCCCGTTCATGAAGGCGCGACTGCCCATCGGCATGGACGTCTGGCCGGTGGAGTGCCCGGAAGACCCGTACTCGATCGACATGCATGCCGAGATCTGGCGCTACGACCCGCTGGCCGACGAGTGGGAACGGGTCTTCAAGTCGCCGACGATCATCGGCACGAACGGCAAGCCGATCCCGCGCGAACTGGGACTGCGCGGCATGCTGGTCTATTCGGGGCGCGGCGTGGAGCCGCCGGCGCTGTTCGTCAGCACCTGGTCGCCGGCGCGCGGGCCGGGACCGACGCTGCTGCGGTCCGAGGACGGGCGCACCTTCACGCCCAGCTGCGAGCCGGGCCTCACAGGCCTGCCGGTGACCACCATCCGCACGGTGTGCGAGTTCAAGGGCCGGCTGTACACCACGCCGGCCGGCTCGCGTGGCGGCAATCCCAACGTCTCGGCGCATTCGGTGGTCTACGAGAGCACCGACCCTTCGCGTGGCGTCTGGGAACCGTGCAGCGACTTCGGCTTCGGCGACGCCGGCAACAAGACCGTGTTCGAGATGTGCGCCTTCGGCGACCACCTCTACGTGGGCACCTTCAACCTGGAAGGCTTCCAGGTCTGGCGCAGCACCTGCGAAGGCGAGCGCCCCTACCAGTGGGAACGCGTGCTGGAGAAGGGCGCCGGGCGCGGCCGCCTGAACCAGTGCGTGCTGAGCATGACGCCGTTCAAGGGAGCGCTGTACATCGGCAGCGGCATCCAGGGCGGCGGCATCGACACCGCGAACCGCGTGGGGCCGGCACCGCCGGAGATGATCCGCCTGTGGCCCGACGGCCGCTGGGACCTGCTGGTGGGCGACGAACGCGATTCGCCCGAAGGTCGGCGGGCCCCGCTGTCGGGCTACATGGCCGGCTTCAACAACTTCTTCAACGGCTACTTCTGGCGCATGTGCGAACACGACGGGTGGCTCTACATGGGCACCTTCGAGTGGAGCCCCGTGCTGGGCTACGCGAACCGCCGGCGCTGGCCGGAGGCCTTCGTCAACATCATCAACCGCGTGGGGGCGCAGACCATCCTGGACCACCACTCCGGCTTCGACCTCTACCGCAGCTTCGACGGAGAGAACTGGGTCCCGGTCACCAACAACGGCATGGGCAACCCGTACAACATGGGACTGCGCAACCTGGTGTCAACGCCGCATGGCCTGTTCCTGGGCACCGCCAACCCGTTCGGGCCGAAGGTGATGCCGCTCAACGGCAACCGCTACGTGACCAACCCGCGCGGCGGCTGCGAAGTGCATTTCGCGCGCACGCCGCGCCGCGCATGAACCGGCCCTGGCTGGCGGCATTGCGGCGGCGCCGCGGCGGCATCGAATGGCCGGCCGGCATCGTCGTCGAAGCCGACCTGCCGTACGGCCGCCGACCCGCCCAGCGGCTGGACCTGTACCGCCCCGCCGAAGGCCGCGGCCCCTGGCCGGTGCTGGTGCTGGTGCATGGCGGCGCCTGGGCGATGGGCGACAAGGCGCAGCCCGAATTCATCGAAGCCAAGGTGCGCCACTGGGTGCCGCGCGGCTGGGTGGTGGTCTCGGTCGACTACCGCCTGCTGCCCATGGCCGGTCCGCTGGAGCAGGCCGAAGACGTGGCGCAGGCGCTGGCGGTGGTGCAGCGGCGCGTGGAACGCTGGGGCGGCGACGGCAGCCGGGTCTGGGTGCTGGGCCATTCGACCGGCGCCCACCTGTTGGCGCTGGTGCTGGCCGACCCTGCCATCGGGCAGCCCTTCGGGATGGCGCCGCCGCAGGGTGCGGTGCTGGTGGACAGCGCTGCGCTGGACGCGGTGCAGATGATGGAAGGCGAACCCTTGCCCCTGCACGAACGCGCCTTCGGGTCCGACCCCGCCGGCTGGCGCGCCGCGTCGCCCTGGCACCGGCTGCAGGCGGCACCACCGCCGCTGCTGCTGCCTTGTTCATCGCTGCGGCCGGCTTCGGTGCTGCAGAACGAGCATTTCGCCGAACGCGTGCGCGAACTCGGCGGCCAGGCGCGCGTGCTGCCGCTGGCGCTGGGCCACGCGCAGCTGAACCAGCAGCTGGGCACGCCGGGCCCCTTGACCGAGGCGGTGGACGCCTTCCTGGGATACCCGGCGGGGAAACCCCGCAGCGGGCCGTCCGGGGCCGACTCCTAGAATGACCGCTTCCGCCTTCAGCTGGAGCTGATCCGCAATGCCCACTGCCCGCCGTGCCCCGGCCACCACGCCCGAGGCCGCTGCCACCCCGGCAAAGCGCACGCTGAAGAAGTACCCGAACCGGCGCCTGTACGACACCCAGACCAGCAGCTACATCACGCTGGCGGACGTGAAGCGCATGGTCCTGGCCGGAGAGGACTTCGAGGTCCGCGACGCCAAGAGCGGCGAGGACCTCACGCGCAGCATCCTGCTGCAGATCATCCTGGAAGAGGAATCGGGCGGCGTGCCGATGTTCAGCACGCCCGTGCTGGCCAACATCATCCGCTTCTACGGCCATGCCATGCAGGGCATGATGGGCGCCATGCTGGAGAAGAACCTGCAGGCCTTCGCCGACGTGCAGACGCGCTTCGCCGAGCAGGCGCGCGGCCTCTACGAGCCGGCCAAGCTCACGCCCGAGGTCTGGACCACCTTCCTCAGCGGCCAGGCGCCGCTGATGCAGAACATGATGGGCGAATACCTGCAGCAGCTGAACGAACAGCTGCAGAAGGCCGGCGCCTCGTTCCCGGGCTTCCCCACGCCCAAGCGCTAGGCCGCGGCCCGCCGCGGGCCGATAGCGGACAATTCGGCCATGACCGAATCCGCCCCGAAGGTGGGCTTCGTCTCGCTCGGCTGCCCGAAGGCGCTGACCGATTCCGAGCTCATCCTCACCCAGCTCAGCGCCGAGGGCTACCAGACCTCGAAGACCTACGAGGGCGCCGACCTCGTCATCGTCAACACCTGCGGCTTCATCGACGACGCGGTGAAGGAGAGCCTGGACGCCATCGGCGAGGCGCTGGCCGCCAACGGCCGCGTCATCGTCACCGGCTGCCTGGGCGCCAAGGCAGGCGAAGGCGGCGGCAACCTGGTGCGCCAGGTGCACCCCAAGGTGCTGGCCGTCACCGGCCCGCACGCCACGCAGGAGGTGATGGACGCGGTGCACGCCCACGTGCCCAAGCCGCACGACCCCTTCACCGACCTCGTGCCCGCCGCCGGCATCAAGCTCACGCCCAGGCACTACGCGTATCTCAAGATCAGCGAAGGCTGCAACCACCGCTGCACCTTCTGCATCATCCCTTCGATGCGCGGTGACCTCGTGTCGCGCCCGGTGGGCGACGTGCTGAAGGAAGCGCAGGCGCTGTTCGAGTCGGGCGTGAAGGAACTGCTGGTCGTGAGCCAGGACACCAGTGCCTACGGCGTCGACGTCAAGTACCGCACCGGCTTCTGGGAAGGCCGGCCGGTGAAGACACGCATGACCGAACTGTGCGAGGCGCTGGGCGCGCTGGCCGAGCCGCATGGCGCCTGGGTGCGGCTGCACTACGTGTATCCCTACCCGCATGTCGACGAGGTGCTGCAGCTCATGGCCGCCGGCCGCGTGCTGCCCTACCTGGACGTGCCGTTCCAGCATTCGCACCCCGAGGTGCTGAAGCGCATGAAGCGCCCGGCCAGCGGCGAGCGCAACCTGGAGCGCCTGCAGCGCTGGCGCGAGTCCTGCCCCGAACTCGTCGTGCGCTCGACCTTCATCGCCGGCTTCCCGGGCGAGACCGAAGAGGAGTTCGCCCACCTGCTGGACTTCGTGCGCGAGGCGCAGATCGACCGCGCCGGCTGCTTCGCCTATTCGCCCGTGCAGGGTGCGGCGGCGAACGACCTGCCCGGCATGCTGCCCGCGGAAGTGCGAGAGGAACGGCGCGCCCGCTTCATGGCGGTGGCCGAGGAAGTCTCGGTGCAGCGACTGCAGCGCCGCGTGGGCGCCAGCATGCAGGTGCTGGTGGACCACGCGCCGGCGCTCGGCCGCAAGGGCGGCCGCGGCCGCAGCTATGCCGACGCGCCCGAGATCGACGGCACGGTGCGCCTGCTGCCACCCGAGAAGGCGTCCAAGACGCTGAAGGTGGGCGAGTTCACGCGCGCCCGCGTCGTTGCCGCCGAGGGCCATGACCTCGTGGCCGTCCCTGTCTGAAGAGAAGGAATCCGCCTTGAAGCCCGATCCCGCGACCGGACTCGTCCACCACCCGTACCGCCCGCCGGAAGGCTTCGAAGCGCCGCAGGTCGGGGTGCACAAGGCTTCGACCATCATCTTCCCCAACGTGGCCGCCATCCGGTCGCGCGACTGGCGCTACAAGAACGGCTACACCTACGGCCTGCACGGCACGCCCACCACCTTCACGCTGGAAGAGCGCATCGCCACGCTGGAAGGGGGCCGGCACTGCCTGCTGTCGCCCAGCGGGCTGGCCGCGATCTCGCACGTCGACATGGCGCTGCTGGCGCAGGGCGACGAAGTGCTGCTGCCGAACAACGTGTACGGCCCGAGCCGCGAGTTCGCGCGCACCGAACTCGCCCGCTGGGGCATCACGCACCGCCTCTACGACCCCATGGACCCGGACTCGCTGGAAGCGGCCATCCACCCGAAGACGAAGCTGGTCTGGCTGGAAGCCCCGGGCTCGGTGACGATGGAGTTCCCCGACCTGCCGGCGCTGGTGGCGCGCGCGAAGCACCATGGCGTGACCACCGCGCTCGACAACACCTGGGGTGCCGGCATCGCCTTCGACGGCTTCGCGCTCGGCATCGACATCGTGATGCAGGCGCTGACCAAGTACCCCAGCGGCGGCGGCGACGTGCTGATGGGCTCGGTCGTCACGCGCGACGACACGCTGCATGAACGACTGAAGCTGGCCCACATGCACCTGGGCCTGGGGGTGGCGGGGAACGACGCCGAACTGCTGCTGCGTTCGCTGGCCACGCTGCCGCTGCGCTACCGCGCGCAGGACGCGGCGGGGCGTGAACTGGCGCGCTGGCTGGGCACGCGGCGCGAGGTGGCCCGCGTGCTGCACCCGGCACTGGCAGGCTCGCCCGGACACGAACACTGGAAGGCCGTGACCACCCAGGCCGCGGGCCTGTTCTCGGTGCTGTTCGACGAACGCTACGAAGCGGCGCAGGTGGACCGCTTCTGCGATTCTCTTCACCTGTTCAAGCTGGGCTATTCGTGGGCCGGGCCGGTGAGCCTGGTGGTGCCCTACGACCTGAAGGCGATGCGCCCGAACGGCCCGCTGCGCGGCCACCTGGTGCGCTTCTCGCTGGGCTTCGAGTCGGTGGCCGACCTGCAGGCCGACCTGGAGCAGGCGCTGGCCGCCGCCTTCGGCTGAAGCGGAGGCCGGCCGGAGCGTTCAGCTCCAGTCGTCCATGTCGTGCTTGATCTTGTGCCGGTTGGCGATCAGTTCGTCGACCGAGGGCTCGTTGCGCAGGGCGCGCCGGATCGCGAGCTTCGTCGCTTCGTGGTTCGTCCGGTACATGTCCTTCTTGTCCAGGTTCGGGTCCTTCGCGCAGCGCGGGTCGATCCAGACCAGGCTGATGATGCACAGGTCGTTGGCCACGTCCTTCGGGATCGTGCCGTCGATCAGGCAGTCGACCACGGCGTCGGCGGTGGCGCTCTGCACCACGCCGCCGAAGAGGTCGATGTTGACCACGTCCTTCAGCGTCACCTTGGGCACCATGATCGTCGGCGGCCGCACCAGCTGGTTGCAGGCGCGGATGGCGAACATCGCCGTGTGGCCTTTGCTCTGCGCCATCATGTTCGCGAACGCTTGGCCCACCGGGCCGTCGGTGCGGCCGATCAGGATCTCGGGCATCGCGTCGGTGAACTGGCCGTCCTTGGCCAGCACGGTGGCTTCGCCGGCGTGGAAGAGGTAGGGAATCGACATCGCTCGGGGTCTCCGCTGGGGTTCTCTATGGGGGATGGGGGTTTCAGGACGAGGGGCTCGACGAGACCTTGTGGCGCATCAGGCGCCCCTTCTCGCGTTCCCATTCGCGCTTCTTCTCGGTGTCGCGCTTGTCGTGCTGCGCCTTGCCCTTGGCGAGGGCGATCTCGGCCTTCACGCGGCCGGCGCGGTAGTGCAGGTTCAGCGGCACCAGGGTGTAGCCCTTCTGCTCGATCTTGCCGATCAGGCGCCGGATCTCGGCCTTCTTCATGAGCAGCTTCTTCGTGCGGTCGGCCTCGGGGTGCACGTGGGTGGAAGCGGCGCGCAGCGCGTTGATGCGGCAGCCGATGAGGTAGAGCTCGCCGCCCTTGATGACCACGTAGCCGTCAGTCAGCTGCACCTGGCCGGCGCGCACCGCCTTCACTTCCCAGCCTTCCAGCACCATGCCGGCCTCGTACTGCTCCTCGATGTGGTATTCGAAGCGGGCGCGGCGGTTCTCGGCGATGTTGGGGTTGGACATGGATCAAGGGGCGGGCGCGGGAGGCCGCACCTACAATCGAGGCATTGTATGAAGCAGGTGAAGAAGTCGGTCTTGCTGGGCTACTCGCCGAGGGAGATGTACGACCTGGTCAACGGGTTCGAACGCTACCCCGAGTTCCTGCCCTGGTGCGACAAGGCGCACATCGTCGAGACCTTCGAGAACGGCATCGTGGCGCGCCTGGGCCTGGCCTACATGGGGGTGCGCCACAGTTTCACGACCCGCAACGAGAACGTGCCCGGCCAGTCGGTCGTCATCCGCCTCGTCGACGGCCCGTTCTCGGTGCTGGACGGCAGCTGGATCTTCCACCCGCTGGGCACCGAGGGCGCCGCGGTGCTGGGCTGCAAGATCGAATTCGAGATGCGCTACGGATTTTCCAGCGGCGCGCTCGAACGCGTGGTGAGCCCGGTGTTCGACAAGATTGCCAATACCTTCGTCGATTCCTTCGTCAAGCGCGCCGAAGTGGTCTATGGGCCCCGCTGAGGCGCTGCGCGTCGAGGTGGTCTACTGCCCGCGCCCGGGCGAAGCCGACCGCAGCGATCTGAAGCTGCCGCCCGGTGCCACGCTGGCCCAGGCGCTGGCCGCGAGCGGGGTGCTTCAGCGCCACGGTCTGGATCCGGCCACGGTGCGTGCCGGAGTCTGGTGCCGGGTGCAGCCCCTGGAAACGCAACTGCGCGACCTGGACCGAGTGGAGGTCTACCGCCCGCTCACGGTGGACCCGAAGGAAGCACGTCGCTTGCGCTACCGGCAGCACAAGGAACGCCTGGCCGCACGCGCGGCCGGCCGCTGAAGCGCGCCGCGTTCAGCGGCAGTCGGAGGCGATGACTTCCTGTGCGCGCCGCATCTCTTCGGCGCGGCCCTTGTCGTCGAGGATCTCGCGTTCGCCCTTCTCGTTGGTGCGGGCGATGCGCTGGCCGCTTTCCAGCGCCACCAGGTGGCCGCGGGCGCGGCGGCAGTTGTCGGCGCGCTGCTGGGCGTTGCGCTCCTCGTCGGCACGTGCCTTGGCCTGCTGTTCCTGGTCGGCGGCACGGCGGCGCGCCTCCAGCTGAGGGTCGGCGGCTGGCTTCGCGACCGGGGCCGGCACGGGCGTGGAGGCCGCGGCGGCCGGCGGCGGCGCCTTCCGGGCGCTGGTGTCGGGCCGCTGGAGGATGTCCTTCTCGACCACGTCGCGCGGGGGCGGCAGGTCGCTCGCGGTGACGCGGCCTTCCTTGTCGCGCCACACCCACTGGGCCTGGCTCGGCAACGTGGTGCCGAAGACGACGAGTGCGGCCACCAGGGCCGGCATGAAACGCACGCGCGGAATTCGCATCGCGAAAGTGTAGTGCCGGTGCACCGCCATGGGGCCGTGCATTCCATCACGGGTGGCGGCGCACAAGTGTGACCCTCCGTATAATCGCTTTTTGCGTCCGGAGCCCCGATTCAGCATGCGCCTCCTCGGCAAAGCGCTCACCTTCGACGACGTGCTGCTGGTGCCGGCGTTCTCGCAGGTCCTGCCTCGAGACACCAGCCTGGCCACCCAGCTCACCCGCAACATCCGCCTGAACCTGCCTCTGGTCTCGGCGGCGATGGACACGGTCACCGAGGCCCGCCTCGCGATCGCCATCGCCCAGGAAGGCGGCGTCGGCATCGTCCACAAGAACCTCACCCCCAGGCAGCAGGCCGCTGAAGTGGCACGCGTGAAGCGCTACGAATCGGGCGTGCTGCGCGACCCCATCACGGTGGGGCCGGACACCCCCGTGCGCGAGGTGATCGCGCTGGCACGCCAGCACGGCATCTCGGGCTTCCCGGTGCTGGAAGGCAAGACCGTGGCCGGCATCGTCACCAACCGCGACCTGCGCTTCGAGACCCGGCTCGACGTGCCGGTGCGCGACGTGATGACCCCGCGCGAACGCCTCATCAGCGTGCGCGAAGGCGCCAGCCTCGAAGAGGCCAAGGCGCTGATGCACCGCCACAAGCTCGAGCGCGTGCTGGTCGTCAACGACGCCTTCGAACTGCGCGGCCTGATGACGGTGAAGGACATCACCAAGCAGACCGACTTCCCGAACGCCGCGCGCGACGGCCACGGCAAGCTGCGCGTGGGCGCCGCGGTGGGCGTGGGCGAAGGCACCGAAGAGCGCGTCGAACTGCTGGTGAAGGCCGGCGTCGACGTGCTGGTGGTCGACACCGCGCACGGCCACAGCCAGGGCGTGACCGAGCGCGTGCGCTGGGTCAAGAAGCACTACCCGCAGGTCGACGTGGTCGGCGGCAACATCGCCACCGGCGCCGCCGCGCTGGCGCTGTGCGAAGCGGGCGCCGACGCGGTGAAGGTGGGCATCGGCCCCGGCAGCATCTGCACCACCCGCATCGTCGCCGGGGTGGGCGTGCCGCAGATCACCGCCATCGACAACGTGGCCACCGCGCTGCGCGGCAGCGGCGTGCCGCTCATCGCCGACGGTGGCATCCGCTATTCGGGCGACATCGCCAAGGCCATCGCCGCCGGCGCCAGCAGCGTCATGATGGGTGGCATGTTCGCCGGCACCGAAGAGGCGCCGGGCGAGACCATCCTCTACCAGGGCCGCACCTACAAGAGCTACCGCGGCATGGGCTCGCTGGGCGCCATGGCGCAGGGCAGCGCCGACCGCTACTTCCAGGAAGACGGCGGCAACAACCCGAACACCGCCAAGCTGGTGCCCGAAGGCATCGAAGGCCAGGTGCCGTACAAGGGGTCGATGGTCTCCATCGTCTTCCAGATGGCCGGCGGGCTGCGCGCTTCCATGCACTACTGCGGCTGCGCCAGCATCGCCGAGATGCAGCAGCGCGCCGAGTTCGTCGAGATCACCGCCGCCGGCATCCGCGAAAGCCACGTGCACGACGTGCAGATCACGAAGGAAGCGCCGAACTACCGCATGGAATGAACGAAGGTCCCGTGACAGAAAGCGCTCCCAGCATCGCGGCCGGCAAGAGTCCGGCCGCGATGCGTTTCATCCTGCTGACGGTGCTGATCGACATGCTCGCCGTCGGCCTCATCGTGCCGGTGCTGCCGGGCCTGGTGGGCAAGTTCACCAGCAACCCTTCGGAACAGGCGCACTGGTACGGCGTCGTCACGTTCTCGTTCGCGCTTGCCAGCTTCATCGGCGCGCCGATGCTGGGCGCGCTGTCCGACCGCTACGGCAGGCGCGCGATCCTGCTGCTGGGCTTCTGCGGCCTGGCGATCAACTTCTTCATGACCGCGCTCGCCAGCGCGATCTGGATGCTCATCGTCAGCCGCATCTTCGGCGGCGGCATGCAGGCCAACGCCGCGGTGGCCAATGCCTACGTGGCCGACATCACGCCGCCGGAACAGCGCGCCAAGCGCTTCGGCATGCTGGGCGCGATGTTCGGCATCGGCTTCATCCTGGGGCCGGTGATCGGCGGCATCCTGGGCGGCATCGACCTGCACCTGCCGTTCTGGGTGGCCGGCTGCCTGGCGCTGCTGAACCTGGCCTACGGCTTCTTCGTGCTGCCCGAATCGCTGCCGCCGGAGCGCCGGCGGCCGGTGGAGTGGAAGCGTGCCAACCCGCTGTCGTCGCTCAAGCAGCTGGCGCAGCTGAAGGGCGTGGGCCTGCTGGTGGGCGTGCTGGTGTGCGGCGGCCTGGCGCAGTTCACGCTCTACACCACCTGGGTGCTCTACGGCAGCTACCGCTTCGGCTGGGGCCCCAGCGAGAACGGCTGGTCGCTGTTCGCGGTGGGCCTGGTCTCGGCGGTGGTGCAGGGCGGGCTGCTGGGGCGCCTGCTGAAGGTGTTCACGCCGCAGCGGCTGGCGGTGCTGGGGCTGATGTCGTCGACCATCGCCTTCGTCGGCTTCGGTCTCGCCACCGCGGGCTGGTTCATGTACGTGGTGATCTTCTCCAACCTGCTGGGCAACGCGGTGCAGGCCTCGATGCAGAGCCTGATCTCCGGCGCCGCCAGCGGCAGCGAGCAGGGCCAGACCCTGGGCGCGGTGAGCGGGCTGAACAGCCTGATGGCGGTGATCGCGCCCATGTTCGCGGCGCCGCTGATGGGTGCCGTCTCGCACCTGCCGCCCGGCGACTGGCGCGTCGGCGCACCGATGTTCTTCTGCGCTGCGCTGCAGGGGGCGGCGCTGCTGTTCGCGGTGGCCCATTTCCGCAGCCATCGCCAGGCGCTCAAACCGGCCTGAAGCCACCGCATGAACCACGACCGCATCCTCATCCTCGACTTCGGCTCGCAGGTCACCCAGCTCATCGCGCGCCGCGTGCGCGAAGCGCACGTGTATTGCGAGATCCACCCCAACGACGTGAGCGACGCGTTCATCCGCGAGTTCGCGCCCCGGGGCATCATCCTGTCGGGCAGCCACGCCAGCACCTACGAAGAGCACGAGCTGCGCGCGCCGCAGGCGGTGTGGGACCTGGGCGTGCCGGTGCTGGGCATCTGCTATGGCATGTTCACGATGGCGGTCCAGCAGG
>JBGAKY010000096.1:0-18601 GCA_044224175.1 Rubrivivax sp. | reverse complement strand
GCCGCGCGCTGTACTTCAGCCGCGCCTCGATCCCCTGCTGGCGCGACGGCCCGGCCGGCGTGCTGCCGGTGCCTGCGCCGCTGCGCCACATGGGCCTGTACGGGTACCGCGCCGGCTTCCTGCGCCGCTTCCCGGCGCTGGAGCCGGCGCCGCTGGAACGCATCGAAGCGCTGGAGCAGCTGCGCGTGCTGTGGCACGGCCACCGCATCGCGGTGCACGTGGGCCACGGCGCGCCGGCGCCGGGGGTGGACACGCCCGAAGACCTGGCCCGCGTGCGCGCGCTGTTCGGGTAGCGGCTGCGTCAGGATCGCGCAGGGTGCCGGGTCATAATCGGCCCTGGAGACGAGCGTGCGCGCGCTGCGCGCACGGCACCGAAGACACACACCAGAACCGAGGAACCCGATGAGACTGATCCTGTTGGGCGCGCCCGGCGCCGGCAAGGGCACGCAGGCCGCCTTCATCTGCCAGAAGTACGGCATCCCGCAGATTTCCACCGGCGACATGCTGCGCGCCGCGGTGAAGGCCGGCACGCCGCTGGGCGTGGCGGCCAAGAAGGTCATGGACGCCGGCGGCCTGGTGAGCGACGACATCATCATCGGCCTGGTGAAGGAACGCATCACGCAGCCCGACTGCGCCAACGGCTTCCTCTTCGACGGCTTCCCGCGCACCATTCCCCAGGCCGACGCCATGAAGGCGGCCGGCGTGAAGCTGGACCTGGTGCTCGAGATCGACGTGCCCGACGAGGCCATCATCGAACGCATGAGCGGCCGCCGCGTGCACGTGGCCTCGGGCCGCACCTACCACCTGAAGTTCAACCCGCCCAAGGTGGCCGGCGTCGACGACGCCACCGGCGAGGCGCTGATCCAGCGCGACGACGACAAGGAAGAGACGGTGAAGAAGCGCCTGGCCGTCTACCAGAGCCAGACGCGGCCGCTGGTGGACTACTACGCCGCCTGGGCCGCCACCGGCGACAAGATGGCACCGCGCTACCGCCGCATCAGCGGGACCGGCACGGTCGACGAGATCACGGCCCGTGCCCTGGCGGCGCTGGCCAGCTGAAACGCGAAGAAGGACGACATTCCCATGGACATCGCTGGCAAGGTCTTCATCGTCACCGGCGGCGCTTCCGGCCTGGGTGAAGGCACCGCGCGCATGCTGGCCGCGAACGGCGGCAAGGTGGTCGTCGCCGACCTGCAGGTCGAGCGTGGCGAGACGGTCGCGAAGGACATCGGCGGCGTCTTCGTCAAGTGCGACGTCAGTCAGGAAGCCGATGGCCAGGCCGCGGTGGCGGCGGCGCTGAAGCTGGGCAAGCTGATGGGCCTGGTCAACTGCGCCGGCATCGCGCCGGCGGTGAAGACCGTGGGCAAGGACGGCGCCCATCCGCTGGCCACCTTCTCGAAGGTGATCAACGTCAACCTGATCGGCACCTTCAACATGATCCGCCTCGCCGCCGAGGCGATGTGCCGGAACGAGCCCGAAGCCACCGGCGAACGCGGCGTGCTGATCAGCACCGCCAGCGTGGCCGCCTACGATGGCCAGATCGGCCAGGCCGCCTACTCGGCCAGCAAGGGCGGCGTGGTCGGCATGACGCTGCCGATCGCGCGCGACCTGGCGCGCAACGGCATCCGCAACATGACCATCGCGCCCGGCATCTTCGGCACCCCGATGCTGTTCACCATGCCCAAGGAAGTGCAGGACGCGCTGGCCGCCAGCGTGCCCTTCCCCAGCCGCCTGGGCACGCCGGCCGACTACGCGAAGCTGGTGCACCAGATCGTCACCAACGACATGCTCAACGGCGAGGTGATCCGCCTGGACGGCGCGATCCGCCTGGCGCCGAAGTGAAGCGCGCGCGGCGCCGCCTTCAGGCGTCGTAGCCGCCGGCCACGCCGCCGAAGGCGTTGAGGCCGGCGTTGAGCGCGGTGACGAGGCGCCGCTCCTCGGGCGTCAGCCGCGGGTGCCAGACGTCGAAGATCATGATCACGCGCAGCTGGTCGCTGTCGTTGCGCGCCTCGTGCTCGATCGTGTCGTCGAACACCCAGGCGCGGCCCGGCACCCATTCGCGCACCGTGTTGCCGACGCGGAAGCTGCAGCCCGGCGGAATGACCAGCGGCAGGTGCGTCAGCAGGCGCACGTTGCTGGCGCCGGTGTGCGGCGGGATGTGGGTGCGCGGCTTCAGCAGCGAGAACAGCGCCACCGGCGAACGGCCGGGCTGGTCGGGGGCGGGCGCGTGCGCGCGCCAGAGCGCCATCGTCTGCGGGCAGCGCTCGGCGTTGCCTGGCACCGGCAGGCCGTCCTTCACCAGGTGGAAGGCGCTCCAGCGCGGCGAGTGGTTCAGTTCGGCCCATTGCTCCACCGGTTCGTCCACGCCGTACTGGATGTAGGGCGCGAAGCCGGTGTCTTCGGCCACCACGCGCAGCAGTTCGGTGCGCACGGCGTCGGTGCCGGCCTCCACCGCTTCGAGCCAGGGGAAATCGGCGCGGTCGAAGAACTCCACCGGTTCCAGCCGCGGGTAGTAGAAGCGCAGCGGCTGCGTGTCGTGGCGGCGCTTGCGCCTGACCAGGATGTCCAGCGCCAGCTGGAAGCGCGAGAGGTCGGCGCCGGCACAGTCCTTCAGCACCGGCTCCAGGAAACGGTCCAGGAACTCGCCGCGCGCCTGCTGGTAGCGCTGCTCGTAGGTCCTGGCGTAGCTCACGGCAGGACGCAGTTCGGGCGCCAGCCGCGGCTCGGGCGGTGCCACCGTGGCCGCGGCGCCGTACGCGGCGGCGGCGTCGTGCATGCGGCCCTGGCGTTCATAGAGCTTGGCGCGCATCACCAACGCCAGCAGGTCGAAGGGATCGAGCGCGAGCGCGCGCACGAGCGCCGCTTCTTCGCCCGCCGCGTCGCCCTGGCGCTGGCAGACCAGGGCCACGTTGATCCAGCCGCGCGGGTCGGTGCCCTGCTCGGCCGCCTGCGAAAGCCAGCCATGCGCCGCGGCCAGGTCGCCGGCCAGGAAGGCCGCCTGGCCCAGTTGCGCCGCGGCGCGGGCGTGCCGCGGGTCGAGGGCCAGCACACGCTGCCACCGTGCCAGCGCATCGCCGGCGCGGCCCCGCCGCTGCAGTTCGCCGGCCTCGGCCTCCAGCCGGTTGATCTCTTCTGCGTCCATGACGAACGACCACGATAGCAGAGGGGTCCGGCACCGGCCATCGGCGGCAACAGGCCCCTGGAAAGGAAAAAGCCGCCGCGCGGTGTGCCCGCGCGGCGGCTTGGCTGATCGCGCCGGCCCGCCGCGCCGGCGCAGGCCGGCAAGGCAGGCGCCGTGGATCAGAACATGGCCGACAGGTTCAGCGAGATGCGACGGCCCAGGGCGTCGTACACCACCGGGTAGGTGTTGCCGTTGCCGAAGGGCGCGCCCGCCGTCGAACCGGCGATCGGCGGATCCTTGTCGAGCAGGTTGTTGATCGTCATGCGCAGCGTGACGTTCTTGGTGACGTTGTACGAGCCGGAGACGTCGATGTAGTTCACCGCGTTCAGCTTCTTGTTGACGTCGGCATAGGCATCCTGCAACAGGGCCTGGCTGCTGGTGGTGTCGACGTTCACATTGCCGAAGTAGCGCCAGGTCGCAGCCAGGCTGAAGTCCCAGGGGGTCGTCCAGGTGGTGCGCAGCTTGTGACGCCAACGGGGCGACGGCGTGCCGCAGGTTGCGCCGTAGAGTCCGGCGCAATCGTAGCTGCCCAGGCCCTTGATTGGCTCGGTCTTGCTCGTCTTCAGGTAGGTGCCCAGCAGGCTGAAGTCCAGCTGGCCCGAGCCTTCGATCTTCATGCGGTAGTCGGTGCCGACGTCCAGGCCGGAAGTCGACAGCTTGCCGATGTTGAAGTTCGTCGCCTCGATGAAGCTGCCCGGCAGCCAGAGCGAGCCCTGGGCATTGCGGTGCACCTTCGAGCAGTAGAACGGATCGCCTTTGCTCAAGCACTGGTCGAGCGAGATTGTCGGGTTCAGCGGCGCGATCGTGTCGTCGATCTTGACGCTGAAGTAGTCCAGCGTGACGTTCAGGTCACGCACCGGCTGGAGCACCACGCCCAGGGTGATCGAGTCGGCCGTCTCGGGTTTCAGGTTCTTGTTGCCACCGAAGATGGCGTTGTACTGCTGCGCCGTGTTGTCGATGATCTTGCCGTACTGCGATGCCGTGACACCGGTGTTTTGGCACTGGGCCAGTGTCGCGGTCGGCGTGGCGCCCGCGCAGGGATCCTCGTCGTTGTTGTAAAGGCCCAGGCCCGCCGGCACGTAGAGTTCGACGATGTTCGCCGCCCGCACCGCGCGCTGCGTGCTGAAGCGGAACTTGGCTTCCTTCACCGGAGCGTATTCAAGACCCACACCCCAGGTGTTGGTCTTGGCGCCCGTGCTGTAGGAAGAGTTGCGGTAGCTGGCGCTCAGGTTCAGCAGTTCCGCGAAGGGCTGCTTCTCCATCAGCGGCAGCTTCAGTTCACCAAAAATGTCGCGCACCGAGTAGGCGCCGCCCGTGCCGAAGGTGGGGCCGCCCTGGCCGGCCAGGTCGCCGGTCTCGAACGCGGTGTCGACCGACAGGTCCATCTTCTCGAGCCGGTTCTCGACGCCGAACGCCAGACCCATGCCGCTTTGCGCGGTGGGCAGCTTGACGCCGTACGCACCCAGGTCGACCGAGCCGTTCAGGCCCACCACCTGGGTGGAGGTGAAGCCCTTCTGGAAGCCCGGCGTCTGCAGGTAGGACAGCGCTTCCGGCGTCACGCCGCCCAGCGTCCAGATGTTGTAGGGCACGCAGGCGGGGTCGCTGCCGTCCAGCACCGAGGCGCAGACCGGGTTGCCAGTGGCCGGGTCGGCGACGACGTCGAGCGCGCGCTGGCTGCGCGCGATCGAGAAGTCGTTCTTGTAGGTTTCCTGATAGACCACCTTCGAGCCCTGGATGAACAGGTCGTAGCTCCAGGGGCCGATGTCGCCCTTCACGCCCGTGAGCGCGCGGAACGAGGTGTGGCGGATGTCGTCCTGGCGGCCGCCGCCTTCGACGTTGCGGCGCAGGATCGTGATGTCGGCGGTGTCGCCGCTCTTGTTGAAGGTCAGGCCCAGCGGCACGTCGGCATCGTCCGTGAGCGAGGCATTGACGGTGTTGAGCTTGTCCTTCCACGCCGCCGACAGCAGCGGGTTGTCGTACTTGACCGTCACCGGCACGCCGAACAGGCCGCTGGGCGCGATCTGGGCGACCGTGTGGTCGTCGTGGAAGCTGGTCGTCAGGTAGGCACGCGCCATCTCGTTGATGTCGTAGTGCGCGAACGACGCCATCGTGTAGCGGTCCGACGGGCGCTGGAAGTAGTTCAGCGGACCGAAGTTGTACAGGTCGGTGGCGGCGCTGAAGTTGCGCACGCCGCCGCTGGAATCGGCCACCGTGGACGAACTGCCGTCGGCCAGGATGAAGCGGCCCGGGTAGCTGGTCGAGGAACCGCCGCAGCTCCAGCGTGCGCCGGCCGGGTTCAGCGAGCAGGCCGAGAAGTCGCGCTCGCTCTGCAGCAGCGGTTGCTCCTTCTTGTAGCCGAAGTAGATGACTGCGTTGCCCTTGTTGTTGGCGAAGTTGCTGCCCAGCGTGACGTTGAAGTCGTCGACCTCGCCGTCGCTGGTGATGCTGCCGGGCTTCTTGAAGCCGCGCGCGTCGAGCGCGTAGTCGGTGTCGCCCTTCTGCGAGTGGTTGTAGAACTGGTGGTTCAGCTCGACCGCCACGCCTTCGAAGCGGTCGTTCATGATGAAGTTCACCACGCCGGCGACGGCGTCGGAACCGTAGACCGCGGAAGCGCCGCCCGTCAGCACCTCGATGCGCTTGATCAGCGGCACCGGGATCTGGTTCAAGTCGGCCGCCAGGAAGCGCGGGCTGCCGGCGGGAACGCGCTTGCCGTCGATCAGCACCAGCGTGCGCTGCGAACCCAGGTTGCGCAGGTTCACGGTGGCGGTGCCGGTGGAGCCGTTGGACACCGTGCCGCCGTAGTCGGCGAAGACCTGGGGCAGCTGGTTCAGCAGGCCCTCGACGTTACGCGTGGCTTCGACCTTGATCGACTCGGCACCGAGGGTGACGATCGGGGAGGCCGTCTCGACCTCGAAGGACTTCAGCCGCGAGCCCGTGACCTCGACGCGTTCGGCGGTCTGGGCGAAGGCCTGCGTTCCGGTCAGCAGGCCGCCGCCCAGGGCAGCCAGGACGCCGACGCAAACTTTCGTTCGCTTGAACATAGGTTGACACTCCTGTGGGTGACGTTGAGCAATGGACCCAGTCCAACAGCAATCCGCATGCCCGTCTTGTAAACGGACTGCGGTATGCCCATTGAGACTTGTGAATCGATTGTCAATGCCGCTTCGGCGGCCGGCCCCCTGGGGAAAGCCATGACTCGGGGCGGTGAAAGGTTCGGCGCCTCGAACGTAGGGGCCTTGCGGCCTCCACGGGTTCCAGGTCTGCCCCGGGGAAGCCGGGATCCGCGCCTCGGCGCGCCCGGACCGCCGCGTCTTTCGCCGCTGGCGCCATCCCACTCATGGGGGGGCTGGCGCTGTTGGCACACAGCAACACCCACGGTGACATTCGGCCGCCCGGGGCGGCGCGGTCCGTTCAGGCCCCGGCCAGGCGCGGCACCGCCGCCAGCAGGTCGCGCGTGTACTCGCGCTGTGGATGGGCCAGCACGCGGCCGCACTCGCCCTGCTCCTCGATGCGCCCGCGCCGCATGACGGCGATTCGGTCCGCGATGT
Source organism: Rubrivivax sp. (assembly GCA_044224175.1). GTDB lineage: Bacteria > Pseudomonadota > Gammaproteobacteria > Burkholderiales > Burkholderiaceae_C > Rubrivivax. The sequence continues at coordinate 11,872 of JBGAKY010000096.1, read as the reverse complement.
ACTCGACGACGCCGATGTTGTGCGTGATGAACAGGTAAGACACGCCCAGCTCGCGCTGGAGGTCGCGCAGCAGGTTCAGGATCTGCGCCTGCACCGAGACGTCCAGCGCCGAGGTCGGCTCGTCGCAGACGATGAGCCGCGGCTCGACCGCCAGCGCGCGCGCGATCGCGATGCGCTGGCGCTGTCCGCCGGAGAATTCGTGCGGGTAGCGCGTCAGCGCGTCGCGCCGCAGGCCCACCTGGTCGGTGAGGCGTTCGATGCGCGTCCGGCGCGCCCCGGCGTCCATGTCCGGCTGCAGCGCCGCCAGCCCCTCTTCCAGCAGGTCGAACACGCGCATGCGCGGGTTGAGCGAGGCGAAAGGGTCCTGGAAGATGATCTGCACCTGGCGGCGCGCGGCCAGCAGGTCGGGGCCTTCCAGCTCGAACAGGTTGCGCCCGTCCAGCAGGGCCCGCCCTTCGGTGCGCGCGACCCGGCGCAGCAGCTGCACGATGGCCTTGCCGGTGGTGGTCTTGCCACAGCCGGACTCGCCCACCAGCGCCAGCGTCTCGCCGCGGCCGACTTCGAACGACACGCCGTCGACGGCGTCGAAATGCCCGCGCACGCGTTGCAGCAGCCCCTGGCGGATGGGGAATCGCACGCGCAGGTCCTGCACCTGCAGCAGCGGGCCGCCGGCCCTGCCAGGGATTGCGGTTCGCGGTGCCACCGGCGCCACCGCGGGCGCTTCGCCCAACGGCGCGGCGCCGGGCTCGCAACGCAGGCAGCGTACCTCGTGGCCGGTGTGCACTGGCAGGATTTCCGGCCGAGTGGTCGAGCAGCGCGGCTCTGCGAAGGCGCAGCGCGGCGCGAAGCGGCAGCCTTCGAACTCCAGCCACAGCGGCGGCACCGTGCCCGCGATGGCCTCCAGCGGCACGTCGCGCCGCTCGCCGGCGGGCAGCGCGCGCATCAGCGCGCGCGCGTAGGGGTGCAGCGGGCGGGCGAAGAATTCCGCCGCCGGCGCCACTTCGATGATCTGCCCGGCGTACATCAGCGCCACCCGGTGCGCCATGCCCGAGACCACGGCCAGGTCGTGCGTGATGAGCAGCAGGCCCATGCGGTGTTCGCGCTGCAGGTCCTTCAGCAGGTCCAGGATCTGGGCCTGGATCGTGACGTCAAGCGCCGTGGTCGGCTCGTCGGCGACCAGGAAGTCGGGTTCGGTGGCCAGCGCCATCGCGATCATCACGCGCTGCTTCTGGCCGCCGCTCATGCGGAACGGGTAATCGTCGATGCGGCGCTCGGGCTCGGGGATGCCCACCCGGCGCATCCAGTCGATCGCCTTCGCGCGCGCCGCCTCGCCGCGCAGTTCGGTGTGGGTCTCGATGGCCTCGACGATCTGGTCGCCCACCCTCATCACCGGGTTCAGGCTGGTCGAAGGCTCCTGGAAGATCATGCCGATGCGGCCGCCGCGCACCGAACGCATGCGCGATTCGGGCAGGTCGACGATGTCGGTGCGTCCTTCGCCGTGCTCCAGCAGCACGCGGCCGCCGGTGACGGCGCCGTTCTCCGGCAGCAGGCGCATCAGCGCCAGCGCCGTCATGCTCTTGCCGCAGCCCGATTCGCCCACCAGCGCGAAGGTCTCGCCGCGCTCGATGGCCAGCTTCAGGTGGTCGATCGCCTTCACGACGCCGGCTTCGGCGTCGAGGGCGACTTCGAGGTTGTCGATGGTGAGCATGACTAGACAGGTCGCTTCTTCAGCGCCAGGCGCGGGCGCAGCGCCCGCGCGCGCGGGTCGAAGGCCTGCTGCACGCCGTCGGCGAACAGGTTGGCCGCCAGCACCAGCACCACCATGAAGCCGAAGGCGGCGGCGAACGACCACCAGACCACCGGGTCGCGGCTCATCTCGCTGCGCGCCAGGTTGATCATGCCGCCGAAGCTGCTGGTGGACGGGTCGACGCCCACGCCCACGTAGGTGAGCACGGCTTCGTAGAGGATGAGGTCGCTGAAGTTCAGCACCGTGGTGATCAGCACCAGGTGCACCACGTTCGGGAAGATGTGCCGCGCCATGATGCGCGCCGGTGCCACGCCGAAGGCCTGGGCCGCCTGCACGAAGTCCAGTTCGCGCAGCTTCAGCGTCTCGGCGCGCACCAGCCGGCACAGCGTGGCCCAGCCGGTGAGACCCAGGATCAGGCAGAGGAAGAAGATCTTCAGGTCGGCGCGCTCGACGCCGGTCTCGAACCAGTCCGGGTGCTTGTCCAGCGCGACCTGCACCATCAGCACGCAGGCGGCGATGAGCAGCACGTTGGGCACCGACGACAGGGTGGTGTAGAAGTACTGCACCACCTCGTCGACCCAGCCCCGCAGGTAGCCCGCAAGGATGCCCAGCGTCACGGCCACCGGCAGCGTGGCCACGGTGGACAGCGCACCGATCACGAACGCCGTACGCACGCTCTTGAGCGCCTGCACCAGGACGTCGTTGCCCGTGCGGTCGGTGCCGAACACGTGGTAGTGACCCATCAGCGCGACGACGACGCCGGCGAACAGGCTGATGGCGGTGAAGGCCAGCAGCAGCGCGCGCAGCGGCAGCGAGGTGCGGTCGGCGGCGATGTCGCGCCAGGCCGGGGCCAGCCCGCCGTGCTGGCGCGCGATGGCCGCCGCCGCCACCCCGCTGGCGAGCAGCGCCACCAGCAGCCCGCCCAGGGCACCGAGGGCGGCGCGGGTGGCGATGTCGGCGGGGCCTTCGCGCGCCGGGTCCTTCAGGTGGGCGCCGCCGAAGGCCAGGCGCGGGAACTCGCGCTGTGTCTGACCGTTGGTCACCACTGTCTGCTTGTTGAACGCCAGCCAGGCCAGAGGCTCGGAATAGCTGGACTCGCGCATCGCGATCTGGCGGGCGAGTGCCAGGTCCAGCAGCGACTCGGTGCGGCTGTCGTAGAACACCTGCCCCGCCGCCTGCTGGGCAGAAGGAGCCAGGGCGCGCCGGAAGTGCACGCTGTCCAGCGCCGTGATGCCCACGAAGACCAGCAGCACCAGCGCCGAGCACAGCGCCGCGGGATCGCGCACCACCTTGTGCCAGGTGGCGGCCAGCTGCGGCGAACGGACCACGCGCCAGGCGTACAGGCCGATGGAGGCGAACATCAGCCACAGGGCGACGTCGGTCCAGAGGATGACGAACTTGAAGCCCATGGCCACCTCAGGCGAGCCGCACGCGGGGGTCGACCCACGTGTAGGCGATGTCGATCAGCACGTAGCTGGCGATGTACAGCGCCGAGCCCAGGAACACCATCGTGCGCACGATGGCGAAGTCCTGGCCCGCGATGGCCTCGATCACGAAGGCGCCCAGGCCGGGAATGCCGAAGAAGCTCTCGAACACCAGGCTGCCCAGGAACACATAGGGCAGGTAGGCGCCGGCGCTGGTGATGATGGGGATCAGCGCGTTGCGCAGCACGTGGCGGAACAGCACCCCCTGCTCGGCCAGGCCTTTGGCGCGCGCGGTGCGCACGTAGTCCTTGCCGATCTCTTCCAGGAACATGGCGCGGTACAGCCGCGCCTCGCCGCCGAGACGCGCCAGCAGCGACAGGATGATGGGCAGCGCCAGGAAGCGCGCCGCGTCCAGCCCGCCGGCGTAGCCCGAGATCGGCACCAGCCGCAGGATGCGCGAGAACGTGAACTGGCCGACGATGATATAGAAGAGGCTGGAGATCGACAGCATCAGCACGCAGAGCACCACGCCCCAGAAGTCGATCTTCGAATGGCGGAAGAAGACCAGCAGCAGCGAGAACGACACGCTCACGATCACCTGCAGCAGGAACAGCGGCAGCGCCAGCCGCAGGCTCACGCCCATGCGGGTGGCCACCTCGTGGCCGATGTCCACCGATCGCGCCGAGTCGCTGCGCCCGAAGTCGAAGGCCATCAGCGAGACCGAACGCTCCCACAGCACGGTGCGCGTGAGCTTCGCGGCGCCCTCCTCACCCGCGTTCCAGTACAGCGGCCGGTCGTAGCCGCGTTCGCCCTTCCACTTGTCGATCTGCTCCTGCGTCACGCGCTTGCCGCCGATGTTCAGGCGTGCCATGTCGTCGGGCGTGTTGACGGTGAAGAAGAGGAAGAAGGTCAGGAGGTTGACGCCGACCAGGATCAGGAAGCCGTAGCCGAGACGGCGGACGATGAAGGCACCCATGTCAGGCCGCCGCCGGCTTGCGCGCGGTGGCCGTCTCGCGGGCGCGGAAGCTGCGGCGCGCGATCCACGCCAGCGCCAGGATCCCCAGCGCCAGCAGCGCCAGCGGCCAGCGCACCGGGTGGTTCCACTCGGCCTGCTTCTTCACCCGCAAGGCGGGGTCGACACGGTAGTACTTCGCCATGTCGCGGATCAGGATCGACGGCTTGCCGTTGTAGACCCAGGGCTGGAACGCGAGTCCGCCCCAGGGGAAGAAGCCGAAGCACCAGGGCGAGTCCTGCTGCGCGATGGTGACCATCTTGTCGATCACCGCCTGCTTCGCCGGCCCGTTGTCCAGCGCCTGCAGCTGGCGGTACAGCGCGTCGTACTCGGGGTTGTCGTAGTTCGAGTAGTTGTCGCCCTGGTTCTTCGAACGGCCGAGCGGGCCGTAGAGCAGGAAAAGGAAGTTCTCGGCGTCGGGGTAGTCGGCCAGCCAGCCGCCCCAGAAGATCTGGTGCTTGCCCCTCAGGGTCTTGTCCTGGTACTGGTTGAAGTCGGTGGCGCGAACCTCGAGCTGGATGCCCAGCTTGGCGAACTGCTTGACCATCCAGTCGTTCTCGCTCTTGAACTCGGGCGTCATCGCGCGCTGGAAGTCGTAGTTCAGCACCAGCGGCCTGCCCGTCACGGCGTCGCGGCCGTCGGGGTAGCCGGCTTCGGCGAGCAGTTTCCTGGCGTCTTCGATCGGCCGGCGCACCGCATGGCCGTCCTTCCAGACATGGGTGACCGGGTTGTGGAAGTCGCCCTGCCCCTCGCGCGAGCCGAACAGGCCCGGGGGCACCGGCCCGTGCGCCGCGATGCCGCCCTTGTACTTGAAGATGCGTCCGTAGCCTTCCTCCCAGTCGATCGCGATCGCGATCGCCTGCCGCAGCTTGCGGTTCTTCACCTGCTGCTCCGGCGTGTCGCCCTTGCCGATCACGGGGTCGAGCATGTTGAAGCCCAGGTACCAGTTCGTGATGTCGGTGGACAGCGGGAACTTGAATCCGCGCTCGGTCTGCAGCTTCTTCACGGCGTCGGAGTCGTCGGCGTCGTTGGTGAACTCCACGCCCCACTCGGGGCGCTCGATCTCGGGCACGTCCAGGTAGCCCTGGCGGAACTTCTCCTTGCGCGGGGTGCGTTCCTTCTCGATCGTGACGTACAGCTCGTCGATGAAGGGCATCATCTTGCCGCAGTCGTCCAGCAGGCCGGCTTCCTTGTCGCCCGGCATGCCTTCGCAGGGGTAGGGCTCGCCGCGGAAGTTGGGGTTGCGGCGCAGCACGTGGCGGCGGTCGCGGATGAACTCGACCATCATGTACGGGCCCGTGCCCACCGGCCACTGGTTGAGCGACAGGCCGTTCTCGCTCATGCCGTCCTGGGCGTAGAAGGCGTCGGCCTCCCAGGGCACCGGGGCCAGGAAGGGCATCGCCATCCAGTAGCTCCACTGCGGGTACTTGCCCTTCAGGCGGACGCGCCAGGTGTACTTGTCGGGTGCGCTGGTGCCGGCCAGCGGCCACTTGCGGAAATCCAGGAAGGGCTTGTCGCGGATGTCCGCCGGCAGGCCCGCGAGCAGCTTCCTGTCTTCGGCCTTGATCTGCTCGGCGTACTCGCGCAGGCCGATCACGTAGTCGGCGAAGACGGCGAACACCGGCGCCTCGATGCGCGTGGTGGCGTGGCGCTTCAGGGCGTAGACGAAGTCCTCGGCCACCAGTTCGCGCGTGCCCTGGTGTTCGAACTCCCAGGGGCTGCGCTTGCCGCCCAGCTGCGCGCGCGTGAGCTTCAGGTAGCGGTATTCGCCCTTGTCGTCCTTCGCGAACGCCGGGTGCGGCGCGTACAGGATGCCGGGCTTGATGTGGACGTCGTAGACGCTCTCGGCGATCTGGTCCGCCGGCGCGTCGTCCGGCAGCGGCTGACCGGCCTTGTCCAGGTAGCGCGGCCTGGCCACTTCGCTGGCCGCCTTCGGGATCAGCTCGTAGGGCCGCTTCAGGTAGTGGTAGCCGTAGGCCGGCTCGTAGATCTGGAAGGTGTAGGCCGACTCGGGGTTGGCGTACGAAGCCGTGGGGTCCAGGTAGCGCGGTGAACGCTCGTCGAACGAGTAGTAGAGCGTGTTCTTGCCTGCAGCCCCCGCGGGGTAGGGGCTGTTGTCGCAGCCGGTGGACAACAGCGCGGCGGCGGCTGCCAGCAGCAGCCAGAGGGTTCTGGCGAGAGGGGTCGGGCGCATGGCGCGCACTCCTGGGGCCCCGGCAAGCGGCCGCCGGGTGGGCGGCCGCTGGCCATGGGGATTCGAAGGACCGGGCCGCGCGCCGGCTCGTGACCGGCGGCTTCACAGCGGGCGCGATTCTAGGGCCTGCCTCAGTGCCCCCAACCGAGGAGAACCTCTCGCCCCTGCACCAGCAGTTCGACGCGGCGGCCGACCGGCAGCGTGAGCTTCGGGCTCACGTGGCCGAAGGGCAACCCCGTGAGCAGGGGCACGCGGGTGCGGCCGCGGACGTGCTCGAACGCGGCCTTCAGGTTGTAGCCTCGGTCCAGCGGGAAGGGCTTGAAGTTCGTGAAGTGCCCCAGCAGCACCGCCTTCTGCGCGCCCAGCACGCCCGCTTCCAGCAGCTGCAGCAGCATGCGTTCGACGCGGAACGGATGCTCGTTCACGTCTTCCAGGAACAGCACGCCGCCCTTCACCGCCGGCAGGTGCGGCGTGCCGAGCAGCGAGCACAGCATGGCCAGGTTGCCGCCCCAGAGCGTGCCGCGCAGGCCCAGGCCGTCGAAGCCGGCCGCCGTGCGCCAGCCCACGGCTTCGAGCTCGCCGCTCATCGCTTCGGTGAAGCAGCCGGCGGTGACCTCGTCGACACCGCCGGCTTCGTCGGCGCGACCGAAGTCGTCGGTCGCCATCGGACCGGCCCAGCTGGCGGCGCCGCGGTGTGCCATCAGGCCCAGCTGCAGCGCCGTGAAGTCGCTGTGGCCCACCCACCGCGTGCCGCGTTCGACGCTGCGCGCCAGCAGCTTCCAGTCCAGGACGGGCAGCAGGCGCGTCAGGCCGTATCCACCGCGGACGGCCATCGCGACCGAAGGCGCGGCGCGCGCCACGCGGTGCACCGCCTCGAGCCGCACCGCGTCGTCGCCCGCGAAGCGCTGGCGGCGCGCAAGCGCGCTCTCGTCGACCTTCACCTCGAAGCCCAGTCCCTGCAGCCGTTTCGCAGCCAGCTTGAGCGGCGCGGCCCGGGCGACCACGCCCGCGGGCGAGAACAGGGTGAGCGAAGTGCTCATGAGCCCTCCGCTTCGGGCGGGATCTCACCCAGTTCGGTGGCCTCGCCGGCCGGTATCACGCGCTCGGCCTTCTGCTTCGCCCGCCGTTCGCCGAAGAAGCCGCGCAGCAGGTCGCCGCAGGTTTCGCCCAGCACGCCGCCCTGCACCTTCGTCTGGTGGTTCAGACGCGGTTGCGCGAACAGGTCCACCACCGAGCCGGCGGCGCCGGTCTTGGGGTCCAGGGCGCCGAACACGACGCGCCGCACGCGCGCGTGCAGCAGCGCCATCGCGCACATGGGGCAGGGTTCGAGCGTGACGTAAACGTCGCACTCGGGCAGGCGGTAGTTTTCGGCCAGCGTGGCGGCGTGTCGCAGCGCCACGATCTCGGCATGCGCGCTGGGGTCGTTCGTGGTGATCGGTCGGTTGTAGCCGGTGGCCAGCACCTGCGGCCCGCGCGGGCCGGGCTGCACCACCACCGCGCCCACCGGCACCTCGCCCACCAGCCAGGCGTTCTGCGCCTGGTCCAGCGCCATGCGCATGAAGCCTTCGTCGCGCGAACGCTGCTCTTCGGGGTCGACATCCATGCGTCGATTGTGCCGCCCGCGCCGCGACGCGGTGGGCTACTGCGCGGTGCCGGTAAGCCAGGCCTTGCGGATGAGGCGACCGCAGGACACCGAGCTCAGCGCGCCTGCCGCGTCCATGCGCGCCAGCACGCCGTACCAGCTGCGACTGGCGTCCACCCAGGGGTAGAAGCCGAAGGCGCCGGGGCTGCTGAAGGCGCCGTCGCCTTCGGTGGGGTCGTCTTCCACCCAGTGGCCGATGGCGTAGTGCCATTGTTCGCCGCGCGGCGAGGGGCTGGAGATCGCCGTCGGGCAGGTGGCGGGGTCGGTGCAGACCGGGTGGAAGCCGAGCGCTTCGCGCATCTTCAGCTGCCCGCCGACGATCTTGCGCAGCAGCTTCGCGTATTCGGTGGCCGAGGTCACCGCGCCGCCGGCGAGCTGGGGTTCTGAGTAGCTGAACCGGATCTCAGGGCCGATCTGGCTGCCGATCTCGTCGGCCAGCGTGGCGTTGCTCAGGTCGCCCAGGCCGTTCAGCGCGGCGTGCTTCTGCATGTGGCCGCCGCCGTAGTCGAAGAGGTTCTCGGTGGCCGGCTCGAAGGTGCCGTTGGTGGTGCCGCCGGCCGTGGGCAGGTCCAGGCATTGCGCGACGGTACCGCCGCGGCCCAGCGCCGAGCAGCTGACGAAATCGGTGTAGCCGCTGTGGAAGTTGAAGAACTTGATGTCGCTGGCGCTCAGCCCCGCGGTGCCGCCCACGCGCTGCACCCAGTAGCTGCTATAGAGCCACTTGGAGGCGGAGGCGATGGGCATCAGGCTTCCCGCGACGACACTGCCGTCGCCGGTGGCGCCGGCAACGAGAGCGCCCGTCGCGTCGCCCACTTCCCAGTAGAAGGGCTGGACCTTCGTGCACTCGGGGTCCGTGCGCGCGGTGGTGTCCGCCGCCGCCGAACGCTCTGCCTGGGTGGGGCCTGGCGAAGGGCTCGGGCTGGGCGAAGGCGACGGGCTGGGGGAAGGACTGGGGCTGGGGGAAGGCGACGGGCTCGGGCTGGGGCTCGGCGAAGGGCTCGGGCTGGGCGAAGGCGTGCCGAACGCCGGATCGGCCGTGCCGCCGCCGCCGCAGGCCGCCAGCGCGGCTGCCAGCGCGGCGATGCAGCCCCTTCGGAACGCGCGTCTCACCATCACGACCGAATTATCCCGGCCGCACGCGGCCCCGGAGATGCTTCCTTCGTAACGAGTGACGACAGACGCCGAGGCGACAGGCGCGCTACTGCACCGTTCCGGAGAGCCAGGCCTTGCGCACCAGTCTGCCGCACTTCACCGAGTCGATCGCACCTCCCAGGTTCAGGGTGGCGATGACGCCGTACCAGTTCTTGCCGGCATCGATCCAGGGATAAAAGCCGAAAGCCCCCGGGCTGCTGAACGCGCCGTCGCCCACGCCGGGGTCGTCTTCCACCCAGTGGCCTATCGAGTAGTGCCATTGCTCGCCTCGTGGCGAAGGCGTGAAGATCGCATTCGGGCAGGTGCCGGGGTCCGTGCAAACGGGGTGCGTGCCCAGCGCGTCCCGCATCAGCAGCGGGCCGCCCAGGATCTTGCGCAGCAGCTTCGCGTAGTCGGCCGCCGAGGTGCTGATGCCGCCCGCCAGCTGCGGCTGCGTGTAGGTGATGGCGATCTCGCTGCCCACCTGGCGCTGGATCTCGGCCGCCAGGCCGGCGTTGTCCAGCGCGCCCAGGCCGTTCTGGCTGGCGTGCACCTGCATGTGGCCACCGCCGTAGTCGAACTTGCCGACCGTCGCCGCGTCCTGGGTGTCGAAGCGGTGGCCGCTGGCGTCGGTCTGCGCCAGGCACGAGCCCACCGTGGCCTGGCCGCTGCAGCCAGGCGGTTCGGCGAAGTAGGTGTAGCCGCTCTGGAAGTTGAAGAACTGCACGTCGGAAGGCGAGAGCACGCCGTTCGTGCGCTGCACCCAGTAGGTGCTGTAGAACCACTTCGACGCGGAAGCGATCGAGATGCGCGTGTTCGGCCCGTACGCCGTGCCGCCCACCTGTCCCGAAGCGCGTGCCGCGGTCGCGTCGCCCACCTCCCAGTAGAACGGGGCGATCTTCGTGCACAGCGCGTTGCCGCTGGCGGTGGCCCGGGCGGCGTCGGCGCGCGCCTGCAGCTCGGGCGGCGTCGTCACGCCGCTGTCGCCGCCGCTGCCGCAGGCGGCCAGCAGGGCCAGCAGCGGCAGGGTCAGGGCGGCATGGCGACAGGCCTTCATGGCGCGGATTCTGCCGCGCCCGTCATTCCCACTCGATCGTGGCGGGCGGCTTCGAAGAGACGTCGTAGGTCACACGGTTGATGCCGCGCACCTCGTTGATGATGCGGCTGGAGACCTTCTTCAGCAGCGCGTAGGGCAGCTCGGCCCAGTCGGCGGTCATGAAGTCGCTGGTCTGCACCGCGCGCAGCGCCACCACGTGGTCGTAGGTGCGGCCGTCGCCCATGACGCCCACGCTCTTGACGGGCAGGAACACGGCGAAGGCCTGGCTGGTCTTGTCGTACCAGCCGAAGTTGCGCAGTTCGTCGATGAAGATGGCGTCGGCGCGGCGCAGCAGGTCGGCGTACTCGCGCTTGACCTCGCCCAGGATGCGCACGCCCAGGCCCGGGCCCGGGAAGGGGTGGCGGTACACCATCTCGTGCGGCAGGCCGAGCGCGACGCCCAGCTCGCGCACCTCGTCCTTGAACAGGTCGCGCAGCGGCTCCAGCAGCTTCAGGCCCAGGGTCTCGGGCAGGCCGCCGACGTTGTGGTGGCTCTTGATCGTCGTCGCCTTCTTGGTCTTGGCGCCGCCGGACTCGATGACATCGGGGTAGATCGTGCCCTGGGCGAGCCACTTCGCGTCGCGCAGCTTGGCGGCCTCGGCCTGGAAGACCTCGACGAACTCGCGACCGATGATCTTGCGCTTGGCCTCGGGATCGGCCACGCCGGCGAGCTGGCCCAGGAACTGGTCGCTCGCGTCGACATGCACGACCTTCGCGTGCAGCCGGCCGGCGAACATGTCCATCACCGTGCGACCCTCGTCGAGGCGCAGCAGGCCGTGGTCGACGAAGACGCAGGTCAGCTGGTCGCCGATGGCGCGGTGGATCAGTGCCGCCGCGACACTGGAGTCGACGCCACCCGACAGGCCGAGGATCACCTGCTCGGTGCCGACCTGCTCGCGGATGCGCGCCACCGCCTCGTCGACATACAGGCCCATGACCCAGTCGGGCCGCGCCTTCGCGATGTCGAGCACGAAGCGGTTCAGCAGTTCGCGGCCCTTGACGGTGTGCGTGACCTCGGGATGGAACTGCACGGCGTAGTAGCCTCGCGCCTCGTCGGCCATGCCGGCGATCGGGCAACTCGGCGTGCTGGCCATCAGCTTGAAGCCCGGCGGCAGCGCGGTGACCTTGTCGCCGTGGCTCATCCAGACCTTGAGCATGCCGTGGCCCTCGGTCGTGCTGAAGTCCTCGATGCCCGACAGCAACGGCGTGTGGCCGTGCGCGCGCACCTCGGCATAGCCGAACTCGCGGTGGCTGCTGGCCTCGACCTGGCCGCCGAGCTGCACCGTCATCGTGAACATGCCGTAGCAGATGCCCAGCACCGGCACGCCCAGGTCCCACACGGCCTGGGGTGCGCGCAGTTCGTGGTCCTCGTAGGTCGAGGCGTGGCTGCCCGACAGGATGATGGCCTTGGGGGCGAAGCGGCGCACGAACTCGTCGCCGACGTCGTTCGGGTGGACCTCGCAATAGACGTGCGCCTCGCGCACGCGCCGCGCAATCAGCTGGGTGACCTGCGAGCCGAAGTCGAGGATGAGGATCTTGTCGTGCATGGCGGGCGGGCTGGGGCGGTCAGGACGAGGTGGCGGCGCCGGTCATCGGCGCCAGGTCATGGGGCGTGCGGCGGAAGTGC
>JBGAKY010000095.1:0-19148 GCA_044224175.1 Rubrivivax sp. | reverse complement strand
CGGCGGGGAAGACGCGGCCGGACATCGTCCATTCCAGCGCCTGGCTGATGCCCACCAGGCGCGGCAGGAACCAGCTGCTGCAGGCTTCGGGCGTGATGCCGCGGCGCGCGAAGACGAAACCGAAGCGGGCGTCTTCGGCGGCCAGCCGCAGGTCCATCGGCAGCAGCATGGTGGCGCCGATGCCCACCGCCGGGCCGTTGACCGCCGCGATCACCGGCTTCAGGCATTCGAAGATGCGCAGCGTGACGCGGCCGCCGCCGTCGCGCACCGATTCGTGGCCCCAGTCGATGCTGCCGTCGGCGCGCACCGGCGATTCGGCCTTGTCGGGGCGGTCGTCGCGCTTCTCGTAGTCGAAGGTCCTGGCACCCGCCGAGAGGTCGGCGCCGGCACAGAAGGCCCGGCCCGCGCCGGTGACGACGACGGCGCGCACCTCGTCACGCGAATCGGCTTCGTCGAAGGCCTCGATCAGCTCGAACATCATGCGGCCGGTGAAGGCGTTCAGCTTCTCGGGCCGGTTCAGGGTGATCGTCATCACGCCGTCGTCGACGGCGGTCAGCAGGGTCTCGAACTTCAACGCAGTTCCCGTTCGACGTCGGCCTCGAAGCTGGCGTCTTCGGCCGCCAGGTGGCCCCAGGTGGGGTAGGTGGCGGCGAAGTCGGCCACCAGCTGCGCCAGCGGCATGTCGTCGAAGGCGCCGCGCTGGCGCACGTATTCCATGTGACGCTGGCCGCTCTTGTCGAACGGGTGGTAGATGGAATCGTGCTCGCCGTCGAAGTCCAGCGGCAGCAGGCCGAAGCGGTCGCACAGCTCGATGTTGAAGGCCGGCGTGGCCTTGCGCCAGGCGCCTTCGATCCAGAGGTCGGTGTAGCCGTGCCAGATGAAGAGGTCGGTCTGCATCTCGCGCCGCATGCGTTCGGTGCTGAGGTGGTTCTTCACGTCGGCGTAGCCCACGCGCGCCGGGATGCCGGCGGCGCGCGCTGCCGCGGCCAGCAGCGCGGCCTTGGGCACGCACCAGCCGTAACCCTGCTCGATCACGCTGCTGGCGCGCATGCCCCTGGCGCTGAGATCGACGCGGTAGGGGTCGTAGCGGAAGCCGTCGCGCACCGCGTAGTACAGCGCCACCGCGCGTGCGCGGTCGGTGGCGCCCAACGCATGACGGGCGGCGAAGGCGGCCACGGCCGGGTGGTCGCAGTCGATCAGCGACGTGGGCGCCAGCGCGGCGCTGAAGTCGGGTGTGCTCATCGGTCTCTGACCTCGACGCGCCGGTTCTGTGACCAGGCGCTTTCGTCATGGCCGCTGGCCAGCGGGCGGGTGTCGCCGAAACTCAGCGCCTCGAGCTGGCCTTCCTGCGCACCGGCGGCCACCAGGGCACGCAGCACGACCTCGGCCCGGCGCTGGCCCAGCGCCAGGTTGTATTCGGCGCCGCCACGCTCGTCGGCGTGGCCTTCCAGCGCCAGCCGCAGGTCGCGGTCGTTGGCCAGGCGGCGCGCGTGGCGTTCGATCAGCGGCATGAACTCGGGCCGGACCTCGCTGCGGTCGAAGTCGAAATAGAACACGCGCGCGTTCATCGGCAAGGCCGTTTCCGCCGCGGCCGCGGCAGGCGCGTGGCCACCGGCCACCGGCGCCGGCGTGGCGGCAGCGGTGGGCGCGGGTGCAGTGCCCGGCGGCGGTGCCGCGCGTTCCCTGCGTCGCGCCGCGGCGGCATCGGCGGCTGCGGCGTCGGCTGCCAGCGCTTCCGGCGTGGCCCAGGTGGTGTTGCGGCTGGTGCGCGTGACGATCGGCGTGCTGTCGCTCTCGGGCCCGCTGGCGCAGCCGGCCGCCAGGGTGGCCAGCAGCAGGGCGAGCGCCGGGCGCAGCGGCTTCATTGTTCGGCGAACGCGCGTTCGATGACGAAGTCGCCCGGCGTGCTGGTGCTGCCTTCGCGGAAGTTGCGTGCCTCCAGCATGTGCTTCAGGTCGCGCAGCATGCCCGGGCTGCCGCAGATCATCACCCGGTCGTGGATGGGGTCGATGTTGGGCAGGTCCAGGTCCTCGAAAAGCTTGCCGGTCTCGATGATCTCGGTGATGCGCCCCATGTTGCGGTAGGTCTGGCGCGTGACGGTGGGGTAGTAGAGCAGCTGGTTCGTGATCGTCTCGCCCAGGAATTCGTGCTGCGGCAGGTGCTGGGTGAGCAGGTCGTGGTAGGCCAGTTCCTCCACCTCGCGCACGCCGTGCACCAGGACCACCTGCTCGAAACGTTCGTAGACCTCGGGGTCGCGGATGATGGACATGAACGGCGCCAGCCCGGTGCCGGTGCCCAGCAGGTACAGGCGCTTGCCGGGCAGCAGGTAGTCGCACACCAGCGTGCCGGTGGGCTTGCGGCCGACCAGGATGTACTCGCCCACCTGGATGTGCTGCAGGCGCGACGTGAGCGGCCCGTCGGGCACCTTGATGCTGAGGAACTCCAGGTGCTCCTCGTAGTTCGGGCTCACGATGCTGTAGGCGCGCACCAGCGGCTTGTTGTCGACCCTGAGGCCGATCATCGTGAAGTGACCGTTGGAGAAACGCAGGGCGGGGTTGCGCGTGGTGGTGAAGGTGAACAGCTTGTCGGTCCAGTGGTGGACCGAGAGGACCTGCTCTTCGGTGAAGGCGCTCATCGGGGGGAAGTTTCTTGACCAGACGCGATGCTACTGCGGCGGCTGACGCCTACATTGCGCCCATGGTGCCCCGACCCAGCCCTCCTCGAGCCGACGCGCTGGCGCAGTACCGCCGCCGTGCCTGGCTGTACGACCTGGAACTGGCCGCCTTCGAGCCCGTGCGCCGGCGCGCCGTGCAGGCGCTGGAACTGGCCGCGGGCGAGGCCGTGCTCGACGTGGCCTGCGGCACCGGCCTTAGGTACCCGGTGGTGGCGGCGGCGGTGGGCCGCCGGGGCCGGGTGCTGGGCATCGAGCAGAGCCCGGAGATGATGGCCCTGGCCCGCCGCCGCGTTCGCGAAGGCCACTGGCCCCAGGTGCATCTGGCCGAGGCCAGCGCCGAGGCCGCGCCGCTGCAGGGCCGGGCCGACGCCGCGCTCTTCATGTTCACGCACGACGTGCTGCAGAGCGATGCCGCGCTGGACCACCTGATGGCGCATCTGAAGCCCGGCGCCCGCGTGGCGGCCGCCGGCCTGCAGTGGGCGGCGGCCTGGGCGCTGCCGCTGAACCTGTTCGTGCTGGGCGCGGCGCTGTATTCGGTCACCACGCTGGAAGGCCTGGCCCGTCCCTGGGCGCGGCTGGCGCGCCACCTCACCGGCCTGCAGGTGCGGCCGATGATGGGGGGCGCGGTCTACATGGCCAGCGGCCGCGTGGCGCGCGATCAGTAACCCAGCGCCAGCCCGGTGTTGCGGCGCGGGTCGTTCGAGCCGTAGAAGCGGTTCTTCCCCACCGGCTTGCCGCCCAGCGAGGGCGCACCCACCAGGATGGCGGCGACGTGGTTGGCCGGCTGCGGGTTGCCGAACCTGTGGCCCATGGCGAGCAGGAGCTTCTCGGTGTCGGGGCTGATCGCGAAACGCTCCAGGCTGGTGGTTTCGGGCAGCCATTGCTGGTGGAAGCGCGGCGCGTCCACCGCCTCCTGCAGGTTCATGCCGTAGTCGACCACGTTCAGGATCGTGTGGACCACCGCGGTGATGATGCGGCTGCCGCCCGGCGTGCCGACCACCATCACGGGCTGGCCGTCCTTCGTCACGATGGTGGGGCTCATCGACGACAGCGGGCGCTTTTCCGGGGCGATGCTGTTGGCCTGCCCCTGCACCAGGCCGTAGAGGTTGGGCACGCCCACCTTGGCGGTGAAGTCGTCCATCTCGTTGTTCAGCAGCACGCCGGTGCCGCCGGCGGTGACGCGGGCGCCGAACCAGTCGTTGAGCGTGTAGGTCACGGCCACCGCGTTGCCGAACCTGTCGACGATGCTGTAGTGGGTGGTGTTGCTGCCTTCGTGCGGCGGCACGCCGGGCTTGATGTCCTTGCTGATGCCGGCCTTCGCGGGGTCGATGACGGCGCGGATCTTCGCCGCGTAGTCCTTGCTCAGCAGACGCTCGACCGGGTTCTTCACGAAGTCGGGGTCGCCCAGGTAGCTGTTGCGGTCCATGTAGGCGTGGCGCATCGCCTCCACCTGGTGGTGCACGGCCTGCGCCGAGCGGAAGCCCCAGTCCTTCAGCGGATAGCCTTCCAGCACGTTGAGGATCTCGCAGACCACCACGCCGCCGCTGCTGGGCGGCGGTGCCGAGACCACGTGGAAGCCGCGATAGTCGCATTCCACCGGCTTCAGCTCGCGCGTGGTGTAGCGGTCGAGGTCGGCCTGCTGCAGGATGCCCTTGCCGGCCTGGCTGCTGGCCACGATGGCGGCGGCCACCGGCCCGGCGTAGAAGCCTCTGGCGCCTTCGTCGCGCACGCGCGCGAGCGTCTTCGCCAGGTCCTTCTGCACCAGCCGGTCGCCCACGCCCCAGGGCTGGCCGGATTTCAGGAAGATGGCCGCGGTGGCGGGGTCCTTCCTGAAGTCCTCGGTCGACGTGAGCAGCATGTCCACGTCGCCCTGCTCGAGCAAAAAGCCTTCCTCGGCGTAGCGGATGGCCGGCGCGATCAGCTGGGCCCGCTTCATGGTGCCGTACCTCGCGAGCGCCGTCTCGAAGCCCGAGACGCTGCCCGGCACGCCCACCGCCAGGTGGCCCTTGGTGGACAGGCCCGGCACCACGTTGCCGTCCGGTCCCAGGTACATGTCGGCCCGGGCGGCCAGCGGCGCCTTCTCGCGGAAGTCCAGGAAGGTGCGGCGGCCGTCGGCCAGCTGGATGGTCATGAAGCCGCCGCCGCCCAGGTTGCCCGCCGCCGGGTACACCACGGCCAGCGCGTAGCCCACGGCCACCGCGGCGTCGACGGCGTTGCCGCCGTCCTTCAGCACGTCGACGCCGATGCGGGTGGCCAGGTGCTGGGCGGTGACGACCATGCCGTTCTCGGCCGCCACCGGGGCGACCGAAGCGGCGAAGCCGGGGGCGGCCAAGAAGGCCAGCGTGGCCGCAACGAAGCGGCGGCGCAGCAGGGGCGCTTGCATGGGTTCTCCTCGAAGGGTGCGAAAAGTGTAGTCAGCGCAAGGTCACCTCAGAAGGCGCCACGCGAGACCGGCCAGCGCGCACGCGATGATCACTTCGATCACCCCGCGCTTGAAGCGGAACAGCGCCAGCGCGGCGGCCACCGCCAGCACGGCGGCCGGCCACTCGACGCCGCCGCCCCAGCCGCGCGGCCACAGCACGGCCTGGCCGAAGAACAGGGCCAGGTTCACCACCACGCCCACCACCGCGGCGGTGATGGCCGCCAGCGGGGCCGTGAACTTCAGGTCGCCATGGGTGCTCTCCACCAGCGGCCCGCCGGCCAGGATGAACACGAACGACGGCAGGAAGGTGAACCAGGTCACCGCGGTGGCGGCCAGCGCGCCGGCGGCGAAGCGGTGCCCGGGGCCCAGCAGCGCGGCCAGGTCGGCGCTCTGCCAGCCGCCGACGAACGCGACGAAGGCCACCACCATGATCAGCGGGCCGGGCGTGGTCTCGCCCAGGGCCAGGCCGTCGATCATCTGCGTCGCCGCCAGCCAGCCGAAGCCGGACACCGCGCCCTGCACCACGTAGGGCAGCACCGCGTAGGCGCCGCCGAAGGTCAGCAGCGCGGCCTTGGTGAAGAACCAGCCCATCTGCGCCAGCGTGCCGTGCGGGCCGCCCCAGGCGGCCAGCAGCGCCATCGGCAGCGCCCACAGCGTCAGGCCCACCGCCAGCACGGCGGCCAGGCGGGCGGGGCGGAAGCGCGCGTGCGGCGGCGAAGGAGTGTCGTCGTCGATCACCGCCGGTCCGTACGAGGCCCGGGCCGCCGCGTGGCCGGCGCCGCCGAAGCGTGCCGGCGCGATGCGTCCGCCGACCAAGCCCGCGACCCCCGCGCCCAGCACGATCAGCGGGAAAGGCAGCTGGAGCGCGAAGACGGCCACGAAGGCCGCTGCCGCGATGGCCCACAGCCAGCCGTTCTTCAAGGCCCGCGAGCCGATGCGCCAAGCCGCGTGCACCACGATCGCCGTCACCGCCGGCTTGATGCCGTCGAACAGGCCTGCGACCACCGGCACCTGGCCGAAGGCGACGTAGATCCACGACAGCGCGACCAGGATGAACAGCGACGGCAGCACGAACAGCGCGCCGGCGGCGATGCCCCCGCGCGTGCGGTGCATCAGCCAGCCGATGTAGGTGGCCAGCTGCTGCGCTTCGGGGCCCGGCAGCACCATGCAGAAGTTCAGCGCGTGCAGGAAGCGCTTCTCGCTGATCCAGCACCGGCGCTCCACCAGCTCGGCATGCATGATGGCGATCTGCCCGGCCGGGCCGCCGAAGCTGATCCAGCCCAGCTTGAACCAGAAGCGCAGGGCTTCGGCGAAGGTGGGTGCGGGCGGCATGGGGGCCGACTCTAAACGGGTTGCTACAGTTGCCCGCATGACTGCCGAACCTTCCCGTGCCGCGCCGCTGTGGGTGGCCTGCCTGTGCGCCGGCTGGTGCCGCACCTGCGACGGCTACGCGCCGGTGCTGCAGAGCGTGGCCGCCGAGTTCACCGCTGCCGACCCCGCGCTGAAGCTGCGCTGGGTGGACGTCGAGGACGAGTCCGACCTCGTGGGCGACCTCGACGTCGAGACCTTCCCCACCCTGGCCGTGCTGGACGAGCGCCGCGTGCGCTTCTTCGGCCCGCTGACCCCGCAGCCCGAGACGCTGCGCCGCACGCTGCGCGCCACGCTGCGCGAATGGGACGCCGGCGCCGCCGCGCGGCCTGCCGCCCCGGCCGTCGAGGCCTTCGCCGCGCGCCTGCGCGCGGCCGCCTGAAGGAGCCGCGATGGGACCGCTGCAAGGCCTGCGCGTGGTGGAACTGGCGTCGATCGGCCCGGGGCCGATGTGCGCCATGCTGCTGGCGGACCTGGGCGCCGACGTCGTGCGCGTCGACCGCCTGGAACCCAGCGGGCTGGGGCTGGCGATGGAGCCGCGCTTCGACGTCGCGGCGCGCAACCGCCGTTCGGTGGCGCTGGACTTGAAGTCGGCCGCCGCGCGCGAAGCCGTGCTGAAGCTGGTCGACCGGGCCGACGTGCTGATCGAAGGCTTCCGCCCCGGCGTCGCCGAACGCCTGGGCCTGGGCCCGGCCGACTGCCAGGCGCGCAACCCGCGCCTGGTCTACGGCCGCATGACGGGCTTCGGACAGCAGGGCCCGCTGGCGCAGGCGGCGGGTCACGACCTCAACTACATCGCGCTCAGCGGCGCGCTGCACGCCATCGGCCCGCAGGGCGGCGCCCCGCTGCCGCCGCTGAACCTGGTGGGCGACTACGGCGGTGGCGCGCTCTACCTGGCCTTCGGGCTGATGGCCGCGCTGTTCGAGCGCCAGCGCTCGGGCCGCGGCCAGGTGGTGGACGCGGCGATGGTGGACGGCGCCGCTTCGCTGATGAGCATCTTCTACGGCCTGCAGGCCGCCGGCACCTGGGACGGCGCCACGCGTGGCGCCAACCTGCTGGACGGCGGCGCGCCCTTCTACGCCACCGAGACGGCCGACGGCCTGCACGTCGCGCTGGGGCCGCTGGAGCCCAAGTTCTTCGCCGAGCTGGCGCGCCTGATCGGCCTGGACGAACGCTTCGTCAAGCGCCAGTACGACCGCAAGCTCTGGCCCGAGATGCGCGAGGCCATCGCCACCCTGATGCGCACGAGGACGCGCGACGAGTGGTGCGCCGTGCTCGAAGGCAGCGACGCCTGCTTCGCGCCGGTGCTGGCGATGCGCGAGGCACCGCAGCACGCGCACGCGCAGGCGCGCGGCGGCTTCGTCGAGGTGGGTGGCGTGGTGCAGCCGGCGCCGGCGCCGCGCTTCGACCGTACGCGGCCCGAGGCGCCGCGTACGGCGCCGACCCTCGGCCAGCACACCGACGAGGTGCTGGCCGAAGCGGGCTACGCCGCTGACGAGATCGCGGCGCTGAAGTCCGCCGGGGCCGCACGATGAGCGCCGCCCACGCCATGCCGGCGGGCACCCGTGCCGCCGCTTCGGTGCTGCTGCTGCGCGACGTGCCCGGCGGCTTCGAACTGCTGATGTTGCGCCGCGCCGAGCGCGACAACGACATGCGCAGCGGTGCCGCCGTCTTCCCCGGCGGCGTGCTCGACGCGCGCGACCGCGCCGCGCACCGCCACTGCCTGGGCGCCGACGACGCCGGCTTCAGCCGCCTGCTGGGCCTGCCCGAAGGCGGGCTCGACTACGCGGTGGCCGCGCTGCGCGAATGCTTCGAGGAAGTGGGCCTGCTGCTGGCCGACCGCGCCATCGACGTCGCCCCGCTCGCGGCCTGGCGGCACCGCCTGCACGCCGGCGAGATCGGTGCCGCCGAGCTGTGCGAAGCGCTGGGCGTCGCCTTCGACCTGCGCGGCCTGCACTACTGGAGCCACTGGCTCACGCCGCCGGGCACGGCCAAGCGGTTCGACACCCGCTTCTTCGTGGCGCGCGCGCCCGAAGGCCAGGAGGCGGTGCCCGACCTCGGCGAGGCGGTGGAGCTCATGTGGCTGACCCCCGCGGCCGCGCTGGAGCCGGCGCGCGGCCTCAAGCTGCTGCCGGTGACGCGGCGCACGCTGCAGGAGCTGACGCGATTCGCCAGCGTGGAAGACGTGCTGGTGCACGCGCGCACGCCGCGCGAGATCCGCCGCACGATGCCGCGCCGCGCGCTGGCCGCCGCCGGCCCGCGCGTGGTGCTGCCCGACGAGTGGGCCTATGCCGAAGTGGGCCGGCTCGACCCCGAAGGCCGCGGCGACGTCTACTGCGACATCGTGCCCGGCCGCTGCGTGCAGCTCTCGGCGCGTGTGCGCCGCGTGACGGCGCCCAACGCCGGCGTGATGACCGGGCCCGGCACCAACAGCTACATCGTGGGCGACGAACGCGGCTGCTGCGTCATCGACCCCGGCCCGGCCGACGCCGCGCACCTGCAGGCCTTGCAGACGGCGCTGCCGGGGCCGCTGCAGCGCATCCTCGTCACCCACACGCACGTGGACCATTCGCCCGGCGCGGCCGCGCTGGCAAAGGCGACCGGCGCACCGCTGCTGGGCCGCGTGGCCGACTTCCCGGCCGGCCAGGACGCCACCTTCCAGCCCACCCAGCCGCTGCTGGGCGGCGAGAAGATCCCGCTGACCGACGGCGCCTTCCTGCGCGTGATCCACACCCCGGGCCACGCGTCCAACCACCTGTGCTACCTGCTGGAGGCCGAGAAGACGCTCTTCACCGGCGACCACGTGATGCAGGGCTCCACCGTCGTCATCAACCCGCCCGACGGCGACATGGGCGCCTACCTGCGCGCGCTGGAATCGCTGCTGGAAGAGGACGTCGACTGGTTCGCCCCCGGCCACGGCTGGCTGGTGGCGGAGCCGAAGTCGGTGCTGCGCGGCCTGGTGCGACACCGGCTGGCGCGGGAAGCGAAGGTGCGCGCGGCGCTGCAGGCGGTGGGCGAGGGCGACGTCGAAGCGCTGCTGCCGCGCGTGTACGACGACGTGCCGCTGGGTCTGCACCCGGTGGCCGCACGTTCCCTGCAGGCTCACCTGATCAAGCTGAAGGAAGACGGCGTCGCCACCCTGAGCGGGCGGCTCTGGCGCTACGCCGCCGGCGGCTGATCGTCGCCGGCCGCCTGCCAGCGCCCGTCCACCAGCAGCTGGTGCGGGCGGAACAGCGCCTTGTAGGCCATCTTGGGGCTTTCGGCGATCCAGTAGCCCAGGTAGACGTACGGCAGCTTGAGCAGCCGGGTCTGGTCGATCTGCCACAGCACGCTGTAGGTGCCGTAGCTGGCCTTGGGGTCGGGGTCGTAGAAGGTGTAGACGGCCGAGATGCCGTCGTTCAGCACGTCCAGGATGGACACCATGCGCAGCGTGCCGGGCTGGCCGCTCGGGCCCGGCGGGTCGCGGAACTCCACCAGGCGCGAATTGACGCGGCTCTGCAGCAGGAACTGCGTGTACTGGTCGACGCTGTCGTGGTCCATGCCGCCGCCGCTGTGGCGGCCCGACTGGTAGCGCAGGTACAGCTGGTAGTGCTCGGGCACGAAGCACAGGCGCAGCACGCGCGCCTTCAGGTTCGCGTGCTGCTTGTGCGCGCGGCGCTGGCTGCGCGTGGGCTCGAAGCCGGCCACCGGCACGCGCAGCGGCACGCAGGCGCGGCAGCCGTCGCAATAGGGCCGGTAGGTGAACATGCCGCTGCGCCGGAAGCCGTTGGCCACCAGGCCGGAATAGGCGTCGGCGTGGATCAGGTGGCTGGGCGTGGCCACCTGCGAACGGGCCTGCCGTCCCGGCAGGTAGCTGCACGGGTAGGGCGCCGTCGCATAGAACTGCAACGACGAGAGGGGAAGCTCTTTCGGATGCGTCACGCGTCGGCCGGCTGTGGGGGCGCCGCCGCGGCCTCCAGGCCGAGGTGGCGCCACAGCGCCGCATGATAGGTCCAATCGGCGATGTCCGGCTCCCCGCAGGCACGGGTCAGGTGCTCCTCGAACATGGTGCGCGCCACCTCGCGCGCGCCGAAACGGGCCAGGTGCTGCGTGTTCTGCTGGCAGTCGATGAGCGTGATGCCGTGCTCGCGCGCGAAGCACACCAGCGCGGCGAGCGCGATCTTCGAAGCGTCGGTGCGGTGCGCGAACATCGACTCGCCGAAGAACATGCGGCCGATGCCGACTCCGTACAGTCCGCCGGTCAGCTCGCCGTCGACCCAGGTCTCGAAGCTGTGCACGCGGCCCAGCGCGTGCCAGGCGGCGTAGGCCTCCACCATGGCCGGCACGATCCAGGTGCCGCGCTGGCCGTCGCGCGGGGTGGCGGCGCAGGCCTCGATGACGCGCCGGCAGGCGCTGTCCACGCGCACTTCGCAGCCGGGCGTGCGCAGGAACCGCCGCAGCACCTTGGCCAGCGAGCGGTGCAGCCTGAACTGCGCCACCGGCAGCACCATGCGCGGGTCGGGGCTCCACCAGAGCACCGGCTGGCCAGGGCTGTACCAGGGGAAGATGCCGGCGCGGTAGGCCTCTTCCAGGCGCGCCGGCGTGACTTCGCCGCCGGCGGCCAGCAGGCCGGGCGCGTCGGTGTCGTCGCCGAAGGCCAGCCAGGTGGGCGGCAGCGGGCTCTTGTCGTCGATCCAGAGCAGGTTCAACGGCCGAGGCGCTGCCACAGGAAGGTGTTCTCCAGCGCCAGCATGCGGGCGCGTTGTGCGTTGTCGGCGGCGCCGCCGTGGCCGCCTTCCAGGTTTTCCCAGTACAGCAGCTCGTAGCCCAGTTCCTGCATGCGGGCGGCCATCTTGCGCGCATGGCCCGGGTGCACGCGGTCGTCGCGCGTGCTGGTGGTGAACAGCACCGGCGGCAGCCGCTGGCCCGGCTTCAGGTTCTGGTACGGGCTGTACTTCGAGATGAAGGCCCAGTCGTCGGGGTTGTCAGGGTCGCCGTATTCGGCCATCCACGAGGCCCCGGCCAGCAGCCTGTGATACCGCCGCATGTCCAGCAGCGGCACCTGGCAGACCACGGCGCCGAACAGTTCCGGCCGCTGCAGCATGACCGCCCCCACCAGCAGTCCGCCGTTGCTGCCGCCCTGGATGCCCAGGCGCGCCGGCCGAGTGACCTTCGCCGCCACCAGGTCTTCGGCGATGGCGGCCAGGTCGTCGTAGCTCTTCTGCTTGTTCTCGCGGATCGCGGCCTGGTGCCAGGCGGGGCCGAACTCGCCGCCGCCGCGCAGGTTGGCCAGCACGTAGACGCCGCCGCGCGAGAGCCAGCCGCGCCCCGTGGTGCCCGAATAGGCCGGCAGGCGCGAGACCTCGAAGCCGCCATAGCCGTACAGCAGCGTCGGGTTGTCGCCGTCGGCCTGCGCGCCCGGCGGCCAGATCACGAAGTAGGGCACGCGCGTGCCGTCGGCGCTGGTGGCCCAGCGCTGTTCGGTCCGCATGCCGGCGGCGTCGAACATGGGCGGGCGGGACTTCAGCGGCTCGGCTTCGGTGCGGCCGGTGTCGGCCAGCAGCAGCGAGTCGGGGGTCAGGAAGTCGGTGTAGCTCAGGACGTAGGCTTCGGCCAGGTCGTCTTCGGGCAGCAGCGGGTCGTGCAGCGCGGCGGCCGACAGCGTGCCGGCGGCAGGCGCCTGCAGGTCGCGCCGCTGCCAGCCGCCGGGGCCGGGGGTCAGCGCCTCGAGGCGGCTCTTCACATGGTCCAGCAGGGTGAGCAGCAGCGTGCTGCGGGTGGCGCTGAAGCCGGCCAGGGACACGCCGGGCGTGGGCGTGAACAGCGGCTCCAGCCGCGGCTCGCCGCGCAGGAACGCGGCCGCGTCGGCCACCAGCAGGCTGCCGCGCGGGAACAGGCGTCCTTCCGCGGTCCAGTCGCTGCGAAGTTCCAGCAGCACGCGTTCGCGCCAGGGCGTGAGCACGGCGTCGGTGGGCTTGGCCACTTCGCGCAGGGTGTCGCCGTCCTGCCACCAGAGGCGGTCGTTGTAGAAGTCTGTGGAACGGTGGAAGAAGGTGCGCTCGAAGCCCGGCGTGCGGTCGACCATCACGCCGGCGGCCACGTCGGCGGCCTCGCCTTCGAAAACCACCGGTGCCTCGGCCAGCGGCGTGCCGCGCCGCCAAAGCCGCACCGTGCGCGGGTAACCCGAATCGGTGAGCGAACCGGGGCCGGTGTCGGTGCCGACGTACAGGTGGTCGGCGTCTGCCCAGGTCAGGCGTGTCTTCGCTTCGGGCAAGCGGAAGCCGTCTTCGACGAAGCGCTTCGCGAAGAGGTCGAACTCGCGCGCCGCCGTGGCGTCGGCACCGCCGCGCGAGAGTTGCACCAGGCCCAGGCGGTAGTCGGGTCCCAGCACCACGGCGCCGGCCCAGACCCAGTTCTCGCCCTCGGCGGCGGCCAGCGCGTCGAGGTCGAGCACGGTCTCCCAGGCCGGCGCGGGCTTTCGGTACTCCGCCAGCGAGGTGCGCCGCCACAGGCCACGCGGGTGTTCGGCGTCGCGCCAGAAGTTGTACAGGTGCGGGCCGCGGCGCACGAAGTACGGAATCTGCTCGCGCGAGTCCAGCACTTC
This sequence comes from Rubrivivax sp., assembly GCA_044224175.1. Taxonomy (GTDB): domain Bacteria; phylum Pseudomonadota; class Gammaproteobacteria; order Burkholderiales; family Burkholderiaceae_C; genus Rubrivivax. Next base: position 6,101 of record JBGAKY010000095.1, on the reverse strand, counting down.
CAGCATCGCCTGCCGGGTGGGTTCGAATCGCGGGTCGGCTTCCAGCACCGCTTCGCTGGCGGCGTTGCGCTCGCGCACCCAGGCCAGGGCGCGTTCGCCCTCCACGTCTTCCAGCCAGAGCCAGGGGTCGTCGGTCATCGGCGGGCCTCGTCGGGTGCCTTCAGGACGATGGGCGTGATCTCCACCGTGCGGTCGCCGGCAGCGAACCACACGTGGCCTTCCTGCACCGTCACCTGCAGTTGCATGGCGCGCGCCGCCAGGCCGGCCAGCGCCTTGCTTTCGGCGGCGTCGATGCGCCAGACGGCCAGGTTGCCCAGGCGCGCCACGTCGGCCCGCACGCCCGCCCACCAGATGGGCGCCGCGGCGGCGTACACGTAGAGCGAGACCCGCTCGGCGCGGCCGCAGGCGCGTGCCAGGCGGCGTGCGTCGGGCTGGCCCACTTCCAGCCAGTGCACGATGCTGCCGGTCAGGTCACGCTGCCAGAGGTCGGGCTCCTCGGTGTCGGAGATGCCGCGCGCGAACTGCAGGGCGCCCCGCTCGTCGTCGGGCGGGGTCTCCAGCGCGAACGCCAGCAGCCGCATCATCAGCCGCTCTTCGGTCTCGGAAGGGTGGAGGGCGAGCGTCAGCGCGTGGTCGGCGTAGAGGGCTCGGTCGAGGTGGGCAAGCTGCAGGCTCGCCTTGTACACGGTTGAACGTAGGGCCACACGCCAGTGTGCCACCGCCGGCGCGTCTGCCCCTGGGGCGCGCGGGGACAAGGCAGGTCCCCGGTGGCATCATTGCAGGCTTGGCCGGCCACCCCGGTCACCCCACCATCCTTCAGAGGTTTCGTCCCATGAGTTCGATCGCAGCACGGCGCCTGACCCTGGCCGGATTGCTGGCCCTCGGCCTTTCCGCGGCCCACGCGCAGACCCCCCCCAAGCCCGCCAAGCCCGCGCCCGCCCCGGCACCGGCCGCCGCGCCCAAGGCCGCCGAAGGCAAGACCCTCTCGCTGGGCGGCGGCGCCGGCGGCACCGGCAAGCTGATGACGCGCGACGAACTGCGCGCCTGCCTGAAGCAGCAGGACTCGCTGACCGCCCGCCGCTCCGAGGTGGAAGCCGAGCGCGGCCCGATCGACCGCGAGAAGGAGGACCTGGTCAGGGAGCAGGAAGCGCTGAAGGGCGAGCGCGAAAAGGTCGACGCCGCGCGCCAGCAGGTGTCGGACCTGAACGCGCGCTACAAGGCCTACGGCGAACGCGTGCAGAAATGGAACGAACGTGCCACCGCGCTGAAGGACCAGAGCGGCATCCGTGCCGACAAGGACCGCAACGCGCTCGACGCCGAACGCATCGACCTGCAGAAGCAGCAGACCGCGCTGGACGCCGAACGCGCCAAGCTGGGCGACGGCGGCGTGCAGAAGGCGGTCGACGCCTTCAATGCCCGTGCCGCTGCGCTGGACCAGAAGGTGGCGGCCTGGAACGACCGCAACGCGAAGCACAGCGACCGCGCCCAGGCCGTCAACCGCGAACGCGAGACCTGGATGATCGAATGCGCTGACCGCCGCTACCGCGAAGACGACGAACTCGCGATCAGGGAAGGGAAATGAGGGCGCCCGAAGTGAACCCGCTGCTGCAGCCCTGGACCGCGCCGCACGGACTGCCGCCGTTCGACCAGATCCGCGCCCACCACTTCGCGCCCGCGCTGCGCGAAGCGATGGAGCACCACCGCGACGAACTGCGCGCCATCGCCGCCCAGGTGGCGGCGCCGGACTTCGAGAACACGCTCTCGGCCTTCGACCGCAGCGGCCGCCTGCTCGACCGCATCGTGGCGGTCTTCTACAACCTCACCTCTTCCGAGACCAGCCCCGAACTGCAGGCGGTGCAGCGCGAGATGGCGGCGCCGCTGGCGGCGCACGACAGCGCCATCTACATGGACGCGGCGCTGTTCGCGCGCGTGGACAGCCTGCATGCCCGCCGCGCCACGCTGGGCCTCACGCCCGAGCAGTTGCGCCTGCTCGAGCGCGTGCACCTGGACTTCGTGCGCGCCGGCGCCCGGCTGGCGCCCGAGGCGCAGCGCCGCTATGCGCAGGTGATGGAGGAACTGGCCGCGCTGACCACGCGCTTCGCGCAGAACGTGCTGCACGATGAATCGAGCTTCCAGCTCGTGCTGGAAAGCGAGGCCGAGCTCGCCGGACTGCCTGACTTCGTGCGCGCCGCGGCGCGCCAGGCGGCGCTGGACCGCGGCCTGGCCGGCCACGTGATCACGCTCTCGCGTTCGCTGGTGGTGCCCTTCCTCACCTATTCCGAGCGGCCCGACCTGCGAGAACGCGTCTGGCGCGCCTGGGTCGGCCGCGGCGAGAACGCCGGCGAGCACGACAACCGCGAGGTGGCGCGCGGCATCCTGCGCCTGCGGCGCGAGCAGGCGCGCCTGCACGGCCATGTCTGCTACGCCGACCATGCGCTGGCCGACACCATGGCCGGCCGGCGCGAAGCGGTGCAGCGCCTGTTCGACGAGGTCTGGCCGCGGGCGCTGGAAGCGGTGCGCCGCGAGCGTGCCGAACTGGAAGCCACCATGGCCGACTGCGGTGCCCGTGGGGCCATCGAACCCTGGGACTGGCGCTACTGGGCCGAAAAGGTCCGCCTGCAGCGCTACGCGCTCGACGATGCCGAGGTCAAGCCGTACTTCAGGCTCGAGAACATGGTCGAAGCCGCGTTCGACTGCGCCGGCCGCCTGTTCGGCCTGAAGTTCACGCCGCGCGCCGACCTGCCGGTCTACCACCCCGACGTGAAGGCCTACGAGGTGCAGGACGTCAGCGGCCGGCTGGTGGGCATCTTCATGCAGGACAACTTCGCGCGCGCCAGCAAGCGCAGCGGGGCCTGGATGAGCTCGCTGCGCTGGCAGAGCCGCAACACGCCGGGCGGCGGCTTCGACCTGCCGCTGATCCTGAACAACAACAACTTCGCCAAGGGCGCGCCGGGCGAGCCCACGCTGCTGTCGCTGGACGACGTGCGCACGCTGTTCCACGAGTTCGGCCATGGCCTGCACGGCCTGCTGTCGAACGTGACCTACACGCGGCTGTCGGGCACGCAGGTGCTGCGCGACTTCGTCGAGCTGCCTTCGCAGATCTTCGAGCACTGGGTCACCGAACCTCAGGTGCTGGAACGCCACGCGCGCCACTGGCAGACGGGCGCCGCCATCCCGGCCGACCTGGTGCGCCGCATGCACGCCGCGCGCCAGTTCAACCAGGGCTACGAGACGGTGCGCTACACGGCCAGCGCGATCGCCGACATGGCGGTGCACTCGCTGCCCGACGAGGAGCCGCCGGTCGACCTGTGCGCCTGGGAAGCCGAACTGCTCACGCGCATGGGGCTGCCGCCCGGCGTGGGCCAGAACCACCGGCTGGTGCACTTCCAGCATCTGTTCTCCGGCTCGGGCTACGCCGCGGGCTACTACGTCTACCTGTGGGCCGAGGTGCTGGACGCCGACGGCTTCGGCGCGTTCACCGAAGCCGGCAACCCCTTCGACCCGCGCGTGGCCGAGGCGCTGCGGCGCTTCATCTATTCCAGCGGCAACAGCCTGGAGCCGGGTGCCGCGTTCGCCGCCTTCCGCGGCCGTGCGCCCACCGTGGAGCCGTTGCTGAAGAAACGCGGGCTGGTTCCGGAACCGGCCTGAACGTTCAGCCCGCCGTGGGCGGCGGGCCGAACATCCGCTCGATGGAGGCGGTGAAGGCCGCGAAGTCGAGCGGCTTGGTCCAGTAGTCGGCCATGCCGGCACGCAGGGCGCGGTCGATGTCCTCCGGCATCGCGTTGGCCGACAGCGCGATCACCGGGATGCGCGCCGTCGCCGGCTGCGCGCGCAGCCGGCGCAGCACCTCGTGGCCGTCGAAGTCGGGCAGCGACATGTCCAGCAGGATCAGGTCGGGCCGCAGGTCCAGCGCCAGCCGCACGCCGCTGTGGCCGTCGGGCGCCACGTGCAGCGTCAGGTCGGGCCGGCGCGCCACCAGTTCCGAGATGATGAGCGCGTTGACCTCGTTGTCTTCCACGTAGAGCAGCGTGCCGCGGTGGCCGCCTTCCAGCGGCACCGGATTCCCGGAAGGCGCCAGCCGCGCCGGCGCCGGCGCCGGCGTGGGGGCCGGCAGCGAGGCGTCGCCCAGGCGCAGCTCGAACAGGCTGCCCACGCCGACCTGGCTGTCCACGTGCACCGATCCGCCCATGTGTTCGGTCAGCGCCTTCACGATGGCCAGCCCGATGCCGGTGCCTTCGATGCCTTCCTGTTCGATGCCCAGGCGGTTGAAGGGCTCGAACAGGTGGCGCATCTGCTCGTCGCTCATGCCACGGCCGGTGTCGGCCACGCGCAGCACCACGCCGCTGCCGTGGCGCGCCGCCTCCAGCGTGACTTCGCCGCCGCGCCGGTTGTACTTGATGGCGTTGGTCAGCAGGTTCAGCAGCACCTGGCGCAGGCGCGTCGCGTCGGCCAGCACGGTGACGTCCAGCGTGCCGGTGGACAGGCGCACGTCGTGTTCGGCCAGCAGCGGCTCCAGCAGCGGCACCGTCTGCGCCACCAGCGGCGCCAGGGCCACCGGCTGCATGCTGATGCGCATCTCGCCGCCCTGCAGGCTGGACAGGTCCAGCACGTCGTTGATGAGCGACAGCAGGTGCTCGCCGGCGGCGCGGATCTGCTCCACCCGCCGGCGCCGGGTGCCGGCGGCGGCGTCCTCGCCGGTGTCCTCGGCCAGCAGCAGCTGCGCGAAGCCGAGCACGCCGTTGAGCGGCGTGCGCAGCTCGTGGCTCATACGGGCCAGGAACTTCGACTTCGCCTGGCTCTCCAGCAGCGCGACCTCGCGCTCCTGGCGCACCGCGTCGGCGGTGCGCACGTCGGTGATGTCCCAGTTCACGCCGATGCGGCGGTTGGTGTGGCCGCGCTCGTCGCGCACCGGCACCGAACGCGAGGCGATCCAGCGCACGCGGCCGTCGGGCAGCACGACGCGGAACTCGTAGTTCGTGGGCACGTCGTCGGCCAGCGACTGCTCGGTGACGCGCTGGATGCGCGGCCGGTCCTCGGGGTGGACCATGCTCATGCGCTCGCTCTCGGCCGGCGGGATGGCGCGCGGCTCCAGGCCGCGCAGGCGCCACATCTGCGGGTCCCAGTAGCTTTCGCCGGTGCGCAGGTCCAGCTCCCAGGTGCCCAGGCCGGCGCTGCGCGCGGCCAGCGCGGCGCGTTCGCTTGCCTCGCGCAGCGCGCGTTCGACGCGCCGGCGCTCGGTGACGTCGATGAAGAGGCCGAAGCGCAGGGGGGCACCGTCACGCTGCTCCACGTGGGAGTGCGTCATCAGGTAGCGCACCTCGCCGTCAGGGCGCAGGATGCGCAGGTCCAGCTCCAGGCTGCGGCGGCCGCTGGCTTCCCACTCGTGGAAGCGCTGGCGCGCGGTGCTGCGGTCTTCCGGGTGGACCAGGCGTTCGCGCCATTCGGCCAGCGCGGGCGCGTTCTGCGCCGGGTCCAGGCCGTGGATGGCGAACATCTGCTCGCTCCAGCGCACCTGCTCGGGCGCGCCTTCGGCGCTCCAGTAGCCGATGCCGGCGGCGCGGGTGGTGAAGTCGAAGCGGCGTGCCAGCTCCACCGCGCGGCGCGACTCGTCGATGCGGTCGGTCACGTCCAGCGCCACGCCGACGAAGGCACGCGGGCGGCCCGCCTCGTCGCGCAGCAGGGTGCGTCGGGTGAGCACGGTGCGCCACTGGCCGTCGGCGCGGCGGTAGCGCGCTTCCATGTCGGTGGGGCGGCCGGTGGCCACCGCCGCTTCGGCCGAGGCCAGCACCATGGGCAGGTCGTCGGGGTGGATGAAGGCGCGCACCTCGGCCAGCGTCAGGCCTTCGGGGCGCGGCGCCATCTGCAGCACCGCGAAGCCGCGGTCGTTGTAGTGCAGGCGGTCGGTCGCGAGGTCGTGGCACCAGAGCGCCAGTTCGGCCTGCTCGGCCGCCACCCCCAGCAGGTCCGGCAGCGGCGCGGCGGCGGACTCGGGCGCGGGCGGGGCGGGCGGTGCGGTCGACATCGAGGCGGGCGTGTCCGGGCTGCGCGGAGTATGAGGCTTGGCCGGGCCGACAATCGATCCCGTAAAACGGAGGTCTCGG
>JBGAKY010000094.1:0-18897 GCA_044224175.1 Rubrivivax sp. | reverse complement strand
GAAGCCGCGCGCTGGTGCAAGGCGAACATGAAGAAGCCGGTGGTCGGCTTCATCGCCGGCGTGACCGCGCCCCCGGGCAAGCGCATGGGGCACGCCGGCGCGCTGATCTCCGGCGGCGCCGACACGGCCGATGCCAAGCTCGCCATCATGGAAGAGTGCGGCTTCACCGTCACGCGCAACCCCAGCGAGATGGGGCGCCTGCTCAAGGGCCTGCTGAAGGCCTAGCTAGCGGTCCAGGTCGGCCAGCGTGAGCGGCTGCGCCTTGCGAAGTGCGGCCGCCAGCGGGTGCCTGGACATCGCGAGCGAATGCTCGCGCGCTTCGGCGCAGAAGGCGTTGAACTCGGGCGTGATGGCCCAGCGCTGCGCCGCCTTCGCGAACAGGCGATGGGCGCGCCGTTCGAAGGCGCGGCAGAAGTCGCCTGTCATCGTCACCGGTACCGGCAGGCCTGCGCGCTCCACCACGCGCAGCGCCACCGTCCAGCCGGCGTCGTGCAGCAGACCGGCAAGATAACCATCGAACATGGCGGCGCCGATCTCGGCCGCCGCAGTGGCGCAGTCGGCCGCCAGCGCTTCGCTGTGGTCCCACAGGCGGGTCCCGGCGAGTGAGCTCCAGGCGCCCGGTGACGCTTCGTAGATGGGCTTCAGCACCACGCGCGCGATCACCGACTGCAGGCCCGCTTCGCCGATGAGCTGGATCGCCTGCTCGAGGTCGGTCACCTGCCCCTGGGCGCGGTAGAACGGGCTGCTGGCCAGGCGCAGCACCTCGGCGGTGAGCACCACGTCCTTGCTGATGCGCTGTGCGAGCGCCGGCACCGGCAGCTGGGTCTGGCGCAGCATGGCCAGCAGTTGCGGGATGAGCGCCGCCGCGCGCGGCAGCAGGTCTTCCGGCAGTGCCGGCAGCGCCAGCGTGGCGTCCAGCACTTCCAGCAGGCGCTTTTCGTTGTCGGTACGCGGCGGGCCTTCGGCGGCCGGCCGCTGCAGCAGCCATGAGAGCAGCGGCTTCGCCGGTGCGGCGGGGGCCGAAGGCACCGAAGGCGGCGGGGGTGCCGCCGCCTTCGAAGCGGGATGGGAAGCGGCCGGCCCAGGCCGCCGGCCCGGGAACCACCTAGCCAGCCAGCCCAAGCGCGCCGCCCTTCAGCGCTGCGCGACCGGCTTCACGTCGCGCCGCGCGGCGCCGACGAACAGCTGGCGCGGACGGCCGATCTTGTATTCCGGGTCGCCGATCATCTCGTTGAGCTGCGCGATCCAGCCCACCGTGCGCGCGAGCGCGAAGATGGCGGTGAACAGGCTCACCGGGATGCCGATGGCGCGCTGCACGATGCCCGAGTAGTAGTCGACGTTCGGGTACAGCTTGCGGGCGACGAAGTAGTCGTCCTCGAGCGCGATCTTCTCCAGTGCCATCGCCAGCTTGAACAGCGGATCGTCGTGCAGGCCCAGGGCGCCCAGCACCTCGTGGCAGGTCTCGCGCATCAGCTTGGCGCGCGGGTCGTAGTTCTTGTAGACCCGGTGGCCGAAGCCCATCAGCTTGACGTTCGAGTTCTTGTCCTTCACCTGCTTGACGAACTCGCCGATCTTCTCGACGCCGCCCGAGCGCTGGATGTCCTCCAGCATGTTCAGGCAGGCCTCGTTGGCGCCGCCGTGCGCCGGGCCCCACAGGCAGGCCACGCCGGCGGCGATGGCCGCGAACGGGTTGGTGCCCGAACTGCCGCACAGCCGCACCGTGGAGGTGGACGCGTTCTGCTCGTGGTCGGCGTGCAGGATGAAGATGCGGTCCATCGCGCGCACCAGCACCTCGTTCGGCTCGTACTCCTCGCACGGCGTCGCGAACATCATGCGCATGAAGTTCGCGCTGTAGGAGAGCGAGTTCTTCGGGTACATGTAGGGCTGGCCGACGCCGTACTTGTAGGCCATGGCCACCAGCGTGGGCATCTTCGCGATCAGGCGGATCGCGGCGATGTCGCGGTGCTTCGGGTTGTTGATGTCGGTGCTGTCGTGATAGAAGGCCGACAGCGCCCCCACCAGGCCGGTCATCACCGCCATCGGGTGCGCGTCGCGCCGGAAGCCGCGCAGGAAGAACTGCATCTGCTCGTTGACCATGGTGTGGTTGGTCACCAGCTTCTTGAAGTCCTTCTGCTGCTGCTCGTTCGGCAGCTCCCCGTACAGCAGCAGGTGGCAGGTGTCGAGGAAGTCGCACTGCGTGGCCAGCTGCTCGATCGGGTAGCCGCGGTACAGCAGCTCGCCCTTGTCGCCGTCGATGTAGGTGATGGTCGACTGGCAGGCCGCGGTGGACAGGAAGCCCGGGTCGTAGGTGAACTTGCCGGTCTGCCCGTAGAGCTTGCGGATGTCGATCACGTCGGGGCCGATCGACCCCTTGTAGACGGGCAGCTCGATGTTGGGGCTGCCGTCGGAGAACGAGAGCGTGGCTTTGACGTCGGAGGGGGTCATGTTGGGCCTTTCTTCAGCTCTGCAGCACGGGACCGGGCTGCCGCAGCAGGGCCAGGACCTCGTGGACTTCTGGGCGGTCGATCTCGCCCTGCGGCTGCGTTCGCGCCAGCAGCAGGTCGAGCAGGTCGTTGTCCGGCAGGTCCATCAGGGCGCTCAACCCTGCGGCCTGCCATGTCGTGATCGTCTCCTCGTGGCGGCGGAAGAAGCGCTCGATGAACAGGTCGTTCTCGAGCAACCCGCGACGGCAACGCCAGCGCAGACGGCTCAGGTCGCGGGCGTCGAGGCGGGTGGAGTCCATCGCGGTGTCAGATGGCCCGGCGGACCATCAGCTCCTTGATCTTGCCGATCGCCTTCGTCGGGTTCAGCCCTTTCGGGCAGACGTCGACGCAGTTCATGATGGTGTGGCAGCGGAACAGGCGGTACGGGTCTTCCAGGTTGTCCAGCCGCTCCCCGGTGGCCTGGTCGCGGCTGTCGGCGATGAAGCGGTAGGCCTGCAGCAGGCCGGCGGGGCCGACGAACTTGTCGGGGTTCCACCAGAAGCTGGGGCAGCTGGTCGAGCAGCTGGCGCACAGGATGCACTCGTAGAGGCCGTTCAGCTCGTCGCGCTCTTCGGGCGACTGCAGGCGCTCCTTCTCGGGCGGCCGTTCGTCGTTGACGAGGTAGGGCTTGATCGAGTTGTACTGCTTGAAGAACTGCGTCATGTCGACGATGAGGTCGCGGATGACGGGCAGCCCCGGCAGCGGGCGCAGCACCACGGTGCCCGGCAGCGTGCGCATGTTGGTCAGGCACGCCAGGCCGTTCTTGCCGTTGATGTTCATCGCGTCCGAACCGCAGACGCCTTCGCGGCAGCTGCGGCGGAAGCTGAGGCTGGGATCCTGCGCCTTCAGCTTCATCAGCGCGTCCAGCAGCATGCGTTCCGAACCGTCGAGCTCGACGGTGTAGGTCTGCATGCGCGGCTTCTCGTCCCGGTCGGGGTCGAAGCGGTAGATCTGGAAGGTGCGTTGGGTCATCTCGTTGCGGCCTGCGGGCTTCAGAAGGTGCGGACCTTCGGCGGAACGGATTCCACCGTCAGCGGCTTCAGGTTCACCGGCTTGTACGACAGGCTGTTGCCATCGCTGGCCCACAGCGTGTGCTTCATCCATTCCTTGTCGTTGCGGCCGAGCGGGAATTCGGCGTCGTCGGCGCTGCGCTCGTAGTCCTTCACCGTGTGCGCGCCGCGGCATTCGTGGCGCGCGGCGGCGCTGGTCATCGTGGCCTGGGCCACCTCGATCAGGTTCTCGACTTCCAGCGCCTCGATGCGCGCGGTGTTGAAGATCTTGCTCTTGTCCGCAAGCGCGATGTTGGCGACGCGCTCGCGGATGGCGTTGATCTTCTTCACCCCTTCGTCCATGCTGGCCTGGGTGCGGAAGACGCCGGCGTGCTGCTGCATCGCCGAGCGGATGTCGTTGGCCACGTCCTGCGCGTATTCGCCGCCGGTGGCGTTGTCCAGCCGCGCCAGGCGGGCCAGGGTGCGGTCGGCTGCGTCGGCCGGCAGGTCCTTGTGCGGCACGTCGGCGTCGCGCAGGCTCTTGACGATGTGGTCGCCCGAGGCCTTGCCGAACACCAGCAGGTCGAGCAGCGAGTTGGTGCCCAGGCGGTTCGCGCCGTGCACGCTGACGCAGGAGCATTCGCCCACCGCGTAGAGGCCGTTCACCACCGCGTTCACGCCGTTCCTGGGCACCACCACCTGGCCGTTGATGTTGGTCGGGATGCCGCCCATCTGGTAGTGGATGGTCGGCACCACGGGGATGGGCTCCTTCGTGATGTCGACGTTGGCGAAGTTGTGGCCGATCTCGAACACGCTGGGCAGGCGCTTCATGATCGTCTCGGCGCCCAGGTGCGTCATGTCCAGGTTGATGTAGTCCTTGTTCGGACCGCAGCCCCGGCCTTCCTTGATCTCCTGGTCCATGCAGCGGCTGACGAAGTCGCGCGGCGCCAGGTCCTTCAGCGTGGGGGCGTAGCGCTCCATGAAACGCTCGCCGTTGGCGTTGCGCAGGATCGCGCCTTCGCCGCGGCAGCCTTCGGTGAGCAGCACGCCCGCGTTGTGCACGCCGGTGGGGTGGAACTGCCAGAACTCCATGTCCTGCAGCGGGATGCCGGCGCGCGCCGCCATGCCCAGGCCGTCACCCGTGTTGATGAAGGCGTTGGTGCTGGCGGCGTAGATGCGCCCGGCGCCGCCGGTGGCCAGCAGCGTGACCTTGGCCTGCAGGATGTGCACCTCGCCGGTTTCCATCTCGAGCGCGGTGACGCCGACCACGTCGCCATCGGCGTTGCGGATGAGGTCCAGCGCCATCCACTCGACGAAGAAGTTGGTGCGCGAGGCCACGTTCTGCTGGTACAGCGTGTGCAGCATCGCGTGGCCGGTGCGGTCGGCGGCGGCGCAGGCGCGCTGCACCGGCTTTTCGCCGTAGTTGGCGGTGTGGCCGCCGAACGGGCGCTGGTAGATGGTGCCGTCGGGGTTGCGGTCGAACGGCATGCCCATGTGTTCCAGCTCGTAGACCACGCGCGTGGCCTCGCGGCACATGAACTCGATCGCGTCCTGGTCGCCCAGCCAGTCGCTGCCCTTCACGGTGTCGTAGAAGTGGTAGTGCCAGTTGTCCTCGGACATGTTGCCCAGGCTGGCGCCGATGCCGCCCTGCGCCGCCACCGTGTGGCTGCGCGTGGGGAAGACCTTGGACAGCACCGCCACGTTGAGGCCGGCGCGGGCCAGCTGCAGCGAAGCGCGCATGCCGGAGCCGCCGGCGCCGACGATGACGACGTCGAAGCGGCGCTTGGGGAGTTGTTGCGAAGCGGCCATGGCCTTCAGAGTCTCCAGAGCACTTGCACGGCCCAGCCGGCGTTGCCGACGAGCCAGACGATGGTGGCCACCTGCAGCGCCAGGCGCACGCCAACCGGCTTCACGTAGTCCATCAGGATGTCGCGCATGCCCACCCAGGCGTGCCAGGCGAGCGAGACGATGACGGTGAAGGTGAGCACCTTCATCCACTGCTGGGCGAAGATGCCGGCCCAGCGGTCGTAGCCCAGCGGGCCGCCGAACACCAGTTGCAGCAGCAGCAGCAGCGTGAAGAGTGCCATCAGCACGGCGGTGATGCGCTGGCTCAGCCAGTCGCGCATGCCGTAGTGCGCGCCGACGACGAGTCGTTTGGATCCGTAGTGGGTGGACATGGCGGGGCGATTCAGAAGAGGCCGAAGAGCTTGGCGCCCAGCAGCACGGTGAGCACCAGGCTCACCGCCAGCGTGACGATGGCCGACGAACGGCCCTGTTCCTTCGAGACCGTGTGCGCCACGTCCATCCAGACGTGGCGGATGCCGGCGATGGCGTGGTGCAGGTAGGCCCAGATCAGGCCCAGCACGACCAGCTTGACCCCGAAGGCGGGCACGAAGCCGATGCCGGCGGCAAACGCGGCGGTGAAGCGTTCGTAGCTGGCTTCGGAGCTCAGGCTCACGTCGAACAGCCACACCACGAAGGGCAGCAGCACGAACATGAGCGCGCCGCTGGCGCGGTGCAGGATGGACACGACGCCGGCGATCGGCAGCCGGTACAGGCGCGCGTCCGACAAGCGCATGGTGCCGGGTCTTGTTCTGGTGCTCTCTGGCATGGTGGCGTGCTCGGTACCGGTGTGAAACTGGATGAGTTTATTGCAACGCCGCAGACTTACGCGGAGCTTCGGGGGTCTCGGCCTTCGCGATCAGCTCAGCGTGTTGCGGTAGTGGAACGAGGTGGTGTCGTACAGGCCGCGCCGCAGTTCGACCGGCTTGTCGCCATAGGTGAAGGACAGCCGCTCCACCGACAGCAGCGGCGCGCCTTCGGGCAGCGCCAGCATGCGCGCTTCCTCGGCGCCGGCCGCCACGGCGCGCAGTTTCTCCTCGGCGCGGATCATGCGGACGCCGAACTCCGACTCCAGCAGGCCGTACATGGGCCCGCGCCAGCCGGCCAGGCGGTCGGTGCTGAGGCCCTTGAACAGGTTGCCGGGCAGCCAGATGTCGTCGAAGACGACCGGCCGGTCGCCTGCCAGCAGCAGGCGGCGCAACTCGATCGCGGCCTCGCCCGACTTCAGCGCCAGCGCCCGCGCCACGTCGGGTGGGGCGCGCATGCGGCGGCAGTCGATCAGGCGGCGCTGCAGGCCGGCGCCGCCACCTTCGTCGGGCACCAGGCGCAGGAAGCGGTACTGGGTCTTCTCTTCCGAGTGGGTGGCGACGAAGGTGCCCTTGCCCTGGCGGCGCACCAGCAGGTTCTCGGTGGCGAGTTCGTCGATCGCCTTCCGCACCGTGCCCTGGCTGACGCGGAAGCGCCCCGCCAGTTCGGTCTCGCTGGGGATCACCTCGCCGGCCTTCCATTCGCCGGCCTGCAGGCTCTTCACCAGCAGGTCCTTGATCTGCTGGTACAGAGGCTGGAACGAGGGGGTCGCCTCAGGGAGCACGGCGTCGGCCATGGGCCATTATGTCTTACATAAGACATAAGAGTGATGTCAGGTCGGCGCTCGTAGAATGTTGCCCACCCTCTTCCAGCCTCCCTCCCGCGCGCTCAAGATCGCGCAACATCCCAGGAGCCTTCCATGAGCAAGAAACCCGTTCGCGTCGCCGTCACCGGCGCCGCCGGCCAGATCGGCTACGCCCTGCTGTTCCGCATCGCCTCGGGCGAGATGCTCGGCAAGGACCAGCCGGTGATCCTGCAGCTGCTCGAGATCCCCGACGAGAAGGCGCAGAAGGCCCTGAAGGGCGTGATGATGGAGCTGGAGGACTGCGCCTTCCCGCTGCTGGCCGGCATGGAAGCGCACAGCGACCCCAAGGCCGCCTTCAAGGACACCGACTACGCGCTGCTCGTCGGCGCCCGCCCGCGCGGCCCCGGCATGGAGCGCGCCGACCTGCTGGCCGCCAACGCGCAGATCTTCACCGCCCAGGGCAAGGCGCTGGACGCTTCGGCCAACCGCAAGGTCAAGGTGCTGGTGGTGGGCAACCCGGCCAACACCAACGCCTACATCGCGATGAAGAGCGCGCCTTCGCTGGACCGCCGCAACTTCACCGCCATGCTGCGCCTGGACCACAACCGCGCCGCCAGCCAGCTGGCGGCCAAGACCGGCAAGCCCGTAGCTGCCATCAAGAAGCTGGCCGTGTGGGGCAACCACAGCCCGACCATGTACGCCGACTACCGCTTCGCCACCGTCGAAGGCGCAAGCGTGAAGGACATGATCAACGACCAGGTCTGGAACAAGGACGTGTTCCTGCCCACCGTGGGCAAGCGCGGCGCCGCCATCATCGAAGCGCGCGGCCTGTCGTCGGCCGCCTCGGCCGCCAACGCCGCCATCGACCACATGCGCGACTGGGCGCTGGGCACCAACGGCGAATGGGTCACCATGGGCGTGCCCAGCAACGGCGAATACGGCATCCCGAAGGACGTGATGTTCGGCTTCCCGGTCACCGCCGCCGGCGGCGACTACAAGATCGTCGAAGGCCTGCCGATCGACGAGTTCAGCAAGACCTGCATCGACAAGACGCTGGCCGAGCTGCTGGGCGAACAGGACGGGGTCAAGCACCTCCTGTAAGCACCGTGGTCCATCCGCGCCAGGCGCTGTTCGAGGCCGGCGACGCCCCTGCGGCGTTGCCGGTGTGCGACCACTACAGCGGCGTCGAGGCGCGCATGCGCAAGAGCCTGGAGCTGCAGGCCGAGCTGGGTCCGGTCTTCGACGTCACGCTGGACAACGAGGACGGCGCTCCGGTCGGTGGCGAGCTCGAACACGCCGAGCTGATCGCCGAACTGGCCACCGGACCCGCCAACCTGTACGGCCGTGTCGGTGCCCGCGTGCTGCCGGTCGACCACCCGCGCTTCGAAGCGGTGGTCGAGCGCCTGGTCTCCAGGGCCGGCGCGAAGCTGGCCTACCTCGTGCTGCCCAAGCCGAACGGCCTGGCCGACCTGCAGCGTGCGGCCGACGCCGTCGACGCGGCGTCGAAGGCCGCCGGCCTGGCGCGCACGATCCCGCTGCACGCACTGGTGGAAACGCACGGCGCGCTGCGCGAAGTGCAGGCACTGGCCGCCCATCCACGCGTCGAGTCGCTCTCCTTCGGGCTGATGGATTTCGTCAGCGCGCACCGCGGCGCCATCCCGCAGAGCGCGATGGGCGTGGCCGGCCAGTTCCAGCACCCGCTGGTGGTGCGCGCGAAGCTGGAGATCGCCGCCGCCTGCCATGGCCACGGCAAGGTGCCTTCGCACTGCGTGGTCACCGAGTTCAAGCATGCTTCTGCACTGCAGCAGGCGGCCGAACGGGCCTGCCGCGAATTCGGCTACACGCGCATGTGGAGCATCCACCCTTCGCAGGTGCGCACCATCGTCGAAGCCTTCTCGCCCACCACCGCCGAGGTCGACCTGGCGATCGAGATCGTCTGCGCCGCGCAGGACGCCGACTGGGCGCCGATCCGTCACCGCGACACGCTGCACGACCGCGCAAGCTACCGCTACTTCTGGCAGCTGCTGGAACGGGCGCACCGCACCTCCATGCATGGCGGCCCGCAGCTGCCGGGAACGATCCGCGAGCGTTTCTTCGGCGCCGCCTGAGCGCCGTCAGCTTGTGACGAAGTCGTATCCGCCGTCGCGGCGCGGCGGCATCGACCTCCGTGCGCTGCTTCACAGACGCAAGCCGGTGGTGGCGACGCCGCGTTAACTACTGCCCGCGGCCGAACCGGGTCCGCGGTTGCATCCTGTTTCAAGGACCCGCCTCCTGTGCGCCGGGGCTGCAGAGAATGCGGCGCGTCCATTCCAACAACTTCCTCCAGCACCTTTCCGGAGCCGCCCGATGTCACGCACCCTCACGATCGCCGCTTCCCTCGCCCTGGCCCTTGCCGCTTCGCAGGCGCTGGCCGCCGACGCCCCTGCCAAGGCCAAGGCGCCTGCCAAGGCGCAAGCCAAGGCGGCGCCCAAGGTCGAAGCCGAGAAGCCGCTGTCGCAAGGTCAGCTGGACGTGGCGCCGTATGTGTTCACCGGTGCCGTGCACTGCGACGGCGACCAGAACGTGCAGGTCTCCGCGGTCGACGGCAAGCCGGGCCACTTCAAGCTGGCCTTCGGCGCCAAGAGCTACGACCTCACCCCCGAGGAAACCACCACCGGCGCCGTCCGCCTGGAAGACCGCAAGGCCGGCGTGGTGTGGCTGCAGATCCCCTCGAAGTCGATGCTGATGGACGCCAAGGCCGGCCGCCGCCTGCTCGACGGCTGCCTGGCCGCCCAGCAGAAGGCCTGACGCACCCGAAGCCCCTCTCCGTCGAAGCGGCCGCCCTACGAACGGGCGGCCGTTTTCATTCCGGGCCCCCGGCTCGGGATTCCTCCGGATGGTCCGCGACCCGGGCGGGTGCAAGTCTCGCCGGCGCTGTCATCGCGGAGATTCCTCATGAACCGTTCCCTGCCCGCCCTGGCCGTCGCCGCCGCAATGGCCGGCTGCGCCGGCACCGGCCATCCCGACCCGCAGGTCGTCATCCGCCAGGCCGAGCAGGCGCTGGGCACCGGTGGGGTGAAGTCCATCACCTTCAGCGGCAAGGGCACGGGCGGCACCTTCGGCCAGGCCTGGCAGCCGGGCATCGCCTGGCCGGGGCTGAACTATTCGCAACTCACGCGCGTGGTCGACATCGAGAACGGCGCCTTCCGCGAAGACTTCGCTCGCAGCCGCAGCGAACCCAACGGCGGCGGCGCCACGCCGCTGATGGGCCAGGGTGAAGCCAGGGCGGTGGGCTTCGCGCGCGAGAACTGGTCCTGGAACGCGGCCGGCAACGCCGCCGCGCCAGCGCCGGTGGCGCTGGAAGCCCGCATCCACGACCTCTGGACCACCACGCCGCAGGGCGCCATCGCGGCCGCGAAGCGCTACAACGCGACCGCCGGCACGAAGTCGGTCGACGGCCAGACCTACCGCACGCTCAGCTTCACGGTGCCGAACCGCCTGTCGGCGACGGTCTACGTCGACGCGCAGGGCCTGGTGCCGCGCATCGATTCCGTGATGCCGCACCCGGTGAGCGGCGACACCGCGGTGGTGACGCGCTTCTCCGGTTATCAAAGCATCGCGGGCCTGAAGTTCCCGATGCGCATCCAGCAGAGCGCCGGTGCCTTCGACGTGCTGGACATCGCCGTCGCCGACGTCAGGACCGGCGCCGGCGGCGAGATCGCGGTGCCCGACAACGTGCGCGCGGCCAGGGAGAACGCCACCGCCGAACGGGTGGCCGACGGCGTGTGGTTCATCGCCGGCGGTTCGCACAACAGCGTGGCCATCGAGATGGCCGACCAGATCCTGCTGGTGGAGAGCCCGCTGTACGACGGCCGCGCCGCCGCCGTCTTCGCCACCGCCAATGGCCTGGTGCCGGGCAAGAGCGTGAAGACGGTGGTGAACTCGCACCACCACTTCGACCATGCCGGCGGCCTGCGCTACGCGGTGGCGCAGGGCGCCACGCTGGTGACCAGCAGCATGGCCAAGCCCTGGTTCGAGCGAACCTTCGCCAACCCGAACCAGGTGGCACCTGACGCGCTGGCCGCCAGCGGCCGCAAGGCGAACATCGTGGGCGTGAGCGGCAAGCACGTCATCGGCGACGGCAAGCGCGTGGTGGAAGTGCACGAGATGCAGGGCAGCGTGCACGCCCAGGGCTTCATGATGGTCTGGCTGCCGGCCGAGAAGCTGGTGATCGAGGCCGACGCCTACACCCCGGGCCCGCCGAACAGCGCGCCGCCGCCGGTGCCGAACGCCAACCAGGTGAACCTGGTGCAGAACTTCGACCGCCTGGGGCTGGGCGTCGAGCGCATCCTGCCGCTGCACGGGCGCGTGGTGCCGTTGTCGGAGCTGTACGCCCAGATCGGGCGCAAGTAGCCCGCAGATCGCCGGCGGCGCGCAGCCGCCGTGCGGTCTTCAGGGGTCGACCTGCGCGATCTCGCCGAAGGCGTGCGACAACCACAGCTTCAGGCGCTGGCGCTCCATCAGGCCCAGGCCGGGGCCGTCGAGCGTGGTCACGTTCTTGGCCGCCCAGAAGGTGGCGTTGCGGGCGTCGATCTTCTGCATCACGGGTTCGTGAAGGCGCCGCACCTCGATGACGCGCGCTCCCAGGCCCTGGGCCCGCACCAGCTGGCCCGAACGTTCGAGCTGGCCGAAGTCTTCGCCGCGCAGCTGGTTCTTCACCAGCACGTACTGCACGCGCTGGCCGAAGCGGTCGAGCAGGCGCGTGAGCAGGTCGACCGAGTCGCGGCCGTTGTCCATCACGTGCCAGTAGTGGATGGCGATGCCGGAGAGGTCGGCCATGTCCAGCACGCCGGACTCGTCCATCCACTTCACCAGCGGGCCGTGGGTCTGCGCCGCCAGGTCCACCAGCACGCGGCGGCCGGGCTGTTCGACGGCGGCTTCGACCACCCGGTCCAGCGCCTCGAACTGGTCGACGATGACGGGACTTGCGAAGTCGCCGTAGAACCGCGTCAGCGAACCGTGCGAACGGTCGGTGTCGAAGCCGACGAACGACAGTCCCTGGTCGATGAAGTACTGGGCCAGCAGCCGCGACACCATCGACTTGCCGACACCGCCTTTTTCGCCGCCGATGAAATGGATCTTCGAGACGGCACTGGTTTCCAGGGTGGGGAGTTCCTGCATGGCGCCGGATCGTAACGCGGTCAGGCGGGCTGCGGCCGCTGGAGGCGCCGCTGCATCGTGATCAACAGCAACACGATGGTCAGGTTGACGAGGTTCCAGCCGATGCCGTTGACGAAGGCAGCGCGGTACGAGCCGGTCCAGTCGAACACGGCGCCCGACAGCCAGCCGCCCAGGGCCATGCCCAGCAGGGTGCACATGAGGACCGCGCCGACGCGCGCGCCGGCCTCGGCGGGCGGGAAGTGCTCGCGCACGATGATCGCGTAGCTGGGCACGATGCCGCCCTGGAAGAGCCCGAACAGGGCCGAGATCACGTACAGCGAGAGCAGGCCGTCGAAGGGCAGGAACAGCAGCAGCGCCAGGCCCTGCAGCACCGACCCCAGCAGCAGCGTGCGCAGGCCGCCGATGCGGTCGCAGATGAACCCCGAGACGAGCCGGCTGACGATGCCGCAGGCCAGCATCAGCGACAGCATCTCGGCGCCGCGTGCCGCGCCGTAGCCCAGGTCGCCGCAGTAGGCGACGATGTGAACCTGCGGCATCGACATCGCCACGCAGCAGGCCACCGCGGCCACGCAGAGCAGGACCTGCGCGTGGTTCATCGACAGGCCGAACGGGCGCTCGGAGACGCCGGCCGAGCCACCGCGCGCCAGCCCCGCCACCGCCGCCGGCGGCCGCGGCCTGAACACCAGCGCCAGCAGCGGCATCGTCAGCGCGCACAGCACACCCAGGCCGATGTAGGTGCTGCGCCAGCCCTGCGTCTGCACGAAGTGCTGCACGATGGGTGGCCAGATGGCACCCGCCACGTAGTTGCCGCTGGCGCAGATGGCCACCGCGATGCCGCGCCGTCGCACGAACCACAGCGAGGTGTCGGCCACCAGCGGCGCGAAGGTGGCGCTGCTGCCCAGGAGACCGATGAAGATGCCGTTGGCGAGCGCGAACGCGGTCAGGCTGCCCGCCAGGCCGGCCAGCACGAAGCCGGCCGCCAGCCCGGCGGCGCCGACGAAGATGGACACCATCACCCCGCGCCGGTCGGCGATGCGGCCCATGAACAGGCCGCCGACACCGAAGCCCACCATCAGCAGCGTGTAGGGCAGGCTGGCGTCGGCGCGCGCGCTGCCGAACTCGGCCTGCACCGCCGGCAGCACCACCGCCACCACGTACATGCCGGCCGAGCCGATGGTCATGAGCGCCAGCGTCGCCGCCAGGCGCGTCCAGGCGTAGCGGGAGTCGGCTTCGTGCAGGGTCATCGGCCCATTGTCAGGGCCGCGCGCGCGGCCCTACCCTGCGGCTTCCACCATGGCGGCCACCAGCGACATCAGCGCGTCGGTCTGCTCGCGCAGCGCCGCCGGCAGCGGTGCCGTGGCGGCGGTGGCCACCACCAGCGAAAGCGCCGGCACCAGCAGCGCGAACTGCCCGCCGTAGCCCCAGGCCCAGGCCACGCGGTGGCCGTGCAGGCGGCCGGTGAACCACAGCAGGCCGTAGCCCACGTCTTCCACCGGGCCGGCGCGCCAGCTGGCTTCGATCTGCGGTTGCAGGCATTCGGTGACCCAGGCTTCGGGCAGCAGGCGTTGCCCCTGCCAGAGGCCGCCGTCCAGCATCAGCTGCGCCAGCTTGAGCAGGTCGCGCGGGCGCAGCATCAAGCCGGCGGGCGCGATGGCGTGGCCGCTGCGGTCGCGCCGCCACTGGAAGCGGGCGATGCCCATGGCGTCGAACAGCTGGCGCTTCGCCAGCGCGGCAAGGTCGGCGCCCTGGGCGCGCTGCAGCAGCGGTGCCAGCAGCGCCACCACGGCGTCGTTGTAGGACCAGCCGGGCCCGGCCGTCGGCTCGCCGGCATGGGCCAGCAGGAAGTTCACCATGGGCTTCGCGGTCCCGAGTCGGCCGAAAAGCGCGGGGTCGAACACCAGGTTCGAGCGGCCCTGCAGGATCTCGCGCAGCGTGACCGCGGCCACCGGCGCGTCCGGCACCTCGGCCACCGCCTCGGGCAGCAGGTCGGCCACCGTGCGGTCCAGGTCGGGCAGCGCGCCGGCCTGCTGCGCCAGCCCCACCAGCAGCGCGCACACGCTCTTGGTGGCCGAGTTCACCGCCTGCAGGTCCTCGGCCTTGGCGCCGCCGTAGTAGCGCTCGGCCACCAGCGCGCCGTGGCGTGCCGCCACCAGCGCACGCAGGCCGGGGATCGCGGCACCGGCGTCCAGCGCCGCCGCCACCGCTTCGGCCCGCAGGCCCCGGGCCGCCGGATCGGCCTCGGTCCAGTCGGCCGCCGCCGGGCCCTTCGGTTCGTCTTCGGTCTTCAATCCCTTCCTCCGTCGGACACGATTGGACCACGGGGCTGCCGCTAGACTGGCCGCATGGCGCAAAGCATCCAGGACTTCCACGACGACCCGCGCAATGCCGACATCCGCATCTGGGTGAACGGCCAGCTGAAGCACCGCAACGAGGCCATGGTGTCGGTCTTCGACAGCGGCTTCGTGCTCGGCGACGGTGTCTGGGAAGGCCTGCGCGTCCACGGCGGCCGGCCGGCCTTCCTGGCCGAGCACCTGGACCGCCTGTTCGAAGGCGCGAAGGCGATCGCGCTCGACATCGGCATGAGCCGGGCCGGGATCGGCGCCGCGGTGAGGTCCACGCTGGCGGCCAACGGAATGACCGGCGACGGCGTCCACGTGCGGCTGATGGTGAGCCGCGGCGTCAAGCGCACGCCCTACCAGGACCCGCGAGTGACCGTGGGTCCGGCCACGGTGGTGATCATCGCCGAGTGGAAGCTGCCCAAGCCCGAGACGCTGCAGCAGGGCCTTGCGCTCTTCACCGTGCACGTGCGGCGCGGCTTCCCCGACGTGCAGGACCCCAAGCTGAACAGCCACAGCAAGCTCAACTGCATCACGGCCTGCATCCAGGCCACGGCGGCCGGCGCCGACGAGGCGCTGATGCTGGACCCGCACGGCTTCGTCGCCACCTGCAATTCGACCCACTTCTTCATCGTGCGCAAGGGCGAGGTCTGGACCTCGACTGGCGACTACTGCCTGGGCGGCATCACGCGCGCCAACGTGCTGCGCCTCTGCCGCGAGGCCGGCATCCCGGCGCGCGAGAAGAACTTCAGCCTGACCGAGGCCTACAGCGCCGAGGAGGCCTTCGTCACCGGCACCTTCGCCGGCCTGGCGCCGGTGCGCTCGATCGACGGCCGCACGATCGGGGATCGAGGCGAAGGCCAGCCTGGCCCGATGCTGGCGCGGCTGCAGGCGCTGTACCGCGAACTCGTCGCGCGCGACGTCGCACAGGCCGGGGCATGAGCGGCATGCCGCTGCGCGTGGCGGCCTGGAGCGGCCCGCGCAACATCAGCACCGCGATGATGCGGGCCTGGGAGAACCGCGCCGACTGCGCGGTGAGCGACGAGCCGCTGTACGCCCACTACCTGCAGCAGACGCGGCTGGACCACCCGGGCCGCGACGAGGTCATCGCCGCCGGCGACACCGACTGGCGGCGCGTGGTGACTGCACTCACCACCGGCCCGGTGCCGGGCGGGCGCGCGGTCTGGTACCAGAAGCACATGACGCACCACCTGCTGCCGGGCATGGACACCGGCTGGGTCCACGGCCTGACCCACGTGTTCCTGATCCGCGACCCGGCGCTGGTGGTGGCCAGCTACGTGAAGTCGCGCGCCACGGTGGTGGCCGAAGACATCGGCCTGCTGCAGCAGGCGCGCCTGTTCGACGAGGTGTCGCAGCGCCTGGGGCACGCGCCGCCCGTGATCGACGCCGAACGCTTCCTGCGCGACCCGCGCCGCCACCTGCAGCGGCTGTGCGGGCGGCTGGGTCTGCCCTTCACCGAACGCATGCTGTCGTGGCCCGCCGGCCCGCGCGACAGCGACGGCGTCTGGGCGCCGCACTGGTATGCGGCCGTCCGGGCCTCGACCGGCTTCGAGCCCGCGCGCGAGCGCCACTTGCAGCTGGAAGGCGAAGCGGCGCGGGCTGCCGAAGCCTGCCGCGCCGCCTACGAGCAGTTGCTCGCGCACGCCGCGGCCTGAGCGCCGCGGCCCGCGGCTCAGCGCCGCACCACCACCTGGTAGCCCGCCGCCTCGATCTCATGGCCGGCGTAGCCGATGTGGCAGCGGTTCCAGCCTGGCTGGATCTTGCCGACGTGGCGCGAACCGTCGGGCATCGCGACCACGCAGAGGAAGAGCGCCTGCCCGTCGGTGTCGCGGCCGCCAGGCACGGCGCGGTCCGGCATCCCCGCGCCCTGCGGCGGCCGCAGCCCGAAGTCGTCGCCCGCGGTGGCCTTCACCAGCACGCGGTAGGCGGGCACCGTGCGCTCGCTACCGCCCCAAGGCACGTTGCAGGCGCCGATGCGGCGGTTCAGCTTGCCCGGCTGCGGCGACTCGCGCCCGGGCGGCCCGACCAGGGCGCTGCAGCCGTAGAGCGGCTCGCCGTCGGAGTCGCGCCCCAGGGCCACCGCGTTGTCGGGCACCGCGCCGTCGCGCGATTCGCGCCAGTCCGCCGGCGGGAGCGGGCCGACGCGCGCGACGGCGCCCAGTTTCGGCCGCGGCGCCGGTTCCAGCACGGTGGTGGGCACGGCGGGCGGCGCGGGCGGGCGCGCCTGGGCACCGACGGTGTAGTGCTGCTCGTCCCAGTCGCTGCAGCGGTCCTTGCCGATCGCCGGGCTGGAGCAGCCGCTGATCTTGAACACGTAGGTCACGCCGCGCTGCGCCCCGTGAATCGTAAAGTGGTCGTGAGCCCCCTTCAGTTCGCGAGGGTGCTCCTCGCCGCCCAGGGCGGACCAGCGCAGGTGCAGCTTGTCGAAGCGGCCACTCCAGTGGAAGGTGAGGTCTCCGCCGTTGAAGTCGACGCCGTCGACGCAGGGCGCGCCACTGGGGCACAGCGCCATGTCGCCACCTTCGACGC
The DNA here is from genome assembly GCA_044224175.1 of Rubrivivax sp. Lineage (GTDB taxonomy): Bacteria > Pseudomonadota > Gammaproteobacteria > Burkholderiales > Burkholderiaceae_C > Rubrivivax. Next base: position 1,925 of record JBGAKY010000094.1, on the reverse strand, counting down.
GGGCGTAAGCCCCCGTGCAGGTGATCAGGGCCAGGGCGGCCAGGACCGAGGGTCGCAGTGAAGTGAAGCGGGCTTGCATGGTCGGTCTCCGTCTGCGAAGGAGGCGACAGAGGCCCCTTCTGCAGGGAAGTACGACCGGCCCGCGGCAAAGCGGACATGCGCGCCGCGGCAGGCCCGCCGCGCGCCGCAGGATCAGTTGGAGACCGGGCCCACCACGTTGCCCAGGCTGCGGATCTGCTCTTCCTCGCGGTAGACCTTGTTGCCGACCGAGCGCACGATGCGGTCGTTGCCCTTCTTCGACAGCCGCGTGCCGGTGGAGACGGGGCCGTTGAGCGAGTTCTCGCCTTCCAGCTGGACGGTCTTGCCGCTCGCGGCAGTGGCTTCGGCCTGCGGCTTGCTGGTGGCACAGGCGGACAGCGCGGCAGCGGCGGCCAAGGCAATCAGAACTCTCATCGAAAACTCCCGGGTGGCTGGCCCCGCGCGCATCAGCCGGCGTCGGGGGCGATGGTCTCGGCCCAGTCGTACAGCGCCGACAGCAGGCCTTGGGCGCGATCGTCGGCGTTCTCCGCCAGCGCGTCAATCCGCTCGAAGAAGGCCTCCAGCGTGAGCATACCGCCCTCGCCCTGCAGCAGGCGCGCCTGGCAGTGCGCCTGCCAGCGTTCGCGCTCCACGTCGGTCAGGGTGGCCGGGAAGTTGCGCGCACGGTAGCGGAACAGCAGTTCCTCCAGCCGCGGGTCTTCGAAGGCCGGCTGCTGTGCGGCCAGGCGCTCGGGCGAAAGCGTGCGCAGGCGGTCCAGGCGGCGCCGGTCGTCGTTGCCGACGAAACCACCGTAGAGGTCTTCGTCCACGTCCACCGCGACACCGGCGTCGCTGCGCGCGAACACCTCGGCCCACAGCGGGTCCAGCATGCGGCCCAGCAGGGCGGCGCGTTCGGCATGGCGCATCGCCTGCTCGACGTCGACGCTCCAGCGTTCTCGCGCCGGTCCCAGCACGGCCAGGTTGCCGATGACGATGGGCGACTTGTTGATGTGGATGGTCTTCACCGGGAGCCGGGTCTCGCCTTCGGGCAGTTCCTCGGCGCGCGTGTACAGGCGCCGACGCGCGCTGGCGACGTCCAGCCCTTCCAGTTCGGCCGGGTCGTGGGCCAGGTCCCAGACGATGACCTCGTTCTTGTTCACCGGGTGCGGCGCCAGCGGCCACACCAACGCCATGCAGCCGCGTTCCACCGGGTAGCGGCCCGAGAGGTGCAGGAAGGGGCGGCCGACGCCCATCTCGGCGCGCACCGCGTCCTTGTGGCGCAGCTTCAGGCAGAAGTCCCACAACCGAGGCTGCCGCTGCCGCACCAGGCGCGCCAGCGCGACCGTGGCGCGCACGTCGGACAGCGCGTCGTGCGCGCTCTCGTGCAGCAGGCCGTTCGCGGCGGCCAGCGCTTCCAGCTTGAACGAGGGGCGGCCATCCTCGACCTTCGGCCACTCGATGCCTTCGGGCCGCAGCGCCCAGGTGCAGCGCACCACGTCCAGCAGGTCCCATCGGCTGCAGCCGTTGCGCCATTCGCGCGCGTAGGGGTCGACCAGGTTGCGCCAGAGGAGGAAGCGCGTGACCTCGTCGTCGAAGCGGATGCTGTTGTAGCCGACGCCGATGGTGCCGGGCTGGCCCAGCGCGGCTTCGATGCGGGCGGCGAACTCGTGCTCCGGCAGGCCCTGCTGCTGCGCCAGTTGCGGCAGGATGCCGGTGAGCAGCACGCTTTCGGGGTCGGGCAGGGTGTCGGTGGGCGGCTGGCAGTACCACATGGCCGGCTCGCCGATCTCGTTGAGTTCCGCGTCGGTGCGCACGCCCGCGAACTGCACCGGCCGGTCACGCCGCGGCACGCGGCCAAAGGTCTCGTAGTCGTGCCAGAAGAAGGTGCTCTCGTCGGCCATGCGGCC
>JBGAKY010000093.1:12504-19799 GCA_044224175.1 Rubrivivax sp. | reverse complement strand
GGGATTCATCGGCGAGGCGACGACAAGGGCCGCCATTGTCGCCGCCGGCCACTGGGGCGCCGGGCGGTCAGCGGCGCGCCGTCTTTTTCTGCTCGCCGCGCAGCCGCGCCACCATGAAGCCGGCCGCCTGCGTGATGTGCCGGCGGGCCAGCGTCTCGGCCCGCGACCCGTCGCCGGCCGCGATGGCCTCGAGGATCTGCGCGTGCTGGTCCCAGATCTCGCGCGGCGTCTCGTCGCGCGTCAGCAGCGCAACCATCACGCGCTGCAGCGTGCTCCAGTGCGTGGCCAGCGCCGGGCCCACCAGCGGGTTGCCGCCCAGGCCGTAGAGGAAGTCGTGGAAGCGCATGTCGGCTGCCACCATGCGCGGCACCGAGCCGCTGGCCACGGCCTTGCGGCCGGCCTCGATGAGCATCGGCCCCTGGCGCGCCGCGCGTTCGCGATGTTTTCGTGCAGCGCCGCCAGCCGGCAGGCCAGGCCCTCGACCACGGCGCATCTCGTTCATGTGCTGCACCTCGGCCGGGTCGAGCAGCGCCACCTCCAGCCCGCGCCCGGGCGCGTCCTTCAGCACGCCCCTGTTGCGCAGCAGCAGCAGCGCCTGCTGCACCGGCTGGCGCGACACGCCCAGCGCCTGCGCGATCTGCTCCTGGATGATGCGCGAGCCCGGCGCCAGGCGCCCGCCGGCGATCTCGGCGAGGATGGCGTCGCGCACCTGCTCCACGAGGTTGGGCTGGACCGACAAGGCTTTCATGGCCTGCCAGTGTAGACGCCCGCCGACCCCGCACGGCGCAAACCCTGCTGAACTCTGAATTCAGAGTTCTACAATCGGTGTTCGCCGGCATCTATCGTCCTGCCGGCAACCGGAGCGCGCCCCAGCATGGGCAATCCGGCAGGCCGAAGCGTCGCCGAAGTCGTGGCGCGGTTCCTGGTCGCGCGCGCGCATGGACCGCATCTACGGCCTGCAGGGCGGCCACATCCAGCCCATCTGGGACTGGCTGGCGCGCCTGGGCGTGAAGATCGTCGACGTGCGCGACGAAGGCGCCGCGGTGCACATGGCGCATGCGCATGCACAGCTCGGTGGCCCGGCGTGGGCGTGGCCATGGCCGCCGGCCCCGGCGTCACCAACTGCGTCACCGCGATGTGCAACGCGCACCTCGAACGCGTGCCGGTGCTGCTGATCGGCGGCTGCCCGCCGCGACCGCAGGACGACCTGGGCCCGCTGCAAGGCATCGACCACGTGGCCCTCCTGGCGCCGGTGACGCGCGCCGCGCGCGCACGCTGCGCGGCGTGGCCGAGCAGATCGCACGCCGACCTCGACAAGGCCTGGTCCATGGCCGCAGGGCGACGGCGGCTCGCCAGGCCCCGTGTACATCGAGATCCCCCACCGACGTGCTGCCGAGAGCGTGCACCCGGCGGTGCGTGCTGGACGAGCACCTGGCCGGCGTGCGGCGCCGCGTGCTGCGCCCCGACGCCGCGCTGGTGGCACGTGCCGCCGCGCTGCTGGCCGCGGCGAGCGTCCGCTGGTGGTCACCGGCCGCGGCGCGCGCGCGGCACCGGCGCGCCGCTGAACCGGCTGCTGGACGCCAGCGGCGCCATCTACCTGGACACGCAGGAGAGCCGCGGCCTGGTCGACCCCTGCCACGCCTCGGTGGTGGGCGCGGTGCGCGCGCGCGCCATGCAGGAGGCCGACCTGGTGCTGGTGGTGGGCCGCAAGCTCGACTACCAGATGGCCTACGGCTCGCCCGCGGTGTTCAAGGCGGCGCGCTTCGTGCGCATCGCCGACCATGCCGACGAACTGCGCGACAACCGCCGCGGCGAGGCCGAGATCCTGGCCGACGCTGGCTGGCGCTGCACGCGCTGGCCGATGCGCTGGGCGGCCTTCGTCGCTGGACCGCGGCTGGACCGCGGCGCTGCGCGCCGAGCACGTCAGGCGCGCCGCGCGCCACGCCGAGGCCATGGCCAGCCGTGCCGGCCGGCAAGGACGGCCACATGCACCCCAACCGCATCTTCGGCGCGCTGCGCGAGGCGCTGGCGCCCGACGCCATCACCATCGCCGACGGCGGCGACCTGCTCAGCTTCGCGCGCATGGGGCTGGAGACGCGCCACTACCTCGACGCCGGCGCCTTCGGCTGCCTGGGCGTGGGCACGCCCTACGCCGTGGCGGCGGCGCTGCTGCACCCCGACCGCCAGGTGGTGGCCATCACCGGCGACGGCGCCTTCGGCATCAACGCGATGGAGATCGACAGCGCCAAGCGCCATGGCGCAGGCGGTGTTCATCGTCTCCAACAACGCGGCCTGGAACATCGAGCGCCTCGACCAGGAGATGAACTACGGCGGGCGCGTCGTCGGCACCACGCTGGCCTGGAGCGACTACGCCGGCATGGCACGGGCGTTCGGCCTGCACGCCGAACGCGTGACCGACCCGGCGCGGCTGGCCGGTGCCATCCGCGACGGCCAACGCGCCGGCGCTGATCGACGTGGTGACGACGCAGCACGCGCTCAGCTCCGACGCCGGCAAGGGCCTGGGCTGGGTGCCCGACCGCCAGGCGCTGACCGCCTGGGACGAGGCCGAGCAGGAGCGGCGCACGTGAACGCGGACCGGGTTTCCCGGTCGCGCTCGGCCTTGCAGGCGCGCCGGCTGCTGCCGGCCGACCGCCCAGCAGGCGAGGCAGGTCCGCCGGACCGGCCGCGTCCGGCCTCGCCCCCCGCGGGGAAGGCGCGCAGCGCCAGGGGTGCGATGACGGCCGTCCTCAACTGGTCGGAGATGGTGGCCGCGCACGCGCGTGCGACCATCACGCGCAGTGGGACGAGCGCGCCAGCCGCCTGGCCAACGCGCTGCTGGCGCTGGGGCTGGCGCCGGGCGACCGCGTGGCGCTGCTGGCCTACAACGCGATCGAGTGGCTGGAGATCTACCTCGCGCTGGCGCGCGCGCGGCTGGTGGCGGTACCGGTGAACTTCCGCCTCGTGGGGCCGGAGATCGCCTACATCGCCGAGCATGCCGAGGCACGCGCCTTCATCGTGCAGGAAGACCTGCGGCCGGTGGTGGAACGCATCCGCGAGACGCTGCCCATCGACCCGAAGCGCTATGTCCTCTTCGGTGGCCAGGCGCCAGGCTGGCAGGGCTACGAAGCCCTCATCGAAGCCGCCCCCGGCACGCCGCCCGCGGTGTCGGTGGGCCCGAAGGACCTGTTCGCGCTGATGTACACCTCGGGCACCACCGGCCGCCCGAAGGGCGCGATGCGCAGCCACGAAGGCAACACCCTCATCGCGCTGGGCACGGCGGTGGAGTTCGGCCTCGGGCGCGACGACACCGGCCTGCTGGTGATGCCGCTGTGCCACGCCAATTCGCTGTACTTCGCGATGACCTTCGCCACCGTGGGCGCCACCATCGTCGTCGACGACCGGCGCAGCTTCGACCCCGAAGCGCTGCTGGCCACGCTGGCGCGCGAGCACGTGACCTTCACCTCGCTGGTGCCGACGCACTACATCATGATGCTCTCGCTGCCGGAAGCGGTGAAGGCGCGGCACGACCTGCGTGCGGTGGGCAAGCTGCTCGTGAGTTCAGCACCGGCGCGCAAGGACACCAAGCTCGCGATCTTGCAGCTGTTCCCCAACGGCAAGCTGTTCGAGCTCTACGGCAGCACCGAAGCCGGCTGGGTGACGGTGCTGCGCCCCGACGAGCAGATCGACCGCCTGGGCTCGGTCGGCCGCGAATGGGCCGGCTCGGGGCCGATCCGCCTGCTCGACGACCAGCGCCGCGAGGTGCCCGACGGCGAGGTGGGCGAACTCTTCTCGCGCACGCCCTGGTCCTTCGAAGGCTACTGGAAGAACCCGCAGAAGACCGCTGAGGCGATGGAAGGCGAATGGGTCAGCGTGGGCGACATGGCCACGCGCGACGCCGACGGCTACCTCCACCTGGTCGACCGCAAGAGCAACATGATCATCAGCGGCGGCGAGAACGTCTACCCTTCCGAAGTGGAAGCGGTGGTCGCGTCGAACCCCAAGGTGCAGGACGTGGCCGTGATCGGCCTGCCCGACGAGAAGTGGGGCGAAGCGGTGCATGCGGTGGTGGTGCTGCAACCCGGCGCCGAAGCGACCGAAGCCGAGATCCTGGACTGGTGCCGCGACCGCATCGCCGGCTACAAGCGGCCACGCTCGGTGCGCTTCCTCGAAGAAGGGCGCATGCCGCGCACGGCCACCGGGAAGATCCAGCACCGGCGCCTGCGCGACCAGCTGCTGGACGGGCACTAGGGCTTCGCGCCCTTCTCGCGCAGCAGCTGCGCGATGCGCGTGAAGCCGCGCTGCTGCGCGTGCGCCAGCGGCCGCACGCCCTGCGCGTCGGCGAGGTCGGGGTTCGCGCCCGCTTCCAGCAGCAGGCGCACGATCTCGGTGTGCGCCGCCCCTCCGTCGCCCAGAAGGATGGCTTCCAGCAGCGCGGTCCAGCCGAGCCGGTTCACATGGTCCACCGGCACCGCGGTTTCCTTCACCAGTGCGCGCACCGTCTCCACGTGGCCGTGGTGCGCCGCCGGGATGAGCGCGCTGCCGCCGTAGCGGTTGACGCGCGTGAAATCTGCCTTCGGCGCCAGCAGGCGCAGGATCTCCAGCCTTCCTTCGGCGCCGGCATAGAGGAAGGGCGAGTCCTGGATCGCGTCCTGCGCGTTGACGTCGGCGCCGCGGCGCACGAGTTCGCGCGCCGCTTCCACCTGGTTGGCGTGCGTGGCGGCCAGCAGCGCGGTGCGGCCGCGCGCGTCGCGCTCGTCCACCGGCGTGCCGGCGTCGAGCAGGCGGCGCAACGCCGGCAGGTCGCCGCGCTCGGCGGCCGCCACCAGCGGCGGCAGCGCCTGCGCGCGCAACAGCGTGGGCGCGGCGGCCAGCAGGCCGGTCAGCCGTCGGCGATTCATCCGGAGCACGCGTCGCTGCGCCACAAGAACATGAGCGCCACATTGCAGGCGCACACCGCAAGGCTGTCAAGCGGGGTCGCTATACTCCGGCCCACCCGTCAACGGGGAGTAACCGCCCTGCCGCCCGGCAGGGGTGCGCGTCAACACACTGGGCCTGCCACCGGGCCCTGGCGCGTGCAGCTTTCGAGCCTGGCCAGACCATTGACCGCATCGCGACCGGAACAGGGCCGGCTTCGTGATGTGGTCTTCGCCTGTCGCGCCGGCCCTTCGGAGATCCGTCCCTTGGAAGCCTTCCTCGTGTCCACCGGCGTCGTCGCGCTCGGCGAAATGGGCGACAAGACGCAGCTGCTGGCCATCGTGCTGGCCGCCATGTTCCGCCGGCCGGCGCCCATCATCGCCGGCATCCTGGTGGCCACGCTGGCCAACCACGCCGCTGCCGGCGCCGTCGGCGGCTGGGTGGCGCACCTGATGGGTCCCGACCTGCTGCGCTGGGTCATCGGCCTGTCGTTCCTGGCCATGGCGGCGTGGATGCTGGTGCCCGACCAGATCGACGAGGAAGCCGCCGGCGGGCGCCAGCGTTTCGGCGTCTTCGGCACCACGGTGGTCGCCTTCTTCCTGGCCGAGATGGGCGACAAGACGCAGATCGCCACCGTCGCGCTGGCCGCGCGCTACCCCGACGTGGTGAACGTGGTGCTGGGCACCACCTTCGGCATGATGCTGGCCAACGTGCCGGCGGTGTTCCTGGGCGACCGCATCGCGAAGAAGGTGTCGATGCGCGTGGTGCACGCCATCGCGGCCGGCATCTTCGCGGTGCTGGGGGTGCTGACGCTGATGAACGTGGGCAAGCTGTTCTAGCGGCCCACCTCGACCACCAGGCCCGGCACGAACGCCTCGTTCTCGACCTTGCCGTTCAGCACGTAGCCGCGCGGATTCGCCACCACCCGCGTGGCGCCGATCCGGTAGTCGAAGCTGTCGTGCACGTGCCCGTGCAGCCAGAGCGCAGGTTGCCAGCGTTCGAGCTGCGCTTCCAGGTCCGACACGAAACAGGCGTTGATGGGCGAGCCGGCGAAGCGCGGGTGGATGCTCTGCTTCGAAGGCGCGAAGTGGGTGACGACCACCGTGGGCCCGGGGTGAGCTTGCATGAACTGCGCGTCGAGCCAGGCGACGGAGGCGTCGAACAGCCGGCGCGCGTCTTCGGGCGTGAACAGCGGCCCTTCGGGTGCGACACGGATGCGCGAGAAGTCGCGCACGCGCTCCACTGCCATGGTGCGCGCGAGTTCACGCTCCTCGGCCTGGTCGAACAGCCGGTGGTCCGACCACAGCGTGCAGCCGAGGAATCGCACGCCTTCGTGCTCCCAGGCGCGGCGTTCCAGCACCTGCACCGTGCTGCCTTGCGCCAGCGCCTGCAGTTCGGACTGCGTGGTGTCGAGGTCGCCGCCGTAGAACTCGTGGTTGCCGGCGACGAAGACCACCGGCCGTTCCAGCGCGCGCGCCCACGCGATGGCCGCTGCCGGCCGCGCGAGGTCGCCCGCCAGCACCACCACGTCGGCTTCGGCCCGCGGCGCTTCCATGCCCTGCACCGAGAGGTGCAGGTCCGACAAAAGGTGGATCCTCATCGCGCGGCGGCGCGCCCGTTCAGGCCTTGCGTTTCACCGCCGCCAGAATACCGCGCAGGATCTCGATCGGTGCTGGCGGGCAGCCGGCCACCCTGACGTCGACCGGGATCACGCGGTCCACGCCGCCGCAGCTGGCGTAGCTCTTGCCGAAGATGCCGCCGTCGCAGCCGCAGTCGCCCACAGCCACCACCAGCCGCGGTTCCGGCGTCGCTTCGTACGTGCGGCGCAGCGCCTCGGCCATGTGGCGTGACACCGGGCCCGTGACCAGCAGCATGTCGGCATGGCGCGGACTGGCGACGAAACGGATGCCCAGTCCTTCCAGGTTGTAGACCGGGTTGTTGACGGCGTGGATCTCCAGCTCGCAGCCGTTGCACGAACCGGCGTCCACCTCGCGGATGGTGAGCGCCTGCCCCAGCGTCGCCAGGATCTCCTGCTGGATGCGGCCGGCTTCGGCGAGCGTGCTTTCGTCGAGCGCGGGCGCCGGCTCGGTGACGATGCCGGTGCGGGTGATCTGGCGCAGGATCTGCCACATCAGAGGTCTTGCCCCGAATAGCTGAGGTTGAACGACTTGTTGATGAGCGGGAAGTCGGGAACGATGTTGCCGATGACCGCGTGCTCCAGCACCGGCCAGTTCTGCCACGAAGGGTCGTGCGGGTGGCAGCGCAGGATTCGCCCGCCGGGGCCGAGTTCGAGCGCGACGACGACCTCGCCGCGCCAGCCTTCGACCCAGCCCAGGCCGCGTGCCGTTTCCGTGGGCAGCGCGACATCGGCGCGCACCGGG
>JBGAKY010000093.1:0-12479 GCA_044224175.1 Rubrivivax sp. | reverse complement strand
GGGCAGGGTTTCGCACAGCCGGCGGATGATCTGCAGGGATTGCAGCACCTCGTCGAAGCGCACCGCCACCCGTGCCGCGACGTCGCCGGTCTTGTGCACGCAGGCCTGGAAACCCAGCGCCCGGTAGGGCTGCAGCGGCTGGTCGGCGCGCAGGTCGCGCGCCACGCCGCTGGCGCGCGCGGCCATGCCCGTGAGCCCCAGCCGCAGCGCCAGTTCGCGGTTCACGCGGCCGGTGGTCATGAAGCGGTCCTGCAGGCCGGCGTGTTCGTCGTAGATGCCGCGCAGGGTGCGCACTTCGGCTTCGAGGGCGTCGCACTGCGCGCGCATTTGCCCGCAGGCCTTCGCGTCCGCGTCCGCCGCCACGCCCCCGGGCGCCACCACGTCCATCATGAAGCGGTGGCCGAAGAGGTCCTTCGACAGCCGCTGCCACTGCTCGCGCAGGCGCGAGAACTGCGCCAGCCCGAAGGCGAGCGCGGCGTCGTTGCCCAGCGCCCCCAGGTCGCCCAGGTGGTTGGCCACGCGTTCGCGTTCGAGCAGCAGCGCGCGCAGCGACGCCGCGCGTTCGGGCACGGCGCAGCCGCAGGCCGATTCCAGCGCCATGCAGTACGCCCACGCGTAGGCCACCGTCGAGTCTCCGCTTACCCTGCCGGCCAGCCGGAACGCTTCCAGCGCCGGCAACTCGGTGAAACGGCGCTCGATGCCCTTGTGCTTGTAGCCCAGCCGTTCTTCCAGCCGCAGCACCTTCTCGCCCACCACCGAGAAGCGGAAGTGGCCGGGCTCGATGATGCCGGCGTGCACCGGGCCGACCGGGATCTCGTGCACGCCGTCGCCTTCCACGCGCACGAAGGCGTAGTCGGCGGGCAGCCCTTCGGCGCCGGCCGGCTGCGCACCGGGCGCCAGCGGCGGGCCGCCTTGCCACAGGCCGTGGTCCAGCCAGGGTCGGGTGTCGGCGGCGCCTTCGGCGTGCACGCCGTTCAGGTCGGTCGCCGCGCGCTGCAGGCGCACGGCCCAGGGGAAGGTGGGCACCAGGTCGGGGTAGCGCTCGCCTTCGGCCAGCGGCAATTGCAACCACAGCAGGCCGAAGTCGCCGGCCAGCGCGGCGTTCACCACGTGGCCTTCACCGCCCCACAACGACACCAGCCGTCCGCCGGCCGCGGCCACGCGCGCCGCCGCGCTGCTCCAGCCCAGCCGGTCCACCACCGCGTGCCACAGCGGCAGCGGTGCGGGCAGCCGCGTGGTCTTCAGTCCGAGGCTGGACAAGGGCATCGCTTCAGCCCCCCAGCAGCGCCGCCGCCTGGCGGTACCACGCGTTCAGGTAGGGCGGGATGTACAGCCCCAGCATCAGCCCCAGGCCCAGGTGCACGAACACCGGCAGCAGCGCCGGCGGGTGCGCCAGCGGCTTCAAGGTGGTCTCGCCGAACACCATGGGCTGCACGCGCGCGAACACGGCCGCGAAGGCCAGCCCCAGCGCCAGCAGCAGGAAGGGCGTGGCCCAGGCGTGTTCGCGCATCGCGGTGGTGACGATGAGGAACTCGCTCGCGAACACGCCGAACGGCGGCATGCCCAGGATGGCCAGCGCGCCCAGCATCAGCCCCCAGCCCACCGTGGGGTTCACGCGGATGAGGCCGCGGATCTCGTCCATGATCTGCGAGCCCGCCTTTTGCGTGGCGTGGCCGACGGCGAAGAAGATGGCCGACTTCACCAGCGAGTGCACCGTCATGTGCAGCAGGCCGGCGAAGCTGGCGATCGGCCCGCCCATGCCGAAGGCGAAGCTCATCAGGCCCATGTGCTCGATGGACGAATAGGCGAACATGCGCTTCACGTCGCGCTGGCGCATGATGAAGAACACCGACGCGACGACGGAAACGAGGCCGAAGCCCATCATCAGCCCGCCGGTGAGCTGGCTGTCGCCCAGGGCGCCGTCGGTCAGCACCTTGCAGCGCAGCACCGCGTAGAGCGCCACGTTGAGCAGCAGGCCCGAGAGCACCGCCGACACCGGCGTCGGGCCTTCGGCGTGGGCGTCGGGCAGCCAGTTGTGCAGCGGCACCAGGCCCACCTTGGTGCCGTAGCCGATGAACAGGAAGGCCCAGGCCAGCGTGATGATGTTCGGGTCCAGCTGCCCCTTCACCAGGTTCAGGCTGGTCCACAGCAGCGCGCCGCCTTCGCTGCCGGTCACCTTCTCGGCCGCCATGTACAGCAGCACGGTGCCGAACAGCGCCTGCGCGATGCCCACGCCGCAGAGGATGAAGTACTTCCACGCCGCTTCCAGGCTGGCCGCGGTGCGGTACACGCTGACCAGCAGCACGGTGCTGAGCGTGGCCGCTTCCATCGCCACCCAGACGATGCCCAGGTTGTTGGTGGTCAGCGCCAGCAGCATCGTGAAGCTGAACAGCTGGTACATGCTGTGGTACAGCCGCAGCCGCGGCGGCGTCATCTTGCCGTGGTCGCGTTCGACGCGCATGTAGGGGCGCGAGAAGATCGCGGTGGTCAGGCCGACGAAGGCGGTGAGCGTGACCAGGAAGACGTTCAGCGGGTCGATGTAGAAGTGGCGGTCCCACAGCAGCTGCGGGCCGCCGGCCACCACGTCAACCGTCAGCGCGCAGGCGGCGACGAAGGTGCCGGCGCTGAACGCCACGTTGACGTCGCGCGCGCCGTCGCGGTGGCCCACCAGCGCGAGCACCAGGCCCCCGGCGAGCGGAATGGCAAGAAGGAAGGCCAGCGCCAGCATCGCTTCAGTCTTCCTTCAGCCGCTCGAGGTGGCGGATGTCCAGGCTGTCGAACTGCTCGCGGATCTGGAACATGAACACGCCCAGGATCAGCACGCCGATCAGCACGTCCAGCGCGATGCCCAGCTCCACCACCATCGGCATGCCGTAGGTGGCGGCGGTGGCGGCGAAGAAGAGGCCGTTCTCCATCGCCAGGAATCCGATCACCTGGGGCACCGCCTTGGCGCGCGTGATCATCATCAGGAACGACAGCAGCACGCAGGCCAGCGCGATGCCCAGCGTGCCGCTGGCCAGCGTGTGCGACAGGCGCGAGATGGGCAGCGCCAGGTTGAACGAGAAGATGACGACCAGGATGCCGATCAGCATGGTCGTCGGGATGTTGATCAGGCTCTCCAGCTCCCAGCGGATGTCCAGCCGCACGATCACGCGGTGCAGCAGCCAGGGGATAAGCAGCACCTTCAAGAGCAGCGTGAGCCCGGCCGACAGGTACAGGTGCGGCTGGTGCGTGACGTAGCCCACCACCGCGGTGGCCAGCACCAGCGTGGCGCCCTGGGCCGTGAACAGGTGCACCAGCGAGAGCACGCGCCGCTGCGCGATCATGCCGAAGGCCAGGATCAGCAGCACCGCGCCGAGCAGGTTCACGAACTGGGTGAGCAGCTGGTCGTTCATGCGCCCGCCAGCAGCAGGTGGACCAGCATGCCGATCACCGCCAGCATGAAGGCGGTGCCCAGGAACTCGGGCACGCGGAAGATGCGCATCTTGGCCGACAGCGTTTCCAGCAGCGCGAGCGCGAAGCCGCCAATGGCCAGCTTGAACACCAGCGCCGGCAGCGCCAGCAGCATTTCCACCGGCGCCTGCGCTTCGGCCACCCCCCAGGGGAAGAACAGCGCCAGCCCCATGCACGAGTAGGCGAACAGCTTCAGGCTGGCCGCCCATTCGATCAACGCGAGGTGGCGGCCGGAATATTCCAGGATCAGCGCCTCGTGGATCATCGTCAGTTCCAGGTGCGTGGCCGGGTTGTCCACCGGCACGCGCGCGTTCTCGGCCAGCGAGACCATCGTGAAGGCCACGCCGGCGAAGGCCAGGCCCGGGTAGATGGCCAGCTCGCGATGGGCCAGCGTCTCGACGATGGCCGTGAGCGAAGTCGACTTGGCCACCAGAGAGGCCGAGAACAACACCATCAGCAACGCCGGTTCTGCCAGGAAGCCGATCAGCATCTCGCGCCGCGCGCCCAGGGTGCCGAACGAAGTGCCCACGTCCATGGCGGCCAGCGAGATGAACACGCGCGCCAGCGCGAACAGCCCGACCAGCGCGATGGCGTCGGCCGCCGGCGCCAGCGGCAGGTCGGTGCTGATCGTGGGAATGATGGCGCAGGCCAGCACCATGCAGCCGAACACCACGTAGGGCGCGGCGCGGAACAGCGGCGACGCGTTCTCGGCCACCACCGATTCCTTGACGAACAGCTTGTGCAGCTGCCGGTACGGCTGCCACAGCGAGGGCGCGGACCGGTTCTGCAGCCAGGCGCGCCACTGGTTGACCCAGCCGCTGAGCGCCGGCGCCAGCAGCACCGCGAGCGCGATCTCCAGCAACTGCGACAGCGCGCCGCTCCAGTTCATCGCATCACCACCACGAGCGTCGCCGCCAGCGTGACGAAGCTGTACAGCAGGTACACCGAGATGCGCCCCTGCTGCATGAGCCCGATCCAGCGCGCCAGCGTGGCCGCGCCGCGTGCCACCGGCAGGTACAGCCAGTGCCAGAAGTGGTCTTCCAGCACCACCTTGTACTGGGGCTTCTCGTCGAAGGGCGTGGGCAGCGTGCGCTGCATGCGGAAGAAGGGCTCGAAGATCTGCCGGATCGGCTGACCGAAGCCTTCAGCCGTGTCCTGCATGCGCGGCGTGCCCCAGGGGAAGCCGCAGGCCCACGCGATGGCGCGCCGCAGGCGCCCGTGGTACAGCCGCCGAACCAAGAGGAACGCGAGCGCGAAGCTGCCCAGGATGCCGAGCAGGAACACCACCGGCCCGTAGCTCGCCTGGCTGATCCCGTTGGGCGCCAGCAGCCAGCCGCTCACCGCCACCCGTTCGGCCAGCCCCACACCGGCCAGCTGGCGCGTGACGGGGTCGATGAGCGTGATGAAGGGCACCGGCAGCAGCCCCAGCGCCAGGCAACCGGCCACCAGCCAGGCCAGTCCGACGCGTTCGCGCCGGCCGGCGTCGTGCGCGTGGGCCAGCTTCTCTTCGCGGTGCTGGCCGAGGAAGATGACGCCGAAGAACTTCACCATCGTGTAGCCGGCCAGCGCGGCGACGAGCGCGATGAGCGCCGCCACCACCGGGATCAGCATGGTCAGCAGCGGCACCGGCAGCCCGGGCGAGAACAGGAAGCTCTGCAGCAGCAGCCATTCGCTGACGAATCCGCCCAGCGGCGGCAGGCCCGCGCTGGCCAGCACGCCCAGCAGCGTGCACCAGGCCACCCAGGGCATGGTGCGGATCAGCCCGCCCAGCCGGCCCAGGTTGCGTTCGGCGGTGGCGTGCAGCACGCTGCCGGTGCCCAGGAACAGAAGGCTCTTGAAGAAGGCGTGGCTGGCCACGTGGTACAGCGTGGCGGTGAGCGCCAGCGCCGCCATCGGCGCCATGCCGTAGCCGGCGAACAGCAGCGCCAGCCCCATGCCCACGAACAGCAGCCCCATGTTCTCGATCGACGAGTAGGCGAGCAGCCGTTTCATGTCGGTCTGCACGGCCGCGAACACCACGCCGTACAGGGCCGTGACCAGCCCCACCGCCAGCAGCAGCGCGCCCCACCACCACAGGCGCAGGTGCAGCAAGTCCATGGCCACCCGCAACATGCCGTAGACGGCGGTGTTGAGCATCACGCCGCTCATCAGCGCGGAGACGGGCGAAGGCGCCGCCGGGTGCGCTTCGGGCAGCCACACGTGCAGCGGCAGCAGGCCGGCCTTGGCGCCGAAGCCCAGCAGCGCCAGCCCGAAGCCCACCGAAGCCCAGAACGGCGACAGCGACTGCGCGCGCATGTTGGCGAAGCTGTAGTCGCCGGTGTTGGCCTGCAGCACGCCGAAGGCCAGCAGCAGCGCGATGGCGCCCACGCGCGCCATCGTCACGTAGAGATACCCGGCGCTGCGCACCTCGGGCACGCGGTGGTTCGCGGTGACGAGGAAGTACGAGGACAGCGCCATCGTCTCCCACATCACCATGAAGCCGTAGGCGTCGTCGGCCAGCACCACGCCCAGCATGCTGGCCAGGAACACGTGGTACTCCAGGCACAGCAGCCCCGGCGGCGTGCCTTCGCCCTGGCGGAAGTAGCCGGCGGCGAAGAACGAGATGCCGGCCGAAGCGGCGCCGATGACGAGCAGGAAGAACGCCGCCAGCGGGTCCAGCCGCAGGTGCAGCGGCAGGTCGGGCAGGCCGATGGGCAGCACCGCCACTTCGGGCGTGCCGCGCAGCGCCGCCACCGCCAGCGCGGCCAGCGCCAGCCCCAGCACGCCGCCGAGCGGAAACAGCATGCGCGCCACGAACTCCAGCCTGTGCAGCGCCGCCACCCCCACCGCGCCCAGCAGCAGCCAGCCGGCGGCCACGACCAGCATCCAGTCGATGACGAGCCAGTCGGCCACCGGGGTCATGGCGGGGTCTTCAGGCCTTGCGCGGGCGGCGCTTCGCCTTCGCCGGGGCGGCGGCGCGCTCTTCTTCCAGCCCGCTGGGCTGGTAGCCCACGCCGTGCGCGGCCAGGTAGTCGCGGATGAGCCTGCGCACCACCTGCGAAGGGGTCTGGTCCTGCTGCGCGCACAGGCGTTCGAAGGCCGCCTTCTTGTTGGGGTCGATCAGCAGCGTCAGGCGTGCGGTCTTCAGCTCCATGGTGGCATGGAATGATACTCGCATGTTAATGTGAATGACATACGGCGACGAGGAGCCCCGCCATGACCGCCAGCCCCCGCGTGGCCCTGCTCTACCCCGGCGACCGCGCCGCGCGCGACGCCGCCGACCCCGCGGCCAGCCGCTTCGCGCCGCTGTTCGAAGCCCTGGCCGCCGCCGGCGTGGCGGCGGTGCCGGCCGTCTACCACGACGACTTCGCGGCCGAGGTCGAAGCGCAGCTGCGCGGCGTGCGCGCGGTGCTGGTGTGGCACAACCCGATCGAAGGCGGCCGCACGCGCCGCGTGCTGGATGCCCTGCTGCAGCGCGTGGCCGCGCAGGGCGTGTTCGTCAGCGCCCACCCCGACACCGTGCTGCGCCTGGGCACGAAGGACGTGCTGGTGGACGTGCGCGACCTGCCCTTCGGCTGCGACACCTACCGCGTGGCCAGCCTGGCGCAGCTGCAGGCCGAGCTGCCGGCGCGGCTGGCGCAGGGCCCGCGCGTGCTCAAGCAGCATCGCGGGCACAGCGGCATCGGCGTCTGGCGCGTCGAACGCGTGGGTATCGACCGCTATGCGCTGCGCCACGCGATGCGCGGCGCCGAACCCGAAGAGGGCCCTTTCGCGCACGTGCTCGAAAGGCTCGCGCCCTACTTCGAAAACGACGGCCACATGGTCGACCAGGCCTGGCAGCCGCGCCTGGCCGAAGGCATGGTGCGCGCCTACCTCGTGCAAGACCGCGTGGCCGGCTTCGGCCACCAGGCGGTGAACGCGCTCTACCCCGCCGGCCCCGACGGCGTGGCGCCGCCGCCCGGCCCGCGCCTGTACAGCGATGCCGCGGACGTGCGCTTCCAGGGCCTGCGCCGGCGGCTCGAAGGCGGCTGGGTGGCGCAGCTGATGCAGCGCGTGGGCGTGACGCCCGAACGGCTGCCGCTGCTGTGGGACGCCGACTTCATGTTCGGCGAAGGCGACAACGACTGGGTGCTGTGCGAGATCAACGTCAGCAGCGTCGCGCCCTACCCCGCTGCGGCGGACAGGGCGCTCGTGCAGGCGGTGCGGGCGGTGCTGTCAGCCTAGAAGCGCCGTCCCGGAGCGACGGCGCGCGGGGTGCCGGCACAATGCCGGAACGTCTTCCTGCGCGCCTCGACGATCAAGCTGACCACCGACTTCAAGGCCACCATCGACCTGGGCTCCGAACTGGGCGTGGCTTCCGGCGACATCACCGCGCTGACGCGGCTGATGGCCCTGGACGACGGGCGCGCGCTGTGCTTCGGCTGGTACGTCCGGTCCAACCAGCCCCCCGAGGCGCACCACGAGGAATACTGGGCCGCCGAGGTCTCGCGCTCGGGGGTGGTCGTTCGCGCGCTCCCCGCGCTCGCCGAACCCGCCACCCCCGGCCGACCGCAATACCTGCCGTCCTTCGCCTTCGGCAGCGGCTTCGGCGTGCTGGTCTCTTCGCAGGCGGCGCTGCTGTTTTCCAGCCTGCAGGCCCAGCCGCAGCCCATCGCCGTGGAGAACCACTTCGCGGGCCTGGGCGTGCTGGCGCACCCCACGCACAAGTCAGAGAGCCACTACGAGCCCGTGCTGTGCGGAACCAGCCATGGGGATTGCGTGCCGGTGGTGTTCTCCTCGCCCACTCGCAAGCGCGAGGGCCGGTACCTGGCGCTGCTGCAGATCGACGCCGCGCAAGGCCGCGCCCGCTGGCTGCACACCGCCGTGGACGGCAGCCCACGCACCACCCGCCTGGACGAGTACGCGCCCCTGAGCCGCGGCGAACTGGGCCCCGGCGGCCTGCGGCTGAACGAGCAGAACAAGTTCGTGAAGGACCTGTCGCCGGTGGTGAGCGACTGCGCCTGGGCCGGCACCCACTGGCTGCTGTATGCCGCCGGCTTCAACTCGAACCTGATGCGCTTCGGCATTCCCCTTGGCGTGCTGACGCGCAATGCGGTCGACCTGACGCTGTTCGACGTGGTGCTGCGGCCGGAGGAACCCAGCTACGGGAAGATCTGCTCTTCAGGCGACCGGCTGGTCGCCACACCGTTGCGCGCCAACGGGCCGCGCAAGGGCAAGCAGTCGATGTTCCTGTTCGAGGACAAGCAGGAACAAGGCATCACGCCACCGCGGGGCCACGCGGGCTGGCAGGTGCTGGACCATGCCGGCCGGCATACATGGATGGCGCCGATGGCGATGGGCTACAACCGGGCGCCGTTTGAACTGATCGCCTGCCGCGCGGCATGAAGGCGAGGCTCCTGAACTGCGCCTTTGCGCGGCCGTGGTGCGCCCCAACGTTCGCGGTGACGCAGGGCCGGCGGCGGGCCTCGCATGGACCGAGGGGTCAGGGCTCATTCAGCCTTGCCATTGCGTACTCATCGACATACCGGCCAGAAACGCGAAGCGCCTTCCGTCGGGTGCCCTCGAAAACGAAACCGTGCCGCAAGTACAGCGCGATGGCCCGGTCGTTCGAGGTGTGGACCGTGGGCTCGACGCGCGCCAGACCGGCGGTCCGGGACCAGCTTAGAACTTCGGTCAGGAGTGCTCCCGCAATGCCTTGGCCCCAATGCGACTTGCGAACCGCAAGTGCGAGGCCTGTGGCATGGCGGAGCCGGTTCACCTGCTGCCCAATGGCGCATACGAACCCCAGCGGCTGGCCATCTGTTTCGGCGACGAAGCACCTTGAGTTGGATTGCCCGTTCAAGCGCGCTATTCGTTTGCCTTCGTCGGCGGGTGTGTCATTGAACTCGGCCGGCTCCCAGAGCAGGAAGTCCGTCTCTCGAAACACCTCCGTTCGCGCCCGAAATGCAGACAGGCAGCCCAGAGCGGTCTGCCCTGCGGACCGGCGGCTGCTTCACCTTGCGCGGGGCAGGTGGCTGCGTCCGGGCGTTCATGGAGGGCAACAGGTGGGGGCGCACCCTTCATTGGCACGCCGCCGCCCGGCCCGCCGCCGCGTTCACCCCGAACGGGGCGTTGGCGACCTGCCGGCGCTCAGGCGCCGGGCGGCCGCCAGCCCAGGGCCAGAAACGACAGCACCGGCTTGAACAGCGGCTCGGGCCACTCGCCCCAGCGGAACCAGTGCCAGCCCTCGCACTTGTGCGGCTCCAGGTTCGCCGGTGTGCCGCGAATGCCGCGTGCCACCACGAACAGGGTCACGTACTGGGCCTGCACCTCGGGGAAGAGGTCGTTCGCGTAGGGTCCCGGTTCGAACGAATCGGCCTCCAGGCCGGTCTCTTCCTTCAGTTCGCGCGCGGCGCACTCGACGATGCCTTCGCCGTACTCCAGCCTTCCGCCTGGCGCCGACCAGGTGCCCGCGCCATGCGCGCCACGGCGCCTGCCCAGCAGCACCAGGCCTTCGTGAAGGACCAGGACGCCTACGCCGACGGCAACGAGCATGGGGCGGGGATCGCGGTGAGGTGGGGGCCTCGATTCTGGCGGGAAGCGCCGGACCCGGGCTTTCGCGTCACCCACCTCAGCGCTTGCGCCCGAAGCGCCACCACAGCGCCGCCGCCCACACTGCCGTGGACAGCCCCAGCGCCACCAGCGCCGGCACCACCTTCTCGAAGGGCAGGCGCACCGGGCTGGCCTGGTGTGCCTGCACCACCAGCCAGTGCACCCAGGCCAGGAAGGCGGCCAGCGGCAGCGCGAACGCGGCGCCATGGGCGGCCAGGAAGTTCAGCGTGGCGTCGCGCCGCTCCGGCGCCAGCCACCAGGCGCGGTGCGGAATGTTCAGCCCCACGCCGGCCTTGCGGACCAGCCAGCCCGGCAGCACGCCCACCAGCGCGGGCACCACGGCCACCAGCACCAGCATGCCGGCGGTGTAGACCGCGCGGCTGGAAAAGCCGTTGGCCGCGCCGTCGAAGCCGAAGTGCGAAGCGACCATGGGCGGCAGGGCGCCGGCGGTGGTCCAAACGAAGGCGGCCCCGGCGGCCACCGCGGTGCCCAGGGCGGCGTACAGCAGGTGGAGGGTCATGCGATGGCGACTCCAGGTGGTTGCGGTGACGGAGCGCTCAGTGTGCGCCCGCCTTCGACCTGACCGACTTCGCGGGCGCCCTTTCGGCCGCCCGCGCCGGGACTTGGGCCCAGAATCGGGCATCTGCTTCCGGCAGATGAGGGGGGCCCCGCATGAACCGGCGTGACGTTCTGACCGCGACGATCGCATGGCAGGCCACGCTGGCTGCGGCCCAGGGCCGCCGGCCGCTGGTTGCCATTCTCGAAGCGAGGCAGGCGCCACCCCAGGGTGATTCCACCGCCGTGGCCGGCCTCAAGGCGGCCATGTCCGCACTCGACCTTCGCGAAGGGCAACGGGTCGACATCGTGGCCCGCCACGGCACCCGGACGGCCGAGCTGGATGCGGCCGCGCGCGAGCTGGTGGCGCTGCAGCCGGCGGTGATCGTCACCTTCCTCACGCCGGCCGGCCACGCGGCCAAGCGCGCCACGTCCAGCATCCCCATCGTGCTGGGCGCCGTGGCCGACCCGGTGGCCAGCGGCCTGGTCACCAGCCTCGCGCGGCCCGGTGCCAATGTGACGGGGGTGACCGCGGCCGGCTCGGACACCGCCGCCAAGTGCCTGCAGATCCTGCGCGACTGGCTGCCGGCGGCGCGCCGGGTGGGCGCGCTGCTCAACTCCACCGACCCCTTCACGCCGGTGCTGCGCGGCCGGCTGCAGGAAGCGGCGCGCGACACGCGATTCGAACTGCTGGAGGTGCTGGCCGATGACGCCGAAGCGATCGGCCGGACGATCGCCGACTGGTCCGCGCGGCGCGTGGACGCGGCGTTCGTGCAGCCTTCGCTGCCCACCGCGGTGGCTTGCGAGGTGGGCCTGCGGCACCGCCTGCCGGTGTTCTCGTTCGTTTCCACCGTCAGCCTGCCGAACGCCGGCGGCCTGTTCTCCTATTCCGCTTCGCTGCTCAGCATCCAGCAGAAGGCGGCCGACTACGTGCGCCGCATCCTGGAAGGCGCGAAGCCGGCCGACCTGCCGGTGCAGCAGCCGGACCGCTACGACCTCGTGATCAACGCCGGCACGGCGCGGGCGCTGGGGCTGACCGTGCCGGCGGCGTTGCGGGTGCGGGCAACGGAAGTCATCGACTAGGGCCGGGGGTCAGGCCGCTTCCAGAGCCAGGTCCGAAGGGATCGTGGCGAACAGCAGGTAGTCGCAGGGCGAGCCGCGCACGATGCGGAAGTTGCGCAGCCGGCCTTCGTAGCGGAAGCCGCACTTGCGCAGCACGGTCAGCGAGCCCAGGTTCTGCTCCTGCGACGCGCACTGGATGCGCACCCATTCCCGCACCGTGAATCCCCACCGGACTGCGGCACGGCAGCAGTCGGTGGCGATGCCGCGGCCCCAGTCGTCCGGACGCACGTCGTAGGTGATTTCGGCGGTGCGGTTGTGCGGCTGGATCGACTGGAAGCCGACGGTGGCGACCAGCCGGCCGCTGGGGCGCGCACGCACCGAGAACAGCACCGGCGAAGACGGATCCGACGCCAGCGACCGGTCGATGACCATCACCAGGTCTTCCATCGACGTCACCGTGGAACTGGTGTGCCGTTTCATTTCGGCGAGGGCGGCGTACTCGGCCCACTCCTCCGCGTCGGTCAACTGGAGTTGGCGGATCACCAGGTCCGGGTTCGACGGCCTGGGCATGCGGGAGGCGTCCATGGTGGCCTCGCGGTCGAGCGGCGCCAGCGGCGGCGGCCGGGGACGCGCAGCATAGCGCCGCGCCGCGGTGCCGGGCCGTGCGGGCACATTGGCAGCGGGGCCGGGGGATGGGCGTTGCCGGTGCCGCGACGAGGACCGTTGCCGCCGTGACGTCAGCCGCTGCGCCTGAAGCGCACGAACAGCGCCGCCTCCCGGGACGCAGAGGCCGGGCCCGGCGGCACGAGACCGTGCACCCAGACCAGGAAGGCCCTCAG
>JBGAKY010000092.1:0-19527 GCA_044224175.1 Rubrivivax sp. | reverse complement strand
GGATGTAGAGCAGGTCACCGCCATGGCCTTCGCTGTCGGCGTGCCAGAAGTGGTTGAAGCCGGCCGCGAACATGTGCGCCACGCTCTGGAAGCTGGAGATGTGGCCGCCCAGGTCGCCACCGTCGGCCGGGTCCAGGCGGTTCGCCTTCACCACCAGCGCCATCGCGTTCCAGCGCATGTACGCGCGCAGGCGGCCTTCCAGTTCCAGGTTGCCGGGGCTGCGCTCTTCCTGGTCGGGCGGGATCGTGTTGACGTAGGCCGTGTTGGCCGAGAACGGCATGTCGATGCCGTTGGCGCGCGCCTGCTCGATCAGCTGGTCCAGCAGGTAGTGGGCGCGGTCCTGGCCTTCGTTGGCGATGACCGCCGTGAGCGCTTCCAGCCATTCACGGGTTTCCTGGGCATCCGCATCGTTGGCGGCGCGACCGAGGAAGGACTCCGGCAGTGCGGACATGTCTTGTCTCCTGGGTTTTGGGGGCTTGCGACGGCGCGCAGTGTGGCACAACTCATCGGAATTTCAAATAGTGCTTTGACATCTCATTATGTGGAAACTACGCATCCAGGCGGGAGCGGGTGGGCGCCTGCGCCGGGATAATCCGCCCCGATGTCGGTCCCGCGCGAGTCCCTGCCCCCCACGGGTGCTCCCCCTTCCCCGCCGCTGGCCGAAGCGCGGCGGCTGCTCGGCCGCTGGTGGCGCCGCCAGTCGCCGGCGCGCCAGGACCGCTTCGCCACCCTGGGACCGCTGGTCTCGGTGCTGCTGTTCCTGGCGGCCATCATCTCGGCCTTCTGGTACCTGCGCAACGAGGAGATCGAGCGCGAGACCGAAGCCGTCAAGCGCGACGCCGAGATCACGCAGCAGCAGCTGTCGCTGCGCCTGAAGCAGAACCAGGACGAGCTGATGCGCATCGCGCGCGAGGTCTCGGTCAAGGAAGTGGACGGCACCGCCTTCGTGCGCCACGCCATCGGCTACACGCGCGAGCGGCCCGAGGTGGCGCGCGTCACCTGGGTGGGCGTGAACCGGGCGCCCAAGTCCAGCTACTACGGGCTGTTCTACAACGGCGACAGCAGCGACCCGAACGCGCCCGATCCTTCGCTGCCCTCGGGCGGCATCGAGAACGCGGCCGAAGCCGCCTTCCGCACCTTGCGGTCGACCCGGCAGCCGAGCTATTCGCGCGTCTTCAAGGACCAGTCGGGCACGCCGGTGTTCCAGCTGCAGGTGCCCTTGCTGGACCAGGGTGGCTTCGCCGGCGCGCTGATCGTGGACTACGCGGTCGACGCGCTGCTGCGCAACTACATGCCGCCGGAGGCTTCGCGCCGGCACCTGATCTCGCTCGTCGACGAGAACCGCCGCACGCTGGCCAGCACCATGCTGCCCAGTGCCGCGCAGCCGCGCAGCCGTTCGGTCATCGTCAGCGACATCGCGCTCACGCCGGCCGACAACGGGCTGCTGCTGCGCAGCCAGGGCTACCCCACGTCCATCGGCCTGATCGGCAACACGCTGTTCTGGATGGTGGTGATCCTGTCGGTGCTGACGGTGTGGATGCTGCTGGGCACCTGGCGCCACATGCGGCGGCGCGCGCAGATCCAGGGCGCGCTGGTGCAGGAGACCAACTTCCGCCGCGCGATGGAGAACAGCATGCCCACCGGCATGCGCGCGATGGACCTGGAAGGCCGCATCACCTACGTCAACGCCGCCTTCTGCCAGATGACCGGCTTCACCGAAGGCGAACTCGTCGGCCGCATGCCGCCCTTCCCCTACTGGCCGCCGGACCGCGTGGACGAGAACACGCGCCTGCTGCAGCAGGAACTGGCCGGCCGCAGCCCGGCCGGCGGCATCGAGGTGAAGGTGATGCGCAAGGATGGCGCGCTCTTCGACGCCCGCATGTACGTGAGCCCGCTGGTCGACCCGAAGGGCCAGCAGACGGGCTGGATGACCAGCATCACCAACATCACCGAGGCCAAGCGCATCCGCGACCAGCTCTCGGCCAGCCACGAGCGTTTCACCACCGTGCTGGAAGGTCTGGACGCCTCGGTCTCGGTGCTCTCGGTGCAGCAGGGCGAGCTGCTGTTCGCGAACCGCTCGTACCGGCTCTGGTTCGGCGGCGACGCGCGCGGCCATTCGCTGCTGGCCGGCGGCGCGCCGGCCTCGCACTACGACCCGACCGGCGACGAGAACGTCGACAACCTCTCCGGCCTGCCCACGCAGGAGCTGACCGAGAGCAACACCAGCCCGCGCGAGGTGTTCGTCGAATCGCTGCAGAAGTGGTTCGACGTGCGCGCGCGCTACCTGCAGTGGACCGACGGCCGGCTGGCGCAGATGCTGATCGCCACCGACATCACCGGCCGCCTGCGCGCCGAGGAGCAGGCCGCGCTGCAGGCCGAGAAGGCGCAGGTCACGAGCCGCCTGGTGACCATGGGCGAGATGGCCAGCTCGGTGGCGCACGAGCTGAACCAGCCGCTCACCGCCATCACCAACTACTGCAACGGCATGGTCAGCCGGGTGCGCAACGAGACCATCGCCAAGGACGACCTCGTCGCCGCACTGCAGAAGACCGCGCGCCAGGCGGAACGCGCGGGGCAGATCATCCACCGCATCCGTTCGTTCGTGAAACGCAGCGAGCCGCAGCGCCAGAAGTCCGAGGCACGCCAGATCGTCGACGACGCGGTGGAACTGGCCGGCATCGAGCTGCGGCGCCGCAACGTGGCCATCCACACCTACGTGGCGCAGCGCCTGCCTTCGCTGATGGCGGACCCCATCCTCATCGAGCAGGTGGTGCTGAACCTGCTGAAGAACGCGGCCGAGGCGATCGACAACGCGCAGCTGCCTTCGGCGCGCCGCCACATCGAGCTGCGCGTGGTGCCGCGGCACACCCCCGAGGAAGGGGGCGTCATCGAGTTCAGCGTCACCGACATGGGCCCCGGGCTCAAGGAGGAAGTCATCGGCCGCCTCTACGAAGCCTTCTTCTCCACCAAGGCCGAAGGCCTGGGCATCGGGCTGTCGCTGTGCCGCTCGATCGTGGAGTCGCACCGCGGCCGGATGCGGGCCCAGAACCTCTACAATGGCAGCCACGTCGTCGGCTGCCGTTTCGCCTTCACGTTGCCGGTGGACCTGAACGTCCGCCACGAAGCCGCCACCCCGAGCGGCGAGCCCCCGGCAGCCCCTTCCCCGAACCCCACCGTCACCACCTCCTGAATGAGCCTCATCCCCAAGAAGGGCACCGTCTACGTCGTCGACGACGACGAGGCCGTGCGTGACTCGCTGCAGTGGCTGCTCGAAGGCAAGGACTACCGCGTCAAGTGCTTCGACTCGGCGGAATCGTTCCTCTCGCGCTTCGACCCGCGCGAGGTGGCCTGCCTCATCGCCGACATCCGCATGGACGGCATGAGCGGCCTCGAACTGCAGGACCGGCTGCTCGAACGCAAGAGCCCGCTGCCCATCGTCTTCATCACCGGCCACGGCGACGTGCCGATGGCGGTGACCACCATGAAGAAGGGCGCGATGGACTTCATCGAGAAGCCCTTCAAGGAAGAGGAACTGCTGGGTCTGGTCGAACGCATGCTGGATTCCGCGCGCGCGGCCTTCAGCCAGCACCAGGAACAGGCCAGCCGCGACGCCCTGCTCTCGCGCCTGACCACGCGCGAAGCGCAGGTGCTCGAGCGCATCGTCGCCGGCCGCCTGAACAAGCAGATCGCCGACGACCTGGGCATCAGCATCAAGACGGTGGAGGCGCACCGCGCCAACATCATGGAAAAGCTGAACGCCAACACGGTGGCCGACCTGCTGAAGATCGCGCTCGGCGCGCAGAGCAAGGCCTGAGCGCGCCTTGGCCGCGCAGCTGATCGACGGCGCCGCCCTTGCGCGGCGGCTGCGCGAGCGGGTCGCCGAACGCGCCGCGCGCCTGCCGCAGCGTCCCGGGCTGGCCGTCATCCTGGTCGGTGAAGACCCCGCCAGCGCCGTCTACGTGCGCAACAAGATCAAGGCCTGCCAGGAAGGCGGCCTGTATTCGGTGTTCGAGAAATACGACGCCGGCCTGTCCGAAGCGGCGCTGCTGGCACGCGTGGCGGCGCTGAACGCCGACCCCGCCATCCACGGCATCCTGGTGCAGATGCCGCTGCCCAGGCACATCGACTCGCGCAAGGTCATCGCCGCCATCGCGGTGGAGAAGGACGTCGACGGCTTCTCCGTGCATTCCGCCGGCGCGCTGGCCTCGGGCCTGCCCGGGCTGCGCCCCTGCACGCCCTGGGGCTGCATGAAGCTGATCGAAAGCACCGGCCAGGCGCTTTCCGGCAAGCACGCCGTGGTGATCGGACGCAGCAACACGGTGGGCAAGCCGATGGCGCTGCTGCTGTTGCAGGGCAATGCCACCGTCACCGTCTGTCACAGCGCCACCGCCGACCTGGCCCATCACGTGCGCCAGGCCGACGTGGTGGTGGCCGCGGTGGGCCGCCGCAACACCGTGACGGCGCCCATGGTGAAGCCGGGCGCCATCGTCATCGACGTGGGCATGAACCGCGACGACGGCGGCAAGCTCTGCGGCGACGTCGATTTCGCCGCCGTGAAGGAAGTCGCGGGCTGGATCACGCCGGTGCCTGGCGGCGTGGGTCCGATGACGATCGCGATGCTGCTGGAAAACACGCTCGAGGCCGCCGCGCAACGTGCGGCGTCTTGAGCCGGCCCCCCGAACCGGCTAGATTCGGCGCATGAAGCGCCTGCTGCCCCTTGCCATCGTCTTCGCTGCCTGGCCGCTGGCCGCCAGTGCCCAGTACAAGGTGGTGAACCCGGACGGCAGCATCAGCTACACCGACCGGCCGCCGATCAGCAGCAACGCGAAGATCACGCCCATGAAGCGCGGCGTGGCGCCCGCTTCGGCCGCCGAGACCGACCTGCCCTTCGAACTGCGCCAGACCGCCGCCCGCTACCCGGTCACGCTGTACACGGCCACCGACTGCTCGCCCTGCGACAGCGGCCGCCAGCTGCTGCAGGCGCGCGGCATCCCCTACATCGAGCGCACCATCAGCACCGAAGAAGACGCGCAGGCGCTGGACCGCCTGGCCGGGGGCCGCATGGTGCCCGCGCTGACCATCGGCGCGCAGGCGCTGCGCGGCTACTCGCCCACCGACTGGGCCTCTTATCTCGACGCCGCCGGCTACCCGCGCGAATCGCGTCTGCCGCGCGGCTGGAAGGCGCCCGAGCCGGCGCCGCTGGTCGAGCGCCTGGAACGTGTCAGCCCGCGCGCCCGCGCCGCGGCCGAGCCGGCGGAGCCGCCGCCCCCGCCGCCGCCCGCCCCGGCCGAGGAAGAAGCGCCTTCCAGCGGCCCCAGGATCAAGTTCTGACCTCGGGCCTGGCGCCCAGGCGGCGTGCAAGCCCTGCCCCTGCACCGACCGCGCCGCCCACGGCCCAGAACAGCGCGGAGGCCCCCACCACCGTGCCCAGCGCGCCGAACAGCAGCGGCATCAGCGTGCTGGAGGCGTTGATCGCCATCGAGCGGAAGGCCAGCGCCTCGCCATGGCGGTCATCGGGCGTGATGTGGTGCAGCGTCGACATGATCATCGGCTGCACCGCCCCCAGCGGCAGGCCCAGCAGCGCCGCGCAGGCGGCCATCAGCCATGGAGAGTGGGCGAAGGGGTAGAGCGCGAAGACCGCGGCCGTGAGCAGCATCGACCCGCGCACCACCCGCGCTTCCTGCAGGCGGTGCGCCAGCCCCGGGATCAGCGCCCGCACCCCGGTGACCGACATCGTGAAGGTGCCCAGCACGAGGCCGATGGTGGACGCGCTGAATCCGCGCTCGTGGCCCAGGATGGGCACCGCGAAGGTGTGCACGTCCCAGCACATGGCGAGCAGCCAGTTCACCACCAGCAGCCGCTTCATGCCCGGCGTGGCCAGCAGGTTCCACGCCGTGCCGCCGGCCGGGGCGGCGCCTGGCGGCGGCGTGGCCGGCACCTCGCGCGCGGCCGCCAGCGTGAGCAGCGGCAGCAGCAGGATCAGGGTGTAGGCGGCGCGGAAGCCGGCGAGGTCGATCGCGAAGCCCACCGCCACCGGGCCGATGACGTTGGAGAACGAAGGCGCGATCGCCAGCCAGCTGAACACGCGCACGCGCTCGGCGCTGTCGCGCGCGGTGACGCCGGCCGTGCGCTGGATGGTGAGCATGCCCATGTTGGCGCCGGCACCGGCCAGCGCGGCGGCCGCGCACAGCAGCCCGAAATGCCAGCCGCCGGGCACGAAGGTCGCGCCCAGCGCACACAGACCCGCACCCGCTTCCAGCAGCACCGCCAGCCGCACCGGGCGGTGGTAGCCCAGGCGGTCGGCCAGGCGGCCGGCCTGCAGCGCCAGCAGCACCGGCGCGGCGGCGAACAGCGCCATCAGCAGGCCCACGGCCCAGGCGCTGGCGCCGTCGCGCAGCGCTTCCAGCGGCGCGGCCATGCGCAGGCCGGCCATCGCCGCGTGCAGGCCGGTCTGGCCGACGATCAGCGCCAACAACAGACGGTTCGGCCGCACGGCCCCGGGACGGGGCTGCGGATCAGGCATCGGGCGCGTCCTCCGCGGCCGGCAGCAGCTGCATCGCGCGCGCCTCGGGCAGGGCCTCCACGCCCTTCAGCTGGCGCGCCATCGCGCGCGTGCGCACTTCGGCGGTCTCGATGGTGTGGCTGGCTTCCTCCAGTTTCTTCTTCGTCTTCGCCAGCACCTCTCCGAACTTGCCGAACTCGGTCTTCACCGCGCCCAGCACTTCCCACACCTCGGCCGAGCGCTGTTCCAGCGCCAGGGTACGGAAGCCCATCTGCAGGCTGGTCAGCGTGGCCAGCAGCGTGGTGGGGCCGGCCAGCATGACCTTGTGCTCGCGCTGCAGGCCTTCCACCAGGCCGGGCCGGCGCAGCGCTTCCGCATAAAGGCCTTCGGTCGGCACGAAGAGGATCGCGAAGTCGGTGGTGTGCGGCGGGGCGACATACTTCTCGCGGATGGTCTTCGCTTCCAGCCGCAGCCGGGTCTCGATGGCCCGGGCCGCCACCTCGGCCGCCTGCGGGTCGGCGCGCTCGTGCGCCTCGAGCAGGCGCTCGTAGTCCTCGCGCGGGAACTTGGCGTCCACCGGCAGCCACAGCGGCTGGCCGTCGCCGCGCTGCCCGGGCAGCCGGATGGCGAACTCCACCCGGTCGTTGCGCCCCGGCACCGTGGCCACGTTGGTGGCGTACTGCTCGGGCGTGAACACCTGCTCCAGCAGGCCGGCCAGCTGCACCTCGCCGAAGATGCCGCGCGTCTTCACGTTGGTGAGCACGCGGTTGAGCGAGCCGACGTCGCGCGCCAGGCTCTGCATCTCGCCCAGGCCCTTGTGCACCTGCTCCAGCCTGTCGGCCACCTGCTTGAAGCTTTCGCCCAGGCGCTGTTCCAGCGTGGCGTGCAGCTTCTCGTCGACGGTGGCGCGCATCTGGTCGAGCTTCTTCTCGTTGCCTTCCTGCAAGGCGAGCAGGCGGCGTTCGTTCGATTCGGCCAGCTTCTGCAACTGCTCGGCCAGGGTCTCGCTGAAGCGGCGCAGCGCCGACTCCGTCTGCGCCTGGGTGGCGGCCAGCTGTGTCCGGAAGCTGTCGATCTGCTCGTTCTGGGTGCGTGCGACGTCGCCGCTCTGCGCCAGCAGCACCTGCTGGAAGGTGGCCAGGTCGGCACGCGCCGCCTGCGCCTGGCGGCCCAGCTCGTTGCGCAGTTCGTCTTCCAGCCGGCGCACCGGGGTGTCGTCGGGACGGCGGAGCGCGATCCACAGCAGGAGCAGCAGCACCGGCAGCAACAGGGCCGGGACGATCCAGTCGGGCATGACCCGATTGTCGCAAGTCCACTGCGCTGCACGATCGGCGCTTCGCGGGTAGTCTTGCGGCCGCCTTCAAAAACACGAGGAGACCTTTGTGATCGCTCTGAACGTCAACGGCAAGGCCACCAAGGTCGACGCCGAACCCGACACCCCGCTGCTGTGGGCGCTGCGCGAGAACCTGCAGCTCACCGGCACCAAGTTCGGCTGCGGCCAGGCCCTCTGCGGCGCCTGCACGGTGCATCTGGACGGCCAGCCCGTGCGCTCCTGCTCGACGCCGATCTCGGCGGCGGCGGGCAAGAAGGTGACCACCATCGAAGGCATCGGCGCCAGCAAGACCGGCCAGGTGGTGCAGGCGGCCTGGACGGCGCATGACGTGCCGCAGTGCGGCTATTGCCAGTCGGGCCAGATCATGAGCGCCTGCGCGCTGCTGGCGAAGAACAGGAAGCCCAGCGACGCCGACATCGACACCGCGATGTCCGGCAACATCTGCCGCTGCGGCACCTACAACCACATCCGCGCCGCCATCAAGGACGCCGCGGTCACGCTGCAAAGGATGGGCTGAGATGGACCGCACCCTCACCCGCCCCGAAGACGTCATCGCCGAGACCTCGCGCCGCGGCTTCCTGGGCACCGCCGGTGCCCTGGTGGTCGGCTTCAGCCTGCCGGCCACCGGCCGTGCCGCCGCCGCCAGGAGCACGCCGCTGTCGGCCTGGGTCCGCATCGGCAGCGACGAACGCGTCACCGTCATCTGCGGCTCGGCCGAGATGGGCCAGGGCGTGCACACCGCCATCCCCATGCTGCTGGCCGAGGAACTGGACGCCGACTGGAGCAAGGTCGGCGTCGAGCAGTCACCGGTGGACAAGGCCTACAACAACCCGGCCTTCCAGATGCAGGCCACGGGGGGCTCTTCCACCATCCGCGGCCACTGGGAACTGCTGCGCAAGGCCGGCGCGGCGGCGCGCCAGATGCTGGTGGCCGCGGCGGCCGCGAAGTGGAACGTCGACGCCGGCCAGCTGACCACCGCCAAGGGCTTCGTCATGGGCCCGGGCGGCAAGAAGGCCAGCTACGGATCGCTGGTGGAAGCGGCGTCCAAGCTGCCGGTGCCCGACGCGCCGGTGCTGAAGAGTCCGAAGGACTTCAAGATCCTGGGCAAGCCCACGAAGCGCCTGGACACGCCGGTCAAGGTGAACGGGCGCGGCAAGTTCGGCATCGACGCCCAGGTGCCCGGCATGCTGGTGGCCGTGATGGCCCGCGCGCCGGCCAAGGGCGCCAAG
Organism: Rubrivivax sp.; assembly: GCA_044224175.1. Lineage (GTDB taxonomy): Bacteria > Pseudomonadota > Gammaproteobacteria > Burkholderiales > Burkholderiaceae_C > Rubrivivax. The sequence goes on along the minus strand of JBGAKY010000092.1, from coordinate 10,463 downwards.
CCGAAGGCGGTGGACGAAGCCAAGGCCAAGGCCGTGAAGGGCGTGCAGCAGGTCATCACCCTGCCCACCGGGGTGGCGGTGCTGGCCACCGGCTACTGGGCGGCCAAGAAGGGGCGCGACGCGCTGGCCGTCGAGTGGGACCTGGGCGAAGCGGCCCAGCTCAACACCGCCGGCGTGATGGACATGCTCGACGAAGGCGCGCGCGAACCCGACGCCGTGGCGCGCGACGAGGGCAACATCAAGGACGCCGCCGCGATGGCGGCCAAGTCGATCGAGGCGCGCTACGAGGCACCCTACCTCGCCCACGCCTGCATGGAGCCGATGAACTGCACGGCCTGGGTACGCGGCGACGAGGTCGAGATCTGGGCCGGCACCCAGAGCCAGGGCCCGAACCAGGGCATCCTGAGCCAGGTGGCCCAGGTCACGCCGGCAAAGGTGAAGATCAACACGATGCTGCTGGGCGGCGGCTTCGGGCGACGCTTTGCACCCGACTTCACGATCGACGCCACGCTGCTGTCCAAGATCAGCGGCAAGCCCGTGAAGCTGATCTACAGCCGTGAAGACGACATGGCGGCGCAGTTCTATCGCCCGGCTGCGGTGGCGCGCTTCGAGGGCGCTGTCGACGACAAGGGCAACCTGACGATGCTGAAGGCCGGCGTCGGCTCGCCGTCGATCATGGCCGCTTCGGGCTTCATGAAGATCCCGCCCAGCGGCGTCGATTCGTTCGCGGTGGAGGGCCTGGCCGACCACCCGTACGACATCCCCAACCAGCGCATCGGCTACGGTCGCAAGGAGCCCGGGCCGCAGGTCTGGTTCTGGCGCTCGGTGGGGCATTCGCAGAACAGCTTCTTCAGCGAAAGCTTCATCGACGAGCTGGCGGCGCTGGCCGGCAAGGACCCGTTCGAGTTCCGCCGCGCGATGCTGGGCAAGAGCCCGCGCCACAAGGCGGTGCTGGAACTGGCGGCGCAGAAGGCCGGCTGGGGTTCGCCGCTGCCGCAGGGCGTGGCGCGCGGCATCGCCGTCGTGTCCAGCTTCGGCAGCTACGTGGCCGAGGTGGCCGAGGTGTCGCTGAACGCCGACGGCTATCCACGCGTTCACCGTGTGGTGGCCGCTGTCGACTGCGGCCAGATCGCCAATCCGCTGACGATCGAACGCCAGATCGAAAGCGCGGTGGTCTACGGCCTGTCGGCGGCGCTCTACGGCAAGATCACCCACCAGGGCGGTGTGGTGCAGCAGGGCAACTTCAACACCTACCCGGTGCTGCGCATGAACGAGATGCCGAAGGTGGAAGTGCACATCGTGCCCAGCACCGAAGGACCTGGCGGCATCGGCGAACCCGGCACGCCGCCACTGGCGCCGGCGGTGGCGAACGCGCTGTTCGCGCTGACCGGCAAGCGCCTGCGCGCGCTGCCGTTCGACCCGGCGCAGCTCAGGAAGGCCTGACGAGCACCTGAGGATTCACCGGCGTGGGGGGCACCCCGCCGGTGAGCGCGGCGATCAGGTTGTCGGCCGCCAGGTTCGCCATCGCGCGCCGGGTGGCCACGCTGGCGCTCGCGATGTGCGGCGTGAGCACGACGTTGGGCACCTCCAGCAGCCCCGGGTGGACCTTCGGCTCGCCTTCGAAGACGTCCAGCCCGGCGGCGGCGATGCGCCGTTCCTTCAAGGCCTGCGCCAATGCGTCGTCGTCGACGATGCCGCCGCGCGCCACGTTGGTGAGGGTGGCGGTGGGCTTCATCAGCGACAGCTCTCGCGCGCCGATCGCGTGGTGGCTGGCCGGCGAGTAGGGCAGCACCAGCACCAGGTGATCGGCCTCGCGCAGCAGCGTCTCCTTTTCCACCCAGCGCGCGCCCAGCGGCTGTTCCTTTTCCACCGGCAGGCGGCTGCGGTTGTGGTAGATGACCTTCATGCCGAAGCCCAGGGCGCCGCGGCGCGCGATGCCCTGGCCGATGCGGCCCATTCCCAGGATGCCCAGCGTGGAGCCATGGACGTCGGGGCCGGTGAACATGTCGTAGGCCCACTTGGTCCACTGGCCGCTGCGCAGGAAATGTTCGCTCTCGGCGATGCGGCGCGCGGTGGCCATCATCAGCGCGAAGCCGAAGTCGGCCGTGGTCTCGGTCAGCACGTCGGGCGTGTTGGTGACGAGCACGCCGCGTGCGGTGCAGGCCGGCAGGTCGATGTTGTTGTAGCCCACCGCCATGTTGCACAGCGCGCGCAGCTGCGGGTGCGCCTGCAGCACGGATGCGTCGATGCGCTCGCTGGCCGTGAGGAAGGCGCCGGCCTTGCCCTGCAGGCGCTGCGAGAGCTCGGTCGGCGACCAGATGGTGTCGGCCTGGTTGGACTCGACCTCGAAATGCGCGCCCAACTTCTCCAGCACGTCTTCGAAGACGGCGCGCGCCACCAGCACGGCGGGACGCTTCATTTCGCGGGCACCTCCATCACGGTGGAGGCACCGGCGCCGCGCGCGGGCGGGCCGGGGTGGAATCCGACGACCGCCAGCATGACGAAGTAGCTGACGGTATACGCCACGCTGACGTGCCAGCCTTCCTTCAGCCAGCGGCCGGCATTCTTCGCCTCCGGGTACATGTTGGACAGCGCCACCCCGGCCGACGAACCGAACCACAGCATCGAACCGCCGAAGCCCACCGCGTAGGCCAGGAAGCCCCAGTCGTAGCCGCCCTGGCGGATGGCCAGCGCGGTGAGCGGGATGTTGTCGAACACCGCGCTGACGAAGCCCAGGCCGAAGGCGGTCTGCCAGGAAGCGGCGGGCAGGCGCTCCACCGGCATCATCGAGGCGCACAGCACCAGCGAGAGCAGGAAGGCCGAGCCCTTGGCGGCGCCGGGCAGCTGGCCCCAGTCGGGCCTGCGCAGCAGCGCGCCCAGCAGGATGGCCACCCACACCGCCGCCCCGAGGAAGGGGAAGGTGTCGGAGATCTCGTTGAAACGCGTGTTGATGACGACGTTGACCGTGATGGCCAGCGCCAGGATGAAGATGACGATGCCCACCCGCACCCAGTCGACGTGGGTGCCCGGGGCGGCGTCCTTGGTGATGGGCGAGTGGCGATGCTGCTGCATCGCCGCCGGCACACCGAACAGCACCAGCGCCACGCCCGCGGCGATGAAGGCCTCCAGCACTTCGAGCGGCTGAATGCCTGCGATCCACATCATCGTGGTGGTGGTGTCGCCCACCACGCTGCCCGAACCGCCCGCATTGGAGGCGGCGACGATGCCTGCCAGGTAGCCCACGTGCACCTTGCCGCGGAACAGGGTGTGCGCCATCGCGCCGCCGATCATGGCGGCGGCGATGTTGTCCAGGAAGCTGGAGATCACGAACACCATCACCAGCAGCACGAAGCCGCCCTTCCAGTCGTCGGGCAGGTAGTCGGGCAGCACGGCCGGGATCTCGCTGTCCTCGAACAGCTTGGCCAGCAGCGCGAAGCCCAGCAGCAGCAGCAGCAGGTTGGCGAAGATCACCCACTCGTGCCCCAGGTGGGCGACGAAGCCGGCGATGCCGGCGCCTTCGTGGAAAGGCGAGACGACGATCTTGTAGAGCGAGATTACCAGCGCGCCGCCGGCCGCGATGGGCAGCGTGTGGTGGTGGAACAGCGCCACCCCGGCCAGCACGCAGGCGAAGAGGATGAACTCCAGCGGCACCGGCCCGATCGCCGGGCCGCTGAAGCCGCCGGCGGCAAAGGCGAACGCAGGTGAGGCGGCCAGCAAGGCCGCCGCGAGCCATCGGTATCGGTGCATCGTCCCCTCTCGTTGTCCCTGGCGATTCTAGGAAGCGGCGCCTGAGAGGCGGCTGAACCCGCCCCTACTCGATGAACCGGGCAAACCCGGAGACAGGCTCGCGTTCGGTCTTCAGGGTGTTCTCGATCGCGTCCGGGTCGGCATGGCCGAGCGACATGCCGCAGACCAGCATCTCGGTGGGCGGTATGTCCAGTTCCAGCTCGATGATCTTGTGGAACTTGGTGAAGGCGAACTGCGGACAGGTGTCCAGCCCGCGCGCGCGCGCAGCGACCATGATGTTCTCGATGAACATGCCGTAGTCCAGCCAGCTGCCCTGCTGCAGGATGCGGTCGATCGTGAACATCAGGCCCACCGGGGCGCCGAAGAAGTCGTAGTTGCGCCCGTGCTGGCGGTGCATGCCGGCCTTGTCGGTCTTGGCGATGCCGACCAGCGTGTACAGGTCCCAGCCCACCTTGCGCCGGCGGTCGATGTAGGGCGAGACCCATTCGGTGGGGTAGTAGGCGTATTCCTCGGTGTGCTGCGCCAGCTGGGCCGGGTCGTTGTGGGCGGCGAGGATCTTCTCGGACAGGCGCTTGCGCGCGTCGCCCATCAGCACGCGCACCTTCCAGGGCTGCACGTTGGTGCCCGAAGGCGCGCGCGAGGCCACTTCCAGGATGCGCTCGATCGTCTCGCGCGGCACCGGCGTGGGCAGGAAGGCGCGCAGCGCGCGTCGGCTGGTGATGGCGGCGTCGACGGCGGCGATGCTCTCGGGGGTGGGCGTCATGCAGGGGTCCGATGGTGAAGCGCTTCGACCGCACCGCGCAGCACCGGCGGCAGCGGCACCGGGCGCCGCGTGGCGCGGTCGACGTAGACGTGGACGAAGTGGCCGGCGGCGGCGCTTTGCGCGGCGCCTTCGGCGAACAGGCCGATCTCGTAGCGCACGCTGGACTTGCCCAGCTGCGAGACCGCGATGCCGGCCTCCACGCGCTGCGGAAAGGCCAGCGGCTCGAAGTAGTTGCAGTGCGTCTCGACGACGAGACCGATCACCGCGCCTTCGTGGATGTCCAGCGCGCCGGCGTCGATCAGGTGGCCGTTCACCGCGGTGTCGAAGAAGGCGTAGTAGACGACGTTGTTGACGTGGCCGTAGAGGTCGTTGTCGGCCCAGCGCGTGGTGATGGGGCGGAAGGCGAGGTAGTGCTCGCGCGGGCGCGGCTGCGGGCGGTGGCTCATGCCGCGCATTGTGCCGGGCGGTCGCGCCAGGCCTGCCAGCTGAGCAGGCCTTCCTGCAGGGTGCGGTGGTGCACCGCCACCGTGTCGGCGATGTCGCGCCCGTAGCCGCCGGCCATCGAGATCGCCACCGGGATGCCGCGTTCGCGCAGCGCCGCCAGCACGCGGCGGTCGCGTTCGGCCAGGCCGGCGTGGCTGAGCTTCAGGCGGCCCAGGCGGTCGCCTTCGTGCGGGTCGGCGCCGGCCAGGAAGAAGGCCAGGCCGGGCGGATGCTCGCCATGGCGTTCGAAGGCCTGCGCCAGCGCGGCGTCCAGCGCGGCCAGGTAGGGCGTGTCGGTGCAGCCGTCCGGCAACTCGACGTCGAGGTCGCTCGCCTCCTTGCGGAACGGAAAGTTCTTCGCCCCGTGCAGCGAAAGCGTGAACACGGTGGGGTCGTCCCTGAAGATCGACGCCGTGCCGTTGCCCTGGTGCACGTCCAGGTCGACCACCAGCACGCGCAGCAGCCGGCGGTGGTGGCGGTGCCACTCGGCCTGCATCAGGCGCGCCGCCACCGCCACGTCGTTGAAGACGCAGTAGCCGCTGCCCTTGTGGGCGTAGGCGTGGTGGGTGCCGCCGGCCAGGTTGGCGGCCACGCCCTCGCCTTCGAGCAAGGCGCTGCGGGCGGCGGCGATGGTGGCGCCGACCGAACGCCGCGAGCGTTCCACCATGCGTTCCGACCAGGGGAAGCCGATCTCGCGCTGCTGCGCCGGCGTGGTGGTGCCTTCGAAGACGGCGGCGATCCAGGCCGGGTCGTGCGCCAGCGCCAGTTCACCTTCGCTGGCCGGCTGAGCCTCCCGGACGCGGAGCGCGGGCAGGCTCGCTTCCGCGGTCTCGCGCAGGAGCCGGTACTTGCCCATCGGGAAGCTGTGCCCCGGCGGCAGGGGCAGCACGTAGGTGTCGGAATGAAAGGCCAGCACGGGCCGCATTCTAGGAAGGCGACCCTAGAATGCTGCAGCGCAACAAAAAGTGCTTGCAATGATCGGCCGGACCTCTATACTTCCGTCCATGCTGCACTGCAACATCAGCGGAGCAGCAATGCAGAAACCCGCATTACTGCCCTCTCTGTCCACCACTACCTGGAGCTGAACATGACCTTCACCGCTGAACAACTGGTTGCCGCGCAAAAGGCGAACGTCGAGACCCTCTTCGGCCTGACCAACAAGGCCTTCGAAGGCGTCGAGAAGCTGGTTGAACTGAACCTGCAGGTCGCCAAGACCACGCTGGGCGAAGTCGCCGACACCACCAAGGCCGCCCTGTCGGTCAAGGACGCGCAGGAACTGCTGGCCCTGCAAGCCAGCCTGCTGCAACCGGCCGCCGAGAAGGCCGCCGCCTACAGCCGCCACCTGTACGACATCATGGCCGGCACCAACGCCGAAGTCTCGCGCGCCGCTGAGGCGCAGATGGCCGACGCGCAGAAGAAGGTGCTGTCGCTGGTCGACAACGCCGTCAAGAACGCCCCCGCCGGCACCGAGAACGCCGTGGCCCTGGTGAAGTCGGCCGTCACCGCCGCCAACAACGCCTACGAAAGCGTCTCCAAGGCCGCCAAGCAGGCCGCCGAAGTGGCCGAAGCCAACTTCACCGCCATCACCAACACCGCGGTCAAGGCCTCGCAGACCGCCACCAAGGGCAAGCGCGCCGCCTGATTGAACTTTCGGGACGCAGCCCTGTCTGAGAGGTGTCCCGGCCCTGCCGGGACCTCCCTGGAAGGTTGACCCCTGGTTACCCTGTGACGCCCTGTCCTGGTACCTTACGGCCCGGTCGCAAGACCGGGCCGCTTTGTTTGGGCGCTAGAAAGGCGGTGCCTTCGTGAGCGCCGCGATGCGCGCCTTCAGCTGCGGCAGCGCCGCCAGCGCCGCCTCGCGCCCGGACTGGATGGCCCGCTTGCGGGCCGTGAAGTCGGCGCTTGAGACGCCTGCCAGCGACGGCCGCATCACCACGTCGGCGTCCTTCAGCTCCAGCGTGTTGATGCTGCGGCCCATGATGGCGAAGGTCTGCAGCAGCATCTGCATCAGGTCGCTCGTCGGGTTGCCCTCGGGCGGCGAGCTGATGTCCACCGCCACCACCAGTTCGGCCCCCATCTGGCGCGCGAAGCGCACCGGCACCGGCGAGACGAGACCGCCGTCCACGTATTCCCGGCGGCCGATCTTCACCGGCTGGAACACCGCCGGCACCGCGCTGGAGGCCCGTACCGCGGTGCCGGTGTCGCCGCGCTGGAACAGGATGGCCGCGCCACTGTCCAGGTCGGTGGCGACGATGCCCAGCGGCAACTTCAGCTGCTCGATCGGCCGGCTGCCGGTCTGTTCGCGCACGTACCGCGCCAGCGCTTCGCCGCGGATGAGACCGCGGCCCGGGAACGACCAGTCGGTGATGGCGCCTTCGTCCATGTTCAACGCCAGCTGGGCCAGTTCGGTGCCGTTGCGGCCCCAGGCGTAGAGCGCCGCCACCAGGCTGCCGGCCGAGGTGCCGGCCACCAGGTCGGGCTTGATGCCGTTCTCTTCCAGCACCTGGATGACGCCGATATGGGCGAATCCGCGCGCGGCCCCGCCGCCCAGCGCCAGCCCGATGCGGGGCAGCTTGGGCGGCGGCGGCGGCGGCACCACCACCACCGGTGGTGCCGGCTCGGGCACTGCCGGCGGCGGTGCCGGCACCGCGGGGGGCGGGCTGGCCGGGGGCGGCGCAGGCGGCACCACCGGGGCGGTCTGGCAGGCCGCCAGCAGGGCCAGCAAGGCCATGCCGGAAGCCAGCCGGAAGCGGCGCCGAGAAGGAGTGGGGAGCATGGGCGCAGATTCTAGGAAGGGCCCTTAATTCCTCATGGGAATATACAAGCAACGATTTTGTTCTTTTCAACCATATAAGGGTTCCCTAGAGTCCGTCCGAAGTCACCAGGCCCTGCCATGTACCGCTACACCCCGTTCGACCGCCAGTTCGTGAACGCCCGCGTGGCCCAGTTCCGCGACCAGCTGGAACGCAACCTGGCGGGCAAGCTGTCCGACGACGACTTCCGCGCCCTGCGCCTGCAGAACGGCTGGTACGTTCAGCGCCACGCGCCGATGGCTCGCATCGCGGTGCCGTACGGAGAGTTGTCCAGCCGCCAGCTTCGCCAGCTGGCCCGCATCGCGCGCGAATTCGACCTCCAGGACGCCGGCCTGCCCACCGAACGCGGCGGCTTCGGCCATTTCTCGACGCGCCAGAACCTGCAGTTCAACTGGATCCCGCTGCCGCGGGCCGCCGACGTGATGGCGCTGCTGGCCGAAGTGGACATGCACGGCATCCAGACCAGCGGCAACTGCATCCGCAACATCACCACCGACGTCTTCGCCGGCATCGCGCCCGACGAGGAGATCGACCCCCGCCCCTACTGCGAGATCCTGCGCCAGTGGAGCACGCTGCACCCGGAGTTCGCCTTCCTGCCGCGCAAGTTCAAGATCGCCGTCAGCGGCGCGCGCGAGGACCGCGCCGCCATCGCCTGGCATGACATCGGCCTGCAACTGGTGCGCAACGGCGCTGGCGAGATCGGCTTCAAGGTGCTGGTGGGTGGCGGGATGGGGCGCACGCCGATCATCGGCACCGTGACCAGCGAGTTCGTGCCCTGGCAGCAGATCCTCGTCTACATCGAAGCCATCGTCCGCGTCTACAACCTGCACGGCCGGCGTGACAACGCCTACAAGGCGCGCATCAAGATCCTGGTGAAGGCCGAGGGCCAGCGTTTCATCGACGACGTGAACGCCGAGTTCGCCGCCCTGCTGCCCGGCCACCCGCACCTCATCCCGCAGGCCGAGTTCGACCGCGTGGCCGCCTGCTTCGAGACCCCCGTGCTCGCGCCCGCCAAGGCCGTGCCGGCGCCTGGCGGCGAAACCCCGCGCGCCTACGAACGCTGGCTGCAGCGCAACGTGCACGCCCACAAGCAGCCGGGCCTGCGCGCCGTGACGCTGTCGCTCAAGCGCGCCGGCCAGGCGCCTGGCGACGTCACCGCCGACCAGATGGACCGCGCCGCCGACCTGGCCGACCGCTTCAGCGCCGGCGAACTGCGCGTCTCGCACGACCAGAACCTGGTCCTGCCCTGGGTGCACGAATCCGAACTGCGCGCCTTGTGGGTCGAAGCCTTCGAAGCCGGCTTCGCCATGCCCAACATCGGCCTGCTGACCGACATGATCGCCTGCCCCGGCGGCGACCTGTGCGCGCTGGCCAACGCGCGTTCCATCCCGATCGCCGCCGCCATCACCGAACGCTTCGACGACCTCGACCAGCTCTGGGACATCGGCGACATCGACGTGCACATGAGCGGCTGCATGAACAGCTGTGGCCACCACCACACGGGCCACATCGGCATCCTCGGCGTCGACAAGGACGGCAGCGAGTGGTACCAGGTCACGCTGGCCGGATCCGACGGCAGCACGCTCAGCGGCCCCGCGGCGCCCGGCAAGGTGATCGGGCCTTCCTTCGCCGCCGACGAGGTGCCCGACGTGATCGAGGCGCTGGTCGAGGTCTACCTGCGCGAACGCAGCGGCGGCGAACGTTTCGTCGATGCCGCACGCCGCCTGGGCGTGGCTCCGTTCCGCGCCGCCGCCGACGCGGTGCGCCGCAGCACCGCCGCCGTGGCCGCCTGAGGCGAAGGACCAGCAACATGCACATCATCGAATCAGACGCCCCGGCCGCCGATCTGACGCTGGCCAACACCGAGAACGTGCTCACCCTGGGCGAACGCCTGCAGGGCGTGTCCAGCGTGGCACTGCAGTTCCCGAAGTGGACCGATGGCCGCGCCTACTCGCAGGCCTTCCTGCTGCGCGCGCGGCTGAAGTTCAAGGGCGAGATCCGCGCCACCGGCGACGTGGTGGTCGACATGCTGCCGCTGCTGCAACGCACGGGCTTCGACGCCGTGGCCCTGCGCCCCGGCCAGAGCGAGGCCACCGCCCGCCGCACGCTGCCGATCGTGACCGAGCATTACCAGGGCGACGTCCACCAGACCCGCCCGCTGTTTTCGAGGGTTCCCGCATGAGCCAGCAGAGCCGCCTCAAGGGCGAATTCCCCCCTGGGGGGATGGCGCGCAGCGCCAAGGGGGCAGCATGAGCGCCAACGCTTCTTCCCTGCTGCCCGGCGCGGCTGCATCGCCCAGCGCGATCTCGCTGTATGCCCGCCATACCGAGGGGTATGAAGAGCGGGTCGAGGCCACCATCGCCCAGCTGCGCCAGGCCGCGCTGGACCACCCCGGCTCCATCGTGCAGGCCACCAGCCTGGGCGCCGAAGACATGGTCCTGACCGACCTGATCGCGAAGCTGAAGCTGCCGATCGCCGTCGGCACGCTGCAGACGGGCAAGCTGCACGCCGAGACGACCGCGCTGATCCCCGCCATCGAGGCGCGCTACGGCCTGAAGGTCGAGGTCTACCAGCCGCGCCAGGAGGCGGTGGTGCATTTCGTGCGCCAGAACGGCGAGGACGCGATGTACCAGAGCATCGAGCTGCGCAAGGGCTGC
>JBGAKY010000091.1:0-20044 GCA_044224175.1 Rubrivivax sp. | reverse complement strand
ATGATGCCGCCCACGGCGACGTCGCCCAGCTTGATGACGTGGTAGACGCTGCCGGGCTCCTGCATCTGCATGGCATCGAAGGTCCAGCCGAACAGCGCGCCGTAGAACTCGGCGGCGGCCTTGGGATCGGGGCTCGACAGCTCCGACCAGCTGAAGGCACCGGGCGTGGTGAAGACATCCATGCGAATCTCCCTGGGGATGACGGGCCTGCCATGCTGCGCCGCCGCTCGCCCTGCGTCAACGAGGGCCGCGAGCCCTGCGGCACAATCGCTCCCGCGTCCGACCCCCCCGCGCCGATGAGCTTCGTCTTCCCCCACACCTTCGTGCCATGGTTCCGCCATGTCGCGCCCTACATCCACGCCTACCGGGGCAAGACCTTCGTCGTCGCGATCACCGGCGAGCTGATCGCCGCCGGCAAGCTGGACCGCTTCGCGCAGGACGTGGCCATCCTGCACGCGATGGGCATCAAGCTGGTGCTGGTGCACGGCTTCCGGCCGCAGGTCAACGAGCAGCTGCGCGTCAAGGGCCACCCGGCGCGCTACAGCCATGGCATGCGCATCACCGACGCGGTGGCGCTCGATTGCGCCCAGGAGGCCGCCGGCCAGCTGCGCTTCGAGATCGAGGCCGCGTTCTCGCAGGGCCTGCCCAACACGCCGATGGCCAACGCCACCGTGCGTGTGGTCTCGGGCAACTTCCTCACCGCCCGCCCGGTGGGCATCGTCGACGGCGTCGACTTCATGCAGAGCGGGCTGGTGCGGCGCGTCGACCATGGCGCCATCCAGCGCGCCATCGACAGCGGTGCGCTGGTGCTGCTGTCGCCCTTCGGCTTCTCGCCCACCGGCGAGGCGTTCAACCTGACGATGGAAGACGTGGCCACCAGCGCCGCCATCGCGCTGCAGGCCGACAAGCTGATCTTCATGAGCGAGATCGCGGGCATCCACGAGAAGCTGGACGACCCCGAAAGCCCGATCGACACCGAACTGGCACTGGCCGACGCGAAGCGCCACCTGGCGGCGATGCCGGCGCCTGCGTTGCCCACCGACCCCGCCTTCTACCTGCGCCACTGCGTGAAGGCCTGCGAAGGCGGCGTCGAGCGTTCGCACATCCTGCCCTTCGCAGCCGACGGCGCCATCCTGCTGGAGGTGTTCACGCACGACGGCATCGGCACCATGGTGGTCGACGAGAAGCTGGAAAGCCTGCGCGAGGCGAACGCCGACGACGTGGCCGGCATCGTGCAGCTGATCGAGCCCTTCGAACGCGACGGCACCCTGGTGCGGCGCGAACGCACCGAGATCGAGCGCGACATCGCCAACTACACGCTCATCGAGCACGACGGCATCATCTTCGGCTGCGCCGCGCTCTACCCCTACCCGGAAGCGCGCACCGCGGAGATGGCCGCGCTCACGGTGAGCCCGCTGTCGCAGGGCCAGGGCGACGGCGAAAGGCTGCTCAAACGCATCGAGCAGCGCGCGAAGCACGCCGGGCTGGAAAGCCTGTTCGTGCTGACCACGCGCACGATGCACTGGTTCATCAAGCGCGGCTTCGCGCAGGTCGACCCCGACTGGCTGCCCGAAGCCCGCAAGCGCAAGTATTCGTGGGACCGGCGCAGCCAGGTCCTGGTCAAGAAACTCGTCTAGACAAGGAGGCCCCCGATGGCCCGCATGGTGCAGTGTGTCTACCTGAAGAAGGAAGCCGAAGGCCTGGGCTTCGCGCCCTACCCGGGCGAACTTGGCAAGCGCATCTACGACCACGTCAGCAAGGAAGCCTTCGAGGTCTGGAAGAAGCACCAGACCATGCTGGTCAACGAGAACCGCCTCAACCTGGCCGACGCCCGCGCCCGCCAGTACCTGGCGCGCCAGATGGAGCAGTTCTTCTTCGGCGAAGGTGCCGAGAAGCCGGCGGGTTACGTGCCGCCGGCCGCCTGATACGGGCGAAACAGGGCGTGAACACCCGCCCGAGCCGGGGGTCCACCCCGGTGCGGGCCGGCCGACGCGGCCGCTATAGTCGGCCGGGTTTCCCCGCAGTAGGCCCGAAGGAGGACCACGATGCCGACCTTGAGCGAACTGCTCGCCCAGAAGGCCGCACTCGAACAGCAGATCGCCGAGACCCAGCGTGCGGAACGCTCGGCTGCGATCGCTCAGGTCCGCACCCTGATGGCCCAGTACGGGCTGACGCTGGCCGACATCGGCGGTGGCAGCCGTGCCGCGGCGGCGCCCCGGGCCAGCGGCAGCGCCAAGGTGCCCGCCAAGTACCGCGACCCTGCCACCGGCGCCACCTGGTCCGGCCGCGGCCTGCAGCCCAGGTGGCTGCGCGAAGCGCTGGCCGGCGGCCGCTCGCTCGCCGACTTCGCGCTCTGATCCTGCCCCCCAGAACCCGCGTGTCCATGTGACGGCCTCCCCCGAAGACCGACGTCCGCTGCACCGGCTGGTGGCCGACTGGCATGCCGGCACGCTGCGCGCGACACGCCTGCTGGCGATGGCGCTGGTGGGCCTGCTGTCGGGCTACATCGGCGCGCTGGCGCTGCCGCTGGCGCCCTGGGGCGGCATGTCGCTCGCCTGGGGCGTGGCGCTGGCGGCCGTGCTGCGCTGGGGCAACGCCAACGCGCTGGGGGCCCTGCCCGGCGCCACGCTGGCGATGCTGACGCTGTCGGTGCCGCCGGCCACCGCGCTGGTGGCCCTGGTGGCCATGGCCGCCGGCCTGCTGGTGGCCACCAGCCTGCTGCGCAGCCTGGGCTTCGACGGCCGCATCGAACGCGCCCGCGACCTGCGCTGGCTGCTCGGCGTGGTCGTCGTGGTGGCGGCGCCGGTGGCCACGCTGGTGGCGGAAAGCGGCCTGCGCTGGACCGCGCCGGCGCTGGGCGGCTACGGGGCCACCTTCCTGCTGGGCTGGGGCGCGCTGTCGATCGGCGGCGTGGCGGCAGCCCTGCCGTTGCTCACCGTCGACCGCCGCCTGCTGCGCCCCGAACGGCCGCTGCCGGCGCTGCTGGCCGGCGGTGCGTCGCTGCTGGCGGTGCTGCTGCTGGCGCCGCTGCTGGCTTCGCAGGTTGTGCAGGCCACCGCGGTGGGCAAGGCGCTGGTCTTCGCCGCCCCCGTGCTGCTGATCTGGGTCGCGCTGCATGCGGGCACGCCGCTGGCCTTCTGCGCCGGGCTGCTGATCATCGTGGTGGGCTGCGGCAGCGCCACGCCCGGCGCACCCTGGTGGGGCCTGGGCATCGCCCTGTACCTGGGCGTGGGCGCCTGGGCGGGGGCCATGCTGGCCATCCTGTGCGCGGTGCATGCCGGCGCCGTGGAAGCCGCCTGGCGGGCCCACCGCTGGGAATGGGCGCTGGACGGCTCGCGCCTTGGCGTGGCCGACTGGCACCTGCTGCGCCGCGAGAGCTTCGCCTCGGCCGCCTGGCGCGCCCTCACCCGCCACGACAGCGGCCGCTGGACGCCTTCGGTCTGGCTGCAGCAGGTGCACCCGGACGACCGGCCGGCGCTGGAAGCCGCCATCGAGCAGCTGCGCACCGGCGAGGCCGGCCGCGCCCAGCTGGAGCTGCGCCAGCAGGTGGAAGGCGGCTGGCGCTGGTTCGAAGCCACGCTGCTGGTCATCGAACGCGACCCCGCCGGGCACCCGGCGCGCCTGCTGGCCACGCTGGCCGACGTGGACGAACGCCACGAGGCCTTCGAACGCCAGCGCCTGTCGGCCAGCCTGTTCCAGCACCTGCACGAAGGCCTGCTCGTCACCGACACCGAACTGCGCGTGCTGGACGCCAACCCGGCGTATTCGGAGATCCTGGGCGTGCCGCGCCCCGAGCTGCTGGGCACCGTGCCTTCGCTGCTGCGGCCGACGCCGGCCGACCCCATCGCGCGCCAGCAACGTGCCGCCATGTGGGCGGCGCTGCGCAGCGAAGGCAGCTGGCGCGGCGAACTGCTGGAACGGCGGCGCAGCGGCGAGCTGTGCACGCTGCAGGCCACCATCTCCAGCGTGCGCGGCCCGGCCGGCGACCTGCGCTACCACGTGCTGGTGATCTCCGACATCACCGAACAGCGGCTGCAGCGCGAACGCCTGGAGCGCCAGGCGCTGTTCGACGAACTGACGCGGCTGCCCAACCGGGTGCAGCTGTCGGCGTTGCTGACCGAGGCGATGGCCGCCGCCGACCGCGAGAACTTCCTGCTCGTGGTGTGCTACCTGGACCTGGACCACTTCAAGCCGGTGAACGACCGCTTCGGCCACGCCGCCGGCGACCGCCTGCTGGCCGAACTGGCCGGCCGTCTGCGCAGCGCCCTGCGCCGGCGCGACACCTGGGCAGACGCCGCGGCGCGACTGGGCGGCGACGAGTTCGTGCTGCTGCTGCGCGCCGGCACGATCGAGGAAGCGCGGCTGGCGGTGGAACGCGTGCTGCGCGTGGTCTCGCAGCCCTACGTGATCGACCCCGCGTCCGACCCTGTGCAGATCACCGCCAGCATGGGCGCCAGCGTCTACCCGGTGGATCGCAGCGACGCCGACACCCTGCTGCGCCACGCCGACCATGCGATGTACGGCGCCAAGCAGAGCGGCCGCAACGGCTACCTGTTCTTCGACCCCGAGCACCGCCGCCGCACCGAAGAGCGCGTCATGGCCATCGGCCGCGTGCAGGAAGCGCTGGACCAGAACGAGTTCCGGCTCTTCTACCAGCCCAAGGTGGACATGCGCAGCGGCCGCGTGCTGGGCTTCGAGGCGCTGCTGCGCTGGGACCACCCGCAGCACGGGCTGATCGCGCCGCAGCAGTTCCTGCCGCTGATCGAGAACACGGGCCTGTCGGCCCGCGTCGGCGACTGGGTCTTCAGCCAGGCGCTGGAGCACCTGTCGCACTGGCGGCGCAACGGGCTGGACATCTCGGTCAGCGTGAACGTCTCGGCGCGCCACCTGCAGGAGCCCGACTTCGCGCAGCGCCTGTCGGAACTGCTGGCGCGCCACAGCGACCCGCTGGCCACCTACCTGGAACTGGAAGTGCTGGAGACGGCGGCCCACAACGACATCGAAGCCACCTCGGCGCTGCTGGCGCGCTGCCGGGCGATCGGCGTGCGCTTCGCGCTCGACGACTTCGGCACCGGCTATTCCACCCTCACCTACCTGAAGCGGCTGCCGGTGGACGTGCTGAAGATCGACCGCAGCTTCGTGCACCACATGCTCGACGACCCGCAGGACCGCGCCATCGTCGAAGGCGTGATCGGCCTGGCGCGCACCTTCGGCTGCGTGGTGGTGGCCGAAGGCGTGGAGTCGCCGGCCCAGGCGCGCACGCTGCTGGAACTGGGCTGCGACATCGGCCAGGGCACCGGCATCGCGGCGCCGATGGCGGCCGACCAGGTGGCCACGTGGGCGCAGGACTACCGCGGCGTGTTCGCGCTCGCGCCGGCGGCCGGGCCTTCCGAGGGCGGGGTCGCTAGACTCGGGGCGTGATCCCGAGCGGCTTCATCCAGGACCTGCTGGCGCGCACCGACATCGTCGAGGTCGTCGGCCGCCACGTCGAACTCAAGCGCGGCGGCGCCAACTGGATGGGGCTGTGCCCTTTCCACGCCGAGAAGTCGCCCAGCTTCTCGGTCACGCCTTCGAAGCAGTTCTACTACTGCTTCGGCTGCGGTGCCTCCGGCGACGCGATCCGCTTCCTCACCGAACACCTGGGTCTGTCCTTCGTCGAAGCCGTGCGCGACCTGGCCGGCCGCGTGGGCCTGGCGGTGCCGGAAGAGCAGGTCAGCCCCGAGGAACAGCAGCGGCGCGAGAAGCTGCGCGAGCGGCGGCTGTCGATCAACGAACTGCTCGCCAGGGCGGCCGAGTTCTACCGCGCCCAGCTCAAGGCCAGCCCGCGCGCGGTGGACTACCTGAAGAAGCGCGGCCTCACGGGACAGATCGCGGCGCGATTCGGACTGGGCTATGCGCCGCCGGGCTGGCGCACGCTGACCGGCGTGTTCGCGCGCTACGACGACCCGCTGCTGGAGGAAGCCGGCCTGGTGCGCCGCAAGGAGGAAGAGGAAGACCCCGAACGCGGCCGCTACGACTGGTTCCGCGACCGCGTGATGTTCCCGATCCGTGCCGTCTCGGGCGAGGTCATCGGCTTCGGCGGGCGCGTACTCGACGACAGCAAGCCCAAGTACATGAACTCGCCCGAGACCCCGGTCTTCAGCAAGGGGCGCGAGCTCTACGGCCTGTTCGAGGCCCGCACCGCGCTGCGCGAGAAGGGCTATGCCCTGGTCGTCGAAGGCTACATGGACGTGGTGGCGCTGGCGCAGACGGGCTTCCCGAACGCGGTGGCCACGCTGGGCACGGCCTGCACCGCCGACCACGTGCAGAAGCTGTTCCGCTTCACCGACGCGGTGGTCTTCAGCTTCGACGGCGACGCCGCCGGCCGGCGCGCCGCGGCACGCGCACTGGAAGCCTCGCTGCCGCATGCCGGCGACCTGCGCAACGTGCGTTTCCTGTTCCTGCCGCCCGAGCACGACCCCGACAGCTACGTGCGCGAGCTGGGGCCCGAAGCCTTCGAACGCGCGGTGGCGCAGGCGGTGCCGCTGTCGCGCCAGCTGCTGGAGCAGGCGGCGGAGGACTGCGACCTCTCCAGCGCCGAGGGACGCGCCCGCATGCTGGCGCAGGCGCAGCCGCTGTGGGCGGCGCTGCCCGATGGCGCCCTCAAGCGCCAGGTGCAGTCCGAGCTGGCGCAGCGCGCGCGCCTGGAGCTGCCCGAGCTGCAGGCGTTGTGGGGCGAGAAGCCGCGCACGCCGGCGCCCAGGGCCGAGGAACGGCAGGGCCCGCTGCGGCTGTTCCGCCGCGGCTCCATCCGCGTGCCGCCGGCGGGGCCGGCGGACTTCGCGGTGCGGCTGCTGCTGCAGCATGCCGACTGGTGGGACCAGCTCACCGGCGACGACCGCCAGATGCTGCACGAACTGGGCGGCACCCATGGCGAGGTGGTGCGCTGGCTCGAGCAGCAGCTGGAAGAGCACGGCCCGCTGACCTGGGCCACGCTGGACCAGTCGATGGAAGTCCAGCCCTGGGCCGAAGCCGCGCGCGGCTGGGTGCGCGCCGGCCTGGGCGACGAGGACTACCGGCTCGAAGGCCTGCAGCAGATCGTGGCGCAGCTGTGGCGCCAGCTGCTCAAGCAGGAGGCCGACGCCATTGCCGCCGCCACGCCTTCGCCGGAAGACCTGGTGCGCTACCGGGCGCTGATGGAGCAGATCGCCGCCCTCAAGTCCCCGCAGGGAGCACAGGCTCAGCAGCGGCCGTAACCGCCGGTATAATCCTCGGCTGACCGCAACGGCACGAGTGACAGCAGCACCTCCGGGCACGGCCACCCTCGACAAGGGCACCCTGGCGAAATCGCATGGGGTACGGGCCAACCTCTCCCGCAAGGACTGCCCGCCGGACAGTCCCGGACGACGACCCGTCCGGACTCGTCATTCGACAAAGCGACCCCATGTCCGCAGTACGCCTTTCCGGCACCCGCCGGGACGCGGGCTTTGCGCATGGCAACGCCGTTGAACCCATCTCGAGGAATCGCATGACCGCCGCCAAGAAGCCCGCCGCCAAGCCCGCCCCTGCCGCCAAGCCTGCCAAGGGCAAGGCGCCGCCGCCGGCGGAACCGAAGGCCACCGCCAAGGCGGCGGCTCCCGCGGCCAAGCCGGCCGCGAAGGCGGCGGCCAAGCCCGCGCCGGCACCGGCCAAGCCGGCCGCCAAGGCCCCGGCCAAGGCCGAAGCCAAGGGCGGCAAGGGCGCCGCCGGCAAGAAGGGCGAAGCCGCCAAGAAGCCGGCCGAGGAAGAGGTCGACCTGGCCGACATCGAGGTCGAGTTCGAGAGCGAGGCCGAACCCGAGGCCGAGGTCGCCGACGAGAAGGAAGCCAAGGCCAAGCCGCTGCGCATGAAGGTCAGCCGCGCCAAGGAGCGCGCGCTGATGCGCGAGTTCGGGCTCGACGAGGCCACCCTCACCGAAGAAGAGGTCATCAAGCGCCGTCAGGAGCTGAAGACCCTCATCAAGATGGGGAAGACGCGCGGCTTCCTCACCCACCAGGAGATCAACGACCACCTGCCCGCCAAGCTGGTCGACAACGAGATCCTGGAAGCCATCGTCTCGATGCTCAACGACATGGGCATCGCCGTCTACGAGCAGGCGCCCGACGCCGCCACGCTGCTGATCGAAGGCGGCGGCACCAGCACCGCCACCGAGGAAGAGGCCGAGGAAGCCGCCGAAGCGGCGCTGTCCACGGTGGACAGCGAATTCGGCCGCACCACCGACCCCGTGCGCATGTACATGCGCGAGATGGGCACGGTCGAGCTGCTCACGCGCGAAGGCGAGATCGAGATCGCCAAGCGCATCGAAGGCGGCCTGCAGGCCATGATGCTGGCCATCAGCGCCAGCCCCACCACGATCGCCGAGATCCTGGCCTACGCCGACAAGATCGCCGCCGGCGAGATGCAGATCTCCGAGGTGGTGGACGGCTTCGTCAGCGACGACGAGGCCGACGACTACGTCGCGGAAGAGGACTTCGACGAATTCGACGAGGACGACGACGACGACGGTCAGGGCGGCAGCAAGGCGCTGACCAAGAAACTGGAAGAGCTGAAGACCGCGGCGCTGGTGAAGTTCGACCTGCTGCGCCAGCACTTCGACAAGATGCGCAAGGCCTACGAGAAGGAGGGCTACAAGAGCACCTCCTACAACAAGGCCCAGCACAGCATCAGCGAAGACCTGATGACGATCCGCTTCACGGTGAAGACGATCGAGCGCCTGTGCAACATCCTGCGCAGCCAGGTCGACGACCTGCGCCGCTACGAGCGCGAGATCCGCAAGATCGTGGTCGACAAGTGCGGCATGCCGCAGGAACACTTCGTGCGCACCTTCCCCGTGAACGTGCTGAACCTGAAGTGGGCCGAGAAGGAGATCGCCGCCGGCAAGGCCTACAGCCCGGTGCTGGCGCGCAACCTGCCCGCGGTGCAGGAACTGCAGCAGAAGCTGGTCGACCTGCAGTCCAAGGCGGTGGTGCCGCTGGACGACCTGAAGCAGATCAACAAGAAGATGAACGAGGGCGAGAAGGCCAGCCGCGACGCCAAGAAGGAGATGATCGAGGCCAACCTGCGGCTGGTGATCTCCATCGCCAAGAAGTACACCAACCGCGGCCTGCAGTTCCTGGACCTCATCCAGGAAGGCAACATCGGCCTGATGAAGGCGGTGGACAAGTTCGAATACCGCCGCGGCTACAAGTTCAGCACCTACGCCACCTGGTGGATCCGCCAGGCCATCACGCGCTCGATCGCCGACCAGGCGCGCACCATCCGCATCCCGGTGCACATGATCGAGACCATCAACAAGATGAACCGCATCTCGCGCCAGCACCTGCAGGAGTTCGGCTTCGAGCCCGACGCGCCGACGCTGGCCGAGAAGATGGAGATCCCCGAGGACAAGATCCGCAAGATCATGAAGATCGCCAAGGAGCCGATCTCCATGGAGACGCCGATCGGCGACGACGACGACAGCCACCTGGGCGACTTCATCGAGGACACCAACAACGTGGCCCCGGTCGACGCCGCCATGCAGGCCGGCCTGCGCGACGTGGTGAAGGACATCCTCGACAGCCTGACCCCGCGCGAAGCCAAGGTGCTGCGCATGCGCTTCGGCATCGAGATGAGCACCGACCACACGCTGGAGGAAGTGGGCAAGCAGTTCGACGTCACGCGCGAGCGCATCCGCCAGATCGAGGCGAAGGCGATCCGCAAGCTCAAGCACCCCAGCCGCAGCGACAAGCTGCGCACCTACCTGGACAATCTCTGAGCGTTAGGTCGGCCGGTACACTGGGAACGTCATGACCCAGATCTCCGACCTCACCGTCCTGTTCGCCGACCTGCGCGGCAGCACGGCGCTGTTCGAGACCCTGGGAAATGCCGAGGCCACCTCGGTCGTCACGCACTGCATCGGTGCGCTCACCCGCGTGGTCGCCGAATCCGGCGGCCACGTCGTGAAGACGCTGGGCGACGGCCTGATGTCGGTCTTCCCGACGCCCACGCCGGCCGTCAACGCCGCCAGCCAGATGCACGACGTGCTGGACGGCATCGTCTCGCGCGGCAGCGAGCGCGGCGCCTCCGCCGGCTTGCGCGTGCTGCGCCTGCAGGTGGCGCTGGCGCGCGGCGAAGTGGTGGAGATGGCGGGCGACTGCTACGGCGACGCCGTCAACGTGGCCGCGCGCCTGCTGGACCACGCCGGCGACAACGAAACCCTGGTCACCGGCGAGGTGCTGGCCGGCCTCTCGACCGAGCAGGTCTCGCGCTTCCGCAGCCTGGACCGGCTGGTCCTGCGCGGCCGGGTCGAACCCGTCGTGGTGCACGTCACCGGCGGCCGCCGCGCCGCCACCGACGTGGCCCCCACCCAGTTCGGCGACGTCACCGGCAAGGAGGTGAGCGAACCCGACGGCCTGCGTCTGGTGTGGATCGACCTCAACCGCGTCTTTGCCAGCCAGCAGATGCCGGTGGTGATGGGCCGCAGCCCGCAGGCCAACTTCTGCGTCGACGATTCGCGCGTCTCGCGTTCGCATGCACGGGTCGACTGGCACGGCGGCAGCTTCCAGCTCACCGACCTCAGCTACAACGGCACCTACGTGCAGTTCGGCGACGGCGAGATCGTCAGCCTGCGCCGTGGCAGCTGCGCGCTGCACGGCAGCGGCACCATAGGCCTCGGCGGCTCGCCGCGCGACCCCAGTTCGGCCTGCGTCTGGTTCGACGTGCTGCGATTCGGCGACACCCAGCCTTCGCTGGACCTGACGCCCGGCGCGTAGAGCGATGCGCGTGCTCTACGTCGACGACGATCGCGTCAATGCCATGCTGTTCGCCGAAGTCTGCCGCGTCGGCGGTGGCATCGAGGTGCAGTCCGCCGACTGCGGCGCCGAGGCGCTGGCCCTGGCCGCCGACTTCCAGCCCGAGCTGATGGTGATCGATCTCCACCTGCCCGACGGCACCGGCTTCGACCTGCTGCCGCGACTGCGCGCCCTGCCCGGCCTGGCGGCGGTGCCGGCGGTGCTGTACACGGCCGACGACGCGTCCGAACTGCAGATGGAGGCGCGTGCCGCCGGCTTCGACACCTGCTGGGCCAAGCCGGTCGACGTCGAGGCGCTGCTGCGCGAACTCGAACGAGTGGCCAGGCGATGAACGCGCCGCGGCCCGAACCGCCCTGGCGCCACGGCAGCGAACCGCGCACCGCGGTGCTGCTGGCCAACCTGGGCACTCCCGACGAGCCGACGCCGGCCGCGCTGCGCCGCTACCTGGCCGAATTCCTGGGCGACCCGCGGGTGGTGGAGATCCCGCGCCTGGTGTGGTGGCCCATCCTGCACGGCGTCATCCTGCGCACGCGGCCGGCCAAGTCGGCCGCCAAGTACGCCAGCATCTGGACCCCCGAAGGCTCGCCGCTGGCGGTGTGGACCTCGCGCCAGGCTGCGCTGCTGCAAGGCTACCTGGGCGAACGCGGCCACCGCGTGCTGGTGCGGCCGGCCATGCGCTACGGCAACCCGTCCATCGCCTCGGTGATGGACGCGCTGCGCGCCGAAGGCGTGACGCGCGTGCTGGTGCTGCCGCTGTACCCGCAGTACGCAGGCGCCACCACCGCCAGCGTGGCCGACGCGGTGTTCCAGTGGGGCCAGGGCGCGCGCCGCCTGCCCGAGCTGCGCTTCGTCAACGAATACCACGACGACGCCGGCTACGTGGAAGCGCTGGCGCGCCAGGTGCTGGACCACTGGCAGCGCGAAGGCCGCGGCGAACGTCTTCTGCTCAGCTTCCACGGCATGCCTGAACGCACGCTGCACCTGGGCGACCCGTACCACTGCCAGTGCCTGAAGACCGCGCGCCTGCTGGGCGAGCGGCTGGCGCTGCCGCGCGAAAAGCTGCTGGTCACCTTCCAGAGCCGCTTCGGCAAGGCCAAGTGGCTGGAGCCCTACACCGAACCCACGCTGCTGCGTCTGGCCGGCGAAGGGGTGAAGAGCGTCGACGTCATGTGCCCCGGCTTCGCCACCGACTGCCTGGAAACGCTCGAGGAAATCGACCAGGAAGCGCGCGAAGCCTTCCTGGGCGCCGGCGGCGAACGCTTCGGCTACATCGCCTGCCTGAACGACCGGCCCGACTGGATCCGGGCGCTGGCCGGCGTGGCTGAACGCCACATGGCCGGCTGGGACACGAAGGCCGCTCCCGACGCCGCCGCGCTGCAGGGGCAGCAGCAGCGCGCCATGGCGCTGGGCGCCACCGTCTGAGGCGCGGCGCCGGCGCTCAGGCAGCGGGCGCCTGGGCCGCGCGGGCGCGCCGCTGCCAAAGCCTGGCCAGGCGCGGCAGCACCAGCACGGCCACCACCACCGACAGCAGCACGATGGACACCGGCCGCTGCACGAACACGGTCCAGTGGCCTTCGCCGATGGACAGCGCGTTGCGCATCTGCGCTTCGGCCAGCGGGCCCAGGATCATGCCCACCACCACCGGCGCGGTGGGGAAGTCGAAGCGCCGCATGACCACGCCCAGCAGGCCCACCGCGTAGAGCAGGAACAGGTCGAACGCGCTCTGGCGCATGCCGTACACGCCCACGGTGGCGAAGATCAGGATGCCGGCGTACAGGTACGACTTGGGCAGCTTCAGCAGCTTCACCCACAGGCCCACGAGCGGCAGGTTCAGCACCAGCAGCATCACGTTGCCGATGTACAGGCTGGCGATCAGCGCCCACACCAGCGCCGCGTTCTTGTCGAACAGCTGCGGGCCGGGCTGGATGCCGTAGTTCTGGAAAGCACCGAGCAGGATCGCGGTGGTGTTCGAAGTGGGAATGCCCAGCGTCAGCAGCGGCACCAGGGTGGCGGTGATGGCCGCGTTGTTGGCCGCCTCGGGCCCGGCCACGCCCTCGATCGCGCCGGTGGTGCCGAACTCGTTCTGGTGCTTGCTGAGCTTGCGCTCGGTGGCGTAGCTCAGGAAGGTGGGGATCTCGCTGCCGCCGGCCGGGATGCAGCCGAACGGGAAGCCGATCGCGGTGGCGCGCAGCCAGGCCGGCCACGAGCGGCGCCATTCCTCGCGCGTCATGTGGACCTTGCTCATCGCGTTCTGGGACTCCTTCACGCGCCCCTCGTAGAGCACCGCGTAGAGCGACTCGCCGACCGCGAACAGGCCCACCGCGATGAGCACCACCTCCAGCCCGTCCAGCAGTTCGGGCACGCCGCCCGTGTAGCGCGCCTGGCCCGAGATCTGGTCCAGCCCCACCAGGCCCATGGCCAGGCCCACGCCCAGCGCGGTGAGCCCGCGCAGCGTGCTCTTGCCCAGCACCGCGCTCACGGTCACGAAGGCCAGCACCATGAGCAGGAAATACTCGGGCGGCCCCAGCTTCACCGCGTAGTTGGCCACCACGGGAGCGAACAGGGTGACGAACACGGTGGCGATGGTGCCGGCGATGAAGGAACCGATCGCCGACGTGGCCAGCGCCGCCCCCGCGCGGCCGTTCTTGGCCATGCGGTTGCCTTCCATGGCGGTCACCATCGAGGCCGCCTCGCCGGGCGTGTTGAGCAGGATCGAGGTGGTCGAGCCGCCGTACATGGCGCCGTAGTAGATGCCGGCGAAGAAGATCATGCTGGCGGTGGGCTCCACCTTCAGCGTGATGGGCAGCAGCATCGCCACCGCGGTGGCCGGCCCGATGCCGGGCAGCACGCCGATCGCAGTGCCGATGGTGCAACCCAGCAGCGCCCACAGCAGGTTGATGGGCGTGCCGGCGGTCAGGAAACCCTGCAGCAGCTGGTTCCAGATGTCGAACATGTCAGATCCAGCCGGTGGCGGTGATGCCGGGCAGGTTGATGGCCAGCAACTGCGTGAACATCCAGAACACCGGCGCCGCGATCGCGGCGCCGATCGCCGCGTCCCGCAGCCAGGCCTGCGGGCGCCAGTCGGGACGGCCTTCGCTCCACTGGAAGCCCCGCACTGCGAACACGAAGCACAGCGTGCAGCTGAGGATGAAGCCCAGCGTGGTGATGAGCGCCGCGTTCAGCAGGACGCCGCCGCTGACCCAGGCGAAACCGGCCCAGTCGCCGTGTTCGGCACCCGAAGGTTCCTCGCGCTCGCGGTAGCCGCCGGACCGCGACTCCCAGACCAGGAAGGCGCCACAAGCGGTCAGCAGCAGCCCGACCACCCAGGGCAGGAAGTTCGGGCCGACACCGCCGTAGCCGGCTTCGGAGGAGATCTGCGTGGCGCCCGCCGCCAGGCCGATGCCGGCAACCACGGCACCGGCGCCGATCAGCGTTTCCGGCAGCGAGCGCTTCATGCTCAGATCATCCCGCTCTTGGCCATCACGGCGCGCAGCGCGGCGAACTCGTCGTCGACGAACCTGGCGAACGGGTCGCCCGTCATCAGCGCCGGGGTCCAGCCGTTCTTTTCCAGCGCCTCGGCCCAGGACTTGGTCTTGGTGGCCTTGACGATGAGGTCGACCAGCGCCTTCCTCTGTTCCGGCGTGATGCCGGCGGCGCCGTAGACGCCACGCCAGTTGCCGATGACGACGTTGTAGCCCAGCTCCTTCATCGTCGGCACGTCGATGCCCTTCAGGCGCTGATCGGAGGTGACGGCGATCGCCTTCATCTTCCCGGCGCTGATGTACTCGGCGAACTCGCTGTAGCCGCTGCCGCCCACCGTGACGTTGCCGCCCAGGATGGCCGCGGTCGCCTCGCCGCCCCCACGGAAGGCCACGTAGTTGATCTTGGCCGGGTCCACGCCCGCCTCGCGCGCCAGCATCGCGGCGGCGATGTGCTCGGTGGAACCGCGCGAACCGCCGCCCCACTTCACGCTGCCGGGGTCCTTCTTGAGCTGCTCGACGACGTCCTTCATGGTCTTCAGCGGCGAACCGGCCGGCAGCACGAAGACGTTGTACTCGCTGGTCAGGCGGGCCAGCGGCGTCACCTTGTCCAGGCCCACCGGCGGCTTGCCGGTGATGATGCCGCCCACCATCACGGCGCCCATCACCATCAGCGCGTTCGGGTCGCCCTTGGTGCCGTTGGCGAACTGCGCCAGGCCGATGGCGCCGGCCGCGCCGCCCTTGTTGTCGTAGCTCACGGTGGCGGCGCCGGCGTCCTGCAGCGCCCTGCCCAGGGCGCGGCCGGTGGTGTCCCAGCCGCCACCGGGGTTGGCGGGGATCATCATCTTCAGGTTGGTGTTGGCGCGGGCGGCCGGCAGCGCGCCGGCGGCGGCCAGGGCGGCCAGGGTCTTGAGGAAGGTGTCGCGGCGCATGCAGTCTCCTTGTGCAGAGTGAACACGACGATGGTCGCGCAGGTCGCTGTCAATCGGCTGTCCGCGGCACCCGGGGAAACCATGAGCCTATGATCGCCGCCCGATGAAGCTGCTCATCGTCGAGGACAACCCCGCGATGCAGACCACGCTGCGGCGCACGCTGGAGCGGCGCGGCATGCAGGTGGTGCTGTGCGACGACGGTGCGCGCGCGCTCGACCGCTGGCGCGCGTCCCTGCCCGACGTGGTGCTCTTGGACCTGAACCTGCCCGGCGCCGACGGCCTGGACGTGCTGGCCGCCGCGCGCGCCGAGGGTCTGTCGACGCCGGTGATCATCGTCACCGCGCGCGGCACCGTGGGCGACCGGGTGCTGGGCCTGAACACCGGCGCCGACGACTACCTGGCCAAGCCCTTCGACCTGGACGAGCTGGAGGCGCGCGTGCGTGCGCTCGGCCGCCGCCACGCGCCGCAGCGGCCGGCCGAGTTCTGCGGCCTGGTGGCCGAAACCGACAGCGGCGCCGTCTACCACCGCGGCCAGGCGATGGAGCTCACCACGCGCGAAGCGGCGCTGCTGCGCGCCCTGCTCGCCCGCCCGCGCCACGCGGTCGCCAAGGAACGCCTGCTCGAACTGGTGTTCCCCGGCGAGGCCGACGTGCAGCCCGAGGCGGTGGAGGTGGTGGCCTACCGCCTGCGCAAGAAGCTGGCCGGCACCGGCGCCGCGCTCGTCACCCTGCGCGGACTGGGCTACCTGCTCAAGGAAGAGGCCTGAGTTGCGGCGTTGGTCGCTGCGCACGCGCCTGCTCGTGGGCATCCTGGCCCCCGTACTGGCGGTGGTGGCCTTCAACACCGTCAGCCTGTACCGGCAGGCCCTCCACGCCGCCGACACGGCCTACGACCGTACGCTGCTGGCCAGCGCGAAGGCGATCGGCGAGCTGCTGGAACTCTCCGAGGGGCCGGGCACGCCCCACGTGGTGGCCTCGCTGCCCTACTCCGCGCTGGAAGCCTTCGAGGCCGACAACCGCAGCCGCATCTACTTCAAGGTGACCGGCTTCACCGGCGAGATGGTGGCCGGGTTCGAGGACCTGCCCACCTGGAAAGGCACGCTGCCGGTGCACGGGCCCTACGCCGCGCTGGTGGACTTCTACGACGACCACTACCGCGACCAGGCGGTGCGGGTGGCGGTGCTGCTGGAGCCCGTCACGGGTCCGGGCGGCCAGGGCATGGCCACGGTGCAGGTGGCCGAGACGCTGGAGCTGCGGCGCGCGCTGGCGCAACAGCTGCTGGTGGCCACGCTGTGGCGGCAGGCGGCGCTGCTGGCGGTGATCGCGCTCGTCGTGGTCGTCGTCGTGCAGCGCGCCACGGCGCCGGTGCGCGAACTGTCGGCGCGGCTGCGCCAGCGTGCCGAAGACGACTTGTCGCCGCTGGACGCAGCGGCCGCGCCGCCCGAGCTGCACCCCGTGGTGGAAGCCATCAACGCCGTGATGGCGCGCCTGGGCGGGCTGCTGGAACACCAGAAGCGCTTCGTGCGCGACGCCTCGCACCAGCTGCGCACGCCGCTGGCGGTGCTGAAGGCGCAGGTGCAGTCGGCCGCGCGCGGCGACGTTCCGCCGGCCCAGGCGCTGGCCGAGATGGGGCACACGGTGGAAGGCGGAGATCGCCCTCGCCCCGGCTCCGGGGCGGGGCCCCGAATGGAGGCTGCGCGAGCTGACGCGCACCCTGCGGCACAACGCGATCCGCCATGCGCCGCCGGGCAGCCGGCTGGCGGTGCAGCTCGTGACCGACACCCGCACCGCGGCGTTGACCATCGCCGACCAGGGCCCCGGCATCGCCAACACGCTGCGCGAACGCCTGTTCCAGCCCTTCGCCGCGGGCAGCCGCGGCGGTGGCAGCGGGCTGGGCCTGGCGATCTGCCGCGAAATCGTGCAGTCCCTGGGCGGCGAGATCTCGCTCGACAATCGCGTGCTCGGCGGGCGCGTCGACGGCCTGGACGCCGTCGTCCGCCTGCCCCTGGCTTTCCCCCCATGAACGACGAACACCGCGTGCGCCTGGACAAGTGGCTTTGGGCCGCCCGCTTCTTCAAGACCCGGGCGCTGGCCGCCGAGGAGGCCGACAAGGGCCGCGTGCAGGTGAACGGCGCCAACGCCAAGCCGGCGCGCGAGCTGCACCCGGGCGACCGCATCCGGCTGCGCCAGGGCGTGGTGGTGCGCGAAGTCGACGTGCTGGCGCTGTCCTCGGTGCGCGGCCCGGCCCCGGTGGCCCAGGCCCTGTACCGGGAAACGCCCGAAAGCGTGGCCGAACGCGAACGAGCCGCCACTGCCCGCCGGCTGGCACCGGAGCCGGCGGCGAGCCTGGAAGACGGCCGGCCGACCAAGCGCGACCGCCGCCGCATCGCCGACTGGCAGCGCTGGAGCGCCAGCGTGGACGATCTGGAAGACGACCCGCCGCCAGGGTCTTGAAATTCCGGCCGGCGCCCCCATCCCCCCGCAAGCCCCCTTTGCAGGAACCCATGAACGCCAACCCAGGAACGCCCCCGTCCGAGGGCGCCGCCGCTGCCGCAGCGGCCCCCGAAGCTGCCGCCGCCGCAGCGGCCGCCACCCCCGAAGCCCAGCTGGCCGAACTGCAGGCCCGCCACGCCGAGGTGTCCGACGCCTACCTGCGCGCCAAGGCGGAAGCCGAGAACGTGCGCCGCCGGTCCGAGGAAGAGATCGCCAAGGCGCGCAAGTTCGCCGTCGAGGCCTTCGCCGAGAGCCTGCTGCCCGTGGTGGACAGCCTGGAGGCGGCGATCGCCATTCCCTCGGCCACGTCGGAACAGCTGCTCGAGGGCGTGCATGCCACCCTGCGCCAGCTGACCGCGGCGCTGGAGCGCAACAAGGTGGTGGCGGTGGCGCCGCCGGCCGGCACCAAGTTCGACCCCCACCAGCACCAGGCCATCGGCATGCTGCCTTCGGACCAGCCGGCGAACACCGTGGTGACGGTGCTTCAGAAGGGCTATCTCATTGCCGACCGGCTGCTGCGGCCCGCCCGGGTGATGGTTCCTGCGCCCAAGTAGGCCCGCGCCGGCCTTGAAAGCCGGCCAGTTATCCACAACTCGAAGACAACCCCGGAACTACCGATCAGGACGACAGACATGGGCAAGATCATCGGCATCGACCTCGGCACCACCAATTCGTGCGTGGCCATCATGGAAGGCAACACCACCAAGGTGATCGAGAACAGCGAAGGCGCGCGCACGACGCCTTCCATCATCGCCTACCAGGAAGACGGCGAGATCCTCGTCGGCGCCAGCGCCAAGCGGCAGGCGGTGACGAACCCGAAGAACACGGTCTACGCTTCCAAGCGCCTCATCGGCCGCAAGTTCACCGAGAAGGAAGTGCAGAAGGACATCGACCTGATGCCCTACAAGATCCTCGCCGCCGACAACGGCGACGCCTGGATCGAGGTGCGCGGCAAGAAGCTGGCGCCGCCGCAGATCAGCGCCGAAGTCCTGCGCAAGATGAAGAAGACCGCCGAGGACTACCTTGGCGAAGAGGTCACCGAGGCCGTGATCACGGTGCCGGCCTACTTCAACGACAGCCAGCGCCAGGCGACCAAGGACGCCGGTCGCATCGCCGGCCTGGACGTCAAGCGCATCATCAACGAGCCGACCGCGGCCGCGCTCGCGTTCGGCCTGGACAAGCACGGCAAGGGCGACCGCAAGATCGCGGTGTTCGACCTGGGCGGCGGCACCTTCGACATCAGCATCATCGAGATCGCCGACGTCGACGGCGAGAAGCAGTTCGAGGTGCTCTCCACCAACGGCGACACCTTCCTGGGCGGCGAGGACTTCGACCAGCGCGTCATCGATTACATCGTCACCGAGTTCAAGAAGGAACAGGGCGTCGACCTGACGAAGGACGTGCTGGCGCTGCAGCGCCTGAAGGAAGCGGCCGAGAAGGCCAAGATCGAGCTGTCCAACAGCACCCAGACCGACGTCAACCTGCCCTACATCACGGCCGATTCGTCGGGCCCGAAGCACCTGAACATCAAGCTCACGCGTGCCAAGCTCGAAGCGCTGGTCGACGAGCTGATCGAACGCACCATCGAGCCCTGCCGCGTGGCCGTGAAGGACGCGGGGGTGAAGCTTTCCGAGATCGACGACGTCATCCTCGTCGGCGGCATGACCCGCATGCCCAAGGTGCAGGAGAAGGTCAAGGAGTTCTTCGGCAAGGAGCCGCGCAAGGACGTCAACCCCGACGAAGCCGTCGCGGTGGGCGCCGCCATCCAGGGCCAGGTGCTCAGCGGCGACCGCAAGGACGTGCTGCTGCTCGACGTCACCCCGCTCAGCCTGGGCATCGAGACGCTGGGCGGCGTGATGACGAAGATGATCAAGAAGAACACCACCATCCCGACCAAGTTCGCGCAGACCTTCAGCACCGCCGACGACAACCAGCCGGCGGTGACGATCAAGGTCTTCCAGGGCGAACGCGAGATGGCGGCCGGCAACAAGCTGCTGGGCGAGTTCAACCTGGAAGGCATCCCGCCGGCGCCGCGCGGCCTGCCGCAGATCGAGGTGGGCTTCGACATCGACGCCAACGGCATCCTGCACGTGAGCGCCAAGGACAAGGCCACCGGCAAGGAGAACAAGATCACCATCAAGGCGAACTCGGGCCTGTCGGAAGCCGAGATCGAGAAGATGGTGAAGGACGCCGAGGCCAACGCGGCCGAGGACAAGAAGAAGCTCGAGATCGTGCAGGCCCGCAACCAGGCCGACGCAATGATGCCCTCGGTGAAGAAGAGCCTCACAGAGCATGGCGACAAGCTCGACGCGGGCGAGAAGGAGAAGATCGAG
>JBGAKY010000090.1:0-20113 GCA_044224175.1 Rubrivivax sp. | reverse complement strand
CGGCGGCGCCGCCTGCGCGTCGACCGCCGAGTCGCCGACCATCAGCGTGCGCGCGCCCGCTCGCCGCGAGCCGCTCGCAGGCCGGTGAGCAGCGGCAGCGGATCGGGCTTGGGCAGGCTGTCGCCGCCGAGCACCACGGCGCTGAAATACGGCGCGAGCGCCGTCCTCGAAGCAGCTCCGGCGGTGAAGGCGGCCGGCTTGTTGGTCACGCAGGCGAGCGCCAGGCCCGAGGCGGCAAAACGCGCCAAGGCCTCGCGCACACCGGGAAAGACCTGCGAGTGCTGCCCGTTGACGGCCAGATCGAAGTGGCGCTGTGGCTGGCCCAGGCCTCGTCGTAGCGGTCGGCCGGCGCGCCAGCGTGCTCCAGCGTGACGCGGATCAGGTGCTAGGGCTGCCAATGACGCCGTGCCACCGCGTCGCGCCGGCATCGCCGGCAACCGCAGCTCGGCCAGCATCGCATTGACCGCGGCGTCGAAATCGCCGAGCGTGTCGACCATCGTACCGTCGAGGTCGAGGATCGCGGCGTCGAATTCGTCGCGGCGCATGCTGATGCCGCTTCAGTTCTGTAGCTCGTGTCGACATTGATCGACCAGCCGCACCAGTGCGTCGAACACGTCCTTGCCGCCGCCGTGGTCGGGATGGAACCTGTCGTCGGCGCTCGCCTTGCGCTGGATGGCGTCGGAGACGGGATCGACAGGCCGCACCGGCGACCTGGATCTCGGTAGGCGCGCTGCAGCGTCCACAGCGTCACGAAGGCAAGCTCGATGGTGCGGCCCCAGCCCGTGGTTGCGCAGGATCACGCAGGCCTGCTGCCGATCGAGCGCAGCAGCCGTGGCCTTCTCCTCGTCAGCATGCACGGTGATGCCTTCGAAGTCGTGGTACGCCACGCGGTCGTTGCTTGTGCGGGAATAGAAGTTGTCCCACGACAGCCCGGCGCGCAGGCCGGCCACCGCGCAGCCGGCGGTGGTGTGCGTGTGCATCACGCAGTGCGCGTCGGCGATGCCGCGGTGCAGCGTGGAGTGCACCGTGAAGCCGGCCGGGTTGACACCCCACTTCGAGTCGCCGATCACGCGGCCGTCGAGGTCGATCTTGACCAGGTTGGACGTTGACCTCGCTGTACAGCAGCCCGAACGGGTTGATCAGGAAGTGCGTGTCGGGGCCCGGCACGCGTACCGCGATGTGGTTGTAGATCAACACCCAGCCCAGCATCGCGAACACGCGGTAGGCGGCGGCCAGGCGGATGCGCAGTGCGCGTTCGGTGTCGGTCACTGACAACCCCCTTGCCTGCTTCGCTCGCTCTCCGAGGGGAGCGGAGCCGCCTTGGGGGCGGCCCGGCGGCGGCTCCCCGTGTGATTTCAATCGTAGGCACTCATCGCGCGGGCCTCCGCATCGCGCGGATCACGGCGGCGTAGTCCTTTCTGGCCGAAGATCGCGCTGCCGGCGACGAAGGTGTCGGCGCCGGCGTCGGCGACGCGGCGGATGTTGTCGACAGATGCCGCCGTCGACTTCCAGGCGGATGTCTCTGCCGCTGGCGTCGATGAGCTGGCGCGCGCGCTCGACCTTGCGCAGCGCACCGTCGATGAAGCTCTGCCCGCCGAAGCCCGGGTTCACACTCAAGGATCAGCACCAGGTCTATTCTGTCGAGCGTCCTCCCAGCACGTCGAGCGGCTCGGCCGGGTTGAAGACGAGCCCGCTTTGCTTGCCTCGGCCTTGATCGCTGAAGCGTGGGTCGACGTGCGTCGCCGCGTCGGGATGAGTTCACCAGGTCGGCGCCGGCCTGGCAGAGCTCCTTGCGCCAGCGCGGCGCCGGCTGCACCATCAGGTGCGTCGATCGGCGCGCTGCTGTGTGGGCGCAGCGCCGCGCGCAGACCATCGGGCCGAAGATGAGGTTGGGCACGTAATGGTTGTCCATCACGTCGAAGTGGATCCAGTCGGCGCCGGCGGCATGACGCTTCTCACCTCCTCGCCCAGGCGCGGGAAATCGGCCGACAGGATGCTGGGCGCGATGCGATGGGTGGGCATGGCGGCTCAGCCCTCGTAGCGCTGCGTTTCGGGCCGATCGGTGGCATAGCTGTGCACCGTGTAGCGCAGGCGCCGACCGTCGGACTCCTGGCGCACGAGGCCGAAGCCGGGTTCGACGGCCGGTCGGTTGACGATGAAGCTCATCGCGATGGTCTCGACGTTGCGCGTGCTGTCGAAGGCCATCATCCGGATGTAGTGGTTCGGGAACGTCTTGCGGCAGTGCTGCAGTTCCGTCATCACGCCGGCCGCATCCCGCAGGTCGAACATCGGCATGCCGAACATCTCCCAGTAGGTGTTGCGCGGGTGCGGATCGTCGGTGTACTCGACGCTCCAGGCGTAGCCCTTCTTCAGACCGTATTCGATCTGCAGCGTGATCTCGGCGTCCGTCAGGTCGGGCAGGAAGCTGAACTGGCCCTGCGTCAGGCGGCCGGTGGGGTTGGTCATCATGGTGCGGGTCTCCTTCAGGCCACCGCCGGGGTCACGGCGTAGTCGGACGTGTCGGTCGAGGTGTAGTTGAAGCTGATCTCGCCCCAGGTGTCGAGCGCCTGCTTCAGCGGCGTGCAGAACTGCGCCGCCTTCTTCAGGATCTCGGGACCTTCCTCGATGATGTCCTTCTGCCTCGTTGCGCGCTCACCATCGATTCCAGCGCCACGCGGTTGGCGACCGCGCCGGCCTGGATGCCCGCCGGGTGATGGGTGCCGTCGCCGAACTGCAGCACCACGTCGTCGCCGAAGAGGTCGATCAACTGGTGCATCTGGCCGGCGTGGATGCCGCCGGAAGCGACCGGCATCACCTTCTTCAGGTCGGCCCAGTCCTGGTCGAAGTACAGGCCGCGCGGCAGGTCGGTCTTCGTGTAGCCGTCGCGGCAGACGTTGTAGTAGCCCTGCACGGTCATCGGGTCGCCTTCCAGCTTGCCGACCGCGGTGCCGGTGTGCAGGTGGTCGCAGCCCGCCAGGCGCAGCCACTTGGCGATGACGCGGAAGCTCACCCCGTGGTTCTTCTGCCGCGTGTAGGTGCCGTGGCCGGCACGGTGCATGTGCATGATCATGTCGTGCTTGCGGCACCAGTTGGCCATGCTCTGGATCGCGGTGTAGCCGATCACCAGGTCGACCATCACGATCACGCTGCCCAGGTCCTTCGCGAACTCGGCGCGCTCGTACATGTCTTCCATCGTCGCCGCGGTCACGTTCAGGTAGCTGCCCTTGACCTCGCCGGTGGCGGCGCTGGCCTTGTTGACGGCGTCCATCACGTACAGGAAGCGGTCGCGCCAGTGCATGAAGGGCTGCGAGTTGATGTTCTCGTCGTCCTTCATGAAGTCCAGGCCGCCCTTCAGGCCTTCGTAGACCACGCGGCCGTAGTTGCGGCCCGAAAGGCCCAGCTTGGGCTTGGTGGTGGCGCCCAGCAGCGGGCGGCCGAACTTGTCCAGTCGTTCGCGTTCGACGATCAGGCCGGTCGGCGGGCCCTTGAAGGTCTTCACGTAGGCCACCGGCACGCGGATGTCTTCCAGCCGGGCGGCCTTCAGCGGCTTGAAGCTGAAGACGTTGCCGATCAGGCTGGCCGTCATGTTGGCGATCGAGCCTTCCTCGAACAGGATCAGGTCGTACGCCACCCAGGCGAAGTACTGGCCCGGGTTGTTCGGCACCGGCTCCACCTTGTAGGCCTTCGCGCGGTAGCTGTCGCAGGCGGTCAGGCGGTCGGTCCAGACCACGGTCCAGGTGGCGGTGCTGGATTCGCCGGCCACGGCCGCGGCCGCTTCGACCGGGTCCACGCCTTCCTGCGGCGTGATGCGGAACAGGCACAGGACGTCGGTGTCCTTGGGCACGTAGTCGGCGTCCCAGTAGCCCATCTGGCGATACTTCAGGACACCCGCGCTGTAGCGCTTCTTCTTGTCCTGGATCTCGGTGGCGCCGGGCTCGAAAGGCTTGTTCATGCGTCAGTCTCCGGTGGTGTGGAGATGACTCTAGTGAGCGATGGAATTAATTGAAAGGTAGATCTATCTAACCATGAGTTAAGCTTAAACTTAACCATGAACGTCACGTTCCGCCAGCTCCGGGTGTTCGTGGAGGTCGCGCGCCAGGGCAGCGTGCTGCGCGCTTCCGAGACCCTGCACCTCACGCCACCGGCGGTGTCGCAGCAGATCAAGGAAGTCGAATCGCAGGTCGGCCAGGTGCTGTTCGACCGCGGCGGGCGCAAGATGACGCTCACCACCGCGGGCGAGTACTTCGTGGTCTACGCGCGCCGCCTGCTGGGCACGCTGAAGGAAGCCGAAGACGCGATGGCGCGTTTCCGCCGGCTGGAGTCGGGCCGTCTGACGCTGGGCATGGTGAGCAGCGCCAAGTACTTCCTGCCCCAGTTGCTGGCGCAGTACCACGCCGAACACCCGGCGGTGGACGTGCGGCTCAAGCTGGGTGGCCGTGAACAGCTGGTGGCCATGATGACCGCCAACGAGGTGGACCTGTGCGTGATGGGCCGCCCGCCGGTGGACTTTCCGAGTCGCGCCGAACCCTTCGCGATGCACCCGCACGTGCTGGTCACCGCGCCCACGCACCGCTTCGCGCAGGCCGAGAGCGTGCCGGCCGCGGCGCTGGCCAACGAACCCTTCATCGTGCGCGAGCCCGGCTCCGGCACCCGCACCGCGCTGCAGGAGTACCTGGACGAACACCGCCTGAAGCCCACCTTCGTGATGGAGATGCCCAGCAACGAAGCCATCAAGCAGGCGGTGATGGCCGGCATGGGCGTGAGCCTGCTGTCGCTGCACACCATCGGGCTCGAATGGACCAGCGGCCTCATCGCCGCGCCGGCCGTGGAAGGGCTGCCGCTGGTGCGGCGCTGGAACATCGTGGCCGCCGCCGGCCGCCAGCTGTCGCCGGCGGCCGAGGCCTTCCGCTACTTCATACTGGAGCGCGGAGAAGCCCACTTGGCCGCGATGTTCAACCGCCCGAATGCCTAAGGAAAGACCTTCGGTCCCCGCCGTCGACCCGCGCGCGCCGCGTCCCGAAGGCGTGGACGAATCGGCCTGGCTGGACGTGATCCACAAGATGGACGAGGTCTACTCGCAGCTCATCGCCGACGAGGTGGCGCTGGAGGAGAAGAACAGCGCGCTGGAACAGAGCCAGCAGTTCATCTTCGGCCTGCTGGCTTCGATGAGCGACGTGCTGCTGGCCTGCAACCGCGCCGGCGAGATCGAGGAGACCAACGCCGCCCTGTGCGCGCTGGTGGGCAGGCCCGAATCGGCGCTGCGAGGCCAGCCGGCCAAGGCCCTGCTCGCCGACGCGCAGGCGGCGGCGCGGCTGGACGCGCTGGTCGCCCAGGTCGACACCGAACGGCGCGCCGCCAGTGCCGAACTGGAGCTGCTGGACGCCGCCGGCCAGCGCGTGCCGGTGGACTTCAACTGCTCGCCGCGGCGCGACGCCGCCGGCCGCCCGCAAGGCCATGTCTTCGTCGGCCGCGCGATGGGCGAGATCAAGCGCGCCTACCACCAGCTGCGCGAGACGCACGAGGCGCTCAAGCTCACCCAGCAGCAGCTGCTGCATTCCGAGAAGATGGCCTCGCTGGGCCGCCTGGTGGCCGGCGTGGCGCACGAACTGAACAACCCGATCAGCTTCGTGCTCGGCAACGTCGACGCGCTGCGCCGCTACAGCGAACGGCTGCAGCAGTACCTGGCCGCGGTGCACGCCGCGCCGCAGCCGCCGGCGGTGCGCGCGCTGCAGGCCGAGTTGCGCATCGGCGCGCTGCTGGCCGACCTGCCTTCTCTGATCGAAGGCATGAGCGAAGGCGCGCGCCGCACGGCAGAGATCGTGAACGGCTTGCGCCGCTTCTCGGTCATCGACCGCGAGGAGCGCACGCGGGTCGACCTGGGCGAAGTCGTGGAGCGCGCCATCCACTGGGTGCGCAAGGGCACCGCTCCGGGCTTCGACGTGCAATGGTCGGCGCCGGCCGAGCCGGTGCTGGTGCAAGGCAGTGCCGGCCAGCTGCTGCAGGTGGCGATGAACCTGATCCAGAACGCCGCCGACGCCTGCGCCGGCCGGCCTTCGCCGCGGCTGGTGATCACGCTGTCGGTGCAGGGGCCCATGGCGCAGCTGGACTTCGCCGACAACGGCGCCGGCATCGCCGAAGAGCACCTGTCGCGCGTGTTCGACCCCTTCTTCACCACCAAGCCGGTGGGGCAGGGCACAGGGCTGGGGCTGAGCATCAGCTACGGCATCGTCGAACAGCATGGCGGCACATTGGCCGTGCGCAGCCTGCCCGGCCAAGGCGCCTGCTTCACAGTGCGATTGCCGTGTACATGAAATAAAGTGCCTGTTTGCGCGTTGCCTGAAGTTTGATTCAGGTCAATTCGGTCGCCAATTCACGCATCATACTGCTCATCAACGCACGAATGGGCATTATGTTGCTTTCGTGCGGTTCCCTCCATCCAGACCTCCGAGGAGACCCATGAGCGAGACCCCCGACACCCTGGTCGAAGCGCCGGAGTCCGTGCGCAACGACGCCTTCGTCGAAGTGCGCTACGACGACGCGATCCCGAACAACGTCGACCTGGCTTCCGACAAGCAGCTCCAGCGCGCGCTGGAAAGCTGGCATCCGAAGTACCTGGAGTGGTGGCGCGAGATGGGTCCCGAAGGCTTCCAGGACGCCGAGGTCTACCTGCGTACGGCGGTCGGCGTGGACCCCACGGGCTGGGCCAAGTTCGGCTTCGTGAAGATGCCCGAATACCGCTGGGGCATCCTGCTGGCGCCCCAGGTCGAAGGGCGGACCATTCCCTGCGGCCGCCACAAGGGCGAGCCGGCCTGGCAGGAAGTGCCGGGCGAATACCGCTCGCTGCTGCGCCGGCTGATCGTGGTGCAGGGCGACACCGAGCCGGCTTCGGTGGAGCAGCAGCGCTACCTGGGCAAGACCGCGCCCAGCCTGTACGACATGCGCAACCTCTTCCAGGTGAACGTGGAAGAGGGCCGCCATCTCTGGGCCATGGTCTACCTGCTGGTGAAGTACTTCGGCAAGGACGGCCGCGACGAGGCGCAGGCGCTGCTGGAACGGCGCAGCGGCCAGGCCGACAACCCGCGCATCCTGGGCGCCTTCAACGAACGCACGCCCGACTGGCTGTCGTTCTTCATGTTCACCTACTTCACCGACCGCGACGGCAAGATGCAGCTGGCCGCGCTGGCCGAAAGCGGCTTCGACCCGCTGTCGCGCAGCTGCCGCTTCATGCTCACCGAGGAGGCGCACCACCTCTTCGTCGGCGAAACCGGCGTCGGCCGCACGATCGAGGCCACCTGCACGGCGATGAAGAAGGCCGGCATCAGCGACCCCTTCGACACCGAGCGCATCCGCGCGCTGGGCGTGGTGGACCTGCCGCTGCTGCAGCGCAAGGCCAACTTCCACATGAGCGTGACGCGTGACCTGTTCGGAAGCGAGATCAGCAGCAACGGCGCCGAGGCCTTCAGCGCCGGGCTCAAGGGCCGCTTCAACGAAGCCGGCCTCACCGGCGACGACCACCAGCTGCAGGACGCCTTCTACACGGTGACACGCGTCGTCGACGGCCAGTTCGTCGACGAGGCTGTGCCGGCGCTGCGTGCCATCAACTGCCGTCTGCTCGACGACTACATCGCCGACTGCCAGGGCGGCATCGACCGCTGGAACAAGATCATCGAAAAGGCCGGCATCGACTTCCGCATCACCCAGCCGTACAAGGGCTTCAACCGCCGCATCGGCGAATTCGCCGGCCAGCGCATCGGCCCCGACGGCCGTCTGCTGACCGAAGCCGAGTGGAACGCCGGCCGCGATCAGTGGCTGCCCAACGACGCCGACATGGCCTTCATCCATACGCTGATGAAGCCCTGCCACCAGCCCGGCCAGTACGCCAGCTGGATCGCCGCGCCGCGCGTGGGCATCAACCAGCAGACCGGCGCCTTCGAGTACGTGAAGATCGACTGAAGGCCCGCCACCCCGGGCGGGCGCTTCTTCACGGCACACTCGGTGCATGAAGAAGCCCCGCCCCCTGGACGCGCAAAGGCTCTGGCAGCTGGACCGCGTCGGCGCCATCGCGCTCTCGCCCGACGGCCGACAGCTGGTATGCAGCGTCTCGCGCGCCGACGTCGACAGGAACGAGACGCGCACCTCGCTCTGGCGCCTGCCCCTGGAGGGTGGGGCGCCTTCGCCGCTCACCACCACCGGCCTGCGCGACGGCCAGCCGGCCTGGTCGCCGCGGGGCGACCGCCTGGCCTTCGTGGCCCGCCGCGAACAGGAGGGCGAGAAGGACGAGACGCCGCAGCTCTACGTGATCCCTGCCGACGGCGGCGAGGCGCGCCGCGCCAGCCGCTTCGCCCCCGGCGTGGAGGCGTTCAAGTGGATGCCCGACGGCCGCCGCGTGGTCTTCGCGGCCTGGGTCTGGCCGAAGCTCAAGGGGGCCGCGGCGCAGGCCAGGCGACTCAAGGAGGAGAAGGACCGCAAGGAGACGGGCTACGCCACCTCGGCCGCGTTCTACCGCTTCTGGGACCACAACCTGCCGCAGGACCGCG
This sequence comes from Rubrivivax sp., assembly GCA_044224175.1. Lineage (GTDB taxonomy): Bacteria > Pseudomonadota > Gammaproteobacteria > Burkholderiales > Burkholderiaceae_C > Rubrivivax. The sequence goes on along the minus strand of JBGAKY010000090.1, from coordinate 11,576 downwards.
TGCTGCACCTGCTGCTGCTGGACGTGGACAGCGGCCGCGTGACCGACCTCTTCGAAGGCACCGCGCTCGAACTGCCGCGCCACGGCCCCAGCACCGACGACTTCGACCCCCGGCCCGACGGCCGGGCCATCGCCTTCAGCCACGACCCCGCGGCCGAGCAGGTGCTGGCCCAACGCTGTGTCATCTCGGAGATCGACATCGCCGGCCGGCGCGTGAAGCGCCTGGCCGACGACCCGGCCTGGGACTTCGCGGCGCCACGCTACGCTCCCGACGGCCGCCGCGTGGCGCTGCTGGCCGCGAACATCGGTCGCCACCACACCGCGCTGCCGCAGCTGGCGGTGGCCGAAGGCGGCGGCCGCTGGCGCGTGGTGGCGCCCGGGTGGGACCGCAATGCCGAAAGCCCGCTGCGCTGGACGGCCGGCGGCCAGGCGGTCTGCTTCACCGCCGAAGACCGCGGTCGCCGCCACCTGTGGCGCCAGCGGCTGGACGCCGACGCACCCGAGCGGCTGCACGAAGGCGGGTGGGTCCAGGCCTTCGAGATGGCTGGCGACACGCTGGCCGTGCTGGCCGATTCGGCCCTGCACCCGCCGCGCGTCTTCGTTCGCCAGGGTGCACGGCCGCCGCGCAGGGTCGAACGCTTCAACGACACGCAGCTGCGCGGCGTGGCGCTGGGCGCGGTGCGCGAAGTCGAGGTCACCGGCGCCGAAGGCCACCCGGTCCAGATGTGGCTGGTCTTCCCGCCCGGCTTCGACCCGAAGAAGAAGCACCCCGTCACGCACGACATCCACGGCGGCCCCTATGCCGCGGCGGGGGACAGCTGGAGCTGGCGCTGGAACATGCACGTGCTTGCCTCCACCGGGCAGGTGATCGCCTGCGTCAACTACCACGGCTCCAGCGGCTTCGGCTTCGCGTTCCGCCACGCCATCGTCGGACGCCAGGGCCAGCTGGAAGGGCAGGACCTGGAGGCGGCCAGCGACTGGCTGCTCCAGCAGCGCTGGTGCGACCGCCGGCGGCTCCATGCCGCCGGCGGCAGCTATGGCGGCTTCCTCACGGCCTGGATGAACGGCCATGTGCCGGCAGGCCGCTACCGGGCCATGGTCTGCCACGCCGGCGTGTTCGACCGCGTGTCCACCTTCAGCGCCGATTCGTACCCCGAGAGGCCGAAGGACCTGGCCGCGCGCTGGTGGGAGGACATGCCGCGCGTGCTGGCGCAGAGCCCGCACGCCAGCGCCGGCCGCATGGCCACGCCCACGCTGGTGGTGCATGGCGCGCTGGACTACCGCGTGCCCGACTGCAACGGCCTGGCCTACTACAACACCCTGAAGGCGCGGGGCGTGCCGGCCCGGCTGCTGTGGTTCCCGGACGAGAACCACTGGATCCTGAAGCCGCGCAACTCGCTGCAGTGGTACCGCGAGGTGCTGGCCTGGCTGGACGGCGTTGAGGGCGCTGCTACTGCTGCCCCGGCGTCGAGACGCTCCTCGCCTCGCGGCCGAGCAGCGCGTCCTTGAGCGCTTCGTCCACCGGCTTCGGGCCCAGCCAGATGCGCAGCATGGAGTTGAAGAACTCGGGCTCCTTGATCGGATCGCCCCAGGGCTTGCCGTTGATCATGATCTGGGTGCCCTGACCGGGCAGCCAGTCGATGCCGATCGTCTCGCCCGGGGTGAGCTTCTTCTTCGCCGCGAAGGCCTCGCCCATCTTGATCGTGCCGTTGATCGACTTGCTGAAGTCTTCCTTGCTGGCGTTGTCCTGCATCGCCCGCGTGAACAGGCGGCCAAAGTCGTTGGCGTCCAGTTCGCGCAGCGCGACGATGTGCACCCGCTTGGGGCCCGCCATCGCGAACACCTGCTCCGGCGTGGCGGCCTTGGCCGGCAGGTACAGGCCCGCGCTGTAGACCTTGATGACGAAGCGGTAGCGCACGCCGCTGCCGTTGAGCGCGAGGTTGCCGCCGGCCAGCGCGGCCGTGGTGGGGATGCGCACGCCACCCACCTCGACGGTCTGGGCGGTGGCGGCGACATGGGCGGCCAGAAAGGCGGCGGCGATCAGGGGGCGGAGCGTCATGCTGGAAGCGGGTGATGATCTTGCGGGCCCGCCAGTCTGCCAGCAGCCGCTGCTACACTCGCGCGACCATGTTCACGGCCCGTCCTCAGACTGCAGGTTCCCACGACCGGGGAGCCTGGCCCTGGCGTCGCTCGCCCCGTCTGGCCTGACCCTTCGCGTCAGGACCCGCCGGGCGGCGCATCACGCCCGCCCGACCCGCTGAACCGCCACGCTGCCGCCCCAGCCGACCTGCCGGCCGCAGCGAAGAGGGCCCCGAAGTGATCACCGAACTCGAATTCAAGAGCCTTGCCGCGCAGGGCTTCAACCGCATCCCGCTCATCGCCGAGGCGTTCGCCGACCTGGAGACGCCGCTCTCGCTGTACCTGAAGCTGGCCGGTGGCCAGCGTTACAGCTTCCTGCTCGAATCGGTCGTCGGCGGCGAACGTTTCGGCCGCTACTCGTTCATCGGACTGCCGGCACGCACCCTGCTGCGCGCCACCGGCACGGTGAGCGAGGTGCTGACCGACGGCGTCGTCGTCGAGCGGTTCGAAGGCAACCCGCTGGAGTTCGTCGAACGCTGGCAGGAACGGCTGAAGCCGGCCATCGCCGCCGGGCTGCCGCGCTTCTGCGGCGGGCTGGCCGGCTACTTCGGGTACGACACGGTGCGCCACATCGAGCCGAAGCTGGCGCGGGTGCGCAAGGAAGGCGGCATCGGCACGCCGGACCTTCAGCTGCTGCTGACCGAGGAGGTGGCGGTCATCGACAATCTCAGCGGCCGGCTGTACCTCATCGTCTGGGCCGAGCCGTCGCAGCCCGAGGCTTTCCACCGCGCGAAACGCCGGCTGGGCGAACTGGCCGACCGGCTGCGCTACAGCGTGACCGCGCCGCCGGTCAAGCGCGGCAGTTCCTACGCGGTGGAGCGCGAGATGTCGAAGGCCGACCTGATGAAGGCGGTGGAACGCGCGAAGGAGTACATCGCCGCCGGCGACTGCATGCAGGTGGTTATCGGCCAGCGGTTGAAGAAGCGCTACACCGAGAGCCCGCTTTCGCTGTACCGCGCGCTGCGTTCGCTGAACCCGTCGCCCTACATGTACTACTACGACATGGGCGACTTCCACATCGTCGGCGCCAGCCCCGAGATCCTGGTGCGCGAGGAGCGCGTGCCGGAAGCGGCGGGCGGCGGCCGCAAGGTGACGATCCGCCCGCTGGCCGGCACGCGGCCGCGTGGCGCCACGCCGGAGGAGGACGCGCGCCTGGAAGCCGAGCTGCGTGGCGACGAGAAGGAGCGCGCCGAGCACCTGATGCTGATCGACCTGGCGCGCAACGACATCGGCCGCATCGCGAAGACCGGCAGCGTGAAGGTGACCGAGGCCTTCGACGTGGAGCGCTACTCGCACGTGATGCACATCGTGAGCAACGTCGAAGGCGTGCTGCGCCCGGGCGTGGGCCAGCTCGACGTGCTGCGCGCCACCTTCCCCGCCGGCACGCTCTCCGGCGCGCCCAAGGTGCGCGCGATGGAGATCATCGACGAACTGGAGCCGGTGCAGCGCGGCATCTACGGCGGCGCCTGCGGCTACGTCAGCTTCGCCGGCGACATGGACCTGGCCATCGCCATCCGCACCGGCATCGTCAAGGACAACACGCTGTACGTGCAGGCGGCTGCCGGCGTGGTGGCCGATTCGGTGCCCGAGCTGGAATGGAAGGAAACCGAGCAGAAGGCGCGGGCGCTGATCCGCGCCGCCGAACTCGTCGAGGAGGGCTTCTGAGATGCTCCTCATGATCGACAACTACGACAGCTTCACCTACAACCTGGTGCAGTACTTCGGCGAGCTGGGCCAGGACGTGCGTGTGTTCCGCAACGACGAGATCACGCTCGAAGGCATCGCCGGGCTGAAGCCCGAACGGCTGGTGCTGTCGCCCGGCCCCTGCTCGCCGGCCGAGGCCGGCATCTGCGTGGAGGCGATCCGCCATTTCGCCGGCCGGATGCCGCTGCTGGGCGTGTGCCTGGGCCACCAGGCCATCGGCGCCGCCCTCGGCGGCAAGGTGGTGCGCGCCAAGGTGCAGATGCACGGCAAGGCGAGCGCGATCACGAACGACGGCCAGGGCGTGTACCGCGGGCTGCCGGAACGCTTCAACGTCATCCGCTACCACTCGCTGGCGATCGAGCGCGAATCGCTGCCGGAAACGCTGGTGGTCACCAGCCATACCGACGACGGCGAGATCATGGGCGTGCGCCACCGCGAGCTGAAGGTGGAAGGGGTGCAGTTCCACCCCGAGTCCATCCTCGGCGAGCACGGCCATGCCCTGCTGAAGAACTTCCTGGAAACGTGAGAGGAGAGCGACCCATGCCGACGATCAGCAACACCGAAGCCCTGACGCGCGTCATCGAGCACCGCGAGATCTTCCACGACGAGATGCTGGCGCTGATGCGCCGCATCATGAGCGGCGAGATGTCGCCGGTGATGATCGCGGCCTTCGCGATCGGCCTGCGCGTGAAGAAGGAAACGATCGGCGAGATCGCCGCCGCCGCCCAGGTGATGCGCGAGTTCGCGACGCCGGTGATCGTGAACGACAAGCGCCACCTGGTGGACATCGTCGGCACCGGCGGCGACGCTTCGCACACCTTCAACATCAGCACCGCCGCCACCTTCGTGGCCGCGGCGGCCGGTGCGCGGGTGGCCAAGCACGCGGGGCGCGCGGTGTCGTCCACCTCGGGGTCGGCCGACGTGATGGAGGCGCTGGGCGCCTACATCGGACTGACGCCCGAGCAGGTGGCCCTGTGCTTGGAAGAGACCAGCGTGGGCTACATGTTCGCGCCCAACCACCACACGGCCATGAAGCACGCCGCGCCGGTGCGGCGTGAGCTGGGCGTGCGCACCATCTTCAACATCCTGGGCCCGCTCACCAACCCGGCCGGCGCGCCCAACCAGGTGCTGGGCGTCTTCCACCCCGACCTGGTGGGCATCCAGGTGCGCGTGCTGCAGCGCCTGGGCAGCGAGCACGTGATGGTGGTCTACGGCATGAACGGCATGGACGAGATCTCGCTCTCGGGCGAAACGCTGGTCGGCGAGCTGAAGGACGGCGAGGTGAAGGAATACGTCGTCCACCCCAGCGACTTCGGCATGCCGGTCTACGACTCGCGCGTGCTGAAGGTGGCGAACAAGGAAGAGTCGGTGCAGTGCATCCAGCGCGCGCTGGCCAACGAGGACGGGCCGATCCGCGACGTGGTGCTGCTCAACGCCGGCGCCGCACTCTACTGCGCCGACGTGGCTTCCTCGGTGAGCGACGGCGTCAAGCGCGCGCGCGAGGCGGTGGCCAGCGGCAAGGCGCTGGCCAAGCTGAGCCAGTTCGTCGCCATGACCAACAAGTTCCGCCCGGCGTGATGAAGCCCCCACGCTCACTTCGTTCGCTGCCCCCCGAGGGGGCGCTCAGTGCCTTCGGAACGGCCGGGCGGTACTGAGATGAGCGACGTCCTGCAGAAGATCGTCGCCGTCAAGCGCGAGGAGGTGGCCGCCGGCCGCGCGAAGCGCAGCTTGGCCAGCTGGCGCGAGGAAGCCGAGTCGCGGCGCGACACACGCGGCTTTGCCGCCGCGCTGCGCGCCAAGGTGGCGGCGGGCGGCGCCGCCGTCATCGCCGAGGTGAAGAAGGCCAGTCCCAGCAAGGGCGTGCTGCGCGAGCAGTTCGTGCCGGCCGAGATCGCGGCCAGCTACGCGAAGCATGGCGCGGCCTGCCTGAGCGTGCTCACCGACGAGCGCTTCTTCCAGGGCGCGGCCGACTACCTGCGCCAGGCGCGTGCCGCCTGCACGCTGCCGGCGCTGCGCAAGGACTTCATGATCGACGAGTACCAGGTCGTCGAGGCACGCGCGCTCGGGGCCGACTGCATCCTGCTCATCGCCGCCTGCCTGGACGACGCGCAGATGGCCGACCTGGAGGCCTGCGCACGGGCGCTGCAGATGGACGTGCTGGTGGAAGTGCACGACGGCGCCGAACTCGACCGCGCGTTGCGCCTGAAGACGCCGCTGGTGGGCGTCAACAACCGCAACCTGCGCACCTTCGAGGTCTCTCTGGAGGCCACGCTGGCCCTGGTGCCGCGCGTGCCGGCCGACCGGCTGCTGGTCACCGAGTCCGGCATCCTGGGCCCGGCCGATGTGCGCCGCATGCGCGACGCCGGCGTCCACGCCTTCCTGGTGGGCGAGGCCTTCATGCGCGCGCCCGACCCGGGCGTGGCACTGGCCACGCTGTTCGCATGACGGCCGACGACCTGCCGGCGGCGTTCACCACGCTGCCGGCGGCCTGGCGCGAACGGCTGTCGGGCTGGACGGCCCCCGCCGAGGCAGCGGTCGTCGAACGGGTGCGGGCCGTCTCCGGTGACCGCGAGATCGCCCCCGCCGACCCCTTCCGCGCGCTGCGGCTGGTGGCGCCGCTGGCCGTGAAGGTGTGCGTCTTCGGCCAGGACCCCTACCCCCGACCCGGCCATGCCGACGGCCTGGCCTTCTCGGCTGGCCACGGCAAACCCCACTCTTTGCGTCGGGTGTTCGACGTGCTGGAAGCCGACCGGCCCGGTTGGCGGCGGCCGGAAGTCTGGAAACTGGACGGCTGGGCGCGCCAGGGCGTGCTGCTGCTGAACCCGGTGCTGACGGTCGAGGTGGGCCTGGCCGGCAGCCACGTGAACTGCGGTTGGCAGGCACTCACATCCGATCTGGTGAAGACTCTGTGCGAAGTGGCCGAGCCGCCCGCTTTCCTGCTCTGGGGCAGGCCGGCGAACGCCTTCTTCGACGCCGCCTGCCCGCCGGGCGCGAAACCGCCGGTCTGGCGCACCCGCCACCCTTCGCACGACATGAAGCGCGAGTTCATGAGCGAAGGCAGTCACTTCGCCGCCACGGCCGACCGGGTGGACTGGTGGGCGCTTGCTGGCTCCTAGGGCTGGAAATGCTATACTCGCAGGCTCGCCGGAGGGGTGCCCGAGTGGCTAAAGGGGGCAGACTGTAAATCTGTTGGCTTACGCCTACGCTGGTTCGAATCCAGCCTCCTCCACCAGGCGACTTGTGCTGAGTGCAGTGGGTCAGAGGTGAAGGTCTCTCCAGCGGGAGTAGTTCAATGGCAGAACCTTAGCCTTCCAAGCTAATGACACGGGTTCGATTCCCGTCTCCCGCTCCAGGAACGGAAGGTCGGTTTTTTCAGAAGTCGTCGTTACGGGTCTGTCCTCTGCGGCAGCAGGTTCCAGAAGCCAGACCCGTACTGATGTCGCAATCAGGCCCATGTGGCTCAGTGGTAGAGCACTCCCTTGGTAAGGGAGAGGTCGCGCGTTCGATCCGCGCCATGGGCACCAAGCCAACCCCAGTCTCAATCCCAACTCGAAGCCGAGTTCTTCTCAGCCAGGAGCATCAACAATGGCCAAGGGCAAGTTCGAACGCACCAAGCCGCACGTGAACGTGGGCACGATCGGTCACGTGGACCACGGCAAGACGACGCTGACGGCGGCGATCACGTCGGTGCTGGCGGCCAAGTTCGGCGGCGAGGCGAAGGCGTACGACCAGATCGACGCGGCGCCGGAGGAGAAGGCGCGGGGCATCACGATCAACACGGCGCACGTGGAGTACGAGACGAGCAAGCGGCACTACGCGCACGTGGACTGCCCCGGGCACGCCGACTACGTGAAGAACATGATCACGGGCGCGGCGCAGATGGACGGCGCGATCCTGGTGGTGAGCGCGGCCGACGGCCCGATGCCGCAGACGCGCGAGCACATCCTGCTGGCGCGCCAGGTGGGCGTGAAGTACATCATCGTGTTCATGAACAAGTGCGACATGGTCGACGACGCCGAACTGCTCGAGCTCGTCGAGATGGAAGTGCGCGAACTCCTGAGCAAGTACGACTTCCCCGGCGACGACACCCCGATCGTCAAGGGCAGCGCCAAGCTGGCGCTCGAAGGCGACAAGGGCGAGCTGGGCGAAGGCGCGATCATGAAGCTCGCCGACGCGCTCGACAGCTTCATCCCGCAGCCCGACCGCGCGATCGACGGTGCGTTCCTGATGCCGGTGGAAGACGTGTTCTCCATCTCCGGCCGCGGCACCGTGGTGACCGGGCGGGTGGAGCGCGGCATCATCAAGGTGGGCGACGAGATCGAGATCGTGGGCATCCGCGCGACGCAGAAGACCATCTGCACGGGCGTGGAGATGTTCAGGAAGCTGCTGGACCAGGGGCAGGCGGGCGACAACGTGGGCATCCTGCTGCGCGGCACCAAGCGCGAGGAAGTCGAGCGCGGGCAGGTGCTGGCCAAGCCGGGCAGCATCACGCCGCACACGCACTTCACGGCCGAGATCTACGTGCTGAGCAAGGAAGAAGGCGGGCGGCACACGCCGTTCTTCAGCAACTACCGGCCGCAGTTCTACTTCCGCACGACGGACGTGACGGGCGCGGTGGAGCTGCCCAAGGACAAGGAAATGGTGATGCCGGGGGACAACGTGAGCATCACGGTCAAGCTGATCGCGCCGATCGCGATGGAAGAGGGCCTGCGCTTCGCCATCCGCGAAGGCGGCCGCACCGTCGGCTCCGGCGTCGTGGCCAAGATCATCGAGTGACGGTTTCAGCGCAGGGGCATAGCTCAACTGGCAGAGCGTCGGTCTCCAAAACCGAAGGTCGGGGGTTCGATCCCCTCTGCCCCTGCCATCCGACATTCGCAACGCACGGACCTGTGATCCGACGGCCCGCCGGCCACCCCGGCGGGCTTTGTTCCTGACAGCAACACATGGCAACCCAACCCACCGTCGAAACCGTCTCCACGGGCGCTGACAAGGCCAAGCTGGCCGCGGCCGCGCTGCTGCTGGTGGGCGGGGTCGCGGCCTTCTACGTGCTGGGCCAGAAGGACCTCTGGCTGCGCGTGATCGCGCTGCTGGTGCTGCTGGCCGCGGCGGTGGCCGTGTTCTTCACCGCCGAGCCCGGCAAGCAGCTCATCGGCTTCGGCCGCGACTCGGTGAAGGAAGTCAAGAAGGTCGTCTGGCCCACCCGCAAGGAAGCGCTGCAGATGACCGGCTACGTCTTCGCCTTCGTCTTCGTGATGGCCTTCTTCATGTTCGTCACCGACAAGACGCTGGAGTGGGTCCTGTACGACCTGATCCTCGGCTGGAAACGCTGAAGGCCCCATAGCGATGACCGAACCCCAAGTCAAAGACACCCTGACGGCCGAGAACGCCGCGCCAGCGAACAACATGCGCTGGTACGTCGTGCACGCCTATTCGGGCATGGAGAAGGCCGTCGAGCGCAACCTGCGCGAACGCATCGACCGCGCCGGCATGCAGGCCAAGTTCGGCCGCATCCTGGTGCCCACCGAAGAAGTGGTCGAGCTCAAGAACGGCAAGAAGGCCGTGACCGAACGCCGCTTCTTCCCCGGCTACGTGCTGGTCGAGATGCTGATGGACGACGACAGCTGGCACCTCGTGAAGCACACGAGCAAGGTGACCGGCTTCGTGGGCGGCGCGCGCAACCGCCCGGCCCCGATCTCGGAAGCCGAGGTCATGAAGATCGTCAACCAGATGCAGGAAGGCGTGGACAAGCCGCGCCCCAAGGTCGAGTGGACCGTCGGCGAGCTGGTGCGCGTGAAGGAAGGTCCCTTCACCGACTTCAACGGCGCCGTCGAGGAAGTGAATTACGAGAAGAGCAAGGTCAAGGTCAGCGTCACGATCTTCGGCCGTGCCACAGGTGTCGAGCTGGACTTCTCCCAGGTGGAGAAGGTCTGATTCATCAACGTCGCGAGGAGCCGGTGACGCCGGCGTCTGCACTCGCATAGGAGCCATCCATGGCCAAGAAGATCGTCGGCTTCATCAAGCTGCAAGTCCCGGCGGGCAAGGCGAACCCCTCGCCCCCCATCGGCCCCGCGCTCGGTCAGCGCGGCCTGAACATCATGGAGTTCTGCAAGGCGTTCAACGCCCAGACGCAGAGCTACGAGCCGGGCCTCAAGCTGCCGGTGGTGATCACGGCCTACGCCGACAAGTCGTTCACCTTCATCCTGAAGTCGCCGCCGGCGACCGTGCTGCTGAAGAAGGCGGCCAAGATCGAGAAGGGCTCGGGCAAGCCGCACGTCGAGAAGGTGGGCAAGGTCACGCGCGCCCAGCTCGAAGAGATCGCGAAGACGAAGATCAAGGACCTCACCGCAGCCAACCTTGACAACGCGGTGAAGACGATCGCCGGCAGCGCCCGTTCGATGGGCATCACGGTCGAAGGAGTCTGACGCCATGGCCAAGCTCACCAAGAAGCAGAAGACCCTGCAAGGCAAGGTCGACAGCAACAAGCTGTACCCGCTGGCCGACGCGCTGACCATCGTCAAGGACTGCGCCACCGCCAAGTTCGACGAGTCGATCGACGTCGCCGTGCAGCTGGGCATCGACCCGAAGAAGTCCGACCAGGTGGTGCGCGGCGCCGTCGTGCTGCCGGGCGGTACCGGCAAGACCAAGCGCGTGGCCGTGTTCGCCCAGGGCGCCAAGGCCGAGGAAGCCAAGGCCGCGGGCGCCGACATCGTCGGCATGGACGACCTCGCCGCCCAGGTGAAGGCCGGCAACCTGGACTTCGACGTCGTCATCGCCAGCCCCGACACCATGCGCGTGGTCGGCCAGCTGGGCCAGATCCTGGGTCCGCGCGGCCTGATGCCGAACCCCAAGGTCGGCACCGTCACCCCTGACGTCGCCGGCGCCGTGCGCAACGCGAAGGCGGGCCAGGTGCAGTTCAAGGCCGACAAGGCCGGCATCATCCACACCACCATCGGCCGTCGTTCGTTCGACGCTGACAAGCTCACCGGCAACCTGCGCGCCCTCATCGAGGCGCTCAACAAGGCCAAGCCGGCGAGCAGCAAGGGTATCTATCTGAAGAAGGTGGCGGTGTCGTCGACCATGGGCGTGGGCGTCCGTGTCGACACCGCTTCGATCGTCGCCCAGCAGGCGGCGTAACAAGGATTGGTGGGCTGCCGGGTGTTCACGCACCCGGCAGGCCGTCCAAGACCGCTGGTGGAGCGCTCCGGACGCCGGGGCTCCTTAATCGCCAGCGCAGATGGCGGTCCCGCCGCGAAGGGTGCTCTGTTGAAGGGTTCCATGAACGGCAAGGCTGCTGAACCGGGTGTGCCGCAGGCGAGGCAAGAGCGCCGGGCACTTGTGTTTCAAGTGAGGAGCAGACCTTGAGTCTCAACCGCAACGAGAAGGCAGCCGTGGTCGAAGGCGTGTCGACGCAAGTCGCACGTTCGCAGACCCTTGCGCTGGCCGAGTATCGTGGCCTCACCGTGGCTCAACTCGACACGCTGCGCCGTCAGGCGCGCGAGCGGGGCGTGTACCTTCACGTGCTGAAGAACACGCTCGCGCGTCGCGCCGTCACCGGCACGCCGTTCGAGTCCGCCGCGGGTGCCATGGTCGGCCCGCTGATCTACGGCTTTTCCGAGGACGCCGTTGCCGCCGCGAAGGTCATCGCCGACTTCGCCAAGGGCAACGACAAGCTCGTCATCAAGGGCGGCGCCTACGCCGGCAAGGCACTGGACGCGAACGGGGTCAAGGCCCTGG
>JBGAKY010000008.1:0-123973 GCA_044224175.1 Rubrivivax sp. | reverse complement strand
GGCGGCTCCACCGGGCCGGGCACGGTGGGCCTGTCGTCGTCGGAAGGGGTCATGTGAGGCTTTCGGTGCGCGCGGGCGCGGGTGGCACCGGCTGGATGTCGCGGGAAGGATACCAATACACCTGACCGTCACGTTCTTCGGTGGCCACCGGCAGCAGGCGGCCGCGGCCGCAGGGGCCGCCGACGCAGCGGCCGTCGGCGGGCTCGTAGGCCGCGCCGTGGATGGTGCACAGGATCCAGCGCCGGTCGTTGTCGAGGAACTCGCCCGGCTGCCAGTCCAGTTCGGTCGGCACGTGGGCGCAGCGGTTGATGTAGCCGACCACGCGGCCTTCGAAGCGCAGCGCGAAGGCACGCGCCGGCTGGCGGTACAGCAACACGTCCCAGACGATGGCGCGGCCGCGCTCGGGCAGTTCGGTGGCGGCGCACAGCGGCAGCGCTGCGTCAGCCATTTGCCAGCAGCCAGTCTTGCAGTTCGCGCGTGCTGTGGGCCACGAAGAGCGGCGCGAACTCGTCGAAGGTCTCGCTCGCATGCGCGCCGTACGACACGCCCACGCGCGCGGTGCCGGCGTTGGCGGCCAGCTGCAGGTCGTGCGTGGTGTCGCCGATCATCAGCGTGCGTTCGGGGTCGGCGCCGAACTCGCGCATCAGCTCCAGCAGCATCTGCGGATTCGGCTTGCTGGCGGTCTCGTCGGCGGTGCGGGTGCCGTCGAACATGTGGCGCAGTTCGGAATGGGCCAGCGCCTCGTCCAGCCCGCGCCGGCCCTTGCCGGTGGCCACCGCCAGCCAGTGGTTGCGCGCCTTCAGCGCCTGCAGCATCTCCAGCGTGCCCGGGAACAGCACCAGTTCGTGCTGGCGCGCCAGGTAGTGGTGGCGGTAGCGCTGGCCCAGTTCGGGGTAGCGCTCGGGTGGCAGGCCGGGCGCGGCGTGCTGCAGCGCGTCGTGCAGCCCGAGGCCGATGACGTAGGCGGCCTGCTCGTCGGAAGGCACGGCGATGCCGATGTCGCGGCAGGCCGACTGGATGCAGCGCACGATGAGGCCGGTGCTGTCGAACAGCGTGCCGTCCCAGTCGAAGCAGATGAGGTCGAAGCGGCGTGTCATGGGGTGGACAGGAGTGTGGCGCACTCCGGCGGCAGCGGCGCGGCGAGGGTGATGCGCTCGCCGCTGGCCGGGTGGTCGAAGGACAGTTCGGCGGCGTGCAGGAACATGCGCGCGAAGCGCCGCTCCTTCGCGACCCGCTTGTTGAGCGCGAAGTCGCCGTACTTGGGGTCGCCCAGGATCGGGTGCCCCGCATGCGCCAGGTGGACGCGGATCTGGTGCGTGCGCCCGGTCTTGAGCGAGATCTCCAGCAGCGTGAATTCGCCCGCCGGCGTGGCCTTGCGGATGACGGTGATCGAGCGCCGGCCGTCCTCGTTGGCCGGCGAGACCACGCGCACGTGCCGTTCGCCGGCGGCGTCCAGCGTCTTGTGCAGCGGCTGGTCGATCACCTTCAGGCTCTTCGGCCAGACGCCGGCCACCAGGGCGAGGTAGATCTTGCCGGTGTCGCGGTTGCGGAACTGGTCCTGCAGCGCGGTGAGCGCGCTGCGCTTCCGAGCCAGCAGCAGCACGCCCGAAGTCTCCTTGTCCAGCCGGTGCACCAGTTCCAGGAAGCGCGCCTCGGTCCGCGCCTTGCGAAGCTGCTCGATGACGCCGGAGCTGACGCCGCTGCCGCCGTGCACCGCCACGCCGGCGGGCTTGTCGATGGCCAGCAGGTGTTCGTCTTCGTACAGCAGCGGGAATTCGCGCGCCGGCACCGGCGCGGCGGAGGCCGCCCTCTCCGCCACCCGCACCGGCGGCAGCCGGATCAGGTCGCCTTCGGCCAGCCGCGTGTCGGCCGCCGCCCGGCCCTTGTTGACGCGCACCTCGCCCGAGCGGATGACCCGGTAGACATGCGTCTTGGGCACGCCTTTCAGCAGGCGCAGCAGGAAGTTGTCGAGGCGCTGCCCTGCCGAATCGGCGTCGACCGTGACATGTTGCACTGCCGGGCGCGCGGCGCCGGCATTGGCCCCTATAATCCGGCGCTCCACGTTCCTGCTGTAAGTGCTTGATTTGACGGAGTTTACCCGGGCACTTCCGAAGGAACAGGAGGATGCGGGCACGGCGAAGCCGGCCCGCGCAGGTGATGCAACACCGGCCAAGGCGGCGCACGGGCCGTGGTCCCCAAGTGACCCGGCAGCGCGCGGCAAGACGGTGAAGAGACAAGCAAAGAAGAACCCGGCCTGCCCCAACCGCAGGCGACCGAAAATTCCAGGGTTCCAGGCCCGGCACGAAGCCGTCCTGGGGCCCGCGTGCCGCTGAGCCAGCGAGCAGGCCCACCATGTCGACCCCGCCCACAGTACCCCTCGCCAGAAGGCCCCGGCTCCCCGCAGCCGGTGCGGCCGGCGCCGGGCCGTGGGCGCGGCGGCCGGCGGCCGGCCCTGCAGGCGGCACGCACGCGCCAACGCTGCGAACCTGACCGCCTGCTCTTCCAAGCGGCGAGAACGCAGTCCAGGGCATTTCGCGACGACACGGTTCTTCCGCGCGCATCTCGTGCATCGGTGTGTGTAGCACCGGGCGGCTTGAAAGACCGCCCGGCACTGGAGTGCACATGAAGCGAATGCTCATCAACGCCACGCAGCCGGAAGAACGGCGCCTGGCGATCGTCGACGGCCAGAAGCTGCTGGACTTCGAGACCGAGATCGAAGGCCGCGAACAGCGCAAGGGCAACATCTACAAGGCCGTCATCACGCGTGTCGAGCCCAGCCTCGAAGCCTGTTTCGTCGACTACGGCGAAGACCGCCACGGCTTCCTGCCGTTCAAGGAAATCTCGAAGAACTACTTCCGCGAAGGCACCGACGCGCGCAGCGCGAAGATCCAGGACGCGGTGAAGGAAGGCGACAACCTGCTCGTGCAGGTGGAAAAGGAAGAGCGCGGCAACAAGGGCGCGGCGCTCACCACCTTCGTCAGCCTGGCCGGCCGCTACCTGGTGCTGATGCCCAACAACCCGCGCGGCGGCGGCGTTTCCCGGCGCATCGAGGGTGAAGACCGCGAAGAGCTGAAGGAAGCGCTCGACCAGCTCGAGTACCCCAAGGGCATGTCGCTCATCGCCCGCACCGCCGGCATCGGCCGCAGCGCGGCCGAACTGCAGTGGGACCTGAACTACATGCTCAAGCTCTGGGACGCCATCGACGGCGCTTCCAGGGCCGGCAAGGGTGCGTTCCTGATCTACCAGGAGTCCAGTCTCGTGATCCGCGCGATCCGCGACTACTTCACCGCCGACATCGGCGAGATCCTGATCGACACCGACGACATCTACGATCAGGCGCACCAGTTCATGAACCACGTGATGCCGGAGACGGCCAATCGCGTGAAGCGCTACAAGGACGACGCGCCGCTGTTCAGCCGGTTCCAGATCGAGCACCAGATTGAGACCGCGTTCAGCCGCACCGTGAACCTGCCTTCGGGCGGCGCGATCGTCATCGACCACACCGAGGCGCTGGTCTCGGTGGACGTGAACTCGGCGCGCGCCACGCGCGGCAGCGACATCGAGGAAACCGCCACCCGCACCAACCTGGAAGCCGCCGACGAGGTGGCGCGCCAGATGCGGCTGCGCGACCTGGGCGGCCTGATCGTGGTCGACTTCATCGACATGGAGGAGAGCAAGAACCGGCGCGAGGTGGAACAGCGGCTGCGCGACGCGCTGCGCTCCGACCGCGCGCGGGTGCAGTTCAGCTCCATCAGCAAGTTCGGCCTGCTGGAGCTTTCCCGCCAGCGCCTGCGCCCGGCCCTGAGCGAAGGCAGCCACATCACCTGCCCGCGCTGCAACGGCACCGGCCACATCCGCGACACCGAAAGCTCGGCGCTGCAGATCCTGCGCATGGTGCAGGAAGAGTCGATGAAGGAGAACACCGCCGCCGTGCACGTGCAGGTGCCGGTGGAAGTGACGTCCTTCCTGCTCAACGAGAAGCGCACCGAGATCACCAAGATCGAGCTCAAGCAGCGCGTGACCGTGCTGCTGGTGCCCAACAAGCACCTGGAGACGCCGAACTACAAGCTCGAGCGCCTGCGCCACGACGACCCGCGGCTGGAGAACCTGCAGGCCAGCTACACCATGATCGAGGAGCCGGACGAAGAGGTCGGCATCACGCGGCGCGAGAAGGCCAAGGCCAAGCAGGAGCCTGTGATCAAGGGCGTGCTGCCCGACCAGCCGGCGCCGCCCGCGCCCGCGCCCAAGCCCGTGACGCCGCCGGCCCCGGTGGCCGCGGCACCCATCGTGATGCCGCCTCCGCCCCCGCCGGCGCCCGCACCGGCCTCCGGCGCCGGCTTCCTGGGCTGGGTCAAGCGCATGTTCGCCGGTACGCCGGCACCTGCGACGGTGGCCGCGCCCGTGGCCGCCCCGGTGGCGGCTGCGGCGGCCGCAGCGCCGGCCGCCGCGAAGCCCGAAGGGCGCCGTGGCGAGCGCGGTGAACGCGGCGAACGCGGTGGCCGTGGCGAACGCGGCGGCCGGGGTGGCCGCGGCGAAGGCCGCGATGGACGTGAAGGGCGCGAGGGCCGCCGCAACGGCGCCGAAGGTGCCGAGCGTGGCGAGCGCGGCCCGCGTGCCGATCGTCCGGAGCGCGGCGAACGCGCCGAGCGGGGCACCGAACAGCGCCCCGAGCGCGGCGGCGAACGCGGCGCCGAGCGCACGGAACGCCCCGAGCGTGGTGAACGTCCCGAGCGCGGCGAAGGCCGCCGCGGCCCGCGCGGCGAGCGCACCGAGCGGCCCGACCCGGCCGCACCGCAGCAGGCGCGCACGGCCGAGGAGACCGCTGGCGCCGAAGTGCCGAACGCCTTCGTCGACACGCTTCCCCTGACCGAAGCCGCGGCACTGGACGGCGAACGCGAAGGCCGTCGCCGCCGCCGCCGCGGTGGCCGTGGCCGCGACCGCGAGGAAGGCCGCAGCGAAGAGACCGTGGCGCCGAATGGTGATGCCGCTGTCGCGCCGGAAGCCGCCGGCGCCGAACCGGCGGCGGCCGAGCCGCGCGAAGAAGCGCCTGCCGCCGCTGCCGACACCGGCGAAGGCGAACGTCGCCCGCCGCGCAGGCGCGAACGCGACCGCGACTTCCAGCGCGAAGAGCGCGAGGAACGCGAGTCCGTGGCCCCGGCGGCCGCGCCCGAAGCCGTGTCCGCGGTCGCCGAAGCGCCGGCCGTCGCGCCGCCGCCGGCGCCGGTGCGCATCGAACCCTTCGTGCTGCCCGCTTCCGAACTGCAGGCGCTGGCCGGTGCCGCCGGCCTGGAGTGGGTGCACTCCGACGGCGACAAGGTGCGCGCCGTGCAGGCCGCGATGGCCAGCGAGCCGCCGCCGGTGCGCGTGCCGCGCGTGCCGCGGCCGCCGGTGGTGGTGGACGAAGGTCCGCTGGTGCTGGTCGAGACGCGCAAGGACCTGGCGCAGCTCAAGCTGCCCTTCGAGAGCGGCGCAGCGCCTCACTGAGAGCCAGCCGTTCGAGTCCCCCGCGCTCGCGGGGGACCTGCCCCCCGGGCCGTGACGCACGTCGCGGCCCGCCGCGCACCCCCTTCAAACGGGTGCGCGCGCATCTCCGGCGCCTTCGATAGAGTGGCTTCCGGCGCGTCGAAGAACGCAGCCCACGACACCTGACACGACGGCATTCGGAGGAGTCGCGGCCACAGCGCAGGCCGTGTCCCGGACCGTTCGGCACTTCGCAACCCACCGCACGCGTGGACGCTCGCCGGGCCTGGCTCACCAGGCCCAGCGGCAGCCTGCGTGCGGCCGAACGAGAAGCCCGAGCGGCCGCTGCGCATGAACATCACCGAAGCCCCGCCGCCCGCAACGCGGCGGCCCCCCGACCCCGGTCCGCTGGAGTGGCCGGCCCTGGCCGAGATCGCGTGCGCCGAGACACGGCTGTCCGATTTCGGCGACGAGTCCGAATTCCGGCCCGCGCTGGAGCGGCTGCTCGCGGCCTGGCGCGAAGAGGCCGGACTGAACGAACAGGGCCGGCGCATCGCGTGGGCGCGCACGGTCGGTTCGCTGAAGAACCGGCTGTGGACCGAATCCTGCCGGCGCGCGCACCCGGAGATCGAAGCGGCACCGCTGGCCGCGCCGCTGGTGATCGTCGGCCCGCATGGGTCGGGCGCGACGGCGCTGCACCGGCTGCTGGCCTGCGACGCGCGCTGGTCGCACCTGCGCGCCTGGGAAGGCCTGAATCCGGCGCCGCGCCTGCTGCCGGCGTGGCCGCCCCTCGGCCCCGACGTGGCGGCCCGCCAGCGCGAGGCGCAGGCCGTGCAGGCACAGCGCCGGCTGCGCTACCCGCTGGCCGACCGACTGCATCCGATGGCGGTGGACTCGGCCGAGGAAGAGGCGCTGCTGATGAACCACACCTTCAGCAACCTCTCGGTGCTGGGCCTGTACGACATGCCCGGCTGGTGGCGCTGGTTCGCGCAGGCCGACCATGCCAGCGCCTACCGTGCGCTGGCGCGACAGCTGCAGCTGGTGGCCTGGACGCGCGGCGACGCGCCCGGCCAGCGCTGGCTGCTGAAGGCCTCGCAGCACATGCTGAACCTGCCGGCGCTGCTGGCGGTGTTCCCGCAGGCGAAGATCGTCTTCACGCACCGCGACCCGCTCAAGACCGTGGCCTGCACGCTGGCGACCATGACCCACTTCAGCGCCGCGCAGACGGACCGCGACTGCCGCGCTTCGGTGCGCGACACCTGGCTGGAGATCTGCGAGACGGCGGAACGCCGCCGCATGGCCGCCCGCGAGGCCCTGGACCCGGCGCAGCTACTGGACCTGCACCAGCAGGACATCGCCGCCGACTGGCGCACCGCCGTCGCCGCCGTGCAGGCCTTCGCCAACATGGCCCCCGACCCCGAGGCCGAGGAAGCCATGCAGGTCCTGCGTGCCGACGGCCTTGCGGCGACGGTCCCGGACCCGCCGCATGCGCTGCAGGACCTGGGCCTCGACGAGGCCGCGATCGATGCACGCTTCGCCTTCGTGCGCGAACGCCACGGCCTCGCGCGCGAGTAGGGCCGCCTCAGACCCAGGGCCGCGGCAGCCAGCGCCCTTCGGCCCCCGCCTCGCGCAGGCTGGCGCGGCGGCCGGCGAAGTCCACTTCCAGTTCCAGTCCTGCGCCCTCGGCCTGCCAGCGCAGCGCCAGCACCTGCGGCGCGGAAGGCTGGACTTCGAATCGGCCCCCGAAGGCCGGGTGCTCGTTGCGCAGCCGGATCAGCGCCAGCAGCCGCTGCACCACCGGCCGCTGCAGCGCCGCTTCGACGGCGGTGCGGTCGAAGCGCTGGCGGTTGATGTCGCGCCCCACGCCGGTGGCTTCCAGCAGCGCCATGTCGTTGCGGCCGGCCAGCAGGCCGACGTAGTAGACCTGCGGGATGCCGGGCAGGAAGAACTGCAGCGCACGCGCCACCAGGTAGGCCTCTTCGTCGCCGCCCAGGGCGTCGAAGTAGGTGCAGTTCACCTGGTACAGGTCCAGGTTGGACGCCGCGGCGCCGGTGGCACGCCGGCTCTGGCCGCCGCTGGCTTCGTGGATGCGCTCGACGAGCGCGTCCAGTTCGGCCGGCGGCACCAGGCCGGGCCGCGCTTCGCGGTCGCTGGCATCGGCGCCGATGTCGACGATGCCGATGCCGTCGTGCGTGTCCAGCACGGTGAAGGCATTGGCGGGGCGGATCGCCGCCCAGCGCTTCAGCGGCTCGGCGGTGGCGAAGGCGAAGGCGTGCAGCACCAGTGGCGGCAGCGCGAAGTCGTAGACCCAGTCGACGCGGCGCGCGATCTCGATCTGACGCTGGTGGTGCGAGTGGATTTCCACCAGCACCTCGATGCCCATCGCCCTGGCCTGGCCGGCGAAGGCGGCGATGAACTCGAAGGTCTCCGGCGTCATGAAGCAGCTGCCGCCGCCCTTCTTCACCGCGTAGCCCACCGCGTCCAGCCGCACCGCGCGCACGCCGTGGGCCGACAGCGCGTGCAGGATGCCGGTCAGGTACTCGGCGCCGCGCGGGTGCCGCACGTCGATGTCCACCTGCTGCGGCGTGAACGTGGTCCACAGCAGCCTGCGTTCGCCGTTGGCCAGCGTGGCGGCGGTGAAGGGCAGGCCCGGGCGCGGGCGGTACAGCGCCAGCAGGTCCTGCTCGCGCGCGCCCTGCGGGAACACGGCGTCGTAGGTCAGGAACAGGCCCGCATACGGCGAAGCCGCACCGCGCGCCGAGTAGTCGCGGAACTGCGGCGAGTCCGAGGACATGTGGTTGACGATCACGTCGGCCATCAGCTCGGTCTCGGCGGCCAGGCGCTTCAGGTCCTGCCAGTCGCCCAGCCGCGGGTCGACGCGCGTGTGGTCGATGGGGTCGAAGCCGGCGTCGGCGCCGTCGATCGGGTGGAAGAAGGGCAGCAGGTGCACGCCGCCGAACAGGCCCGCCAGCGGCCCGCCGAGCAGGCCGCGCAGGTCTTCCAGCGTGCGACCGCCGAAGCGGTCCACATACGTGATGAGCTGGACGCGGTTCCTCATGCGCGCGCTTCCCTTGCCGCCGGCACGAACATCACCGCCACCGCCGCGCAGGCCAGCAGCGTGCCGGCCAGGCGGATCACGTTGTCGGGCTGGCTGCCCAGCAGCGGGCCGTAGAAGAGCGGCAGCGTGACCATCTGGATCAGCATCGGGATCACGATGAACATGTTGAAGATGCCCATGTAGACCCCGGCCCGCTCGGGCGGGATGCTGCCGGCCAGCAGCACGTACGGATTGCCCATGATGCTGGCCCAGGCCAGGCCCACGCCCACCATCGGCACGAAGAGCAGCGCCTTGTCGCGGATGGAGGGTATCGCCCACATGCCGGCCGCCGCCGCCAGCAGGCAGGCCGCGTGCACGCCGCGCGCGCCCCAACGGCGCGTGAACGGCACCAGCGCGAAGGCGGCGGCGAAGGCCACCGCGTTGTAGAAGCCTCCGATCTGGCCGTTCAGCAGGCCGGCGTCGCGGAAGGCCGGGCTGGTGGGGTCGGCGGTGTCGAACATCGTCTTCGCCAGCGCGGGGACGATGTAGATCCAGTAGCACATCATCCCGTACCACTGGAACAGCTTCATCCACCAGAGGCGGCGCATGGTGGGCGGCATCTCGCGCAGCGCGTCGACGATCTCGCGCAGCGTGGCGGTGGCGCCGGCCGGCTTCGCACGCAGGGCCGCCGCCTCGGCCGCCGACAGCGGAAGTTCGGGCACGCGCCGCACCGACCACAGCACGGTGGCCAGGCTGAGCACGGCACCCACGACGAAGGCCGTCATCGTGACCTGCGGGATGTGGTTGTCGCCGGTGGCGTCCTTGTTCATGCCCAGCCAGACGAAGATGGAAGGCGCCAGGTAGGCCAGCGTCTGCGCCAGCCCGGTGAACGCGCTCTGCGTCAGGAAGCCCAGCGAATGCTGGCTGTTGTCGAGCCGGTCGCTCACGTAGGCGCGGTACGGCTCCATCGTCACGTTGTTGGCCGCGTCCAGGATCCACAGCAGCGAAGCCGCGAACCACAGCGCCGGGCTGAAGGGCATGGCCAGCAGGCCCAGGCTGCAGAGGACGGCGCCGACCAGGAAGTACGGCGTGCGCCGGCCCCAGCGCGAGGTGGTGCGGTCGCTCATGGCGCCGATCACCGGCTGCACCAGCAGCCCGGTCATCGGACCGGCCAGCCACAGCAGCGGCAGGCTGGCCTCGTCGGCGCCCAGGTACTGGTAGATCGGGCTCATGTTGCTCTGCTGGAGCCCGAAGCTGAACTGGATGCCGAAGAACCCGACGTTCATGTTGACGATCTGCCAGAACGGCAGGCGGGGCTTCGGCATCGACATGGCGCTCAGAAGGTGTACTTCAGTGTCGCCTTGGTGGTACGGCCGGTGAAGGCCCGGGCCGCGCCGCGGCCGTCGTTCGACTCGGTGTAGGCGATGGTGTCGAACAGGTTGTTCACCCCCAGCGCCAGCGTCACCTGCGGCGTGATCGCGTAGTTCACGAACGCGTTCACCACCGTGTAGGCCGGCAGCGTCACGCTCACCGGGCCCGCCGGGCTGTCGTCCTTCGAGGACGAGGTGCCGATGACGGTGGCGCCGAACTCCAGGCTCTCGTTGACCGCGTAGTACGGCGAGAACTGGTACACCAGCTTGGCCTGCCGCTTGGGCGTCTTGCCGACGATGGCGGCGTTGGTGGAGTCGGTGACCTTGGCGTCGGTGTAGGTGACACCGCCGTTGATGCCGAAGCCGCCTGCGCGCCAGGCCGCCTCCAGCTCCAGCCCCTTCGAGTCGTACTTGGTGCGCGTCACCTGGATCGGCGTCGTCGTCAGGTCGACGTTCAGCTCGTCGGTCCTGGTGAAGAACAGGGTGGCGAAAAGGCTCACGCCGCCGCCGCGCCACTTGACACCGCCTTCAAGCTGCTTGACCTCGTTGCGCGGCACCACCGAGCTGGCGCCGTTGACCAGCCCCGGGTTGTTGAAGAAGGTGATGCGGTCGGCCAGGTAGGCCGCGCCGTCGCTGTAGCGCGCGAAGGTGGAGAGGTCCTTGTTGAGCGCGTAGTTGGCGCCCACGGAATACGACGTGCGGCCGAAGCTGTAGTCGATGAGCTGCGGCTGCGACAGGTCGTAGGCGATGCCCGCCGTGCCGCCCGGGCCGATGGTCTGGTAGTACTGGCCGGTGGCGAAGTTCTGGTCGCGGCGCACGCTGGCGTCCACGTTCAGCGCACCGGCCTCGAAGCCCAGGATCGCGTAGGGCGCGTTGGTGCGGTACTTGGAGTCCTGGGTGTTCATGCAGCAGCCGCCGAAGCCCGGCGAACCGTTGGTCACGCCCGGCACGTCGAGCAGCAGCGCCCCGCTTTCGCTCGCCGAGAGCGAATACTGATTGAAGTTCCAGGTGAGCTTCAGGTGCTGCAACGACGTGAACAGGCCACCCTGCGCAGTGACCTTCATCCCTTCGCCGAGCGCGAAGCTCTTCGAGAGCTTGGTGTCGTTGGCCATCAGGCCGGCGTCGTCGACCTGGGTGTTGAAGACGACCGCGGTGAACCTGTCGCCCGTGTAGGCCTGGCCGGCGCGCGCGCCGCTGGCGATGGTGGTGCCGGCCGGCGCCGCGCTGACGTCGTCGCCCGGGAAGATGCCGATGAAACGGCCGCTGTTCTTCGACCAGCGGAACTTGTTGGCCAGGCGGACGCCCTTGCCGGCGTCGAGGTCGAACTCGACGCCGACGACGTCGCTCTTGGCCGACAGGCCGTCGCGGATGTTCGAGTTCGTGCGGCCGTTGCTCGCGGTGAGCGTGTTGTCCTGCCCCCAGCCGGCGTTGTAGAACGCGGTGCGGCGCGGGTCGAGGCCGGGAATCTCCTCGATGTGGCCGTTCACGTAGCGCACCGGCGTGGGCATGAAGGTGGGCGTGTGATCGTCCAGGTGGCGCAGGCTCACGCGCACGTAACCGTTGTCG
This sequence comes from Rubrivivax sp., assembly GCA_044224175.1. Classification (GTDB taxonomy): domain Bacteria; phylum Pseudomonadota; class Gammaproteobacteria; order Burkholderiales; family Burkholderiaceae_C; genus Rubrivivax. The sequence goes on along the minus strand of JBGAKY010000008.1, from coordinate 112,540 downwards.
CCCACCTGGCGCGTGAAGTTGGCGCGGAACTGGCCACCGTCCTCGGTGCCCGCGGCACCGGGCCGGCCGCCGTCGCCCACGCGGTAGAAGCCGCCGAAGTAGAAGCGCGTCTTCTCGGCCAGCTTGCCGCCGAAGCCGAACTCCTGGCGCGTCTGGCTGAAGTCCAGGCCCTTGCTCAGCTGCACGAAGCCGCCTTCCTCGGTGCCGGTCTTGCTGATGAAGTTGATGATGCCGCCCGGCGAGCCGGTGGTCAGCGTGGAAGCCGAGCCGCCTCGAACCACTTCCAGGCGGTCGATGCCGCTGTCCACGCGCAGCCAGGTGTCGGGGGTGGCGAAGGCGATGTCGCCGAACATCAGCACCGGAAGGCCGTCTTCCTGGAACTGCAGGTAGCGCGCGCCGCCGGCCGAGATGGGAATGCCGCGCACGCCCACGTTGGCGTTGCTTTCGCCGCCGCTGGCTTCGGCGCGCAGGCCGGGGATCTGGCGCAGCACGTCGGCGGCGCTGGTGGCGTTGGAATTGCCGATGACGTCGCCGTCGATGCTGGACACCGACACGCTGGACTTCATCTTCGAGACGCGTTCGCTGGTGCCGGTGACGACCACGCTGTCGAGCCCCAGGCCGTCGTTGGCGTCGGGCTTGGGCGCGGCGTCCTGCGCCTGCACGGCCGCGGAGGCCGCCAGCAGGGCGGCGGCGGCCGCCAGCGGCCGCAGGGTGAAACGGGGGACGGGCATCGTTGTCTCCTGGAATGGCTTTCGGGGCAGCGCATTGGAGTGCGATTGCAAACGATTGCAAACTAGGGAAAACGAGATCGCGCAGGATTCCCCTTCATCCATGGGCGCAGGATCCGCAGGCGCCCGCCTGCAATCGAAGGTCAGGCGGGGCTGGGTGCGCTGGCCCGCACCACCAGGTGCACGGGCAGCGTGCGGGGCGCCGCCGCTTCGCCACGCAGCAGTGCGAGCAGCGCCTCGACCATCTCGCCGCCGGCCGCGGCCACCGGCTGGTGCACGCTGGTGAGCGGCGGGTCACCGTACTCGGCCACCGGCATGTCGTCGTAGCCGACCACGGCCACGTCGGTCGGCACGGCACGGCCTTGCGCGCGCAGCGCCTGCACGGACTGCAGCGCCAGCAGGTCGCTGCACGCGACCACGCCGTCGAAGCGCGCACGGCCGGCACAGAAGCGGTCCAGCGCCTGGCGCGCGGCGATCACCTCGAAAGGCACCGGCAGCTCCAGCTTCGGATCGGGCGCGACCCCGGCTTCGGCCATCGCCTGCCGCCAGCCTTCGCGCCGCAGCTGCACTTCGGGCAGGCGCGCGTCGCCCACGAAGGCGATGCGCTGGCGTCCGAGCGCCAGCAGGTGGCGAGTGGCGGCGCGGCCGCCGGCCACGTTGTCGCCACCGACGCTGCAGTAAAGCTGCTGCGGCAGCTGGCCACCCCACACCACCAGCGGCACCTTGCGCGCCGCCAGTTCGTTCAGCTGGTCATGGTGCCGCCACTGACCGATGATGACGAGGCCGATCGCCTTGCCGGTGTCGTACAGGCGCGCCGCGCTGTCCAGGCGCTCGGCGTCCACGCGCGAAAGCAGCATGTCGTAGCCGCGGTCGGTCAGCGCGTCGGCCAGGCTGCCCACGATGGCCAGGAAGAAGGGGTCGGAGATGTGCTGCCGGCTCTGCGCGTCGTAGGGCACGACGACGGCGATGGTCTGGTTCTTCTGCAGCCGCAGGTTCTGCGCGCTCAGGTTGACGGTGTAGTTGAGCGAACGCGCGAGCTGGTCGATGCGCGAGCGCGTTTCCTCGTTGACGAGCGGGCTGCCGGCCAGCGCGCGCGAGACGGTGGAAATGGAGACGCCCGCCAGCCGCGCGATGTCGGCCATCTGCAGTCGCTTCGAGGGCCCGCTCACGGAAGTCGTTCGAGCGCGTGCTGGTAGGCGGCGTCGTGCATCAGCGTGTCCCAGTCCGTCGGCGGGGCGGCCGGCAGCAGGGCCAGGCGGCGTTCTTCGGCGCCGGGGTCCGGGTGCCAGCGGTCCTGGGTGGCCGCTTCGGCCAGGCCTTCGAGCAAGGCGTCGACCGCCGCACCACCGTCGATCGACTGGTTGCACAGCAGCACCAGGTCGCAGCCGGCTTCCAGCGCCAGCGTGGCGGCTTCGGCGTAAGTGAGCTGGGCGCCGTCGACGACGCGCGCCCCGGCCATGCTGAGGTCGTCGCTGAACACGGCCCCGGTGAAGCCCAGGCGGCCGCGCAGCACGTCCTTCAGCCAGCGTTCGGAGAAGCCCGCCGGCAGGTGGTCCACCTTCGGGTAGACCACGTGCGCCGGCATCACCGCCGTCAGGCTGGAGGACAGCCATTCGTAGGGCCTGGCGTCGTCGGCCAGGATGGCCTTCAGGCTGCGCCGGTCGATGGGGATCTCGGTGTGGCTGTCGGCCTTCACGAAGCCGTGGCCGGGGTAGTGCTTGCCGCAATTCGCCATGCCGGCGCGCAGCAGGCCGTGCATCAGGCTCTTGGCCAGCAGCGTGGCCACGCGCGCGTCGCGGTGGAAGGCGCGGTCGCCGATGACGCTGCTGCCGCCATGGTCCAGGTCCAGCACCGGCGTGAAGCTCAGGTCCACGCCGCAGGCGCGCAACTCGGCCGCCAGCACATGGCCACAGGCGGTGGCGGCGTCGGTGGCGGCCAGCGGGTCGCGCATCCACAGTTCGCCCAGCACGCGCATGGGCGGCAGGTGGGTGAAGCCGTCGCTGCGGAAGCGCTGCACGCGGCCGCCTTCGTGGTCGACGCAGACCAGCAGGTCGGGGCGCAGGGCTTTCATCTCGGCCACCAGCTCGGTGAGCTGCAGCCGGTTCACCCAGTTGCGCGCGAACAGGATCAGCCCGCCGGTCAGCGGGTGGGCGATGCGGCGGCGGTCGTCGGCCGTGAGCGTGGTGCCGGCGATGTCCAGCACCACCGGCGCGTGGAGTTCGTTCATGACTGGGTCTCCACGACCACGAACGAGGCCGCGTAGTCGGTCTCATCGGTCACGGTGACGTGGGCGACGAGCCGGCGCTCGGCGAACCACTCGGCCAGCACGCCCGAGAGGCGGATCACCGGCTTGCCGCTCGGTTCGTTGAGGATCTCGCAGGCGCGCCAGGTCATCGGCATGCGGATGCCCAGGCCGATCGCCTTCGAGAACGCTTCCTTGGCCGAGAAGCGCGTCGCCAGGAAACGCAGCCCGCGCGCTTCGGCTCGCGCGCGGCGGGCGTGGAAGACCTGCAGTTCGGCCGGCCCCAGCACGCGTTCGGCGAAGCGTTCGCCGCGCCGCTCCAGCGTGGCCTGCATGCGGCGGATGTCGCAGAGGTCGGTGCCGATGCCGTAGATCATGCGGCCGCCAGCCGGATGCAGCGCTGGTACTGGCGCACCGTCTCGGCCAGGCCCAGTTCCAGCGCGTCGGCGACGAGGGCATGGCCGATCGACACCTCCAGCACGCCGGGCACGGCGCGCAGGAAGTCGGCCAGGTTGTCGCGGTTGAGGTCGTGGCCCGCGTTCACGCCCAGGCCGGCCGCCTGGGCTGCCTTCGCGGCGGCGGCGAAACGCGCCAGCTCAACGGCCTGGCGCGGCGTGCCGTGAGCGGCGGCGTAGGGCTCGGTGTAGAGCTCCACACGGTCGGCGCCGACGGCGCGGGCGGCGGCCATCGCCTCGGGCTCGGCGTCCATGAACAGGCTCACGCGCACGCCGAACGAATGCGCCTCGGCGATCACCGCGCGCAGGCGCTCGCCGTCGCGCAAGAGGTCCCAGCCGTGGTCGCTGGTGAACTGGCCCTCGCTGTCGGGCACGAAGGTGGCCTGGTGCGGCCGCACTTCGCGCACGAAGGCCATCAGGTTGTGGAAGGGGTTGCCCTCGATGTTGTATTCGGCTTCGGGCCACTGCTGGAGCAGCGCCGCGAGTTCGTGCACGTCGGCGGCGCGGATGTGGCGTTCGTCGGGGCGCGGGTGCACGGTGATGCCGTTGGCGCCCGCTTCGAGCGCCAGCGTCGAAGACCTGACGACGCTGGGAATGCCGAGGTGGCGCGTGTTGCGCAGCAGGGCGACCTTGTTGACGTTCACCGACAAGGCCGTGAAGCCGTGCCGGTCCGGCGCTTGGACGAGTGGGTTCATCGTTCGGGCGGGGCGCTGTCGGCCAGCTTCTGCAGGTCCTGCAGGACCTGGCGCGTGCGCAGGGTCGTGAAGGCCAGATGATAGTGAAGCAGCGCGCGCAGCCAGCCGCGCAAGGCCCCCGCCGCCGGCGCGCAGGCGGCACGCAGCGCCACCGGGTGGTCGTGCTCCAATGCGCCGGCGATGGCGGTCCAGGCGGCGCCGGACAGACCTTCGGCGTCGGCGACGAGGCCGTTCTCGGCGCTCAGCGCGTAGCGGCGCGCGGGTTCGAGCGCGCGCGCGCTCTGGGTCTCGACGGCCAGTTCGGGCAGGAAGCCCAGCTCGCGCAGCAGCAGCAGTTCGAAGGCGCGCAATGCCGCCGCTTCGTCGCCGCCTGCGGCCCGCGCGGACCGGGTCTCGGCGTAGGCGTCGAACAGCGTCGGGTGCGCGTCCTGGCGCGCCAGGCCCTTCATCAGCAGTTCGTTCAGGTAGAAGGCCGGGAACAGCGCCGCCGCGCCCAGCAGCGGCCGGCCGCCCACCCATTCGGCGCTCTTGAGGGTATGGATCTCGGCCGCCTCGTCGGCCGGCGTGCGGCCCAGCTGCACGGCGATCGGCTGGAAGGGCAGCAGCACCGCGCGCAGCTGCGAGGTGGGCCGCTTGGCGCCCTTGGCGGCGACGACGACGCGGCCGCGCTCGCGCGTGAAGAGCTCGACGATGAGGCTGGTCTCGCTCCAGTCGTAGCTGTGAAGCACGTAGGCGGCCAGGGGCGCCGCCACGTGCCTACTCGTAGCCATAGCTGCGCAGGTGCGCCTCGTCGTCGGACCAGCCGGAGCGCACCTTGACCCACAGCTCGAGGAAGACCTTGGCGCCCAGCAGGCGTTCCAGCTCGACGCGCGCTTCGCTGCCGATGCGCTTGAGGCGTTCGCCGCCTTCGCCGATGACCATGCCCTTGTGGGCGTCGCGCTCGACGACGATGGTGGCGCCGATGCGGCGCAGGTGGCCTTCTTCCTCGAACTTGTCGATCACCACCGTGCTGGCGTAGGGCAGTTCGTCGCCGGTCAGGCGGAACAGCTTCTCGCGCACGATCTCGCCGGCGAGGAAGCGTTCGCTGCGGTCCGTGAGCGTGTCCTCGTCGTAGAACCAGGGCTGCTCGGGCAGGTGCTTCTCGAGGATGCCGAGCAGGCGCTCGACGTCGGCCTCGCGCGTGGCCGACAGCGGCACGTACTCGGCGAAGGCGTGGCGCTCCTGCATCTGCTTGAGCCAGGGCAGCAGCTCGTTGCGGCGGCGCACCGCGTCCAGCTTGTTGGCCACCAGCACTGCCGGCTTGTCCGGCGGCAGCAGCGCCAGCACCTTGGCGTCGGCCAGGTCGAAGCGGCCGGCCTCGACGACGAAGAGGACCAGGTCCACGTCGGACAGGGCCGACATCACGGTCTTGTTGAGCGTGCGGCTGAGCGTGGTGCCGTGGCGCGTCTGGAAACCGGGCGTGTCGACGAACACGAACTGCGCGTTGCCGGCGGTGCGCACGCCGGTGATGCGGTGGCGCGTGGTCTGCGCCTTGTTGGAGGTGATGCTGATCTTCTGCCCGACCAGCGCGTTGAGCAGCGTCGACTTGCCCACGTTGGGCCGGCCGACGATGGCGATGAGGCCGCAGCGCTGGGGGGCGGGCGGCGCAGTGTCGTCCATCAGGTGCGCAGCGGACTGCCCGGGCGGTCGGCGGCCTTCAGGCGTTCGAGCATGCGGCGCGCGGCTTCCTGTTCGGCGGCGCGGCGCGAGCGGCCTTCGCCGGCTTCCGCCAGGCCCAGGGTGGCGACGGCGCACTCGACCTCGAAGGTCTGGGCGTGTTTCTCGCCGCGCGTGGCAACGATGCGGTAGGCCGGCACCGGCAGGCGGCGCGCCTGCAGCCATTCCTGCAGTTCGGTCTTGGCGTCCTTGGACCAGGCCTCGACCTCGGTGGCGGCGATGATGTCGCCGAAGAGCCGCTGCACCAGCGCGTGCGCGGGCGCGTAGCCGCCGTCCAGGAAGACGGCGCCGATGAGCGCTTCCACCGCGTCGGCCAGGATGGACGGGCGCTGCGCGCCGCCGCCCTTCATCTCGCCTTCGGACAGGCGCATCACCTCGGGCAGGCCGAGCGCGAGAGCGGCGCGGTGCAGGCTGTCTTCGCGCACCAGGTGGGCCCGCACGCGCGTGAGGTCGCCTTCGTCGCTGCCCGAGAAGCGCTGGTACAGCAGCGCCGAGACGGCCAGGCTCAGCACCGCGTCGCCCAGGAATTCGAGCCGTTCGTTGTGCTCGGCGCCGAAGCTGCGGTGGGTGAGCGCGCGCGCGAGCAGCTCTTCGCGCTCGAAACGGTGGCCCAGGCGCTGCTGAAGCGCTTCGGAACGCGCGTCCATGGCCCCTACTTGGAGCGGCCCTCGTACTTGATCAGGATGTACACCGGGCCCCAGATCGGGACTTCCTTGTTGTAGGCGTACGCGATCACGACGCGGTCGTTCTCCTTCGTGATCTGCAGGTCCTTGCCCGAGATGGAGGCGATCGAGTATTCGATGTCCTTCTGGCGGTCGAAGGCGATGCGCGCCTCGTTCACGGTGGCCGGTTGGGCGGCGGCGATCTTCTCCACCGTGCGCTGGATGGTGACGTATTCGTTCACCGTGGGCAGCGTGCGCACCAGCACGTAGCCCGTGAAGCCGAAGAACAGGGCCCAGAACAGCAGTCCGAAGAGCGTGATGCCGCGCTGCTGGTGGCGCGTGCGACGGGTGTTGGTCATCGAATGCCCTTGCCTTGCGACGGTGGCCATCAATGGAACGGTCCGATGCGGCCGAAATTCCCCAGGTTCATCCAGACGAAGAATGCCCTCCCGACGATGTTCTCGTCCGGCACGAATCCCCAGAAGCGGCTGTCCTGCGAGTCATCGCGGTTGTCGCCCATCATGAAGTAGTGCCCGGGCGGCACTTTGCACGTCATGCCTTCCGCGGTGTAGCGGCAATTCTCGTGCATCGGGAAGGTCTTGGGCATGTTGCCGTAGTAGCTGGGCAGCTTGGGGTCGACCAGGATCTTGTGCTCGACCTCGCCCAGCTTCTCGGCCCACATCGGCGCGTAGCGCAGGCGGTCCTCGTTGTAGTACTCGCCCAGCGACTTCTCTTCCACGGGCTTGCCGTTCACGCTGAGCTGCTGGTTGGCATAGGTGATCTCGTCGCCCGGGATGCCGACCACTCGCTTGATGTAGTCCACGCGCGGGTCCACCGGGTAGCGGAACACCATGACGTCGCCGCGCTGCGGGTCGTGGTTGGCGATGATCTTCTTGTTGATCACCGGCAGGCGCACGCCGTAGTGGAACTTGTTCACCAGGATCAGGTCGCCCACCAGCAGCGTGGGAATCATCGAGCCGGAAGGAATCTTGAACGGCTCGAACAGGAAGCTGCGCAGCAGGAAGACGATCAGGATCACCGGGAACAGGCCGGCGGTCCAGTCCAGCCACCAGGGCTGGGCCAGCACGGCGGCCTTGGCGGCGCCGACGTCGCCGTCGACCTTCTCGATGCCCATCTTGGCCAGGCCGGCACGGCGCTCGGCGTCGGCCCGCTCCAGGTTGGCAGCGGCGGCCTCGCGCCGCGGCCGGAAGACGAAGCGCTCGGCCAGCCAGTAAGCGAGCGTGACCCCGGTGAGGATCAGCAACAGCAATGCGAAGTTGCCGGTCCACTGACCGATGAACCAGCCGCCCAGATACACCACCAGCAAGCCGTACAGGACGGCTGTCAGAGCACTCATCGTGTTGTTCTCAGTCGTCCACTTGCAGGATGGCGAGGAAGGCTTCCTGCGGCACCTCGACCGTGCCGATCTGCTTCATGCGCTTCTTGCCCGCCTTCTGCTTTTCGAGCAGCTTCTTCTTGCGGGTGATGTCGCCACCGTAGCATTTTGCCAGCACGTCCTTGCGTAAGGCCTTCACGTTCTCGCGCGCGATGATGTTGGCGCCGATCGCGGCCTGGATCGCCACGTCGTACATCTGACGCGGGATCAGCTTGCGCATCTTCTCGGCCACCTCGCGGCCGCGGTACTGGCTCTGGCTGCGGTGCACGATGATGGCCAGCGCGTCGACGCGGTCGCCGTTGATCAGGATGTCGACCTTCACGACGTCGGCGCCGCGGTATTCCTTGAACGCGTAGTCCATGCTGGCGTAGCCGCGGCTGACGCTCTTGAGCTTGTCGAAGAAGTCCAGCACGATCTCGGCCAGCGGCAGCTCGTAGGCCAGGTGGACCTGGCGGCCGTGGTAGGACATGTTGACCTGCACCCCGCGCTTCTGGTTGGCCAGAGTCATCACCGGGCCCACGTATTCCTGCGGCATGTACAGCTGCACGGTGACGATGGGCTCGCGGATCTCGCGGATGCGCCCGGGGTCGGGCATCTTGCTGGGGTTCTCCACGTCCAGCACGGTGCCGTCGTTCAGCTCCACCTGGTAGACGACCGAAGGCGCCGTGGTGATGAGTTCCTGGTCGAATTCGCGTTCCAGTCGCTCCTGCACGATCTCCATGTGCAGCAGGCCCAGGAAGCCGCAGCGGAAGCCGAAGCCCAGCGCCTGGCTCACCTCGGGTTCGAAGCGCAGGCTGCTGTCGTTGAGCTGCAGCTTCTCCAGCGCGTCGCGCAGCGAGTCGTACTCGCTCGCCTCCACCGGATACAGGCCGGCGAAGACCTGGGGCTGGATCTCCTTGAAGCCGGGCAGCGGCTCGGTCGCCGGGCCGGCGTTGTTGGGCTGCTTCTTCTCCAGCGTGATGGTGTCGCCCACCTTGGCGGCGTGCAGCTCCTTGATCCCGGCGATCATGAAGCCCACCTCGCCGGCCTTCAGTTCGGCGCGCGGTACCGACTTGGGCGTGAAGACGCCCATCTGCTCGATGCCGTAGACGCTGTCGGTGGCCATCAGGCGGATGCGCTCGCCCTTGGCGAGGCGCCCGTCGACCACCCGGACCAGCATGACGACGCCGACGTAGTTGTCGAACCAGCTGTCGATGATCATCGCCCGCGGCGGACCTTCCGGGTTGCCGCGCGGTGCCGGCATTCGGTGGATCACCGCCTCCAGGATGTCGTCGATGCCCTCGCCGGTCTTGGCCGAGCAGGGGATCGCGTTCGTGGCGTCGATGCCGATCACGTCCTCGATCTCGCGCTTCGCGTTCTCGGGGTCGGCCTGCGGCAGGTCCATCTTGTTCAGGACCGGCACCACTTCCACGTGCAGGTCCAGCGCGGTGTAGCAGTTGGCCACCGTCTGCGCCTCCACGCCCTGGCTGGCGTCCACCACCAGCAGCGCGCCCTCGCAGGCCGACAGCGAACGGCTCACCTCGTAGCTGAAGTCGACGTGGCCGGGGGTGTCGATCAGGTTCAGGTTGTAGGTCTGCCCGTCGCGCGCGGTGTAGCTGAGCGCCGCGGTCTGCGCCTTGATGGTGATGCCGCGTTCGCGCTCGATGTCCATCGAGTCGAGCACCTGCTCTTCCATTTCGCGGTCCGACAGGCCACCGCAGCGCTGGATGATCCGATCGGCCAGCGTGCTCTTGCCGTGGTCGATGTGGGCAATGATCGAGAAGTTGCGGATGTGGTTCATGGATGTCTGCTGCGCTTCGCGGTGCCGAAGTCAAAGCGGCGAAGCCGCTTCAGCGAAAGCTCACATCGCCTGACGATGTGAAGGCGCGAAGCGCCGTGCTGAAGCTAAAAAAAAGGCACGTCCAAGATTGAGACGCGCCTTCCAACAGAACGTTTGGCAACTGCTTGTTGGGCGCCCATTGTAGCCAAAAGGACCCCGCTGGAACCCGCGCCAATGCTTGTTTTCCGGCCGTTGCGGGCTGCCAACAGGAAATTTCGTCCACAGGTTATCAACAGGCCTTCAGAGGACTTGTGGGTAGCCTGCGGATGGCTCCTCTTGTTCCGGATCCGACCGGTAAAGGCGGTCTCTGGGCTGGCATTCTAGACGTAGCCCGGATGAATCACCGGCCGGCACCCGGTGAAGTAAGCGGACGCCAACCGGCCCATCAGAAACGATCGCCTGGTCGTCATCCGCCACACAGGGTTCAGGTATCGCCATGCGGAAAGACCCATCGCGCCGGTCAACTAGTCGACCGGCGCCAGGGGGCATTTCAGCGGCCGGGCCGGATGACCAGGTAGTTCACCCACTCGCCGCGCCGCACCAGCACGCTGACGGCGCGCGCCTTCTCGGCCTTGGCCGCCAGGGTGGCGAACTGCCTGCTGTCGGCCACCTCGGCGTTGTCGATCGAGAGGATGACGTCGCCTTCGCGCAGGCCGGCCTTGGCCGCCGCGCCTTCGACGGCGTCGACCTTCACGCCACCCTTCACGCGCAGTTCGCGCTTCTGCGCTTCGGACAGGTCCGACACGGTGACGCCGAGCGCGCTCTTGGTGGAAGGCGCGGCGCCCGGCTCGGATGGCGCGCGTCGCGCGACCTGGCGGTCGTCCTCGAACTCGCCGACGGTCACCGTCAGCTCGCGCGCGCTGCCGCGGCGGAAGACCGACAGCGTGCTCTTCGTTCCGGGCTTGATGCTGCCGATGATGCGCGGCAGGTCGCCGGAACGCTCCACCGCCTTGCCATCGACCCGGGTGATGATGTCGCCGGCTTCGATGCCGGCCCTGTCGGCCGGGCCGTCCTTGTCGACGCTGCGCACCAGCGCACCGGCCGCCTTGCCGCCCAGGCCGATCGATTCGGCCACTTCCTTGCTCACCGGTGCGATCTGCACGCCGATACGGCCGCGGATCACGCGCCCGCTGGTGCGCAACTGGTCGGCCACGCGTATGGCGTCGTCGATGGGAATCGCGAAGCTGATGCCCATGAAGCCGCCCGAGCGGCTGTAGATCTGCGAGTTGATGCCCACCACCTCGCCGCGCAGGTTGAGCAGCGGGCCGCCGGAATTGCCCGGGTTGATGGCGACGTCGGTCTGGATGAAGTTCAGGTAGTCGCCCGTGTCGCGCTGCTTGGCGCTCACGATGCCGGCGGTGACGGTGTTGTCCAGGCCGAAGGGCGAGCCGATGGCCATGACCCATTCGCCCACCTTGAGCCGGTTCACGTCGCCGATCTTCACCGCCGGCAGGCTGCCGGCGTCGATCTTGACCACCGCCACGTCGGTGCGGGCGTCGGCGCCGACGATGCGCGCCTTCAGTTCGCGCTTGTCGGTGAGCGTGACGATGACCTCGTCGGCACCGTCCACCACGTGCGCGTTGGTCATGATGTAGCCGTCGGCCGACAGGATGAAGCCCGAACCCACGCCGCGCTGCTGCGGCTGCGCCTGCCCGTCGTCGTCCTCGCGCGGGGCGCCGCGCCGCGGGTCGGGCCGGTTGGGCAGCGGGATGCCGAAGCGGCGGAAGAACTCCTCCACGCTGGGGTCCATCTCGCCGCTGGAGCGGCTGCGCGCGCGCTCCGTGGTGCGGATGTTCACCACCGAAGGACCGACCCGCTCGGCCAGTTCGCTGAAGTCGGGCAGCAGGACGGTGGGGGCGGGCTGGGCCCGGCCGGCCGCCGGCCAGAGCGCGGCGCCGGCCAGCAGCAGCGCGCCGAAGGCCAGGCTGGCGCGGCGGGTCAAGGGGTGCGGGGCGGTGCGCGGGTTCATGGACAAGGGCTCTCCCTCCAGACGATCGATCGGAATCTCGGAAACGCGGCTGGCCGGCTCAGCGCCGACGCTCGAGAGCTTCGGCGAAGGCCTTCAGCGTGGCGGCCGGCACGTCGCCCATCACGGTGATCCAGTGCTCGCCCCGTCTCTGGCGCAGCGTGGCGGTGGCACCCAGCTGGCCGGCCAGCGGCACCACCGCGCGCTTGGCGTCGTACGGCTCGATGAACAGCGACACGTGCGTCACGCCATCGGAGTACACCACCTGCAGCACGGGGTCGCTGACGGCCGACTCCGGCGACTCGACGCTGCGCTTCATGCAGCCGGCGAACACGAAGCCGGGCACCGGCCTTTCCAGCGACCAGCCTTCGGCTTCGAGCTGCGTGCGCTGCTGCTGCGGGCGCACGACGCGGTAGCCGTCCTGCTTCTTCATGGCCTGCAGGATCGGGTCGGGCTGCGGCTTGATGCCGATCTCGACTTCGCTGAAGGCGGTGGATTCCAGCACCTGGCTCCTCGCACCGATGACGTCGGCGCGCAGCATCAGCCCGGTCGCCTTGTCGGCCCACAGGCGCTGCGCGTAGCGCATCTCGTCGCGCGGCTGCAGCAGGAAGACCTGGGCCTCGCGGCCGGCGACTCGATCGCTGCCTTCGGGCTTGAGCTCGTAGCGTTCCAGCGCGCGCGGCTCCACCACCTGGGTGCTGGAAGGCAGGCTGCTCATCGCGCCCGCCTTCTCCTGCACCACCACGCGCGACTGCGGCCACACGGTGTGCAGGGTGTCGTTCTGGCGGTAGATGCGCTGCTGGCGGCCGTCCAGCGTTTCCAGCCGCTCGTAGGACTGCTCGCCCACACAAAAGTGCGCCACGCGCGAACTCGACAGCGCGCCGCCGGCGCTGAACACCAGCGTGCCCTGGTAGTTGCGCTGGTGGGCGGCGGCGTGGATGCGCGCCAGCCAGCCGCGAGCGTCGGCCGGTTCGCCGTTGGCCGCCAGTTCGGCGGGGGCCGCGGCCGCCGGCAGCAGCAGGGAAGCGAAGGTGAAGACGGGCAGCCAGCGCCGGACTTGCAGGTGCATGTCGGGCGCTCAGCGCGTGACCGGCGCGACGACGGGCGTGATGGGCGTGACTGGCGTGGTCGCCATGACTTCCAGGTTGCGCGGCGTCGCGCCCGGCACCGCGGCGTAGCCACCGCCGGCACCACGGTGCATGGCCAGCAGGCGCTCCAGCTTGGGGTCGCGGATCACGATTTCGGGCGTGGCCACCACCGGCACCACCGCGCCGGGTTGCGGCGCCGCGGCCGCCACCGGGACTTCAGGCGCCGGCGTGCCGTTGCGCAGCACTACCATCACGCCGGCCACCGCCACGAAGCCGGCCGCCGCGGCGGCCCCCGGCAGCAGCCAGTGCCGGCCCCGCCGCGGTGCCGGCGGCGCCAGCACCACCGGTTCGGCGGCCAGGCGTTCACGCAGGCCACGCAGGAAGGCCGCGTCGCGCACAGGGGGGGAGGCCAGGTCGTCGGAGCGCAGCACGTCGCCGATCAGGTGGTAGGCATGCCAGCGCGCGCGCGCTTCCGGGTCTTCACGCCATCGCAGGCAGGCGTCTTCCAGCGCGGCGGCATCGCCGTCGGCCAGGGCCGAGAGTGATTCGTGGCGGTCTTCGGCCGCCGCGTTGGCGCGATTGGGGTTGGCGTTCATGGCTCGGTTGGAAGCAGACTCACCCTCGATGTCGATTCTGTCGCGGCGGCGCGCCCGGCGTCACCAGCGTTCGCCCTCGCGTGTGTCCAGCAAGGGGCGCAGCCGCGCCGCGATGGCTTCGCGGGCGCGGAAGATGCGGGACCGCACGGTGCCGATGGGGCAGTTCATGACTTCGGCAATCTCTTCGTAGCTCAGGCCTTCGATCTCGCGCAGGGTGATCGCCTGCCGCAGGTCTTCAGACAGTGCCTCGATGGCGGAGTTCACGGCCTGGGCCACTTCCTTGCTGGCCAACAGGGCTTCGGGCGTCTCGCCGTCGCTTAGTTCGTTCTCGACACGCGAAGTTTCATCACCGTCTTCCTGTCCTGCCAAGGATGTCTCGGAAACCAGGAGGTCGCGCTTCAGGTCCACCAGCGCCTTCTTGGCCGTGTTGACGGCAATGCGGTACAGCCAGGTGTAGAAGGCGCTCTCGCCGCGGAACTGCGGCAGCGCGCGGTAGGCGCGGATGAACGACTCCTGGGCGATATCCTGCACCAGATCGGTGTCCCGCACCATGCGCGCGATCAGGCGTTCGATGCGGCGCTGGTACTTCACCACCAGCATCTCGAAGGCGCGCACGTCGCCGCGCTTGGCGCGGTCGACCAGCAGGGCGTCGGCTTCGGCGTCGGCCATGGCGCTCAGCTTCCCGCGTCCGACGACGCCACCGCCGCGCGGCCGGCGAAGAGCGCCGCGCGCAGGCCGTGCCAGCCGGCGCCGACCTCGGCCGCCGGCAACGGCAGCCAGCTCGTCGCGCCCGCCGCCGGCCGGTGGCGCAGCAGCAGCCAGCCGCCCAGATCCCACATCACCGCGACCTGGCCTTCCACGCCGTCCAGGCACCAGCGGCTGCCGTCCCACTGCAGGACACGCGGCCGCGGCCGGCCGCGGCGCCACGCGATCAGCGCAGCGCCGGCGGCAGCGGCCAGTTCGACAGGCAGACGAAGGCTGAAGGGCATTGCCAGGTGGGCCAGCACCCACTCCGCGGCCACGGCGGCCGCCAGCAGGGCCAGCAGGGTGGAAGCGGCGCGCCACGCCGCCGCCCGAAAGGGTCACGCCGACCGGAGGCGCCTGGGCGCACCCGGACTTCACGCGCGCCGGAAGACGAGCGTGCCGTTGGTGCCGCCGAACCCGAAGTTGTTCTTCACCGCGACGTCGATGCGCATCTCGCGCGCCTGGTTGGCGCAGTAGTCGAGGTCGCATTCGGGGTCGGGGTCGGTCAGGTTGATGGTCGGCGGCGACACCTGATGGTGCAGCGCCAGCACCGTGAACACCGACTCGATGCCGCCGGCGCCGCCCAGCAGGTGGCCCGTCATCGACTTGGTGGAGTTCACGACCAGCCGCTTCGAGTGGTCGCCGAAGGCCAGCTTGATGGCGTTGGTCTCGTTGACGTCGCCCAGCGGCGTGGAGGTGCCATGCGCGTTCAGGTACTGCACTTCGCTGGCGTTGATGCGGCGTTGCGCAGCGCGGCCATCATCGAACGCTTGGGCCCGTCGACGTTGGGCTCCGTCATGTGGAAGGCGTCGGCACCCATGCCGAAGCCGGCCAGTTCGGCGTAGATCTTCGCGCCGCGGCGCTTCGCGTGTTCGAGTTCCTCGAGCACCAGCACGCCGGCGCCTTCGCCCAGCACGAAGCCGTCGCGGCCCTTGTCCCAGGGGCGGCTGGCCGCCTGTGGGTCGTCGTTGCGGGTGGACAGCGCGCGCGCCGCCGCGAAACCGCCCACGCCCAGCGGCGAGACGGTGCTTTCGGCTCCGCCGGCCACCATGACGTCGGCGTCACCGTATTCGATCATGCGGCCCGCTTCGCCGATGCTGTGCAGGCCGGTGGTACACGCGGTCACGATGGCGAGGTTCGGCCCGGTGAAGCCGAAGCGGATCGAGACGTGGCCAGAGATCATGTTGATGATCGAGGCCGGCACGAAGAACGGCGAGATCCGGCGCGGACCGCGTTCGCTGTATTCCTTCTGCGTCTCCTCGATCATCGGCAGGCCGCCGATGCCCGAGCCCACCATCACGCCGATGCGTTCGGCACTGGCTTCATCCAGCGCGTCGCCGAACGGCAGGCCGGCGTCCTTGACCGCCTGCACCGAGGCCGCGAGGCCGTAGTGGATGAAGGTGTCCATGTGGCGGGCTTCCTTCGCCGGGAGATAGTCCTCGACGTTGAAACCCTTCACCTCGCCCGCGAAGCGGCAGGCGAACGCGGACGCATCGAACTTCGTGATGTTGCCGATGCCCGAACGGCCGGCCAGCACGTTGGCCCAGCCTTCGGCCACGCTGTTGCCGACCGGGCTCACGAGCCCGAGGCCGGTGACGACGACGCGACGTCGGCTCATCTCGTTCGCCTGCCGTCAGGCCTTCTGGTGGCTGGTGGCGTAGTCGATCGCCAGCTGCACGGTCGTGATCTTCTCGGCTTCCTCGTCGGGGATCTCGATGCCGAACTCGTCCTCGAGGGCCATCACCAGTTCGACCGTGTCGAGGGAATCGGCACCCAGGTCGGCCACGAAAGCCTTCTCGTTGGTGACGTCGGACTCGGGCACGCCGAGTTGCTCGGCGATGATCTTCTTGACACGGGCTTCGATATCGCTCATGACTCCTCCAGGAGTGGGATCGGGAAAAACAGCCCGCGATTCTACCGGCGGGGCGGGGTCCGGGTCGGCACCGGGCGGCGGCCCGTCTTTCAGGCCGCCGGCGCGGGGCCGCGATCAGGCCATGAACATGCCGCCGTTGACGTGCAGTTCGGTGCCCGTGATGTAGCCGGCCAGCGGGCTGCACAGGAAGGCCACGGCATGCGCCACTTCCTCCGCAGTGCCCAGCCGGCCCAGCGGCACGGCCGAGAGCAGCGCAGTCTTCTGCTGGTCGGTCAGCGCCGCCGTCATGTCGGTGGCGATGAAGCCCGGCGCGACGCAGTTGACGGTGATGCTGCGGCTGCCGACCTCGCGCGCCAGCGCGCGCGTCATGCCGGCGACGCCCGCCTTGGCGGCCGCGTAGTTGGCCTGGCCCGGGTTGCCCGCCGCGCCCACCACCGAGGTGATGTTGACGATGCGGCCCCAGCGCTGCTTCACCATGGTGCGCATCACCGCCCGGCAGCAGCGGAACACCGCCTTCAGGTTGGTGTCGATGACGGCGTCCCAGTCCTCGTCCTTCAGGCGCGCGGCCAGCATGTCGCGCGTGATGCCGGCGTTGTTCACCAGCACGTGCAGCCCGCCGTGTTCGGCGACGATCGCGTTGATGGTGGCGTCGACGGCGGCGCCGTCGGTCACGTCGAGCACGCGTCCCTGCGCGCCCGGCACCGCCTCGGCGATGCCGGCGGCGCCCGCTTCGGTGGTGGCGGTGCCCACCACGTGCAGGCCTTGCGCGGCCAGCGCCTGCGCGATGGCGCGGCCGATGCCGCGCGAGGCGCCGGTCACCAGCGCAATGCGCTTCGTCGTGTCGTTCATGCCAGCAGTTCCTTCGTGCGCGCCAGCGTCGCGGGGTCGCAGATGTCGGCGGTGGCGGCGTCGGCCAGGATGCGCGGCACCATCTTCGACAGCACCTTGCCGGGGCCGCATTCCACCACCTGCGCGGCGCCCCGTGCGCGCCCAGGCGCTCCTTCAGCCGTTCGGCGGCCGGCTTCATCAGCAGGCAGTGGAAGGGGGCGGACACGGCCAGCGGCAGCACGCGCTTGGCACCGGCGGCCTTCAGCAGTTCGGCCGCGGCGTCGGCGCCCGCCTTCGAGCCGGCGATCACGGTCTGCTTGGGATCGTTGTAGTTGGCGGCGGAGACGATCTCGCCGCTGGCGGCGGCCGCCTTTTCGCAGCATTCGCGCACCAAGGCGCCGTCCAGCCCCAGCACCGCCATCATCGCGCCGGCGCCGACCGGCACCGCTTCCTGCATCGCCTGGGCACGGAAGCGCACCAGCGGCACGGCGTCGGCGAGCGAGATCGCGCCGGCCGCGACGAGCGCGCTGTATTCGCCCAGCGAGTGACCGGCCACCGCGACGGGTTCGGCGCCGCCTTCGGCGCGCCAGGCACGGTAGTTGGCGATGGCGGCAACCAGCATCACGACCTGGGTGTTGACCGTCAGCGCCAGTTGCTCGGCCGGGCCCTCGTGGATGAGCTTGCCGACGTCGCTGCCGAGCGCCGCCGAGGCCTCTTCCAGCGTGGCCTTCACCGCCGCGTGGTCACCCCACGCGTCGAGCATGCCGACCGATTGCGACCCCTGGCCGGGGAACACGAATGCGAACTGCGCCATCGCTGCTCTCTTGTCTCCGTGATCGTTGTTCTTGCGCGGCGGCGGCCGGCGGCTCAGAAGTCGAGCAGCACCGCACCCCAGGTGAAGCCGCCGCCCACGCCTTCCAGCAGCACGGTGTCGCCGCGCTTGACGCGGCCGCTCTTGACCGCGACGTCCAGCGCCAGCGGCACCGACGCCGCCGAGGTGTTGCCATGCTCGTCGACCGTGACCACCAGGCGTTCCGACGCCAGCTTCAGCTTCTTGGCGGTGCCGTTCATGATGCGGATGTTGGCCTGGTGCGGGATCAGCCAGTCGATGTCTTCTTCGCGTCGGCCGGCCTTTTCCAGCGTGGCGCGGGCCGCGCTTTCCAGCACGTTGACGGCCAGCTTGAACACCGCCTGGCCGTCCATGCGAAGCAGCGGCACGCCGCTGATCTGGCCGCCGTTGACGGTGCCCGGTACGCAGAGGATTTCCAGGTGGCGGCCGTCGGCGTGCAGGTCGCTGGCCAGGATGCCGGGTGTCGCGCTCGCTTCCAGCACCACGGCGCCGGCTCCGTCGCCGAACAGCACGCAGGTGGTGCGGTCGTTGAAGTCGAGGATGCGCGAGAACACTTCCGAGCCCACCACCAGCGCGCAGCGCGCGCCGCCGGCGCGGATCATCGAGTCGGCCACCGTCAGCGCGTAGACGAAGCCCGAGCAGACCGCCTGCATGTCGAAGGCCGGGCAGCCGGCCACGCCCAGCTTGCGCTGCAGGATGGTGGCGGTGGACGGGAACACCATGTCGGGCGTCGACGTCGCGACGATGATCAGGTCCACGTCTTCCGGCTTGCGGCCGGCCGATTCGAGCGCGTGGCGCGCCGCGTGCAGTGCCAGGTCGCTGGCGTTGACGCCCTCGTCGGCGAAGTGGCGGGCGCGGATGCCGGTGCGTTCGACGATCCACTCGTCGCTGGTCTCGACCCCGCGCGCGGCCAGCATCGCGGCCATGTCGTTGTTGGTGAGCCGGCGCGGCGGCAGGTAGCTGCCGGTGCCGGTGATGCGCGAGTGGACGGGAAGGCTTTGGTTGGTCATGCGGCTTGCTGCGCCGCGACGTCGGATGACGGCAGGGCCTGCAGCGTCTCGGCAATGCGGTCGTGTACGCGGTCGAGCAGCCGATTGCGGGCGGCATCATACGCCCGCGAAAGGGCGATCTCGAAGGCCAGCACATCCGACGAGCCGTGCGCCTTGAACACCAGCCCGCGCAGGCCCAGCAACGCGCCGCCGCTGTAGCGCCGGTGGTCGACGCGCGCCTTGAAGCGGTCCAGCACCGGCATCGCCACCAGCGCGGCCAGCTTGGTGAAGGCGTTGCGGGTGAACTCTTCCTTGATCATCTTGCCCATCATCGAGGCCACGCCTTCGCTGGTCTTGAGCGCGACGTTGCCGACGAAGCCGTCGCAGACCACGAGGTCCGTGGTGCCCTTGAAGATGTCGTTGCCCTCCACGTTGCCGTGGAAGTTGAGGTGGCCGCCGGCATGCGCGGCGCGCAGCAGTTCGCCGGCGCGCTTGATGACCTCGCTGCCCTTGATGACCTCTTCGCCGATGTTGAGAAGCCCGACCGTGGGCTCCTCGATGCCGTCGAGCGCGCCCACCAGCGCGCTGCCCATCACCGCGAACTGCAGCAGCTGTTCGGCGGTGCAGTCGACGTTGGCGCCCAGGTCCAGCACCTTGGTAAGGCCGCCTTTGGCGTTGGGCAGCATGGCGGCGATGGCCGGGCGCTCGATGCCGTCGAAGGTCTTCAGCACGTAGCGCGCCACCGCCATCAGGGCACCGGTGTTGCCGGCCGAGACGGCGGCGTGGGCGGCGGGTTCGGCGCCTTCGGCGGCCTTGAGCTGGCTGATCGCGACACGCATCGACGAATCGCGCTTCCTGCGCAGCGCGACCTCGACCGGGTCGTCCATGGTGACGACGTCGGTGGCCACGACCGTGGAGCAGCGGGCCCAGCCGGCGGCCGGCGCCACGGCTTCGGCCGTGCCGACCAGCACCACTTCGGCCGTGGGATGCTTTTCGAGGAAGGCCCGCGCCGCGGGCAGCGTGACCGAAGGTCCGTGGTCGCCGCCCATGCAGTCGACGGCGATGCGGACCAGGGAGAGCGGGTCAGGAGCGTGGTGCGCCGACATGGCTCAGGTTTCGACCCGGGTCGCGGGCGAAAGAAGGGGCGCCGTGGGCGGTGCCCCGGCCGTACGTCAGGCGTCGGCCTTGGTCTTCAGGACCTTGCGGCCGCGGTAGAAGCCGGTCGGGCTGATGTGGTGGCGAAGATGCACCTCGCCGGTGGTCGGCTCGACGCCCGTGCCGGGCGCGGCGATCGCGTTGTGCGAACGGTGCATGCCGCGCTTGGACGGCGACTTCTTGTTCTGCTGGACGGCCATGGGAAGCTCCTGGGGTCGGCGACGCAAGGCGCAGCCGCTGCAAAGCCCGCCAGTGTACCAAATCCGCCGCCATTGCGGGCTGCTGCCTCACCCGCCGGGCGGCCGGCGCAGGGCGGCCAGGGCGGCGAAGGGGTTGGGCTGGGCTTCTTCCGCCGGCTCTTCGGGCAGCGGCAGGGGTTGCGGGCAGTTGGCATGCCGGGGCACCAGCGGCAGGGCCAGGATCAGCTCGTCTTCCAGCAGTTCCATCAGGTCGAACCAGCGGGCGGCGGCGAGCACGTCGTCTTCGATCTCCTCGTCCAGGCGCGCCGCTTCCTCTTCGGTCTGAACGAAACGGAAGCGGCGGTCGATCTGCAGGTCCTGGGTCATCGGCTGCAGGCAGCGCTGGCACGACAGGGTGACCCGGGTGGACGCTTGCAGGGTCAGCCAGGTCTCCGGCGCGCCACCGGCCACCGGCCGCTGCTCGCCCTGGGCCTGCCAGCGCACCGGCGGCGGGGCCAGGTCGGTGGCGACCAGGCTTTCCTGCAGGCGATGCAGCTGTCGCTGTTCGAGGTCACCTTCCAGCGTGGCGCCGGCCTCGGCGAATGCCCGCACGTCCAGGCGGTGGGGGTCCAGGGACCGGGGGCGGGACATGGCGGGCGACTCAGACCGCCGGCCAGTGGCTGCCGAAGACGGCGACCACGGCGGGATGGGTGTCGATGGCCAGCAGCCGCGCGTGGACCGCCGGTCTTTCGGCCGCCAGGTGCTTGCGGGCGCCGGACCAGCGGCTCACCACGCTGGCCATCAGGTCCAGAGCAGCGGGTCGTGTACCGGTTCCCAGCAGGGGACCGAACTGGTCGGCGAACAGGCGCCAGTGGTGGTGCAGCCGCTCGCGCGAGCCCTGTCGCAGGCGTTCGCAGCCGGACTTGTCGGCGTCGGCCAGCCACCGTTCGGGGTAGTCGATGATGCTGATCGCGCTGTAGCAGTTGGCGGCGATGTAGACCAGCCCGCGCAGCGACTGTGCGCGTGCCGCCGGGTCCGTCGGCAGCAGCCCCGAGGCTGGGTGTTCCAGTCCCAGGTGGATGAGGATGGCCGCGCTCTCGGTGAGCACGCTGCCGTCTTCCAGCACCAGGGTGGGGATCTGTCCCAGCGGGTTGACGGCCCGCAGTTCGGCCTGCGCCGAGTCGTTTTCCCAGGTGGAGGCCCGCACCGACCTGAATGGCAGCCCGGCCAGCACGAGCGCGGCCTCGACCGCCGCCGAACCGGAACCTCTGGAGCCGTACAGGGTGAGCATGGTGAGCGGGCAGTGTAGCGGCCGCTCCGTCCGCACCCGATGGGACAATCTCGGCATGGAAAACCCCCCGCTCGTGCTGGGCTCGACTTCGCGCTACCGGCGCGAACTGCTGGAGCGGCTGCGCCTGCCCTTCACCGTCGCCCGGCCCGAGGTCGACGAGACACCGCGCCCTGGCGAGACCCCGCCCGCCCTGGCGCTGCGGCTGGCGCTGGAGAAGGCCCGCGCGGTGGCAGCGGCACACCCGCAGTCTGTGGTGATCGGCGCCGACCAGGTGGCCGACCTGGAAGGCGAGCCGATCGGCAAGCCCGGAACGCACGAACGCGCAGTCGCCCAGCTGGAACGCATGAGCGGCCGCCTCGTCGTCTTCCAGACCGCGCTGGCCGTGGTGCGGCCGGCGACCGGGTACGAACGTGTCGAACTGGCGCCAGTGCAGGTGCGCTTCCGCCCGCTCCGGCGCGCCGAGATCGAACGCTACCTGCGCCTGGAGCAGCCCTACGACTGCGCCGGCAGCGCCAAGTGCGAGACGCTGGGCATCGCGCTCGTCGAGGCGATCGAGTCCGACGACCCGACGGCGCTGGTCGGCCTGCCGCTCATCCGCACCGCGCGGTTGCTGCGCGAAGCTGGCATCGACCCGGTGCTGGCGGCGACATGAGCTTTGGCAGCCTGGTGCTGGTGCCCAACACGCTGGACCTGGGCGAGGCGGCGATTGACCTGCAGGAGGTGCTGCCGCAGGCAGTGATCGCGCGCATTGCGAGTTTGCAGCATTGGGTGGCCGAAGACGCCCGCAGCGCACGCGCCCTCATCAAGCGCGCCGGCGCGCTGGTGCCTCTGGCGCGGCCGCTGCAGGAAGTGCAGATCGCCGAGCTGCCACGACCGCGCAAGGGCAGTCGCGAGACCATTCCCGCAGGCGCCTGGCATGCGCTGCTGGCGCCCGCGCTGCAGGGACAAGACCTGGGCCTGGTGTCCGAGGCGGGCTTGCCCGCGGTGGCGGACCCCGGTGCCGCCCTGGTGGAAGCGGCGCACGCGGCCGGCGTGCCGGTGCTGCCGCTGGCCGGACCGAGTTCGCTTCTGCTGGCACTGGCGGCCAGCGGCCTGAACGGCCAGAGCTTCGCCTTCGTGGGCTACCTGCCGCAGGAACCTGCGGCGCGCTTGTCGCGCCTGCGCGATCTGGAGGCCGCGTCGCGCCGCCTGGCGCAGACGCAGATCATCATCGAGACGCCCTACCGCAACGGCGCGTTGCTGGCCGCCATGCTGGAAGCGCTGGCGCCGACGACCCGCCTGTCGGTGAGCTGCGGCCTCACGCTGCCCGGGGCCTTCACGCGCAGCGCGCGCGTGGCCGACTGGTGCAGCCAGCCGCGCGCCCTGCCCGACCGCGTGCCCGCCGTGTTCTGCCTGCTCGCCTGATCAGGCCAGTTCGGTCCGTCGGGGCAGATCCGCGCCGCGGCGCGAACAGGTGATCGCCGCGGCCCGGGTGGCAAAGGTCAGCGCCGCCTCCAGGTCGCCTTCGGTCCAGTCGACCACTGCTTGCGGTGCCAGCCTTTCGTGCTCGGCCAGCCAGGTGAGCAGCGCGGCCTGGAAGGTGTCTCCGGCGCCGACGGTGTCGATGACGTCCACGATCTGCGGCGGCGTGCGCACGTGCAACCCGCGCGCCCAGGCTTCGGCGCCTTCGCCGCCGCGTGTGACCACCACCAGGCCCACGCCGGCCGCCAGCCAGCCCTGGGCCAGCGCCGCCGGTTCCTCGTCCGGGAACAGCAGGCCCAGGTCTTCGTCGCTCACCTTCAGCAGGTGGGTGCGGGAGGCCATCCACGCGAGCGTTTCGCGCCAGCGCTCCAGGCGCGGCTCCACGTTGAGGCGGATGTTGGGGTCGTAGGCGATCAGGCTTCGGCGGTGTTCGCGTTCCACCAGCGCGCGCTGGGTGGCCGCCACCGGTTCCACCACCATCGCGTAGGAGCCGAAGTGGAAGGCGCGCGCCGCCGCCGGCACGAGCTTCAGCGCCGAAAGCGGCAGCAGGCGGTCGGCGCAGCCCTCGCCGTAGAACGAATACGAGGGCACGCCACGCCTGTCCAGCCCCACCAGGCTGAGCGTGGTCGGGGCATCCAGCACCACGCTGCAGCCGGTGCCGATGCCTTCGGCCTCCAGTGCCTTCAGCAGGCGCTGGCCGACGAAGCCGCCGCCCAGCGCGCCGAAGAACGAGACCGGTTGCGCCAGCCGCGCCAGCCCCAGCGCCACGTTGAAGGGCGACCCGCCGATGCGCGCGTCCAGCGCCAGACCGGTGGGCGTCTCGGCCGTCTCGAAGACGTCCATCAGGGCCTCGCCGCACACCACGAACATCGTCTTCTCCTTGGTATCAGGGGCTCCGGCACGGGGCCCGTCGGCGCGAAGCATCGGCGCTGGCCGGGCCTTTCGCCACCGGGTTTTCCATTAATCAATCAGCTTGATTTATTTAAAACCTGCGCCGAAAATGAACTCCAGACAGGCCGAGGACGTGCCTGCTTTCCAGCCCCCACCCGTTCGAGGAGACATCCATGCTGCACACCACCCGTCTCGCCGCAGCCGCGGCCCTGCTGTTGAGCGCCGGCCTGGCCAGCGCCGCCGGCGAACCCGTCATCGGCCTCATCACCAAGACCGAGACCAACCCCTTCTTCGTGAAGATGAAGGAAGGCGCCGCCGAGGCCGCCAAGGCCAAGGGCGCCAAGCTGCTCACCGGCGCCGGCAAGACCGACGGCGACAACGCCGGCCAGGTGACGGCGATGGAGAACATGATCGCCGCCGGCGCCAAGACCATCCTCATCACGCCCAGCGACAGCAAGGCCATCATCCCGGCCATCAAGAAGGCGCGCGAGAAGGGCGTGATGGTGATCGCGCTCGACAGCCCCACCGACCCCGCCGACGCCACCGACGCCCTGTTCGCCACCGACAACTACAAGGCCGGCGTGCTGATCGGCCAGTACGCGAAGGCCGCGCTCGGCGGCAAGCCGGCGAAAATCGTGACGCTGGACCTGTTCCCCGGCCACCCGGTGGGCGCGCAGCGCCACAACGGCTTCCTGCAGGGCTTCGGCCTGCAGAGCCTGGACGCCAAGAGCAACGAACTCGCCAAGCCGGCCGAGGTGGTGTGCATGGCCGACAGCTTCGGCGACCCCGCCAAGGGCCAGACGGCAATGGAGAACTGCCTGCAGAAGGCGCCCGACGTGAACATCGTCTACACCATCAACGAGCCCGCCGCCGCAGGCGCCTACAACGCGCTGAAGAAGGCCGGCAAGGAAAAGGGCGTCATCATCGTCTCGGTCGACGGCGGCTGCGCCGGCGTGGCCAACGTCGGCAAGGGCATCATCGCCGCCACCTCGCAGCAGTACCCGCTGAAGATGGCTTCGATGGGCGTCGAGGCCGGCGTCGAATACGCCAAGTCGGGCAAGAAGGTGGCGGGCTACACCGACACCGGCGTCACGCTGATCGCCGCCAAGCCGGTGGCCGGCGTCGACAGCAAGGACGTGAAGACCGGCACCGACCTGTGCTGGGGCAAGAAATAAGGCAGCGACCCCGCTGATCCCCTGACTGTCCGGTCAGGGGGACGCCGCCCACGCGGTGTCCCCCGCCGGGCCATGGCCCGCAGCCCACAAGGAAGCCCCGGCATGGACACCCTCAAGAGCAAGCTGCCGCCGATCGGCCAGCTCGGCCCCTTCATCGCGCTGGTCATCGCCTGCGCCTTCTTCTCCTTCACGACCGACCGCTTCCTCAGCGGCGAGAACCTCTCGCTGATCCTGCAGCAGGTGATGGTGGTGGGCGTCATCGCGATCGGCCAGACGCTGATCATCCTGACCGCCGGCATCGACCTGTCGTGCGGCATGCTGATGGCGCTGGGCAGCATCGTGATGACCAAGGCGGCCGTCGACCTGGGCCTGCCGGTGCCGGTGGCGGTGCTGCTGGGCATCGCGGTGACCGCCCTGTTCGGCTTCTTCAACGGGCTGCTGGTCACGCGCATCAAGCTGCCGCCCTTCATCGTGACGCTGGGCACCTTCAACATCGCCTTCGCGGTGACGCAGCTGTATTCCGGTGCGCAGACGGTGACCGACCTGCCCGACTCGATGACCTGGCTGGGCAGCACCTTCGCCATCGGCGGCACCAACGTGGCCTACGGCACGGTGCTGATGATCCTGCTGTACCTGGGCATGTGGTTCTGGCTGCGCGAGACCGGCGCCGGCCGCCACATCTACGCGGTGGGCAACAACCCCGAGGCGACGCGCCTGGTGGGCATCGCCACCGACCGCGTGCTGCTGGGCGTGTACGTGCTGGCCGGCGTGTTCTACGGCATCGCTTCGCTGCTGGCCGTTTCGCGCACCGGGGTCGGCGACCCCAACGCGGGCCAGACCGAGAACCTGGACGCCATCACCGCCGTGGTGCTGGGCGGCACCAGCCTGTTCGGCGGCCGCGGTGTCATCCTGGGCTCGCTGGCCGGCGCCGTGGTCGTGGGCGTGCTGCGCAACGGCCTCACGCTGATGGGCGTGTCCTCGGTCTACCAGGTGCTGGTGACCGGCATCCTGGTGATCCTGGCGGTCACCGTCGACCAGCTCTCTCGCAAGGCCGCGCGCTGAAGGAGGATGGCAACCATGGCAAACCATACCCACGTGATGCAGGCCAAGGGCCTGGTGAAGCGCTACGGCCAGGTCACCGCGCTGGACGGCGCCGACTTCGAGCTGCGCGCCGGCGAGATCCTGGCCGTGATCGGCGACAACGGCGCCGGCAAGAGCAGCCTCATCAAGGCGCTCTCGGGCGCAACGATCCCGGACGAAGGCGAGATCCTGCTCGACGGCAAGCCGGTGAAGTTCCGCAACCCGATGGACGCGCGCCGCGAAGGCATCGAGTGCTGCTACCAGGACCTGGCGGTGGCGCCGGCGATGACCATCACCGAGAACCTGTTCCTCGGCCGCGAGATGCGCCGCGAAGGCTTCCTGGGCAGCGCGCTGCGCATGCTGGACAAGAAGAAGATGCTGGAAGTCGCGGTCCAGCGCATGGCCGACCTGAAGGTGGGCATCCGCTCGATGACGCAGGCGGTGGAGACGCTCTCCGGCGGCCAGCGCCAGTGCGTGGCGGTGGCACGCGCCGCGGCCTTCGCGCGCCACGTGGTCATCCTCGACGAGCCGACCGCCGCGCTGGGCGTGAAGGAAGGCAACATGGTGCTGGAGCTGATCCGCCGCGTGCGCGACAAGGGCCTGCCGGTGATCCTGATCAGCCACAACATGCCGCACGTGTTCGAGATCGCCGACCGCATCCACGTCGCACGCCTGGGCCGCCGCGCCGCCGTGCTGAACCCGAAGAAGATCAGCATGAGCGACACCGTGGCGGTGATGACCGGCGCCATGCCGCCGGAGCAGATCCCGGCCGAGTGCCTGGCCTGAGCGAGGGAGCCGACGCCATGCTGAAAGGCATCGACCCCCTGCTGACCCCGGACCTGCTGCGCGTGCTGGCGGCCATGGGCCACGGCGACGAGATCGTGATCGCCGACGCCAACTTCACCGCCGAGGCGCTGGCCGGCGGCCGCCCGCTCATCGCCCTGCCCGGCGCCGGCGTGAAGCGCGCGGCCGAAGCCGTGCTCTCGCTGCTGCCGCTGGACGCCGCGGTGGCGCAGCCGGTGGCCTACATGCAGGTGAGCGACTCGCCGGCCGGCTACCGCAGCGCGCTGCAGCGCCGCGTGATCGACGCCCTGGAAGCGAACGGCTGGGCCAGCACCGGCCAGTGCGAGGCGGTCGAACGCTTCGCCTTCTACGACCGGGTGCGGCGCACCTTCGCCATCGTGCACACGGGCGAGCTGCAGCCGTTCGCCAACTTCATCTTCAGGAAGGGCGTCATCGCCGAGGCGCTGGCGGCCTGAATCCCATGCAAGGCACCCCTGCCCACCGCGAAGACGGCACCCGGCTGAAGCCGCGCGGCTCCAGCCAGGGTGGCCTGCGCCAGTACAACGAACGGGTGGTGCTGCAGGCCTTGCGACTGCACGGCGCGCTGCCGGCGGCCGAACTGGCGCGCCTGACCGGGCTGACGGCGCAGACCATCTCGCTCATCACCAAGCGCCTGCTCGAGGACGGCCTGCTGCAGAAGGGCGAACCGCAGCGCGGCAAGGTGGGCCAGCCTTCGGTGCCGCTGTCGCTGAACCCGGACGGCGCCTTCTCGGTGGGCGTCAAGATCGGCCGCCGCAGTCTGGACGTGCTGCTGGTGGACTTCACCGGCGCGCCGCGCGAACGCTGGTCGCTGGACTACCCCTTTCCCGAACCCGAGCGCGTGCTGGCCGAAATCGGCGCACGCCTGCGGGACGTCGACGCCCGGCTCGGCCCGGCGCTGCGCCGGCGACTGCAGGGCGTGGGCATCGCCGCGCCGCTGTCGATGGGCGGCTGGCAGACCTTGCTGGGCGTGGACCCCGCACTCGCCCGCCGCTGGGACGAAGTGAACCTGCGCGACGCCGTGGCGGCGCTGACCCCGCTGCCGGTGGAACTGCTGAAGGACACCGCCGCCGCCTGCGTGGCCGAGCTGGTGGCCGGCCGCGGCCGCAGCGTGCGCAGCTTCCTGTACGTCTTCGTCGACACCTTCATCGGCGGCGGCCTGGTGCTGGACAGCCACCTGCGCGCCGGCCTTCACGGCAATGCCGGCGCCATCGGCTCCATGCCGCTGGGCTTGGCCGGGCGCGGCGAGGACGCGCCACCGCAATTGCTGAGCCGCGCATCGCTGCTGGGCCTGGAGCGCCGGTTCCTGGACGCGGGCCTGGACGGCAGCGCGGTCGGAGACGCGCGCGCGATGCAGGCGCCCTGGCAGCCGCACACCCAGGCCTGGCTGCTGGAATCGGGCGCCGCGGTGGCGCTGGCGATGAACAGCGCGGCCTGCCTGCTGGACCTGGAAGGCGTCATCGTCGACGGCAACTTCAGCCGCGAACTGCAGGCCGCGCTGCTGGTCGCCACCGAGGGCGCGGCCGACCGCTACAGCTGGGAAGGCGTGCGCCGGCCGCGCATGCTGGCCGGCACCATCGGATCGGACGCGCGGGCGCTGGGCGGCGCCTTGCTGCCGCTGTACGCGAACTTCGCGCCCGACCGCGAACTGTTTCTGAAAGAGGAAGCCTGAAGCGCGGGCGCGTTCAGCGACCGCCGCCCAGCAGCGAAGCCACCTTCTTCTTGGCGCGGATGCTGGGCGAGATCGCCTTCACCGCCGCGCTGGTGGTGGCCGCCGCGCCGGTGGCGGCGGTGGCGCCCTTCTCCCAGGCCGCGTCGCCGCTGCCACTGGGTTCGTAGGGCTTGTCGAAGAAGGGGTCCGTCGAAGGCGCATGGCGCCGCGGCGGCACGGCCCGCTCGGGTCGTTCGGCGCGTTCCACCCGCTCGGCGCTTTCGCGCACCGGTTCTTCGCGCTCTTCGTCGAAGCGGCGACGCGGCCGGCGGGGGCGGTCGTCTTCCACCTCGAAGGGCTCGATCTCGATCTTCTTCTTGATCAGCTTCTCGATGTCGGAGACGAGCCGCGTGTCGTCGCGCGTGACCAGCGTCACCGCCAGGCCGGAAGCGCCGGCGCGGCCGGTGCGGCCGATGCGGTGCACGTAGTCTTCGGCGTTGAAGGGCACGTCGAAGTTGAAGACCGCGGGCAGGTCGGCGATGTCCAGGCCGCGCGCGGCCACGTCGGTGGCCACCAGCAGGTCGACTTCGCCGGCCTTGAAGGCGGCCAGCGCCTTCAGGCGTTCGTCCTGGCTCTTGTCGCCGTGCAGGGCCTGGGTCTTCAGGCCATCGCGTTCGAAACTGCGTGCCAGCCGGGCGCAGCCCAGCTTGCTGTTGACGAACACCAGCGCCTGCGAAAGCTCACGCGTGCGCAGCATCTGCCGCACGGCGGCGCGCTTGTCGTCGTCGGTCACGCTGTAGAAGTGCTGCTCGACCGTGGAGGCGGTGGCATTCGGGCGGGCCACTTCCACCAGCACGGGTTCCTGCAGGTAGCTGTTGGCCAGGCGCTTGATCTCGGGCGAGAAGGTGGCCGAAAACAGCAGCGTCTGCCGCTGCTTGGGCAGGTAGGCCAGGATGCGCTGCAGGTCGGGCAGGAAGCCGATGTCCAGCATGCGGTCGGCTTCGTCGAGCACGACGTACTCGACCTGGTTGAGCACCGCGTTCTTGGCCTCGATATGGTCGAGCAGCCGGCCCGGGGTGGCGATCAGGACTTCGACGCCGCCCTTCAGTACCAGCGTCTGCGGCTTCATGTCGATGCCGCCGAACACCACCGTGGAACGCAGGTTGGTGTGCCTGGCGTAGGTCTTGACGTTGTTGGCCACCTGGTCGGCCAGCTCGCGCGTGGGCGCCAGCACCAGCGCGCGCACCGGGTGGCGCGCCGGCGACATGCTGGCATTCTCGTGGCGCAGCATCTTCTGAAGCAGCGGGATCGTGAAGGCCGCCGTCTTGCCGGTGCCGGTCTGGGCGGCGCCCATCACGTCGCGACCCGCCAGCACGATGGGGATCGCCTTCGCCTGGATGGGCGTCATCGCCGTGTAGCCGGCGTCGGCCACGGCGCGAAGCAGCTTGGGGTCGAGCGGGAGGGTGTCGAAGCGGGGGGCTTCGGTGACCGGCTGTGCCGGAGTCGCGGAAGAATCCATCAATTCCTATTATCCGTCCTCCAGTGCCGATTCGCCGACACGCAGCCGATAGAATTCGCGGTTCTGCCAGATTCCCGCGCCGCTGCACCCGGCGGCACGCCAGATGGTCCTGATCCCTCGGTCTTCCGTCCCACGATCGTGCAGGCGCCTCGGCGCCTTGCTGCTGGCGGCACTCTGCTGGCTCGTACCCGCCGCCCCCGTGCTGGCACAAGTCGGCACGAACGCCGGCGACGGCGGCTCACCGATTGGCGGCCCGGTGCGCATCCGCCAGCCTTCGAACGTGGTCGATCCGCGCGACGCCACGCCGCAGGCCTTCGACCGCGAGAGTGCGCTGGATCCGGCGCCTCGGCCGGTGCCGCTGGGTGAGTTCGAACTTTTTGTTCGCCGGCTCGCCAACCAGTCGGCCGGCGACGAATTCGGCCTGCGCCGCTTCGGCTGGGAGCTGATGACGGGCCAGCGCCAGCCTCACGTGCCCGACTACGCGCCGCGCGTGCCCGAAGACTACGTGTTGTCCTCGGGCGACGAGGTGCTTCTGCTGCTCTGGGGTTCGGTCGATGCCGACCTGCGGCTGCTGGTGGACCGAAGCGGTCGCATCTCCATCCCGCGCGTCGGCCCAGTTGTGGTGGCCGGCACGCGCGTGGCCGACCTGTCGACAGTGATCTCGCAGCGCGTGGGCCAGGTGTTCAAAAACTTCCAGCTCAGCGCCACGCTTGGCCAGTTGCGCCCGATCCGCGTCTATGTCACAGGCTTCACGCCACGCCCCGGCGCCTACACGGTGAGCAGCCTGTCCACGATGGTCAACGCCATCATGCGCGCCGGCGGTCCCACGGCGGCCGGCAGCTTCAGGCACATCGAGCTGCGGCGCGCCGGCAAGACGATCTCCCGCCTGGACCTCTACGACCTGCTGGTGCGCGGTGACAACGCAGGCGACCAGGTCCTGCAGCCCGACGACATCGTGCACATCGGACCGGTGGGCACGCAGGTGGGCCTGATCGGCAGCGTGAACAAGCCCGGCATCTTCGAGCTGCTGCCCGGCGAGACGGTCGCCGACGTGGTGCGCATGGCGGCGGGCTTCAGCGCGGTAGCCGACCGCACGCGCCTGAGCGTCGAGAGCCTGGACCAGCGCAACGACATCCGCATCAGCACGCTTGAACTGCCAGCCGCGCTGACGCGGCAGCCGCAGGGCGGCGACGTGCTGCGCGTGTTCAGCGGCGTCGAGGCCACTCTCTCGGTGGAGCGCCAGAACAAGCGGGTTCGCATCGAAGGGGAGGTGATGCGGCCGGGCGAATATATCCTGCCTGCGGCCAGTTCGGTCGCCGACGCGCTGCGCGCAGCCGGCGGGCTGTCGACGGGCGCCTACCTGTACGCCACCGAGTTCACGCGCGAGAGCGTGCGCCAGGTTCAGCAGACCAACTACGACCGCGCGCTGCGCGACCTGGAGACCGACCTCACGAAGTCAGCCACCACCCAGCGCACCAGCACCGCCGAAGACGCCGCGGTGCAGTCCAGCCGCGTAGACGCGGGTTCGCGGCTGGTGGCGCGCCTGCGCGACATCCGTCCCACCGGTCGCATCGTGCTGGAGCTTCCCGACGACGCCACCGCGCTGCCCGACCTGGCGCTGGAAGACGGCGACCGCCTCTACATTCCGCCGCGGCCCACCACGGTGGGCGTGTTCGGCAGCGTGTTCAATGGCGGCAGCTACCTTTTCCAGCCCTCGCGTACCCTGCAGGACTACCTGCAACTGGCCGGCGGCGCGACGCGCGGCGCCGACGAGAAGAGCGTGTTCGTGGTGCGTGCCAACGGCAGCGTCATCAGCGTCAAGTCGCACGGCACGGGCTGGTTCAGCAGCGACCTGAGCGCCCAGCCCGCGCTGCCGGGCGACACGATCTTCGTGCCCGAGGAGCTGAACAAGACCACCGTGGTGCAGAACCTGAAGGACTGGACGCAGATCCTCTACCAGTTCGGCATCGGCCTGGCCGGCATCAAGAGCGCGGTCAAGTGAACATGCCCGCAGAGCGCATGGCCACACAGGAGCCGCCGGACGAGGCGCCGCCCGAGGATGGCGGCCTCTCGATCGTGGAGGTCTTCGCCGCGCTGCGCAGGAAGTGGGCCCTGCTCGTCTTCGTACCGCCGCTGTTGGGCTCGGCCGCCTATTTCCTGACCTTCCTGCTGACGCCCGTCTTCACGGCGGTGACGGTGATCATCCCGCCGCAGCAGGCCCAGAGCAGCGCCGCTTCGGCCCTGGCGTCGCTTGGCGGCTTGGCCAGCCTGGCCGGCGGTGCCGCGGGCATCCGGACCAGCGCCGACCAGTACGTGGCACTGATGCACAGCCGCACCGTTTCCGACCGCATCATCGACCGCTTCGACCTCATCAAGACCTACGGCGTCGAACTGCGCGTCGATGCGCGCAAGCGCCTGCTGGCCAACGTGCGCATCGCGGCCAACAAGAAGGACGGCCTGATCACGGTGGAGGTCGACAACCCCGATCCTCGCCGCGCCGCCGAGATGGCCAACCGCTACGTCGACGAGCTGCGCGCGGTCACCGCCACGCTGGCCGTCTCGGAAGCGCAGCAGCGGCGCATGTTCTTCGAGAAGCAGATGGAGCAGAGCCGCGACCGCCTCACCCAGGCGCAGCTGGAACTGCAGGCAAGCGGCTTCAACGCCGGCGCCCTGCGCGCCGAACCCAAGGCCGCCGCCGAGGAATACGCGCGCCTGAAGGCGCAGGTCACCGCCACCGAGGTGCGGCTGCAGAGCCTGCGCGACATGCTCGCCGAGCACACGCCTGAAGTGCAGCAGCAGCAGACCCTGCTGGCGGCGCTGCGCCAGCAGCTGGCGCGCACCGAGCAGCCGACCGAGAAGACTGGCACGCCCGGCTACGTCAGCAAGTACCGCGACTTCAAGTACCATGAAGCGCTGTTCGAGGTCTATGCCCGCCAGTTCGAGCTGGCACGTATCGACGAGAGCCGTGAAGGCGCGATCGTCCAGGTCGTCGATGTGGCCGTGCCGCCCGAGCGCAAGAGCCGCCCGCAGCGGCTGCTGACGGCCATCATCACCACCGCGGCCTCGGCCGTGCTGCTGGCGATCCTGGTGCTTTTCAGGCATTCCGCGGCTTCCGGCCGCCAGAACCGTTCCGTCCTGCAGTCGCAGCCGCCCACGGCCTGACGACCGCACGCGCCGCCTGCCGTTCCGAACCCGCCCACCCCTTCCAGACCACCGGCGAACCACATGACGAAGACTGCCCTGATCACTGGCGTGACCGGCCAGGATGGTGCCTACCTGGCGGAGTTCCTGGTCCGCAAGGGCTACAGCGTGCATGGCGTGCGACGCCGCACTTCGCTGTTCAACACGGCGCGCGTGGACCACCTGTATGCCGACCCGCACGAACTTGGCGGCAAGCTGGTGCTGCACTACGGCGACATGACCGATTCGAGCAGCCTGCTGCGCATCGTCGAGCTGGTGCAGCCCGACGAGGTGTACAACCTGGCCGCGCAGAGCCACGTGGCGGTGTCGTTCGAGGAACCGGAATACACGGCCAATTCCGACGCCGTGGGCGTGCTGCGCCTGCTGGAGGCGCTGCGCGTCACCGGGCTGGGCCAGCGCAGCCGCTTCTACCAGGCTTCCACCTCCGAGCTGTACGGCCTGGTGCAGGAGATTCCGCAGCGCGAAAGCACGCCGTTCTATCCGCGTTCGCCGTATGCCGTGGCCAAGCTGTACGGCTACTGGATCACGGTGAACTACCGCGAGGCCTACGGCATGTACGCCTGCAACGGCATCCTCTTCAACCACGAGTCGCCGATCCGCGGCGAGACCTTCGTCACCCGCAAGATCACGCGTGCGCTGGCGCGCATCAAGCTGGGCAAGCAGTCCTGCCTGTACCTGGGCAATCTGGACGCCAAGCGCGACTGGGGCCACGCGAAGGACTACGTCGAGATGATGTGGCTGATGCTGCAGCAGGACAAGCCGGAGGACTTCGTCATCGCCACCGGCCAGCAGTACAGCGTGCGCCACTTCGTCGAACTGGCGGCGAGCCGGCTGGGCATGCAGATCCGCTGGACCGGCAGCGGTGTCGACGAGAAGGGCCTGCTGCCCGACGGCCGCTGCGTGGTGGCCATCGACCCCGGCTACTTCCGGCCCACCGAGGTGGAGACCCTGCTCGGCGACGCGGCGAAGGCCCGCTCCAAGCTGGGCTGGGAACCGCGCACGAGCTTCGAGCAGCTGGTCAACGAGATGGTCGACGCCGACCTCGTCGAAGCCGCCGAAGACCACGTGCGCCGCAAGTCGCTCTACTAGCCCCTGCCCGACGCCACCGTGACACCCACGAACGCCCCGGCCACCGGCCCGCTCGAAGTCATCTCCGACGGCGACACGCCGCTGGTCTACCTGCTGCGCGGCGACTGGCTGCCGCAGAAGACCCAGTTCCTCACGCCCGACCACTTCGGCCAGCAGGTCGGCATGATCGTCTACCCCGGCGGCAGCGAGATCCCGCGCCACATGCACCTGCCCATCGTGCGCGAAGTCCACGGCACGACCGAATGCGTGATCGTGCGCAAGGGCGACTGCGAGATCGACATCTACGGCCTGGACCGCCGGCTGCTGGCCACGCGCGCCCTGCGCACCGGCGACCTGGTCCTGCTGCTGGCCGGCGGCCACGGCTTCCGGCTGCAGACCGACACCGTGCTGCTCGAAGTGAAGCAGGGCCCCTACGCCGGCACGGCCGACAAGGAACGCTTCTGAAGGCGCGCCGGTGCGGCCCGCGCAACACCACGATGAGACCACGACATGATTCCCGTCAATGAACCGCTGCTGACGAACGAGGACTTCGAAGCCCTGAAGGACACCTTCACCAGCGGGTGGATCTCCTCCGCCGGGAAGTACGTCGAGGAGTTCGAGGAGAGCTGGGCCCGCTATTGCGGCGTGCGCCACGGCATCGCCGTCTCCAACGGCACCACCGCGCTGCAGGTGGCGGTGGAAGCCGCGGGCCTCGGGCCCGGCGACGAAGTCATCATGCCCACCTTCACCATCATCTCGTGCGCCTCCGCGTTGGTGCGGGTCGGCGCGGTGCCGGTGCTGGTGGACAGCGACCCCGACGACTGGTGCATGGACGTCGAGCAGGTCGCCGCTCGCATCACCCCGCGCACGCGCGCCATCATGGTGGTGCACATGTACGGCCATCCGGTCGACATGGATCCGATCATGGCGCTGGCCGGCCGCCACGGCCTGACGGTCATCGAGGACGCCGCCGAGGTACACGGCGCGCGCTACCTCTCGCAACGCGGGACGCCACGGGAACACTGGCAGACCTGCGGCGGCATCGGCCACATCGCCACCTTCAGCTTCTTCGCCAACAAGCTCATCACCACCGGCGAAGGCGGCATGGTCGTCACCAACGACGACCGCATGGCCGAACGGTCACGCTCGCTGCGCAATCTGTGCTTCCGCCCGGACCGCCGTTTCCTGCACACCGAGCTGGGCCACCAGTTCCGGCTCACCAACATGCAGGCCGCGGTCGGCGTGGGGCAGGTCCGGCGGATCGAGGAGATCGTCCAGCGCAAGCGCGAAGCGGCGCGCGAGTACCAGGCGCGCCTGAAGGACCTGCCGCAACTGCAGCTGCCGATCGAACGGCCGTGGGCGCGCAGCGTGTACTGGGTCTACGGCATGGTGCTCGCCGACGACGTGCCGTTCGACGCCACCGGGTTCGCGGCGCGCCTGCGCGCGCACGGCGTCGAGACACGGCCCTTCTTCCTGGGCATGCACGAACAGCCGGTGCTGCAGGAGCGCGGCCTGTTCGCCGGCGAACGCTACTCGGTGAGCGAGCGCATAGCGCGTCGCGGTCTTTACGTGCCTTCGGGGCTGGCACTGACGCTGCCGCAGATCGAGGCCGTCAGCGCCGCCGTGCACGAAGTGCTGAAGGAGACTGCCTGAGTGTGGCAGCACCCGCCGGCCCTTCGCCGGCGGCCCTGCCGTTGAGCCCGGCGGCGCCTAGTAGGCGCCGCGGCGGTGGAACAGGACGCCGACCGTGCGCATCACGATCATGAAGTCCGTCCACAAGCTCCAGCTCTCGACGTATTCACGGTCGAGCGCCACGCGCCCGGCATAGTCGATGTCGTTGCGGCCGTTCACCTGCCACAGGCCGGTGAGTCCGGGCTTCACGCCCAGGTAGTGGGCACGCGCGCCGTCGTAGTACAGGTCCAGCTCGCGGCGCACCACCGGGCGCGGCCCGACGATGCTCATCTCGTTCTTGACCACGTTCCACAGCTGCGGAAACTCGTCCAGGCTGGTCTTGCGGATGAAGCGGCCGACCTTGGTGATGCGCGGGTCGTCCTTCAGCTTGAAATCGCGCTGCCACTCGGCCTGCGCCTCGGCATTGGTGGCCAGCAGACGGGCCAGCACCTCTTCGGCGTTGGGCACCATCGAGCGGAACTTGTAGCACTTGAACTCGCGCCCGTCGCGGCCCACGCGCGTGTGGCCGAAGATGACCGGGCTGCCGGTGGTCAGGCGCACGGCGATCATCACCGCAATGATGGCCCACCAGAACAGCGCCAGGATCACCACCACGCTGGCGAGGTCGAAGATGCGCTTGAACACGCGTCCCACCGGCCCGGGGCCGATGCCCGCCGGCAAGCCTGCGGCGGCGGCCGACATGGCGGCATCGTTGGCCGCAGGCGGCGCGGCGTGCCCGGTCACGGGCAGCGGGCGCGGCAATTCGCGTCGCTCACCTCGTTCAACGCGGCCCGGCTGTCGTTTTTCCTCTTCGACAACTTCTGACAGTTCGCGATTCATTCGGACGTACGACCGTTGCGTGGAACCTTTAATTCTACGGCCGGGCCCCTTGAAGAGTGTCCGTATAGGACCACACCGGACGCTCGGTACCCCCACAGTTCGTGCAGTGCGCACTATGCGCGCGATTTGAACGAACCCCAAATGCGCTCGTAGCCGGCGGCCACGTGGTCCCAATCGAACTCGTGCGCGAACTCGACGCACCGCGCCGGGACTTCGGATCTGTCCGCCATGGACAAGGCATCGACAATTCCATCGGCCAGGGCCTGCGCGTCCACCGCCGGCACCCAGCGGCCGGTGCGGCCGTCCTCGATCAGTTCGGGTGACAGGCCCCCCGGGTGGGCAAAGGCCACCACGGGCAGCCCGGCGGCATTCGCCTCCAGCGAAGTGATGCTGCCGCCCCCTTCCTTGGTGGAAGGGTGCACGAAGACGCGCGCGGCCCGCAGGTGGCGGTGCACTTCGGCGTCTTCGGCCACGGCGCCCAGGAAGCGCACCTGCGGCTGCAACCCCAGCCGGACCACCTGCTGTTCCAGCGCCTCGCGCTCGGGGCCGTCGCCGATGAGCGCCAGGCTCGGCGTCACCCCGCGGTCCTTCAGCAGGCCGAGCGCGGCCACGAGCAGGTTCACGTTCTTGTGCGGCTGCAGCCGCCCCACGTAGACCAGGTCGGAGCGCTGCGCGCCGGGCTCGGCGCCGGAGATCGCGGCCCAGTCGATGCCGTTGTGCACGATCTCGATGCGCTGCTTCGCGACGCCGATCTCGCCCAGCTGTCGCACGCCGGTTTCGCTGATCGCGATCAGCTTCGTCGGCAGGCGTGCGCACACGCGTTCAAGCAGCATGCCCAGCCAGCCCTTGAGACCGTAGTACTCCAGCCAGTGGCGGTTCCATACCTCCCACCAGTCGGCCACCACGCGCGCACGGCCGAACAGCGCGAACAGGCGCGCCGGAAAGAAGTGGAAGTAGGGCCACTGTCCGAGATGGACGATGTCGTAGTGGCGCAAGCCCGGGAAGCGGGCGATCGCTCGCCCGTAGTACAGGGTCTGGCTGATCGAGCGCTTGCCGTCGGGCCGGTACATGGACACCGCCGGCGCCACCGGGATCATGCGAACCCCGTCGACCACGGTCTCGCCCGAGCCGGGCCATGACTGCAGCCCGTACCAGTCGACCTGCCAGCCGCGCGCCACCAACCGGCGGCACACTTCGAACAGGCGCCGCTGACCGCCGCCGGGCACGAAGGGAAAGACGCAGTCGTACAGCACCGCCACGCGGCGCCCGCGGGGCACCGCCATCAACGCGCCTCCAGCAGGAAGCGGACTTCGTTGCCGCGCAGGATGAAGCAGAAGAACTTCTCGTACAGGCGAGGGAAGGCGTTCACCAGCGCGTCGGCGGGCCAGAACAGCCACGAGACGACACGGTGCCGTGTGTTGCGCAGCTCGGCGCGGTACAGGTGGATGCGCCGGTAGGTGATGCGCAGCCCCAGCTGCCCGTAGTAGCCGTAGGGCATGGACCCGTTCTCGCAGTAGTAGTCCAGCGTCCGGTAGCCGGTGCAGAAGTTCATCGTCGGGTCGGTGAACGCGTTGTCGCTGGAGAAGTGGGGCGAGATGATCTCGATCACCCCGCCCAGCCGGCAGACGCGGCGCGCCTCGCGCAGCGCGCCTTCGAGCGAGCGCAGGTGCACGATGCTGTGCCGGAACACCACCCGGTCGAAGGATCCGTCGTCGAAGGGCCAGCGGCCGTTGAGGTCGCAGACGACGTCGACACCGGGCAGTTCGAACTGGTCGACGCCGACGGCGCCCGGCTCCTTGGCGGGACCGCAGCCGACGTCGAGCGTCCGGCGACTGGACGTTGCTGTGTTCATCTCAAGCCTGGGGATGGAATCGGCGGCGCGAGAACCGCCAAGGGCGGCAGCCGCATGAGGAACCCGCGCGAGCCGCGGGGCGAAGATCCTAGCATGCGGGCCCGCCTTGGTGGGCCAGGCCACGCGGTCCCGGACCGCCGCATTTCACACGCCGTCATCACGAACCCTGTTCCGCGCTCAGCCGCAGCACGCGCCAGCGCGCCATGGCGAACATCGCCGCGTAGTACGCCAGGCAGGCGAAGTAGACCCAGGCCGCATGTCCGGACAGGCAGGCCGCCAGCAGGCCGGCCGTCAGAAGCAGCGCACCGATGCACCCGACCCACACCAGGCTGCCGGAGCGCATCTCCGACACCAGACGGTTGGAGGCCAGCATGAACTGGCCTTCGAACAGGTAGGCTGCCACCAGGATGCCGAAGCCCCAGGTCAGCTTCAGGCCCGTCAAGGTGGCGTAGGCGAGGATCGCGAACGCCAGCAGCAAGGAAGCGCCGACCGTAAGGCGGGCGGCACGTCGCTCCAGCCGCTGCAGACCGGCCCGGTCGCCCTGCGCGATGAGTTCCGCGAAGCGGGGACCGACCTGGAGGGCGATCGCGGCCGGCACCACCAGGATCGCGAACGCGAACTGCGAGTCCAGCACGTACGCGTTGAACACGTCCGTGGGGAACCAGATCCGCACCAGCCACTTGTCCACGCTCATCGAATACAGCGAGATGAACGCATAGGCGCAGATCGGGGCACCCTGCCCGAGCAAGGCGCGGCCGTGTCGCAGGGCACCGCGCCACGACGCCGAAGCCCACTGGCGGGCGTCGGTGCCGATCATCACCGTGGCGGACGTGAGCACCGCAAGTCCCTGCAGCGCGACCAGCGCCTGCAGCGTGGCAAGCCCCAGCGACCGGGCGGCCAGGGCCAGCACGACCAGCACCAGCGCTCCTGCCAGCGCGGCGGCGAAGTACACCCGCTGCCGGCCCTTCACGCGCGTCATCGCCACCGCCAGCGTGTTCAGATTCCAGGCGGCGGCGAACAGCACCACCGACAGCACGAAGCTCCACGCGTCGAGCGCAGCGCCGGGCTGACGGTGCGTCAACAGCAGGAGCAGCGGAACCCCGGGAACCAGCCAGATCAGCCAGAGCAGCAGCACCAGACCGACGACCGATGCCGTGAACTCGGCCTGATCGGCCTGCTTGAACCACAACGGCACCACCGCCTGCGGCACGCCAAGCGAAACGACGTTCGCGTAGCTCTGCACGATGGTGTAGAAGAGCACGTACTCGGCGTAGTTCGTCAGGCCGAAGATGCCCACCAGCAGGGGGACCGCGATCACCGGCGTGCCCTTCTGCACCGCGAGGCCGGCCACGTAGAAGCGGTTTCGGAAGACCGAGGTGCCGCCCAGCCAGGCGGCCAATGCCTGCGCGCGCCGGAACATGCTCACCGCGCGCGCCGGCGCCCGTCGGGTGGCAACGCGGCCAGCCCCAGCAGCATGGCGCCGGTCCATGTGAGCTGCGCAGACATCACGTAGGTGTCGACGAAGAAGCCCACCACCAGCGAGGCGAACAGTGCGTCGAGCAGACGCGAGCGCACGCTCTTCGGATCCATCCCGCCCAGGCGCCGGCCCCATCGGCGCAGCCCGAAAAGCAGCAGCACGAAGCCGGTGGCCCCATAGGCGTACAGCACCTCGACATACATCGAGTGGGCAGACTGGACGCTGGCCGTGAAGAAGGGCATCAGATCGATCGCCCCTGGGCCGAACCCGACCGCCAGGACCCGGGGCCCCGCGGACAGGTACTCGTCCAGCAGCGACTGCCAGATCAGCAACCGGCCGGAGCCGATCAGTTCGGGTACCTCGATCGCGGGAACCACGACGACCACCACCACCACGGCCACCGTCACCCCGAGCAGCGACCACAGGGTCCGCGCCAGCCCGAGGCCGGCGAATCGCAGGGCCACCACGACCGCACTGAGCATGCCGCCGAGGCTTTGCGTGGCGACCAGGAAAGCCGCCAGCACGACGAGCGTCAGCGTGTCGAATGCCAGCCTTGCCGTCAGGCGGCCCGGAGCCCGGCCACGGGGCCAGCGGTAGAGCACCATGGCCAGCGCCAGCGCGATCAGGAAGCCCGTGTTGTTGGGAGAGCCGAGCCACGGCAGGCCGAAGCGCCCCTCCTCGCCGTAGTAGTCGCCCAGGCCCGCGACCTTGACGCCCAGCAGCATGACCAGCAGCAGGCGCGGGAACAGGTCCGCGATGGCGTCGACGTCGGGCCAGCGGACGAAGGAGGCGAAGGCCACCGCTCCGGACAGGAGCAAGATGCCTTTCAGCAGTTCCGGCATGAAGCGCAAGTTGCCCCGCGCACCGGCCGCCAGCGACAGCACCACCAGCAGCCCGACCACGGCGACGCAGGCCAGCGGCACCCAGGCGTCGCGACGCATCAGTCCTGCCGCGGCAGCGGCCACGATCAACAGGAAGACCGCGAACTGGGAGAGATAAAGGCCCTCGGCGGGGCTGATCGCCCCCAGCACCAGGCAGAACGCCATCCACAGAGGCAGCGCGCGCAGGACTCCGGCGCGCCGGGTCGGCCTTGCGGGCACGCTTCCCCCGCCCCCGCCGGGCGGCGGCAGCGATTCAGCCAGCACGCCTGTCACCCCGGGCGGTGCGCTTCACGAAGCGACCTCCAGCAACGGCCGCACCAGCCGCCATTCGGCCGCCTCGCGCTCAAGCCAGCCCGCGGCCTGTGGCGCGCGCGCCTTCGCGACCAGTTCGGCCAGGCGCGGGCGCATGCCGTCGCCCAGTTCCAGCACTTCGCGTTCGAAGGTGAGCCGGGCGTCGTCGCAGCAGTGGCACACCACCTGCACCGGCAGCAGACCCACCAGTCCGGCTTCCCAGAGCACCGTGCTCAGGAAGGACATCACCACCTGCACGCGGGCCATGCTCTGCTGCAGCGAGACCACGGTGTCCAGTTCGGCACAGCGCGCGATCGGATGTGCCGCGAAGCGCGCGGTGGCCGCGGCGCGGTCCATGCCCGGGTGCAGGCGCACGATGAGCCGCACGCCCATCTCGTGCAGGGCCTGCGCCATCTCGAGCAGGGCGTCGAAGGTCTGGCCGACGTCGCACTTGATGGGCGAGCCGCGCATGTTGATGTTCATCGCGAACAGCACGCTGGTCGGGCCGGCTTCCGCCTTCTGCACGAGGTCGCTGAAACCGGCGATCAGCTCGTGCTTGATGACGCGCGGCGCGGCCAGCGCCTGCCGGCCCAGCTGCTGCCGCAGGTGGTCGGCAGCCACCGTCTCGTAGGTGAGGTACACGTCGAACGGCTCCGGCCCGGCACCCCCCAGGCTGCCGTAACCCAGGCAGGGGAAGCCCGTCACGCCGCGCGACAGCGCGTTGACGACCCGGCGCGCCGCCATCCACTTCGCGGGGCGGATCTCGGCGTGGCCATGCTGCACGTTGACCCCGCGCACCTGCGGCTTGCCGAGCCGGCGCCGGTACTCGGCCCAGACCACGGCCCAGACGCCTTCGTCGGTGAAGTAGACATTCGCTGGGCCGTCGCCCAGGCCGGCCAGCGCGGCGTCCAGACGCCGGCACAGGCTGCGGAAGATCGCCGGGTAGTAGAAGGCGCGCAGGAAGCGCCGGCGCGTGTACTCCACGCGGTCGATGTGGTCGAACTCGGCGGCATCGAAGCGCACTTCCACGAGGTCGGTCTCGCCCTCGGCCTGCAGCGCATGGCGCAGGCCGGCGAACGGGTCCTGGATCGCCCGCACGACGTGCACGAAGACGTGGCGCATGGCGCTCGCGCCGCCTCAGAGCGACCAGCCGTCGTCGACGACCAGGTTCTGTCCGTTGACGTACTTCGAGGCGTCGCCCAGCAGGAACAGCAGCGCGCCTTCCAGGTCCGAGGGTGCCAGCATGCCTTTCTCGCCCGCGAACTGCCGGTAGGCCTGCAGGAAGGCTTCGGGCTGGCGGTCCAGCACGCCGCCGGGGCTGAGGCAGTTGACGCGGATGCCTTGCCCCTTGGTGTACTGCGCGAAGTAGCGCGTCAGGTGGATCACCGCCGACTTGATGGCCGCGTACTCCACCGGCATCGTCATCGGCGTGCCGGCATAGACCTGG
This sequence comes from Rubrivivax sp., assembly GCA_044224175.1. Lineage (GTDB taxonomy): Bacteria > Pseudomonadota > Gammaproteobacteria > Burkholderiales > Burkholderiaceae_C > Rubrivivax. The sequence goes on along the minus strand of JBGAKY010000008.1, from coordinate 69,941 downwards.
AAGCGCGGCGCGACGACGCCGTAGATCGAGGCCATGTTCACGATCACGCCGCCGCGGCCCGACTCGCGGAAGGGCTTCAGGAACCGCTGCGCGCTGAGGAAGTAGCCCCCCACGTGCATGCCCATGTTCTCGTTGAAGTCCTCGTAGGTGACGTCTTCCAGCCGGCGTCCGTAGCGCGGGTTGCGCGGGTAGGCGTTGTTCACCAGCGCGTCGACCCGGCCGTGGCGCTGCAGCAGCTGCGCGATCAGCGCGTCCAGCGAGTCCGCCGAGCGGATGTCCACCGGCAGCGCGTCCAGCGTGCGGCCGGCCTTCTCGGCCAGCAGCCGCTCGCGCACCTGGGCGGCGCGCGCCTCGTCGATGTCGGCGATGACGGCCACGCCGCCGGCGTCGGCCACCGCCGCCACGAAACGCGAACCGATGAGGCCGCTGCCTCCGGTGACGACGACGACACGGCCTTCCAGCACTCTGTCCATGGCGGGTTCAGTCCTTGAGTTTCTTCAGCACCCGGGCGGGGTTGCCCGCGGCCACGGTGAACGGCGGCACGTCGCGCGTGACCACGCTGCCGGCGCCGACGACCGCGTTCTCGCCTATCGTCACGCCGGGCAGCAGCACGCAGGTGGCGCCCACCCAGGCCCCGCGCCGGATGCGCACCGGTCTGGAGGCGTAGTGCCCCTGGTCGATGATCGGCCGCGAGGGGTCGTCGAAGCGGTGGTTGGCGACGTAGATGTGGACCGAGGAACCGAGCATCGCGTCGTCTTCGATCTCGATGCCGGCGCCTTCGTCGCGCGGGTCGGCGAAGAACATGCAGCCGGGGCGGATGATCACGCGCCGGCCGAGCGAGATCTTCGAGCACCCGATCGCGTAGGCGCCGGGGCGGAACTCGGCGCCTTCGCCGAAACGCGCGAAACGGCTCTCGCACAGGCGCTGCGCGGTGGACTTGAAGTGCAGGCGCCAGTGTGTCCACGGCACGTCGGGGCCCAGGCGGTCGGCCTCGCGCCAGAAGCGGATGCGCGAGCGCAGTTCACCCAGCATCAGCGTTGTCCCATCAGGAACTCGACGATGCGGAAGTCGAGTTCGGAATCGATGTCCAGCGAGCGCTCCTCGGGCATCACGAACAGGCGCGTGCGGTCCATGAAGACCGATCGCCCGGCCAGCAGCGTGTCGCGCCACCACACGTAGATGGAGGCGTTCATGTCGTAGCAGGCCGGCGCATCCTGCCGCCGCACCACCGCGCCCGGCAGCGGCTTGCTCAGCCGCACGTAGCCCTGCTCGCCCACTTCCACCAGGTTGAAGTACGGCGAGCGGCGCGCCGGCGCCGCCGTGATGACGTTCTGCGCGTCGCTGTTCACCAGCAGGTCCACGGCCCCCAGGATGTCCTGCGGGCTGCGCAGCGGCGAGGTGGCGTCCAGGTCGACCGCGATCTCGAAGCGCTGGCCGGTCGCGCGCTCGGCCTCCAGAAGGCAGTGCTGGATGACGGGCAGCTTGGCGGCCTGGTCGGTGGCCAGTTCGTCGGGCCGGCGCACCAGCACGCTGGCGCCGGCGGCGCCGGCGGCGTCCAGGATGGCCTGCGAGTCGCTGCTCACCGCCACCGCGGCGAACAGGCCGGTGGCCAGCGCCTGCTCCACGCTGTGGGCGATGAGCGGGCGCCCGGCCAGCAGGCGCACGTTCTTGCCGGGCACGCCCTTCGAACCGCCGCGGGCGCAGATGCTGCAGAGTGCTGTCCTCAAGAGTTCTCCCAGGTGCCGCGCGCCGCGGCGGCCTCGGCCGCGGCGATGAGCTGCAAGGTGTCGGCGCCCTGCGCCAGCGAGCACACGAGGCCGGCGTCTTCGGGCGCCAGGCCGAGCATGGCGCGGTGCAGGGCCAGGTAGGTGGCGTCGCGCTCCAGCGTGAAGCGGCGCAGGTCGCCGTCGACGGCCAGCGTGCCGGCCACGAGGTCGGCTTCGAAGGTGCGGCGGTCGGTGTTGACCAGCAGGCGGCGGCGGCCCACGCGGTCGGTGTAGTTCAGCTGCACCTGCACCAGCGGGCAGCGTTCGCAGGCCATCAGCAGGCCGAAGCTGTCGTCGCTGTCGCCCGCCAGGTGGCTGTAGTGCCCGCCCAGCGCGGCCACGCGCTGCCAGCGCCCGAACAGGTGCTGCAGGAAATCCAGTTCGTGGCTCAGGTCGCGCAGCACGCCGCCGCCGCGCGCGGCGCTGGTGGAATAGCTCTGCCGGTAGTCGGTGCCCGGCCGCCAGGTGGGCAGGTACTGGCCCACGTAGGCCTGGACCGCGAGCACGCGTTCGTCCTGCAGTTCGCGCTGCAGTTCGCGCAGCACGGCGTGAAAGCGCAGGTTGTAGGCCACGCCCAGCCGTTCGAAGGGCAGCGCGGGCAGCTCGGCCGGGGCGTCGAAGAGGGGCTTCTCCACCAGCAGGCGGCCCGCCCAGCCGGCGGTGGCCAGCGTGCGCAGCGCCGCCAGGTGGTCGGCGGTGGCGCTGGCCACCACCACGTAGCCGGGGGCCCAGGCAGCGAGCGCGGCTTCCAGCGTGGCGAAGCGCCGCGGGTGGTCGACTTCGCGTGCGCTCACCACCGCCGTGTCGCAGCCCAGCCCGGCCAGCAGGCGCGCATGGCGCATGCCGATCGAACCGTAGCCGACGACGAGCGCCTTCATCACGCGAAGATGGCCGTGTACTCGCCGTTGGCGCGCTGGTAGTCGGCCATGTGGCCGATGTCGAGCCAGTACTCGCGGATCGGGAACACCGAGGTCTCCTGCCCGCCTTCGACCAGCTGCGTGAAGAGCGTGGGCATGTCGAAGAACTGCTGGCGCGGGATGCGCGCCAGCGCCGAAGGCTCGATCACGTAGATGCCGGCGTTGACGAAGAAGTGGTGCACCGGCTTCTCGTCGATGCTGGCGATGCGGTGGCCGTCGGTGGTGACCACGCCGTAGGGCACCTGCAGGTCGTACTCGCGCACGCACATGGTGGCCTGCGCGTGGTGGTCGGCGTGGAACTCCAGCAGCTGGCGGAAGTTCACCTTGGTGAGCAGGTCGCCGTTCATCACCAGCAGCGGCTGCTCGGGCACGGCCGGCAGCAGGCTCAGCGCGCCGGCGGTGCCCAGACGCTGCGTCTCGTGCAGGTAGACGATCTCGACGCCCCACCTGGAGCCGTCGCCGAAGTAGTCGGTGATCATCTCGGCCATGTAGTTGACCGAGATGTAGAAGCGGTGGAAGCCGTCCTCGGCGAAATTCTCCAGGATGGTCTGCAGCAGCGGCTTGTTGCCCACCTGCAGCATGGGCTTGGGGCAGTCGTCGGTCAGCGGGCGCAGGCGGCTGCCCAGGCCGCCGGCCATCAGCACCACCCAGTTGTCGCGCCGCCCGCTGCCGGTGAGCTCGTCCACCGTGACGAGGCCGCAGACGCGGCCCTGCGCATCGGTCAGCGGCAGCTGGCGGATGCCCTTGCGGCGCATCAGCGACAGCAGTTCGTCGCGCGGCGTGCCCTCGGGCATGGAGGTGGGGCGCGCGTTCATCGCGCTGGCCACCGGCACCTCGAGCCCGTTGCCGCGCAGCAGCGCGCGCCGCACGTCGCCGTCGGTGACCATGCCGACCAGGCGGCCGTCGTCGTTCAGCACCACGGCCACCTGCAGGGCCGATTCGTCGATGCGCTTGATCGCTTCGGACAGGCGCGTGTCTGCCGACACCACCACGTTCTTCCAGTTGGCCATCAGTTCCTGGCTCCCAATTGAACCGCCGGCACGCCGGCAACGACGCTGCCGGCCGGCACGTCGCGGTTGACGAGCGCGGCCGCGCCGACCACGGCCCCGGCGCCGACCTTCATGCCGGGCAGCAGCACGGCGCCGGCGCCGACGAAGGCGCCTTCGCCGATCTCCACCGCGCCGCACAGCACGGCGCCGGGCGCGATGAAGGCGAAGTCGCCCAGGCGGCAGTCGTGATCCACGCGCGCACCGGTGTTCCGCACCACGGGCGCGCCCAGCCGGGTGCCGGCCTGCACCACCGCGCCGGCCAGCACCTGCACGCCTTCGCCCAGCGTGGCGTGCGCCGACAGCGTGGCCGCCGGGTGCAGCACCGCGGCGAAGCCGCGGCCCGCGCCCCAGCGCTGCACCAGCTGGCGCCGGCGCGCGGTGTCGGGATTCGCACCCACGCCCAGCAGCAGCCGAGCCTGCACGCCCTGCGTGCCGGCCAGCCATTCGTCGCCGCCCAGCACCGGCACGCCCATGACACGCTCGTCCGGCGCGAGCGCGCCGTCGACGATGCCACCTACCGACAGGCCCGCGCACAGCGCGCTGTCCAGCACCACGCGGCCATGGCCGCCGCAGCCCAGCAGCACCGTGAAGGGCTCAGCCATCGAGCACCTCGTCGGCCGCGTAGTCGCGCGCCGCCGTGCGGCCCAGCAGCCGCCAGTACTGCGTGGGGCTCAGGCCCGCGCCCTGGCGCTTGCAGGCCACGTTGGCGGCGCTGAAGGTCTCGCCGGCCTTGATCGGACAGGCCGCCACCAGGCTCTTGCGCGCCACCGCGCGGTTGTTCCATTCCGAAGCCGTGGGGCGCTTGACGCCGTCACCGAGCGCGGCCTCGATGTCGCGGATGCCGCGCACCATGGCGCGCAGCTCGGCCGGCTCGATCGAGGCACGGTGGTCGGGCCCGGGCATGCCGCGGTCCAGGGTGAAGTGCTTCTCGATGACGCGCGCGCCACGCGCCACCGCCGCCAGCGGCACGTGGATGCCTTCGGTGTGGTCGGAATAGCCCACCGGCAGGCCGAAGGCGCCGGCCAGCGAATCCATCGCGCGCAGGTTCACCTCGGCCATCGGCGCGGGGTATTCGGTGGTGCAGTGGAGCACGGTGACACGTTCGCGCAGCAGGCGCTGGCCTTCGGCGCTGGCGAAGGCGCGTTCGAAGTCGCCTTCGGCCGGCACCGCTTCAGCGCCCGCCGTGAAGCCCCAGGCCAGCACGCCCAGCGCCTGTTCGATGTCGGCCAGCGTGCACATGCCGGTGGAGACGATCACCTTCTGCGCCGCGCGCGCGATGTCCAGCACGAATGGCGAATTGGTCACCTCGCCCGAGGGCAGCTTGATCAGGCCCAGTCCCATGGTGCGGGTCAGGAAGCGCAGGCTTTCGGGGTCGAAAGGGGTGGAGAGGAACTCGATGCCGCGCTGCCGGCAGTGCGCCGCCAGTTCGTGGTGCTGCGCTTCCGAGATCTCCAGCTTGCGGATCATCTCGAACTGCGTCTCGGCGGCGCCGGTGGTCTCGCGCTGGTAGTTCGCCTTCGGCGCCGACCGGCCGAGCAGCTTGCTCGCCTTGAAGGTCTGGAACTTGACGATGTCGGCACCCGCCTCGGCGGCCACGTCCACCAGGCGGCGCGCCAGGTCCATGTCGCCGTTGTGGTTGACGCCGGCCTCGGCGATGACCAGGGTGCGCGTGTCAGTGCTCATGGGCGATGTCGAAGAAGGCCTTGCGGGCCGCCAGGGGCACCTGCTTCAGGCGGTCGCGGATGGCGCGGCTGGCCTGCCCGTGGCCGTAGGGCGAGCGCAGGCCGGGCAGCGTGGCCTGGAACGCGGGCGAAAGCGCCTGCCGCAGCGCGCCTTCGATCGCTGCGGCCGTCTCGGCGGCGTCGATGACGCTGGCCGCCCGCAGCCGGCCCTGCTGGCGGTCGCCGATGTTGACGGTGGCGCGGCGCAGCGCCGGCCCTTCGATCAGGCCGCTGGAGGAATTGCCGACCACCACGTCGCACAGCCGCATCAGGCTCATGTAGCGCTGCGAGCCGAGCGAGGCGAAGGCCTTGACGCGCGGCGCACGCGGCGCCACCCAGGCGTCGAGCGCGGCGATCAGGCGGCGGCCCGCGGTGTCGGCGTTGGGGTAGGTGAACACGATGCCGGCCTCGGGCCAGCGCTCCAGCGCCGCCAGCAGCTGCGCCTGCGCCTGCACCGGGTCCAGGTCGCCCAGCGTGGCCGGGTGGTAGGTCACCAGGAAGAGCGGCTGCGCCAGCGGCATCTGCAGCGACTGCGCGAGCGCCTCGCGGTCCAGCCACTGCAGGTGGTCCAGCGCGTCCAGACCGGGGGCGCCGACGTTGAACACGCGGTCCGGCGCCTCGCCCAGCTGCACCACGCGGCGGCGGTATTCCTCGGCGGCGACGAAGTGCCAGTGCGCCATCTTCGTGACGGCATGGCGGATGCCTTCGTCGAAGGCGCCCTCGGTGCGCTCGCCGCCGTGCAGGTGGGCGATCGGGATGCGCATCACCATTGCGGCCTGGGCCGCGGCCAGGATCTCGAAGCGGTCGCCCAACAGCACCACGATGTCGGGCCGCAGGCGTTCGAAGGCGTCGGCCAGGCCGATCAGGCCCACGCCCATGGACTTGACGACGCCGGTGGCGGTGTCGGCCGACAGCAGCATCTCCACCCGCGCGTCGACCGCGAAGCCGTCGGCTTCGATCTGGTTCACGGTGAGACCGAACTCGGGCGACAGGTGCATGCCGGTGGCCAGCACCTGCAGCTGCAGCTGCGCGTCTTCGGCAATGGCCGACATCAGCCAGCGCAGCAGGCCGTATTCGGCGCGCGAGCCGGTGACGACGCAGATGCGGCGGCGGCCAGCCGGCGCGGAATTCATAGGTAGGGTCGACCCAGCTTCGGGCTGCTGGGCAGGTTGACGATGCCGGCCTCCAGCCGCTCGGCCACCGGCAACGGAGCGCGCGGGCAGGCTTCGTACATCGGCAGTCGGTGCAGCAGCGTCCAGGTGGGGCGGCACTGGAAGCCGCCGTCGTTCAGCAGCGCCAGCACGCGGTCGCGCGAGGCCAGGTCAGCGCCTTCCAGCACCACGGTGCAGAGCCAGTAGTTGCTGCTGGTGCCCGCCGGCTCGACGGCAAAACGCAGGCCCGGGAGGGACGCGAGTTCGCGCGCGTAGACGGCCGCCAGCGCGCGCTTCTCGGCCACGAACTGCGGCAGGCGCTGCATCTGCGCCACGCCGAGCGCGGCGTTCAGGTTGGGCAGGCGGAAGTTCCAGGCCACCTCGTCGTGGAAGAACTCCCAGCGGTGCGGGCGCTTGGCGGTGGTGGTCAGGTGCTTGGCGTGGCGCGCCAGTTCGCTGTCGTCGGTGATGATCGCGCCGCCGCCGCCGGTGGTGACGATCTTGTTGCCGTTGAAGCTGAGCGTGCCCAGGCGGCCGAAAGTGCCGGTGTGGCGACCCTGGTAGTGGCTGCCCAGCGATTCGGCCGCGTCCTCGACGACGGTGATGCCGTGGCGGCCGCACACATCCAGCAGCGGCGCCAGGTCGACCGGGTGGCCGTAGGCGTGCATCGGCACCACGGCGGCCAGCCGGCGGCCGGTGTGGCGGTTGCGCGGGCCCTGGGCGGTGCGCTCGGCCACGTGGTCCAGCCAGGCGTCCAGCGCGGCCGGGGCCAGGCCCAGCGTGCGCGCGTCGCTGTCCACGAAGTGCGGCGTGGCGCCGGCATGCACGGTGGCGTTGGCCGAGGCGACGAAGGTCAGCGCCGGCAGCAGCACCTCGTCGCCCGGGTTCACGCCGGCCAGCTTCAGCGCCACCTGCAGCGCGGCGGTGCCGTTGGCCACCGCCACCGCGTGGCGCGCGCCGGTGAAGGCGGCCAGCTGGCGTTCGAACTCGTCGACGTACTTGCCCACCGTGGAGACGAAGGTGGACTCGATGGTGTCACGCACCAGCGCCTGCTCGGCTTCGCCGAATTCGGGTTCGTGCAGCGCCACCGGGCGCGCGGCCTTCGCGTGGATGCGCGCGAGCGCGGCCAGGAGCGGTTCGCCGGGGGAGTTCATCGTGCGCTCGCGGCCTCAGATGTTGTAGCGGTCGGCCTTGTAGGCCGCCAGGTTGGCGGGGTCGGCGAACCAGGCCGCCGTCTCCTGCAGGCCGCGCTTGAAGCCTTCGCGGCCGCCGTAGGCCGGCGTCCAGCCGAAGAGTTCGCGCGCCTTCGTGTTGTCGGCCCACAGGCGTTCGACCTCGGAATTGGCCGGGCGCAGCCGGACCTCATCGGTGACGACCTCGATCTCGGCGTCCATCGCCTCGGCGATGAGGCGCGCGGTGTCGCCGACCGAGATCTCGAAGTTGCTGCCGAAGTTGACCACCTCGCCGATGCCGCGGTCGGACTCGACAGCGGCGATGAAGCCGGCTACCGTGTCCTGCACATAGTTGAAGTCGCGCGTGGGCGACACCGCGCCCAGCTTGATGCGCCGCTGGCCGCTGGCGATCTGCGTGATGATGGTCGGGATCACCGCGCGCGCCGACTGGCGCGGCCCGTAGGTGTTGAACGGCCGAGCGATGACGACGTTGAGCCCGAAGCTGGCGTAGAACGAGAACGCCAGCTGGTCGGCCGCGATCTTGGTGGCCGAGTACGGCGACTGCCCCTGCAGCGGGTGCGCTTCGGTGATGGGCACGAAGCGCGCGGTGCCGTAGACCTCGCTGGTGGAGGTCTGCACCACACGGCGCACGCCCATCTCGCGCGCCGCCTGCAGCACGTTGAGCGTGCCCTTGACGTTGGTGTCGACGTAGGTCTCGGGCGAATGGTACGAGTAGGGAATCGCGATCAGCGCCGCCAGGTGCAGCACCGCTTCGCAGCCCTTCATCGACTCGCGCACGCCGTAGGGGTCGCGCACGTCTCCGGCGAAGACTTCCACCGCGGCACGCACGTCGGCCGGCGCACGGTCGAGCCAGCCCCAGGAGTTGAACGAGTTGTAGAGCACGAAGGCCCGCACCTGGTGGCCGCGGCGGACCAGGGCTTCGACGAGGTGGGACCCGATGAAGCCATCGGCACCGGTGACAAGAATCTTCATCGCGATCTTCAGCTGGGCTGCCTGGCGCGGCAGCGGTAGGCACCACCCCGGGACTGCGGCCGCCCACCGCAGCGCCCGCTGCCGCCCGGCACGCGGAGGGGCCCTTCGTCGTGCGCCGGCGGGGTGTCCGGCGCATGGCGCGCCGGGTTGGCGGCCGTCGAGCGGTCGAAGGTCGAGTCTATCAAGGGGGGCGCGGTGTTTTGTCTCGTTTGGCAGGCGCTGCAAAGTGGATTCGAAGCCCCTTTTAACGCGCGGCCCGCGTGCTTCAGGCGGTATCCGCGGCCAGGGTCCAGTCGCAGGCTGGCGCGGCAGCCGACTTGGGCAGGTCGTTGGTGTCCAGGCGGGGCAGTTCGAAGCGGTGGCCGGGCAGCACCCGCGCCAGCTCGGGCTTCGTGGTCACGGCGGCCTTGAAGCCCATCTCGTGCAGGATCTGCAGCGTGTCGGCGTTGTAGTCGCCGTAGGGGTAGCACATGGTGCGGCAGTCGGCGGGCACGCCCACCTGGTCCAGCAGGCGGACCGAGGCGGCGATGTCGGCACGCTGCCGCTCGGCAGACAGGCGGCCCAGCCAGTAGTGGGCGTCGCCGTGCGAACCCACGTGCTGGCCGGCGGCGGCCATCAGCCGCAGCTGTTCCGCCGACATGTACAGCCCTTCGGCGAACGCGGCTTCGTCCGCGGCCACGTGGCGCGCGAAGAGGCCGGCCGCCAGCTGCGCGCGCAGGGCTTCGGGCAGCGCGTGCTGCAGCAGCTGCTTGACGTAGGCCACCTCGGCCGGGTCGTAGCGCCCGGGCCGGCACAGGCGTTCGCGGTAGGCGGCGGGCTCGTCGAGCCCGAATTCGGCGCCGCGTTCGCGGATCGCGGACTCGATCGTGGCCACCAGCCCTGCCGGCGGCGCCCCGGACGCCAGGATGTAGTGGATGCGGTTGACGTCGAGCAGCCGCCGCTCCAGCACCACCTGGGAAGGCGCGAAGAAGGCGCCGCGCAGGCCGCGCGCGGCCAGGCGGGGGAAGACGTAGGTGAAGTGGTCCAGGTAGCCGTCGTCGAAGGTCAGCAGCACGGCACGCCGCGGCAGCGGCGCACCGCCGTCCAGCGCCCGCACCACATCTTCCATCGAGACCGGGACGTGGTGCGCCTGCAGGTAGTCGAGCTGGGCGTCGAACAGCGGCAGGTCCAGGCCCTTGATGGCCGGGTACGGCGTCCGCGCCAGCGGGCGGACGTAGTGGTACATCACTATGGTGAGCGGGTTCATGCCTTCATCCGGCGCAGGATCGGCAGCATCACGTCGGCCGGCCGCGCGGCGGCGGCCTTGACGAAGCCGCGCGTCTGGCGCGAGTCGGTGCGCGGCAGCCGCTCGACCAGCGTGCTGACACCCGGGAACTCGCGCCCGAGCACGCGGCACAGGCCTTCGCCGGCCTGCTTGGCGAGCGCGTACTCCAGCATCTCCGGCGGCTGCGTCTCGACGGCCACGCTGGACGGGTAGAACACCTTCAGCGGCGCGCGCCCGCGTTGCGCCACCACACCCCGCAGCAGTTCGTAGAACGCGTCGACGTAGATGGCGGTGAAGTCGGCCAGGTCGGCGGCCTGGAAGGTTTCGAGCCGGCGCCTGAAGATGCGCGGGCTCGCGAAGTACAGCAGCGACTCGCCGTGACAGCCAAGGCCGGCCAGCGCGGCCAGCCCTTCGGCCGGCCGGGTGACGTCCAGCCGCAGCAGGTCGCAGTGGCCGCCGGCTTCGGCAATGCGCCGGCACAGTCGCTCGCCGGCCGCCGTCGAGCGGTGCACGGTGACCACCGGCCGCGCGCCGCCGGCGGCCAGCAGGCGCGCGGCGACGGCGCCGAGACCGGGGCCCGCGCCCACCAGCAGCGGCGCCAGGCCGGCGAATTCGCCGGCCTGCACCAGCGACGCCAGGTCGTCGGCGCCTTCGTCTTCGGCGGTCTCGGCCGGCACGACCGAAGCCACCACGCGGCCGGCGAGCCCGCAGCCGGAGACTTCCATCGTGGCGCGGCTGAAGCGGCGGTTGATCTCGCTCACGCGGTAGTTCAAGGGCCCTTCGGCCGGCGCGAAGTCCACCGCCAGTTCGGCAAACACCGACCACAGGCCCGGGCACTCCATGCCCACCAGCGTGGACAGGCAGGCCAAGCCGCACAGCGCGGCTTCGCCCACCGCGTCGGCCAGTCGCGGGAAAGCGGCGGCCAGCGGCGCGGCAGCGGGCATCGGCACCTGGCCGCGGGCGTTGGGCAGCGATTCCAGGTCGCGCACGCGGGCGCTGGCGGGCGGGGCCGTCGGCGCGGCCGGCGCCACCGCGGCGACGCGTTCGCCGAAACGCAGGTCGATGCGGGCGACCACCTTGTCGCGCACCAGCGCCATGATCACGGCGCCGCTGTCGGTGTCGCTGACGCGGCCCGTGACCTGGTCGCCCAGCAGCACCGGGCGCACGAAGGCCACCGCCAGGTGGGCCAGCGGCCGCCCGGGCTGCGGGCCGGCTTCCAGCAGCGACAGCACCAGGTGCATGCCGTGCACCACCACCTGCCCCGGGTAGACCGTGGCGGCCCAGTCGGGCTGCATGTGCAGCGGGTTGCGGTCGCCCGACCAGGCGGCGAATCGCTCCTGGTCGGCGGCGCTGAAGAAGCGTTCGATCATGATGCGGCCGGCAGCTGGTTGGGCCGGTCCTGGTCGGCGTCGCCCTTGCAGAAGACGCGCCGGCCGTCGGCACCGCGAAGGCTGTACAGCAGCGCCACGTTGCGCGGGTCGAAGGGCTCGAAGTGGCCCGGCAGCACCAGCCCGGGCACCTGGGCGGCGTCGAAGAGCCCGGCCGCGGAAAGCTCGGCCTCCAGCCCGCCGGCGAAGAAGTCCAGGTACTCGGCGCCGCTGTCGCGCAGCAGGTCTTCGAAGGCCGGGCCGGCCCCGGCCAGCACCGACGGTTCGCCGATGAAGTCGACCACCCGCAGCGCGCCCGCACCGGCGTGCGTGCACATCCGCGTCACGAGCACGGCGTGGCGGCCGCCCTCCGAGGCGAGCCAGGCGCGGTAGTCGTAGAACGGGTGATCCAGGTAGCGCCGCTGCACGTAGGCGCGAGTCTTGGCCGGCACGACACCGCTCTCGTCGAGTCCCAGCCCTTCGCTGCGGCGCAGGAAGTCCTCGCGCCCGATGGCACTGAACGCGGTGCCGCCCGCCGCCGCGCGCGGCGGCGTCCAGCCCGGCGGCCAGACGGCCAGCACCGGCGCCGGCCCGGCCGGCCGCACGAGCGCGAAGCGCGTGAGCGCGCCGGTGCGGTAGCCCAGCGCGTCGTAGATGCCGCGCGTGGCCGGGTTCAGGCCGACGGTGCCGATCCAGGCATCGGGATGGGTCTTCTGCAGGTGCAGCAGCAGCCGCAGGCCGAGGCCGCGCGCGACTTCCTCGCGCACCTTCCAGGTGGTGAGCCAGAGCGTTTCGCGGCCGGCGGCCAACGTGGCGTCGTAACGGCTGAGCGGAATGAAGCCGAGCACACCGACGATGCCTTCGGCCGCCGTGCGGCCGAGCACGAAGTTGCAGCGATCGCCGGCGGCGTGCTGCCAGTCGAACAGGGCCCGGCTGTGGCCCAGCACGTGGCGCGCCGACCAGTGCTCGCGCACGAATCGCATGATCGCTTCGGTGTCCGCCGCCTGCGCGAAGTCCACCGTGACCGCGGGACCCGCCATCTTCAGGCGCCGGCGTTCACGGCAGCGGGCTTCGCGTATTCGCGGCCCGCGTCCCACACGAAGACGTTGGGCTCCACTTCGGCGAAGCCCGATTGCTGGCGCCAGAACTCCAGGCAGGGGTGGTTGCGTTCGGTCGGGACCGCGCGCGCGCGCACGCGTGCCAGGCCGCCCGCACGCGCCGCTTCCACGGCCAGGTGCAGCATGTAGTTCTCGACCTGGCGCCCCATCGCGCGGCAGCTGAGCAGGTAGTCGACGATCTCGAGTTCGTCGCCCGTGCGCTCCCAGCTCACGACGCCGGTCAGCCCGAGGTCGCCGAAGCGGTCGGCCACGTTCAGCGCCACCACCTGGCGGCCCGGCGCGCCGGCGGCCCAGGCCGAAAGCTCCGGCTCGGTGAGGCGGCGCGTGCGAAGGTTGAGCTGGTTGGTCTTGTTGAGCAGCTGCGCCGAACGCTTCAGGTTGGCGTCGGCCAGCGGCGCGGCTTCGACGCGGATCTGCAGCGAAAGCAGCCAGTCGTCGAGCGAGCCGAACGCGGCCTGGCTGTCCTTGCGCTCCCGCTCCACCACGTACATGCTGGTGCGCTGGCGGTCTTCGGCCGTGATCGCGGCCTGCTCGAAACAATCCAGCATGCGCAGCGTGTCGGCGTACTGCGCCGGGTCCTTGGGCCACTCGGGCACCAGCACTTCGGGCAATGCCTCGCGCACGCGGCCGCGCTCGGTGGGGTTGTCGTCGATGAAGACCACCGACTGCAGGCCCAGGTTCAGCCCGGCCACCAGGTCGGCGACGTTGCGCGCCTTGTCGTTCCAGTTGATGCGCCAGCCGGCCAGGTCGGCGCGGCGCAGCACCATCGCCGGGTGCTGGTCGATCGCCTCCAGCGCCACGTTCTCGTCGTTCTTGCTCACCAGAGCGACCTGGATGCCGCGCCGCGTGAGCGCCTTCAGCGCCTTCTGGAAGTCGACGAAGGCCTCGCCCACGTGGTCGTGGCCGCCCAGGCGCAGGCCCTGCCAGCCGGTCTCGCCGACCACACCGCCCCACATCGTGTCGTCGAGGTCCACCACCACCAGCTTGCGCGCCTGACCCAGCGCCCCGCGCAGCGCGGCTTTCGCGTCGCGCGCCGCCGCCAGGCAGGTGGCTTCGTTGAACGGGCACTTCATGGTGTACCAATGCTTGGCCGAGCGCGCGCCCGGCTGCCCGGCGTCGAGCCAGCGCTGTGCGTCCAGCAGGTGCACGCCCCGCGTGCCGGCCAGCATTTCGGCCAGGCGCAGATTCATCGCCGTGCGCACGTGCGCCGGGCCCCCCGGCGCCCAGTCCAGCATGCCCAGGCCGCGGTCGTTGCGCGCCGCCACGAACGTGGCCACCAGCACCAGTGTGCGCGACTGCGCGTACTTCAGCACCAGCCGGGCAAAGGCCTCCACCTCCTGCAGCACCGCTTCCATGGGGACCGGCTCGCCGTCCAGCAGCGCCGCGTAGGCCGGCGAGACGCCTTCCGGCCGGGCCCAGACCAGCGCCGCCTCGCCCGGGCCGGAGGCCTGCAGCGACTGGAACAGCTGGCCGAACGGGGCCGTGCGCACCGCCAGCGCCGGCGCCGACTTGTCGGCGCCCAGGTAGCGCCCCACCAGGTCGGCGTTGAAGTCCGACAGCAGGTCCAGCTGCGTCATCGGGCCAGCCGCCCCATCACGAGTTCGACGATCGCTTTCGGCGTGCGGATGCGGTCCAGGTCGTCGCCGAAGTCGCCTTCGTCGAGCAGGCCGATCTCGACACCGGTGGCGGCCTTGACGCGGCTTTCGACGGCCAGAATCAGCGTCACCAGGGCGAGCGAGTCGAGCGCGCCGTCGGGTCCGGCGAGCACCACGTCGGGCGTGCGGGCCAGTTGTTCGGTTTCGGTCCGCAGGCCGTTGACGACGTCGATGGCCTGGAAGACGGCTTCCAGCGCGGCGGGCTTATCCAAGATGCGCTCCAGCACGGCGAGAGAGCCGGGCCTGCACGGCCGGCAAGGTGACGTCGTTCAATTGGGAAACTCCACGGACAGGTCGAGACGAATGGCAGGAGCCGCACCCGGGACGACCGGGCCGCCCGGTCGGGCGCCGGTGGCGCTTTTCGGGGCAAGGCGCACGCGAAGGTGGCGCAATGCGGATTCTAGGCGACGCGCCCCCCTGCATCGGGGGTCGGCGGGTGGCCCGGGAGCGAACTTCGCCTCATCTGCGGCGGCTGCCGGCGTGGGCTCTCAGGCCGGCGGTGCCTGCCGCCCGCCCCCGGCCGGCGATTCCAGCGCTGCCGCCCAGCGCCGGCCGAGCCGGATGCCCGGCAGTTCCACGAGACGGTGCAGGGCCAGCGCGAGACCGAAGGTCAGCGGCAGGAACCACAGCAGCTTGCCCACCATGGTGAGCCCTAGGGCGGGCCGCATGTAGTCGATCACCGGTCCGTGCATCAGATACAGCACATAGGCCAGGCCGCCGATCCACGTCATGCCGGGCAGCACGCGGATCGGAGCCTGCCCGGTGGCGCAGGCGATCACCAGGCAGGTCGCCAGCGCCGTCACGTTGAGTTCGGTCCACCAGACGCGGCCGGAAACCTGCGGCACGAACAGCAGCACCAGCAGCACGGCATGGCCGAGGGCGGCGCCGCGGCGCCCCTGCAGCAGCGGCGGCCAGCGGCCCGGCGCTCCCGGCGGCAGCGCCGCCAGCAGGGTGCCCAGGGCCATCGCGGACCCGTAGTAGAAGACGCTCTCTCCACGTGCCTCGGTGATGCCCGTCATCGCCATGAAGGGACTGGTCACCAGCAGCACGCCGCAAGCCAGCAGCAGGCCGCGCCGGTGCCCGGCCAGCATGGCGAACGCCAGCAGCAGGTAGTACTCGGCCTCGACACGCAGCGACCAGAAGATGCCCACGCCGATGCCTAGCGGCTCCCATTCCAGCGGGCGGCGAAAGAGCAGCAGTTCGGGCATCGCGGCCCAGAACAGGCCCAGGCGCTGCGGCAGCCAGGCCGCCAGCGCCGCTCCGATGAGCGCCAGCGTCACCAGGTAGGCTGGGTACAGCCGCATCGCCCGCCGGACCAGGAAGGCCGCGGTCTCGCGCGGTCCGAAGGCAGGGCAGGCGAGCAGCTTCGTGCCGACCAGGTAGCCCGAGAGGGCATAGAAGATCCCCACGCCGACGCCGCCGCCCGGGAAGAAGCGGTCCAGCGTATGAACCGCCAGCACGAAGAGGATCGCGAGCGCGCGCAGCTGCTCCAGCGCCGGCAGTGGCGCGCCTTCCGCGGCGCCGGCACCCGACTTCATGCTGAGGCCCGGAATTCCGGCACCAGTTGCTTCAGGTGCCGCCTGCACTCCGCCATCTCCAGCGGATGCTCGCCCTGCAGGGGCTGCAGCCATTCCAGCACACCGGCCAGCGCAAGGCCATCGTTCAGGCGCGCCAGGCGCAGGCCCGGGGTGTCCAGCGCCAGCGTGGTGTCGCTGTCCGCCAGAACCTCTTCGAACAGCTTTTCGCCCTGGCGCAGGCCGGTGAACTCGATCGCGATCTCGTCCGTCGTATGCCCCGCCAGCCGAATGAGATCCCGCGCCAGGTCGACGATCTTCACCGGCTCCCCCATGTCCAGCACCAGCACCTGCCCGCTCTCCCCGATCGCCGCCGCCTGCAGCACCAGCCGGGCCGCCTCGGGAATCGTCATGAAGTAGCGGATGATCTCCGGGTGCGTGACCGTCACCGGCCCGCCGCGCGCGATCTGCTCCTTGAACTTCGGGATCACGCTGCCGCTGGAGCCCAGCACGTTGCCGAAGCGCACCGCCATGAACTTGGTCTTCGGGTGTTCGGCCGCCAGCGCCGAGATCACCATCTCCGCGGCCCGCTTGGTGGCGCCCATCACGTTGGTCGGGTTCACCGCCTTGTCGGTGCTGATCAGCACGAAGCGCTCCACGCCCGCCTCGGCCGCGGCCAGCGCGGCGTGCCAGGTGCCCAGCGTGTTGTTGCGCAGTGCCGCCCAGGCGTTGTGCTCCTCCATCAGCGGCACGTGCTTGTAGGCGGCGGCGTGGAACACCACCTGCGGGCGCCACTGCGCGAAAGTCTGGCGCAGGTGCGGCAGGTCCTTCACGTCGCCGATCAGGCGCACCAGTTCCAGCGCCGGGAAGCTTTCCGACAGCTCCTGCTCGATGCTGTAGAGGTTGAACTCGCTCAGTTCGTAGAGCACCAGGCGCGCCGGTTCGAACAGGGCCAGCTGGCGGCACAGCTCGCTGCCGATGCTGCCGCCGGCGCCGGTGACGAGCACTGTCTTGCCCTTCAGCGTCTCGGCGATGCCGGCCTCGTCCAGCTGCACCGGCTCGCGGCCCAACAGGTCTTCGGGCTCGATGTCGCGCAGCCGTTCGACGCGGCTCCTGCCGGTGCGCAGTTCGTCCACCGTGGGCACCGTGAGTACCGGCAGGCCGGTGTCGGCGGCCAGTTCCAGCGCGCGCCGGCGCTGCGCCGGGGTGGCCGCGGGCATGGCCACCACCACGTGGGTGGCGGCGCCGCGCACCGCCTTGTCGCGGATGGCCGCCAGCGGCCCCAGCACCGGCACGCCGCCGATGCGCGCGCCCTGCTTGTGCGGGTCGTCGTCCAGCAGGCCCAGCACGACCCAGCCCTGTTCGTGGATGCCGGCCAGCAGCAGGCGCGCCGCCTGACCCGCGCCCATCACGATGGCGCGCCGGATCTCGCGTTCGCTGCCGGTGATGCGTGACCGCACATGCTCGTAGAACATGCGGTAGCCGATGCGCACCACGCACACGCCCATCAGCGCCACCACCGGGTGCAGCGCCAGCACCGCGCGCGGCACCTTGACCAGGCCCAGGCCCATCACGACGGCGGCCGAAGCGACGCCGGCGATCAGGCAGGCCAGCGTGAGGCGCTTCACCTCGCCGAAGCCCGAGAAGCGCCACATGCTCTGCGGCACCTTGAAGGCGACGAAGGCCGCCAGGTAGGCCGCGATCACCCCCAGCATCACCCACGGGTCGTAACCGGGCCGCGCGCTGATCCAGCGCTCGAAGCCCAGGCGGAACAGGTAGGTGATGTTCCAGCACAGCGCGATGACGAGGGCGTCCACCAGCAGCGAGACCGGCTCGCGATGCGGCCGCAGCCGCGCCAGCGCCAGGTCGATGCGGTGCCAGACGGTGGGCGGCGACGTCACGTGGCGTGCTTCCACAGGCGCGCGAAGGTGCGCGCGATGACGACCACGTCGCTCGCCAGCGTGGCGCGTTCCGCGTAGTCGGCGGCCTGCCTCACCTTGCGCGGCAGGATCACTTCCACGTACTCGCGCTCGGGGTCGGCGGCGCGCGCCAGCAGCTCGCCTTCGTCCATGTGGTCCAGCGAAGCGGGGTCGGTGATGCCGGGGCGGACCGCGAGCGCGCGATCGCGCAGGTCGGCCGGGTACAGCGCCACGTAGCGCGGCACCTCGGGGCGCGGCCCTACCAGGCTCATCGTGCCCTGCAGCACGTCCAGCAGCTGCGGCAGTTCGTCCAGGCGGCTGCGGCGCAGGAAGGCACCCACCCGGGTGATGCGCGGGTCGGCGCCCACCGTGAGCGGCAGCCCCGCCGCGCCTTCGCGCATGGTCCTGAACTTGTGGATGCGGAACGGCACCCCGTGCCGGCCCACGCGTTCCTGGCGGAAGAAGACCGGGCCCGGCGAGTCGAGCCGGATCGCCAGCGCCACGCCCAGCAGCAGCGGTGCCAGCAGCAGCAGCGCACAGGTGGCGACCACGATGTCGAACAGCCGCTTGGCCATCGA
This sequence comes from Rubrivivax sp., assembly GCA_044224175.1. Taxonomy (GTDB): domain Bacteria; phylum Pseudomonadota; class Gammaproteobacteria; order Burkholderiales; family Burkholderiaceae_C; genus Rubrivivax. The sequence continues at coordinate 51,757 of JBGAKY010000008.1, read as the reverse complement.
GCCCGCTTCAGGCCCCCAGCGCGGCACGCGCCGCCGCGAGCACGCGTTCGACGTCGCCGTCGCTCATGCGGGTGTAGATCGGCAGGCTCACCATGCGTTCATAGGCGCGCTGGCTGTGCGGGAACTGCGCCGGCGTGAGGCCGTAGCGGTCGCGCCAGTAGGGGTGCAGGTGCAGCGGGATGTAGTGCACGCTGCAGCCGATGCCGGCTTCGAACAGCTTCTCGACGAAGCGGTCGCGTTCGATGCGCGCGTCGTCGGCCAGGCGCAGCGGGTACAGGTGCCAGGCGTGCTGGTCGCCGGCCGGCGGCCGCGGCGGCGTGATGACGGGCAGGTTGCGGAAGCCTTCGTCGTAGAGCGCCGCGATGCGCTCGCGCTTGGCGTGGAACTCGCGCGCGCGCTTGAGCTGATGGATGCCCAGCGCCGCCGCGATGTCGGTCAGGTTGTACTTGTAGCCCGGCGCCACCACCTCGTAGTACCAGCTGGGCACGCTGGCGGTGAAGCGGTCGAAGGCGTCGCGGTTCATGCCGTGCAGGCGCATGACGCGGGCGCGCTTCGCCAGCGCTTCGTCGGCCGTCACCAGCATGCCGCCTTCGCCGGTGGTGATGGTCTTGTTGGCGTAGAAGCTGTAGACCGTGGCGTCGCTGTCCAGGGTGCCCACCAGGCGGCCGCGCACGGTGGTGGGCAGCGCGTGGGCGGCGTCTTCCACCACCTTCAGGTCGCAGTCGGCCGCCATTTCCAGCAAGGTGGGCATGTCGGCCGCCAGGCCGCCGTAGTGCACCGGGATCACCGCCTTCGTGCGCGGGCCGATGGCCTCTTCCACCAATGCAGGATCGATGTTCAGCGTGGCAGGGTCGACGTCGACCAGCTTCACGTCGGCGCCCAGGTAGCGCACCACCTCGGCGGTGGCGGTGAAGGTGTGGGTGGTGGTGATGACCTCGTCGCCGGGGCCGATGCCCAGTGCTTCCAGCGCCAGGTGCAGCCCCGCGGTGGCCGAGTTGACGGCGACGCAGTGCAGCCCGGGGTGGCCCAGGAAGGCGCCGAAGTCGGCTTCGAAACGGCGCGCCTTGGGCCCGGTGGTGACCCAGCCCGAACGCAGGGTGTCGACCACTTCGGCGATCTCTTCCTCGCCGATCTCGGGCAGCGCGAAAGGAAGAAAATCCGCGGCCATGCGGGATTATCCCCGCTGCCGAGCCGACACCCCCGCCCATGCCCCTGCAACGCCGCCATGCCCTGCTGGCCGCCACCGCCTGGCCCACGCTGCTGCGTGCCCAGCCGGCCTGGCCGGCGCGGCCCATCCGCCTGGTGGTGCCTTTCGCGCCCGGCGGCGGCCCCGACGTGCTGACGCGCCAGTTCCTGCCTCGCCTGGGCGCGGCGCTGGGCGGCGCCACCCTTTTCGTCGACAACAAGGTGGGCGCCGGCGGCATCATCGCCGCCGAATACGTGGCGCAGCAGCCGCCCGACGGCCACACGCTGCTGCTGGGTGCTTCCACCCACCTGGTGCAGAAGCTGCTGCAGCCGAAGGCCGCCTACGACCCGGTGAAGAGCTTCAGCCACGTGACGCGGCTGTCCTACGCGCCTTCGGTGCTGGTGGTGGCGGCCGACTCGCCGTACCGCAGCCTGGACGACCTGCTGAGGGCGGCGCGCGCCGCGCCGGGCCGGCTGAACTACGGCTCCGGCGGCGTGGGCAGCGCGGCCCACCTGGCCGGCGCGGCGCTGGCCACGGCCGCCGGCGTGGAGGTGGCGCACATCCCCTACCGCGGCTCGGTCGACCTGCCGCAGGCGCTGATCGCGCACGACGTCGCGTTCGCCATTCCCACCGCCACCACGGCGCTGCCGCAGTTGCAGGCCGGCAAGCTGCGCGCGCTGGCGGTGACCACCGCGGCACGCGAGCCCACGCTGCCCGGGCTGCCGACGCTGAAGGAGCTGACCGGCAGCGAAGACCTGGTGCTGGTGGCCTGGAGCTGCCTGTGGCTGCCGGCCGGGGCACCGCCGGCCGTCGTGCGCGCGCTCTACGACGCGCACGCAAGGGTCTACGGCGACGCCGAACTGGTGAAGGCGAACGCGGCGCTCGGCTCGATGGTGGCGATGAGCGCCAGCGAGGCCGAGTTCGCCGCCTTCGTGGCCGCCGAGATGGCAAAGTTCGCCCGCCTGGTGAAGGCGGCGCGCATCGAGGTCAGCTAGGCTTCTTCTCGATCCACGCCAGCCGGTGCGTTCGCAGCAGCGGCAGCGCGTTGAAAAGGCGGTACAGCGCCGGGTGCCAGGCGCAGACGCGGCGCGCGATGGGGGGCGCCAGCGTCACGCGGTCGACGGCGACGCGGCCCTGCGGAAACAGCTGCCGGATGCGCGCCACCGGCACGCCGCGCACGTCGGGGTTGTTCGGGTTGTCGACCACGAAGTCGTACCAGACGACGGCGCCGCCGGGTTTCAGCCACGACCACATCGCGTCGGCCAGGCGCTGCTGGAAGGCGTCGTCGAGCAGCGAGCTGAACACGGTGGACTGCAACACCAGGTCCTGGCTGCCGGCCTCGACCGGAGCCACGCTGGCGTCGCCCAGCCACAGCGCGGTGGCGGCGGGCAGGCGTCCGCGCGCGGCGGCGTGGCGCTCGGGCAGCAGTTCCAGTCCACTCAGGTGTTCGGGCAGGAAGCCCAGCTGCAGCAGTTCCAGCAGGTTGCCGCCGGCGCCGCAGCCCACTTCCACCAGGCGCAGCGCGGCCAGGTCGGTGCGGCCTTCGGTGACGAAGCGGCGCAGCAGCGCGCGCTGGCGTTCCTGCGCCGTCTGCCAGTTCTCCGGCCGCAGCGGGTGGTAGCGGTCCGAAAGGCCTGCGCGGCGCGCGTAGCGTTCGGCGACCGCCCGCGTCTCTTCGGTCACGCCAGCGCCTCCAGGAAGCGGCGCGCCAGCACCGGGTAGGTGTGGTTCGCCAGCACGAAGGCGCGGCCGCGTTCGCCCATGGCGCGCCGTTCTTCCTTCGACAGCGCGGCCAGCCGGCGCAGGCCGGCGGCCACCGCGGCCGGGTCCTGCGGCGGCACGGTCAGGCCGCAGCCGGCTTCGGCCACCGGGTCGTTGCCGGCCTCCACCGAATGCAGCACCGCGCAGCCGGCCATCATGTAGTCCATCAGCTTGTTGGGCGCGATGCCGAAGCGGTAGATCGGCACCCGCTGCCAGCCGATGTAGGCGATGTCGACTTGCATCAGGAACGACGGGATCTGCGCCTTCGGGATCGGCGGCAACATGGTCACGTTCACGAGCTTCTCGTCGGCCACGCGCGCCGCCAGTCGCGCCTGCTCGTGGCCGCTGCCCACCAGCACGAAGCGCAGGGGCTCGCCACGCAGCAGTGCGGCGGCGTCCAGCAGCGTGTCCAGCGCGTTGGGCAGGCCCATCGAGCCGGCGTAGCCCACGACCGGGCCGGGGCCGGCCAGCGCCTGCGCCAGGTCTTCGCGCAGCGGTGGGGCCCGGCCTTCCCATTCATCGAGCGTGATGCCGTTGGGCACGATGGAAAGCTTCTTCAGGTCCAGCCCGCGCGAGGCCATGTAGTCGTGCACCTTGGGCAGCATCGAGATCACGCGGTCGGCGTCGCGGTAGGCGGTGTCCTCGGCGTGCTGCACGAGCATGATGAAGGGGTGCCGGCGCGACATGCCCGAAAGCTCGATGGGCGACAGCGGCCACAGGTCGTGCACCTCGTAAACCAGCTTCGCGCCCGCCTGCCGTGCCATGCGGCGCGCGACCCAGATGTCCATCGGGTAGGTGCTGCTGGCGATGACGACGTCGGGCTTCGCTTCGCGCAGCAGGCGCGGCGTGTCGCGCCAGACGGCACGGCAGAAGGCCCAGATGTTCTTCACCCGGCCCAGGCCGTTGCCCTGGTAGGGCGGCGTGGCATACCAGCGGTAGGCGATGCCGTCGATCACCTCGTCACCCGGCTCCGGTTGCTTCGCCCGCACGTGCGAGAAGTCGGCCGCCAGCATGCGCACGCGGTGGCCGGCACGCACCCATTCGCGCGCCAGGTAGTAGGGCCGGTACTCCATGCCCAGCGCGGGGCTGCCGGCGTAGTGGTTCAGGTAGACGATGTTCACGCCGGCCGCTGCGCGACAAGGAAGTAGGCCAGGGGAAAGTGGCGCGCCGAGACTTCGGCCACGCGCGCGCCCGGCTTCGTGCGGCCGAAGGCGCCCACTGCCGCCTGCAGGCCGCGCGCGAGCAGACCACCGACCAGCGGCAGCTTGTCGAGCAGCTTGGCCAGCAGGTCGGCCAGCACGTCCAGCACGCCGCCCAGCGGCTGCAGCGCCAGCAACTGCAGGCCGTTCAGGCGCACGAAGCGTTCGAGCGCGAAGCGCGTGTAGCGGTAGTAGTCGTGCGGGTGCGCGTGCAGCCAGTAGAAGAACGGCACGTTCATCACGATGCGGCCGCCGGGCCGCAGCACGCGCGTCATCTCGCGCCACAGCAGCGCGGGGTCGGGCACGTGTTCCAGCACGTCGGACAGGACGATGGTGTCGAAGCTGGCGTCGGCGAACGGCAGCGGCTCGGACAGGTCGCAGGCCAGGTCGACATGCTCGCCGGCGGCCCAGTCGACGCAGGTGACTTCGTCGACCAGCGCGCGGTAGGCGCCGTACAGCGGCACCGCGCCGCAACCCAGGTCGAGCAGGCGGCCGCGGGCGTGGCGCGGCAGCTCGGCGCCGTAGCAGCGGGCCACGGCGTCGGTGATGAGGCGAGAGCCCGCGCCCACCTCGGCAGGGTCGCGCGAGGTGCGCCAGCCGCCACCGCGAAGGACGAACTTGGTCGGCCGCCACCGTTCGGCGTTCTTCATGGCCTTGCGCGCACGACGAGCGAATCGCGCCAGCGCGGCACCAGGTCGGCCACGCGCGCGGCCAGGGCGCCGCGCCAGCTGGCGTAGTCGCCATGGCACAGCTCCACCGAAACGGGCTCGTAGCCCGCGTCCACCAGCACCTTGCACAGCGTGTAGGGCGAAAACCAGAAGCGGTGGTCGGTGTTGATCAGCTCGGCACCCGGCAGCGCGTTGCGCCAGCGGAACGCGTTGGGCGTTGCGATCACCAGTTCGCCGAAGCGGTGCGTGCGCATCGAGCGCAGGAAGCTCACGGGGTCGCCGACATGCTCGATCACGTCGGCCAGCAGGCACAGGTCGTGGTCGGCCGGCGGCAGCTCGGCGGGAGTGAACACTTCCGGGAAGCCCAGTTCGCGCAGCAGCGCCACGCCTTCGGCATTGGTGTCCAGGCCGACGCAGTGCGTCGCCACCCGGCAGAGGTTCTGGTGCAGGTACAGGCCCTGGCGCATCTTCTCGCGCACCAGCGGCAGGTGGTCGCAGCAGCCCACATGCAGCACGCGCCGGCCGCGGGCCAGTTCCACCAGGCGGTCGGCACGGCGCGGCGCGCGGCCGCGGTTGCCCAGTTCGAAGGCACGTGCGTTCGAGAACTTGCGTCCGTGCAGGTGGTCCAGATCGTCGGGGCTCGGGGTCATGTTCGTGCAGGGGCCAGCGCGGCCAGCGTGGAAGCCAGTGCGGCGTGGTTGCGTTCGGCGTCGAAGTCGCTGGCCCAGCGCTGCCGGGCCGCCTGGCGGCGCGCGGCGCGGGCTTCGGCGGGGGCTTCGAGCAGCCGTTCCAGCGCCTCGGCCACCGCGGCCGCGGGTGCGTCCGGCGGCACCAGCGCACCATTGTCGCCGCTCGCGTCCACCGCTTCGGACACGCCGCCCACATCGCAGGCCAGGACGGGTATGGCATGCGCCAACGCCTCCTGGATCGAGACCGGCAGGCCTTCGCTGTCGCTCAGCAGCACGAAGGCGTCGACCGGCTGCGTGCGGTAGTGCGCCAGCACCGCGTCGTTCGGCACCTGGCCGGCGAGCGACGCCTGCAGGTTGGCCGGCGCACCCGCGAGCGCGGCTTCCACCGCCGCCCGCGTGGGACCGGTGCCGAAGTGGGTCCAGACGATGCGGCGCTGCGGGTGGCGGCGCGCCAGCTCGACCAGTGCCTGCGCGTTTCGCTCGACGCGCTTCACAGGCGTCAAGGTGCTGCAGGAAACGACACGCCAGGCGTCGTCTTGCGAAGACCCGGCGCCATCCGAAGCCGCGGCCACGCCCAGGCGCGACACCGTCACCCGTTCGACGCCGCGCCGGCGCAGGTAGTCGGCGCCCTGCTGCGAAACCGCGGCGACCAGCGCCATCCCGGCATAGACCGAAGTCCACGGCTGGAACGGCGGATCGAAGGCCTCGTCGTACAGCTCGTAGCGGTGCACGCGCGTCACCGCCTTCAGCGGCGGGTGGGCGGCGGCCCAGCGGGCGGCCGCCAGGGTCTGGCCCCCTCGCCAGTAGGTGTAGAGCAGGCGCGGCTGCGCGTCGGCGATCGTGGCCCGCATCCAGTCCCGGGTCGCGGCGGCCACCGCGGCCCAGCGCCAGACACGCGCCGCGCCGACCCAGCCGCCCCGCCGGGCGCCCCGCATCAGTTCGGACCAGAAGGCCGGCCAGGCCATCGCACGCAAGGCCCAGCGCCAGCGCGCGCGGACCCAGCGCGCCGCCAGACCGCGGTCCACAGTGCAGCCGGCGGGCAGCGGAAGCTCGTGGCCGTCGTCGTGCAGCGGCACCAGGGTCACGCTGGCGAAGCTGCGCACCAGCGCGGGCAGTTCGGGGCCGACGAACATGGTCTCGCCACCGGTGTGCGTGAACGGGTGGTTGGTGGTGAACAGCACGAGCGCGCCGGTCATGGTCGGCCCCGGGCGACAAGCCGGCTGCAGCGGCCCCAGGTGGCCAGTTCGACCAGCAGCAGCGAAAGCGCCAGCGAGCTGGCCGCCGGCAGCCAGCGCAGTGCCAGTGTGATCGCGACGACCGCGATCGCCAGCCGAGCGGCCGCCTGCACGCTGAGCTCGACGTAGGACGCGCGCGCCAGCAGCACCGTGCCGGCGACACGGGCCGCCACGCTGGCCAGGCCGGCGGGCAGCATCAAGGCCAGCGGCACCAGCCAAGGCGCCCACGCCGGCACGCGCCAGGCCGTGGCCAGCGCCAGCAGGGCCAGCACCAGCAGCGCGGCCGCCGCGACGCGGGCCGGCGCCGGCCAGCGCAGCGAAGACGGCTCCTGCTGGCGTGCCAGGCGGTCGAAGATCAGCGGCGCCAGGTAGCCGGCGCCGACCGCGAACACCTGGTAGACATGCCAGCCCAGCGAAGCGGCGCCAAGCGCGGCGCGGTCGTGCCCGCTCACCGACACCGCGCTCAGCAGCGCGGCCGCCAGCGCACCGCCCAGCGCCGCCTGCAGGCCGCTCTGCAGGCTGATCTGCCACAGCTCGCGCCGTGGCCATGGCGCCGGTGCGACCGGGCCCGCGCTGCGCCAGGCGAGCGCCATGGTCGTGCTGCCGGCCAGGACCGCGGCGGCAAGCAGCAGCGCTTCGAAACCGTGGTCGCGCCCGACCCAGCCGAAACCCAGCACGCCCAGCAGCACGAGCAGGCCCGGCAACGCGGTGACAGCCCCGAAGACGACGACGCCTCGGCCGGCCAGGAGCAGCGAGCGCGCCAGCAGGTGCCCCACCGCAAACGGCAGCGAAAGCGCCACCGCCGCCGGCAGCGGCCGCTGCAGCAGCGCCGCGGCCGCGGCCGCCACCACCGACACCAGCCCCAGCGCCAGCAGCGCACGCGCCAGCCAGTCCAGCAGCGCAGCGGGCGCCACGTTGCGCCGGTACTGCAGGTGCAGCAGGCCCTGCGGCAGGCCGAAGGAGGCGACCGCCGCCGCGGCGTCGAACCAGCTCTTGGCGAAACCGAACTCACCTTGCGCGGCAAGGCCGAAGCGCCACGACACCCAGAGCGCCGCCACCAGCGTGGCCGCCGAACCGGCGGCCTGCCAGACCACCGATTGCGCGGCCGGCGGCATCAGGCGCCGACGGCGCGCCGCAGCGCGGCGGCGACGCGGTCCTGGTCGGCTTCCGTCAGGTCGGCGCTCATCGGCAGGCTCAGCACGCGCGACGCGAGGCGCTTGCTCACGGGGCAGCCCTGCGGCGACGCGTACTTCGCGTAGGCCGGCTGCTCGTCCAGCGAGCGCGGGTAGTGCACCGCGGTCGGGATGCCCGCGGCCTTCAGCGCCGCCTGCACGGCTTCGCGGCCGCTCACCATCACCGTGTACTGCGCCCACACCGAGTTGCGGTCCTGCCGCACCGTCACCTGCTCGACACCCTGCAGCAGCTGCCCGTAGCGCACACCGAGCGCGGCCCGGCGCTCCAGCTCCCAGTCGAAGCGTTCCAGCTTGGCCAGCAGCACCGCGGCCTGAATCGTGTCCAGCCGCCCGCCCACGCCCACGCGCGTGTGGTGGTAGCGGCCGCTCTGGCCGTGCACGCGGATCTCGCGCGCCGCCTGCGCCAGCCGGTCGTCGTTCGTGAAGAGCGCGCCGCCGTCGCCGTAGCAGCCCAGCGGCTTGCTGGGGAAGAAGCTGGTGGCGCCGAAGGTGGACAGTGCGCAAGAGCGCCGGCCCTGGTAGATGGCGCCGAAGCTCTGCGCCGCGTCCTCGATCACGGCCAGGCCGTGACGCGCGGCGATGGCGTTCAGCTCGGCCATGTCGGCCACCTGCCCGTACAGGCTGACCGGCATGATCGCCTTCGTGCGCGGGGTGACCAGCGCCTCGACGAGCGAGGCGTGAAGGTTGCAGGTGTCGGGCTCGACGTCGGCGAACACCGGCCGGCCGCCGGCCAGCACGATCATCTCGGCCGTCGCGGCGAAGGTGAAGGGGCTGGTGATGACCTCGTCGCCGGGCTGCAGGTCCAGCGCCATCAGCGCGATCAGCAGCGCTTCGGTGCCGCTGGCCACGGTGATGCAGTGCTTCGAACCGGTGAACCGCGCGAGCGCGGCCTCCAGTTCCGCCACCTCGGGCCCCAGGATGTACTGGCCATGGTCCAGCACGCGCTGGATGCGCGCGTCGACGCTGGCCTTGAGCGCCGCGTACTGGCTCTTCAGGTCGGTGAACTGCATGGGCTGAGGGTGTCGCCTTCGAGGCGGTAGCGTTCGCCGGTGGCGGGGCAGGCGGCTTCGCCCTGCCCGCTGGCCGGCAGTGGCAGGCGTTCGCCGTGGCGGCTCATCCAGCCGATGCGGCGCGCCGGCACGCCGACCACCAGCGCGAAGGCCGGCACGTCGCGGCTGACCACCGCGCCGGCGCCGACGAAGGCGTATTCGCCGATCGTGGTGCCGCAGACGATGGTGCAGTTGGCGCCCAGCGTGGCGCCGCGGCGAACCAGCGTGCGCCGGTACTCGGCCTTGCGTGGCACCGCCGAACGCGGGTTGAAGACGTTGGTGAACACCATGCTCGGGCCGCAGAAGACGTCATCTTCCAGCGTGACGGCGTCGTAGACCGAGACGTTGTTCTGGACCTTCACGTTGGCGCCGATGGTCACGTCGTTGCCGACGTAGACGCCCTGCCCCAGCGAACAGCCGGCGCCGATGCGGGCGCCGGCGCACACGTGCGCGAAGTGCCAGACACGCGTGCCCTCTCCGAGCTGCGCGCCTTCGTCGACGATGGCGCTGGGGTGGATCACGGCAGCCACCGTCAGAAGACCAGCGGCAGGCCCACGCGCACGCCGTCGCGTGCGCTGCGGTAGGCGGCGATCACCACTTCGAGCGAGCGCAGGCCTTCGTAGCCGTCGACTTCGGCGTGCTTCTCGCCGCGCAGGGTGCCGATGACGTTGTCGTAGTACAGCGGGTGGCCGAAGCCGTAGACCGAAGGCGTGGCGTAGCTGGCGTCCTTGACGGCGGCGTCCTCGGGGCGCGTCTCGTCGAATTCCCAGTGCTCGATCCTGTTCACCGCCACGCCGCCCACGCGCACCGTGCCGCGTTCGCCCAGGATGGTGATGCTGCCTTCCAGGTTCTTGCCGTGGGTGAGCATGGTCACGTTGATGCTGGCCAGGCCGCCCGAGCGCAGGCGCAGGCTCATCACGCCGGTGTCCTCGGCCTCGATGTCGCGCGCCAGGGTGGCGGTGTAGGCGTGCACGTTGTCCACCGGGCCCACCAGCCAGTCGACCATGTCGACGTAGTGGCTGGCCTGGTTCAGGAAGGCGCCGCCGTCCATGTCCCAGCGGCCGCGCCAGGGGGCTTCGTCGTAGTAGCTCTGCGGGCGCGTCCAGAAGACGTTGACGTTGACCATGAAGATGCGCCCGAAGCGGCCGCCTTCCAGGGCCTTCTTCACCTGCTGCAGCGTCGCGTTCAGGCGGTTCTGCTTGACGACGAAGAGCTTCACGCCGGCGTCGCGGCAGGCGCGCACCATCTGCATGCCTTCGTCCCACTTGGTGGCCATCGGCTTTTCGGTCAGCACGTGGCGGCCGGCGGCGGCGGCCTTCATGGCCTGGCGCGGGTGCAGGCCGCTGGGGGTGGCCAGCACCACGATGTCGGCGTCGCTGGCGGCCAGCAGCGCGTCCAGCGACGCGTAGCCCTGCACGCCGGTCTTCGCCACCGCGGCTTCCAGCGCGGCGGGCCGGTTGTCGCACACCGCCACCAGTTCGGCGCGGTCGGCGTGCCTGCCCAGGGCGTCCAGGTGGTTGGCCGAGATGCGGCCGCAACCCACCAGGGCGAAGCGGATGCGCCGGCCGGCAATCGGGAAGCTTGCTTTCATCGAACCGGCGATTCTACGGCTGCGCCTAAAATTGCAGCAGATTCAACGAGTTGAAGAATGTCCGACGACAACACCCTGATCACCGAACGGCGCGAGAAGCTGCAGGCCCTGCGTCGCGAAGGCGTCGCCTTCCCGAACGACTTCAAGCCGCGCCACCACGCCGCCGATCTGCACCACAAGCATGGCCAGGTGCCCAACGAGGAACTGGAGCCGCAGGCGGTGAAGGTCAGCCTGGCCGGCCGCATGATGTTGAAGCGCGTGATGGGCAAGGCCTGCTTCGCCACGCTGCAGGACGGCAGCGGCCGCCTGCAGATCTACGTCACCCAGGACGCCGTGGGCCCCGAGGTGCTGGCCGCCTTCAAGCACTGGGACCTGGGCGACATCGTCGGCGTCGAAGGCGTGCTGTTCCGCACCAAGACCGGCGAACTGTCGGTGAAGGCCAGCCTGGTGCGCCTGCTGGTGAAGAGCCTGCGCCCGCTGCCGGACAAGTTCCACGGCATGACCGACCAGGAACAGAAGTACCGCCAGCGCTACGTGGACCTGATCACCGACGACGCCGCGCGTGCCCGCTTCGTGGCGCGCAGCAAGGCGGTCAGCTCGATCCGCCAGTACATGGTGGAGCACGGCTTCCTGGAGGTGGAGACGCCGATGCTCCACCCCATTCCCGGCGGCGCCAACGCGAAGCCCTTCGTCACCCACCACAACGCGCTGGACCAGGAGATGTTCCTGCGCATCGCGCCCGAGCTGTACCTGAAGCGGCTGCTGGTGGGCGGCTTCGAACGCGTGTTCGAGATCAACCGCAACTTCAGGAACGAGGGGATCAGCGTCCGCCACAACCCCGAGTTCACGATGATGGAGTTCTACGCCGCGTACTGGACGCACCGCGAGCTGATGGACTTCACCGAACAGGTGCTGCGCCACGCCGCGCGCGCCGCCAGCGGGACCGCCAGCCTCACCTATGCCGGCCAGCCGGTGGACCTGGACCAGCCGTTCGCGCGCCTGTCGGTGCGCGACGCCATCATCCGGCACGCCGGCGTCACGCCGGCCGAAGCCGACGACCCGGCGGCGCTGCACGCCAGGCTGAAGAGCCTGGGCGAAGAACCGCCGGCGCACTGGAAGCTGGCCGAGTTGCAGTTCGGCCTGTTCGAGGCCGCGGTCGAAGAGAAGCTCTGGAACCCCACCTTCATCATCGACTACCCGGTGGAAGTCTCGCCGCTGGCGCGCGCTTCGGACACCAACCCGCAGATCACCGAACGCTTCGAGCTCTTCATCACCGGCCGCGAGTACGCCAACGGCTTCAGCGAACTGAACGACGCCGAGGACCAGGCCGCGCGCTTCCAGTCCCAGGCCGCCAACAAGGCCGCCGGCGACGAGGAGGCGATGTACTACGACGCCGACTTCATCCGCGCGCTCGAATACGGCATGCCGCCGGCGGGGGGTTGCGGCATCGGCATCGACAGGCTCATCATGCTGCTGACCGACAGCCCGAGCATCCGCGACGTGATCCTGTTCCCTGCGCTGAGACGCGACGACACGAAATGAGCCCCTTGCCGCGCCGGCTGGACGACCTCTCGCTGGTCGAGGCCGCGGTGTGGTCCAACCTCGCCGAGGCGGCGCAGGACAGAACCCACCCCTGGCGGCTGGCGGTGCTGGCCACCACCGACGGCGCGGTGGCCGACGCGCGCACCGTGGTGCTGCGCGAGGTCGACGTGCCGGCACGCCGGCTGGTCGTCTACACCGACGCGCGCAGCCCGAAGGTGGGGCAGATCGAAGCGCACCCGCTGGGCACCATGGTGACGTACTCCGACCCGCTGGGCTGGCAGCTGCGTCTGTCGGTGAAGCTGCAGATCGAGACCACGGGCCTGGCGGTCTGGTCGCGCTGGGCGAGGCTGAAGATGACGCCGGCGGCGCACGACTTCCTCTCGCCGCTGCCTCCCGGCAGCCCGGTGGACCGGCCGACACCCGAACTCGGCACGCGCGAGTTCTTCGCGGTGATGACGGCCGAGGTGCTGGCCGTCGACTGGCTGGAACTGCACGCCGAAGGCCACCGGCGTGCGCGCTTCGACGACGAAGGCGCGCGCGTGCTGGGCCCCTGACGCCAGGCCCTTACTTCGAGGCGGCCGCGAACAGCGGCGCCGCCACGCGCGCCGGCCGCTGGCGCGCCAGCGCGAACGAACCGCTGTCCTCGCCGTACCAGGCGCCGTCGAAGGCGCGGTCGCGCTCGGCGCGCACTTCATTGCGGGTGCGCAGCGTCTTCATCGTCAGCAGCGGGTTGTAGGTGATCGAAGAAACCTTGATCGAGCCGTCGGCGCGGGCGGCGAACAGTTCGGCCTGCACCTGGGCGCGCGACTTGGTCGACACGGTGGCCGCGGTGTTGTCAGGCGTGATGTCCTCGGCAAAGGCCACGCTGGCGGCGGCCAGCGAGACGGCGGCGATGAGGGGGTAGGCCAGAAGGCTGAGCTTGCTCATGATTTCGATCCTGTCGCATCCGGGTTGTTCGACGGACGGGCTGTCGGTGGATGCTTGACCGGCGTTGTCCATGGGCTGAACTCTAGGGTTTGCCCTTGGATGGAAAAACCGGCAGGACGCGAATGCACCATTGCCGGATTCGGCAATGGTGGGGGGCCTTGAAATCAGGAAGCCGCGCCTAGCGACGCGTCCACGCCGGCTTGCGCTTCTCCAGGAAGGCCGCCATGCCTTCCTTCTGGTCTTCGGTGGCGAACAGCGAATGGAAGATGCGGCGTTCGTGCTGAACGCCGTCCATCAGCCCGCCTTCGAAGGCCTTGTTGACGCAGCTCTTGGCCAGCATCACGCTGGCCGGGCTGAGGGCGTTGATGGCGTCGGCCGCGGCCAGCACCTCTTCCATCAGCCTGTCGGCCGGCACCACGCGGCTCACCAGGCCGGCGCGTTCGGCCTCGGCGGCGTCCATCATGCGGGCGGTCAGCACCATGTCCATCGCCTTGCTCTTGCCCACCGCGCGCGGCAGGCGCTGGGTGCCGCCGGCGCCGGGGATGATGCCTATCTTGATCTCGGGCTGGCCGAACTTCGCGCTGTCGGCAGCGATGATGAAGTCGCACATCATCGCCAGCTCGCAGCCGCCGCCCAGCGCGAAGCCGGAGACGGCCGCGATCACGGGCTTGCGGATGCCGAGGATGGTCTCCCAGTTGCGCGAGATGAAGTTCTCGCGGATCGTGTCGGCATAGGTCTTCTTCGCCATCGCCGCTATGTCGGCGCCGGCCGCGAAGGCCTTCTCGCTGCCGGTGACGACGATGCAGCCGATGCCTTCGTCGGCGTCGAAGTCGATCAGGGCGGCGCCCAGCTGGTCCATCAGCGCGTCGTTCAGGGCATTCAGCTGCTTGGGCCGGTTCAGCGTGACGACGCCGGTGCGGCGTTCGCCTTCGCCGCGGATGTCGGTCAGGATCAGGGCTTCGGTGTTCATGGTGGGGCTCTCCTCGGGTCTTCGCGGCAATGATGCCTCAGCGCACCGGGGGTGCCGCCTGCTGCGGCAGCTTCGTGATCAGCAGGTCGGCCCAGGTGTCGGCGTCGGCCCGGATGCGCGAACGCACGGGCAGGTACTGCAGCGTGGGCGCGATCCACAGCTCCACCGTCATCTCCACGCCCGGCTTCGGTTCGCGGCGCGGTTTCACGTGCAGCGTCTCCACCGGGCCGAAGTTGGTGTACAGGGTCTCGCGCTGCACCACGTCGTAGGTCCAGGTGCTCACCGAACGCGGCAGCGCGAGCGGGATTTCCACCGAACGGCCCGGCTCCAGCAGGTCGGGCCGGGTGGTGAACAGGAAGGTCAGCTGCACGAACTGGCTGGCTGTGTCCTGCACGCCCGGCGGCGCGGCCACGTTGCGGCCGTTGGACAAGGCGATGGTCTCGTCGTCGAAGCGCACGACCAGCGTGCGGGCGTCGCGGAACGGGACCTTGGTCTCCTCGTCGTAGCGGCGCGGCGCCAGGCCTTGTTCGCGCACCAGGCCGTCGCTGGTGAAGCGGCGCGTGACCAGGGGTGCGAAAGAAGGGCCGATCTGCACTTCCAGCCGCACCTGGTAGCGGTCCTCGCTGCGCAGCCACTCCACCTGCGCCTGGCCCTCCACCGGGCCGCGGAAGTAGCCGGTGAGCGCGTAGCTGATGCGGGTGGAAGGCGGCCATTCGAAGGCGACGGCGGCCGACGCGGCGGCTTCGGGGGCCGAGGCCGCGACGGCCACGGCGGGCGCGGTCTCGGCGGCCGGCTCCGAGGCCGCTTCGGCCACGGGCTCGGGGACGGGCGCCGGGCTCGGGGCGGGCGCTTCGGCCCGCTGCGGCGGCGGTTCCGGCGCCGAGGCCGCAGGTTCGGGGGCCGAAGCCGCGGGCGGCGGCGCTTCAGCCCGCACGGCGGGCGGCCGCTTCGGGCGCGGCGCTGGCGCCACCACCGGCGGCGGCGCCGTGGGCGCGAGTTCGCGCACGAAGGCCACCTCGATGCGCCGGGGTGTGTCGGCCGCCGCGCCGCTGCCCAGCCGGTTTTCCATCACGCCGCCGGCCAGCCACAGGTGCAGCGCGCTCACGGCCAGCGTGAGCGCGACCGCTGCGCTGCGCCGGCGCCTTGCGTTCACCCGCCCAGCCATGCGCGGCGCAAGGCCAGCGCGCCAGCGTCCGCGTGTTCGTCGGGCTGCAGGCTGACGGCCCCACGGCCCGGCGGCGGCAGCGTGAGCGCCACGTTGCGCAGGCGCTGGTCGCGCACCAGCAGCAGTTCGAAGCGGCGGCCTTCGGCCAGCCACTGCAGCGCGTCGTCCAGCCGGCGCAGGCGCCAGCCGTCCGCCGCGAGCAACTCGTCGCCGGCGGCCACGCCGGCGGCTTCGGCGGCGCCGCCGCGCAGCACCTCGCGCACCTGGATGCCGGTGACGGGGCCCTCGGCGAGCTTCAGCCCCAGGCGCATGGCCAGGGCGGGCTGGACTTCGGAGCGCATCAGCACGCCGGCTTCGGTCAGGCGCTCGGCCAGCGGCAGGTCCACGGTAGCGTGCACCCAGGGGTGCAGTTCGGCCGCCACCTCGTCACCCAGGGCGGACAGGATCTCGGCTTCGCCCACCGGCCCGGCCTTCGCGCGCTGCCAGAGCGCGCGCATGACCTCGTCGAGCGAACGACCGCGGCGGCGCAGCGCCAGGTCGGCGAGCAGCGCGACGAGCGAACCCTTGTCGTAGTAGCTGACGGTGGCATTGGCGCTGTTCTCGTCGCGCCGGTAGTACTTCGTCCAGGCGTCGAAGCTGGCCGCGGCCACGCTCTGCACGAAACGGCCGGGCGTGGCCTGCACCGCGGTCGCCGTCTTGGCCAGCGTGCGCAGGTAGCGCGTGCGGTCCACCAGGCCGGCGCGCAGCAGCATCAGTTCGTCGTAGTAGGCGGTGAAGCCTTCGTAGAACCAGAGCAGGCGCGAGGGCACTTCGGCCGAGAGATCGGGCGTCACGAACTCCGGCGGCCTCATGCGCACCACGTTCCAGGCGTGGAAGTACTCGTGGCTCACCAGGGCCAGCAGCGAAGCGTAGCCATCGCTCGTGTCGGCCATCCCCTGGCGCGGCAGGTCGCGCCGCGCGCACTGCAGGGCCGTGCTGTGGCGGTGTTCGAGGCCGCCGTAACCTTCTTCGGCCGCGTGCAGCAGGAAGGTGTAGCGCTCGAAAGGGGGCTTGCCGCGGCCGTGCCAGAAGCGGATGTGCGCTTCGCAGAGCTTCTGCACGTCGGCCAGCAGGCGATCGCCGTCGAAACCGGGCCAGGCGCCCTGCACCACGAACGCATGCTCGACACCGCCGGCGCGGAAGACGCCGCGCCAGAAGCGGCCCATCACCAGCGGGTGGTCGACCAGCTCGGCCCAGTCCGCAGCATGGAAGCGGCGCGGGCCGCGCCCGGGCAGCGTGGTCGCCACCTGCCAGCCGGCGGGCAGCCGGCCGAGCTCCAGGCGCTGCACCTCGGCTTCGCGCCCTTCGGCACGCAGGAAGACCGCCGGGCCGTTGACGAAGCCGCGCTCGGCGTCCAGGAAGGCGCCACGCACCGAAGGGTCGAAGGCGTAGACCTGCCAGCCCAGTTCCAGCGGCAGGTCGCCCTGGCAGCGCACGACCCAGCGCGACTTGGCCACCTGCTCGACCTGCAGTTCACGTGCGCCCTGGCGCGCCCGCAGGTGCGAAAGGTGGCGCGCGAAGTCGCGCACCATGTAGCTGCCCGGCGCCCAGGCCGGCAGGCTGAAGGCCTGTTCCGCGGCCGGCCGTTCCAGCGTGAGCGTCAGGCGGAAACGGTGGGCCTGCGCGTCCTCGAGCGCCAGCCGGTAGGCGGCCATTCAGGCCCCGGCGGCACCGATGAAGCAGGCCATGCCGGCCACTGCGCTGAGCCGGAAGCGCAGGGTGAGCCAGCGCGCCAGCCCGTGCCGCGGGTAGACGCGGCGGTCCACCGCGTAGCAGACCCACAGCATCGCGCCCAGGATCACCAGCCCCGCTGAAGGCGGCATCAGCACCGCCGGCCAGGCCACCAGCGAAGGCACCACGCCCCAGGCGAAGAGCGAAGGTGTCGGCTGCGCGGCGGCGAAGCCCACGCCCCAGTGGATGCCACCCAGGAAGCTGACGATGAGCGCCGCATAGGCCGAAAGCCCCAGGGTGGCGTAAGGGTGCACCTCGGGGTTCACCAGCCACACCAGCAAGGCGCCGGCGACGAAGGGGGCGAGACCCGCGTAGCCCAGCTGCAGGGCAGCCGGGGCCGGGGGATTGGGGGCGGAAGGCGTGGGGGCGAACGCAGCGGTCATGACCGCCGATTGTGGCCGCGCGGCTATTTCTGCTTCGCCGCCGCGGCCACCAGCAGCTTTTCGACCTGGTCGCCGGGCAGCGCGCCGGGCTTGCGGGTGCCGTCCTCGAAGAACAGTGCCGGCGTGCCGTTGATGCGCGTCTTGCGCGCGAACTCCAGATTGCGGTCGAGCGCGGTGGCGTCGCAGCCGGTGCCCATCTGCCGCGGCGGAGCGACGCCGTCGATCATCCAGGCACGCCAGACCTTGGAGGCTTCCTTCGAGCACCAGATGTTGCGCGCCTTCACGTTCGAGTCCGGACCCAGGATGGGGATGATGAAGGTGTAGATCGTCACGTCCTTCAGCGTCACCAGGTCCTTCTCGAAGCGCTTGCAGTAGCCGCAGTTCGGGTCGACGAAGACGGCCAGCTTGCGCGCCCCCGTACCCTGCGTGAAGACCATCGAGTCCTTGAAGGGCAGCGCGTGGAAATCGACCGCGGTGAGCTTGTCGATGCGCTCCTCGGTCAGGTTGGCCATGGTCTTGGTGTCGAGCAGGGCGCCCTGGATCAGGAAGTCGCCCTTGGCGTCGGTGTAGATGATCTCGGTGCCGCCGTAGCGCACTTCGTAGAGGCCGGCGATGGGGGCGGGCCGGATCTCGTCGATCTTGGGCATGCTGGGGATGCGCTCGGCCAGCGCCTTGCGGATGGCGGCTTCCTGGGCATGCAGCGCGCCGGCGGCCAGCAGCGCGGCGGCAAGGACGGAGAGCTGGAGGGTCTTGCGGATCATGGCGGGGCCTCGGCAACGATGGGGCGCGGTCAGCTTTCGAGGGCTCGCGCGGTGAGGAAGCGTTTCAGCGGCGGCAGCGAATTCACCAGAGTCAGGCCGCGATTTCGAAGTTCCCGGAGTATGGGGTGCTGGGCGGCGAACAGGTGCAGCAGGCCGTCGGTGACGTGACCCATGGCACGCGTGGGACCTTCGCGCTCGCGCGCGTAGCGGGCGAGCAGGCGCTCGTCGCCCAGGCTGCGCCAGGACTCCCGCGCGGCCAGCGTGGCGGCCAGCGCGGCCACGTCGGCCAGACCCAGGTTCAGGCCCTGGCCGGCCAGCGGGTGCACCACGTGTGCGGCGTCGCCCACCAGCACCCAGCCGGGGCCGGTCACGCGTTCGGCGCGGGCCAGGGCCAGCGGCCAGTCGGCGCGCGCGCCGGAAAGCGTCAGCGGACCGGCAGCGCCGGCGGTGGCGTCGGCCAGCGCTGCTTCGAAGTCGGCGTCGGTCAGGGCCAACAGTTCGTCGGCGCGCGCGTCGGGCACCGACCAGACCAGGCCGTAGCCGTGGCCGGCCTGCGGGCGGTCGAAGGGCAGCAGCGCCAGCACGTCGGGCGAGCGGAACCACTGCCGCGCCAGCCCCCCCTTCGGCCACGCGGCCACCAGCCGCGCGGCCCCGGCGCGCTGGCCGTAGCGTTAGAAGGGCATGCGCACCGCCAGCCGCTCGCGCGTGGCCGAGTGCCTGCCTTCGGCCAGCACGGTGAGCGTGGCGGGCACCTCGTCGTCGACCCAGTTCAGGTGCGGCGCAAAGCGCGCGGCGGTGGCCAGGCCTTCTTCCAGCGCGGCCGCGTCGACGATCCACGCCAGCTGATCGGAGTGCTGCTGCCAGGCCGAAAAGTCCAGCGCCGCGCCCGGCGCGTCGCCTTCGATGTGCATGTCGTAGACGGCGGTGCGCGCGTCTTCGGGCAGCGCCTGCCAGACCTTCAGCGCCTGCAGCAGCCGCACCGAAGCCGGGTTCAGCGCATAGGCGCGGATGTCCTCGCGCGCACCGGGCGCCGGCTTCGCGTCCAGCAGCGCCACCGCATGGCCCTGGCGCGCCAAGGCCAGCGCCGCGGCCAGCCCGACCGCCCCGGCGCCGCGCACCAGCACGTCGTATGAAGCCATGGCCTCGATTGTAGGGAGCGGCCGCGGGGCACAATCGCCCGCTCCCCCATAGCCTTTCGGAGCGGTCTTGAGCGACCTCGAATGCCGCCTGCACGCCCTGTACGTGCACCCCGTGAAGTCCTGCGCCGGCACCGCGGTGGACGAAGCCCTGCTCATCGAGACCGGCCTCGAGTTCGACCGTGCCTGGATGGTGACCGACCCCGCCGGCGCCATGCTCACCCAGCGCGAGCTGCCGCGCCTGGCGCTGGTGAAGACGCAGCTGCGCCAGAACGACCTGGTGCTGCGCGCGCCCGGCATGCTGGCGCTGCACGTCTCGCTGGACCACGTCGAGGAGCCCACCCGCGCACAGGTCTGGGACGACGAGGTGAAGGCCTACTCGATGGGCGCGCTGGCCGACCAGTGGTTCACCGACTTCCTGGGCCGCCCGCTGCGCCTGGTGCGCTTCGACCCCGAGCAGAAGCGCCTGTCCAGCCGCGAGTGGACGGGCCAGATCGAAGCCGAGAACGCCTTCAGCGACGGCTTCCCGCTGCTGGTGGCCAACACCGCTTCGCTGGCCGACCTGAACGCGCGCCTGGCCGCGCGCGGCGTGGCGCCGGTGGGCATGGAACGCTTCCGGCCCAACCTGGTGATCGACGGCCTGGAAGCCTGGGAGGAAGACCATCTCGAGTCGCTCACCATCGCCACCGACGAAGGGCCGGTGGTGCTGCGGCTGGTGAAGCCCTGCGTGCGCTGCACGATCCCCAGCGTGGACCCGGCCACCGGCGAGCAGGGACACGAGCCGGGGGACACGCTGGCCGGCTTCCGCGCCGACCCGCGCATGAAGGGCGGCATCACCTTCGCGATGAACGCGGTCATCGTCGAAGGCGTCGAGCGCGCGCTGCGCGCGGGGCAGAAGGTGCAGGCGGGCATCGCCTTCTAGTGCAGCGCTTTTCCAACCTCCAGCTGTTCACGCTGGCGGTGCTCGTCTGGGGCACCACCTGGCACGCCATCGTCTACCAGGTGGCGGCCGGCACGGCCGAGCTGGGCGTGACGGTGCGCTTCGGCATCGCCGGGCTGCTGGTGCTGGCCTTCGCGCGGGCGCGCGGCGAAGCGCTGCTGCGCGGCTGGGCCGTGCACGGCCGGCTGCTGCTGCAGGGCGGGTTCATGTACTCGTGGTCCTACCTCTGCGTCTACCACGCCGAGAAGCACATCCCTTCGGGGCTGGTGGCGGTGGGCTATTCGGCTTCGCCGCTGCTGGCCGGGCTGGGCGCGCGCTGGCTCTGGCAGGCGCCGATGACGCGCCGCTTCATCGCCGGCGGCGTGGCCGGCGTCGCCGGGGTGGCGCTCATCTTCTGGCCAGAACTGGGTGCGGCGGGCGAACGGCCGCAGGCGCTGCTGGGGCTGGCGTTCACGGTCGGCGCGGTGCTGCTGTCGGCGGTGGGCTCGCTCTCGGCCAGCCGCAACGCCGTGCGCGGGCTGCCGTTCTGGCCCGCGCTGGGCACCGGAATGGTCTACGGCGCGCTGCTCACGTCGCTGACCCTGCCGCTGGCGCCGCAGGTGCTGCCGACGGCGCCTTCGTGGTGGCTGTCGCTGGCCTACCTGTCGCTGGCCGGCAGCGTGGCCGCCTTCGCGGCCTACCTGACGCTGCAGCAGCGCCTGGGCCCGGGCAAGGCCAGCACCGTGGGCGTGATGACGCCGGTGCTGGCGCTCGTGGTGTCCACCCTGTTCGAAGGCTTCCGTCCCGACGGCTTCACGCTGGCCGGCGCGGCGCTCGCCATCCTGGGCAACGTCTGGATGCTGAAGCCCGCGGTCAGGGCCGCCGTTCCGGCAACGGAATGAACTCGGTCTCGCCCGGCACCGCCGGGAAGCGGCCGGCGGCCCAGTCGTCGCCGGCCTGCAGCAGGCGTTCCTTGCGGCTGGCGACGAAGTTCCACCACAGGAAGCGATGGCCCAGCGGGGCGCCGCCCACCAGCACCACGCGCGCCGGCTCGGTGGCCGCGAGCATGGGCTCGCTGCCGGCGCGCAGCACCAGCAGGCGGTGCGGCTCGCAAGGTTCGCCGTCGATCTCGAAGCGTCCGCCCACGCCGTAGAGCGCGCGTTCCTCGGCCGGCGGCAGCGGGAAGGCGTCGCCGGCGGCGAGCTCGATGTCCAGGTACAGCGTCGGCGAGCGCACGGCTACCGGCGAGCGGGCGCCGAAGGCTTCGCCCACCAGCACGCGCACGCGGGCACCACCCGCTTCCAGCACCGGCAGCGCTTCGGCGGGTGTGTGGGCGAACGAAGGTGCCAGTTCCTCGTCGGCTGCCGGCAGCGCGCACCACAGCTGAAGGCCGTGGCTCGTGCGCTCGCGGCCGCGAAGATCTTCGGGCGTGCGTTCGGAATGGACGATGCCCCGGCCGGCCGTCATCCAGTTGATGGCGCCGGGCTCGATGCGCTGCACCGCGCCGGTGGAGTCGCGGTGCATCATCGCGCCTTCGAACAGGTAGGTCACGGTCGCCAGCCCGATGTGCGGGTGCGGCCGCACGTCGTGGTGGTCGGCCGGGCCGGCGCGCACGGGGCCGAAGTGGTCGAAGAACAGGAAGGGCCCGACCGCCTGGCGCTCCGCCGCCGGCAGCAGGCGCCGCACCGTGAAGCCGCCGCCCAGGTCGCGGGCGTGCGGTGCCAATGAAAGTTCGACAGCGCTCATCGGGTCCAGTGTAGGAAAATCGACTCTTTCGCGCTGCGATTCCGAAAGCCCCCTCCGACATGAGCCTCAAATGCGGCATCGTGGGTCTGCCCAACGTGGGCAAGTCCACCCTCTTCAACGCGCTGACGAAAGCCGGCATCGCGGCCGAGAACTATCCCTTCTGCACCATCGAGCCCAACGTGGGCGTGGTCGAGCTGCCCGACCCGCGCCTGGATGCGCTGTCGAAGATCGTCAAGCCCGAACGCGTGGTGCCGGCGATCGTGGAGTTCGTCGACATCGCCGGCCTGGTGGCCGGGGCCAGCAAGGGTGAAGGCCTGGGCAACCAGTTCCTGAGCCACATCCGCGAGACCGACGCCATCGTCAACGTGGTGCGCTGCTTCGAGGACGAGAACGTCATCCACGTGGCCGGCAAGGTGGACCCGATCGCCGACATCGAGGTCATCCAGACCGAGCTCTGCTTGGCCGACATGGCCACGGTGGAAAAGAGCCTGCAGCGCTACACCAAGCAGGCGCGCGCCGGCGGCGACAAGGAAGCGCAGCGCCTGGTCGACGTGCTCAAGAAGTGCGAAGCGGCGCTCAACGAGGCCAGGCCGGTGCGCAGCATCGACTTCAGCAAGGAAGAGCTGGTGGTGCTCAAGCCGCTGTGCCTGATCACCGCCAAGCCCGCCATGTACGTGGGCAACGTCGACGAGAACGGCTTCCACGACAACGCGCTGCTGGCACGGCTGGAAGCCCATGCGGCGAAGCAGGGGGCGCCGGTGGTGGCCATCTGCGCCAAGACCGAAGCCGAGCTGGCCGACATGTCCGACGAGGACCGTGCCCTCTTCCTGCACGAGATGGGGCAGGACGAACCGGGCCTGAACCGCCTGATCCGCGCCGCCTTCGGCCTGCTGGGCCTGCAGACCTACTTCACCGCCGGCGTGAAGGAGGTGCGGGCCTGGACCATCCATGTCGGCGACACGGCGCCGCAGGCCGCGGGCGTGATCCACACCGACTTCGAACGCGGCTTCATCCGGGCCCAGACCATCGCCTACGAGGACTTCGTTGCCTGCGGTGGCGAGCAGGGCGCGAAGGACGCCGGCAAGATGCGCGCCGAAGGCAAGGAATACGTGGTGAAGGACGGCGACGTGATGAACTTCCTCTTCAACGTCTGAGCGGCAGGCCGATGTGAACCGGCCCGCCAGCGCTGCGCCGGCCCCCGGCTGGCAGGTGGTCGCGTTCACCGCGCTGGCCTATGCGGTGGTGGGCTGGGCCGCGCTGGCGCTGGCGCTGCCGCCCAGCTACGCGTCGCCTCTGTACCCTTCGGCCGGCATCGCGCTGGCCGCCGTGCTGGTGTTCGGGCGCCGGGCGCTGGCCGGCGTGCTGGCGGGGGCCTTCCTCGTCAACGTGGTGCTCAGCGCCTCGCGCGGGCAGGTGGAAGCGGCGGCGCTCGTGCTGCCGGCGGTCATCGCCTTCGGTGCCGCGCTCCAGGCGGCGGTGGGCGCGCTGCTGATCCGCCGCTTCGTGCCGCAGCCGCTGGTGCTGGCCGGGCCGCGCGAGATCGCCTACGCCGGGCTGCTGGGCGGCTTCGTCGCCTGCCTGGTGAATTCCACCATCGCCACGCTCACGCTGGCGGCGGCGGGTTCGGTCGGCCGCGATCACTTCGTCTTCACCTGGGGCACCTGGTGGGTGGGCGACACGCTGGGGGTGCTGATCGGCGGGCCGCTGGCGCTGACCCTCATCGGCCGCCCGCGCGAGGACTGGCTGCCGCGCCGGCGCACGGTGGGCCTGCCGCTGCTGGGCACCACGCTGCTGCTGTCGGCCGCCACGCTCACCGTCGGACGCTGGGAGGAAGAGCACGCGCAGCACGAGTTCGAGAACGACGTCAACCAGCTGGCCGCCGCCGCCCAGGCCCGCCTGCAGCGCCCGCTGCACGCGCTGCGCGCGCTGCACGGTGCCTGGGAAGCCGCCGGCGGGCTGGACGAACAGCGGCTGCACGAAGCCGCGCGCGACTGGTTCGCCGAGCAGCCGGTGGAACTGCAGGCACTGGGCGTGGCCTTGCGCGTGCCGCGCGCCGAGATCGCGAGCTTCGAAGCGCGCGCCCGCGCCGAAGGCCTGGCCACCTACCGCGTGTTCGGCCGCGACGCCGCCGCCGCGGCCGCCGAGGACACCGAGGTGGCGGCGCTGCGGCTGATCGAGCCGCCCGAAGGCAACACCGGCGCGCTGGGCGTCAACGTGCTGGCGGTCGCCGCCACCCGGCCGGCGGTGCTGCAGTCGCGCGACACCGGCCTGCCGGTGGCCAGCAGCGGCTTCAGGCTCACGCAGTCCGCCACCGACGAGACCGGGTTCGTGGTCTACCGCGCCGTCTACGACGGCCGCCCGGTCGACCTGGCCGACCGCCGCGCGCGCTGGCGGGCCGTGCTGTTCGCCACCGTCCGCGCCGAACGCCTGCTGGCCGGCCTGGGCGACGGGCGCGGCTACCTGCGCTGGTGCCTGGTCGACCCCGCGCGGGCCTGCGCCTGCGCCCGGCCGGTCCGGCCGGCTGCGAGCTGCCTGCCGCCGGCACGGCGCTGGAGCTGCGGCGCGCGCTGCCCTTCGCCGGCCGCAACTTCGAACTGCGCGTGCGCTCCGTCGGCGGCTCGCAGCCGGAGGAGACGCAGGGCAACGCCTGGCTGTTTTCGGTGGTGGGCCTGTGCGCGGCGGCGATGCTGGGCGCGCTGCTGCTCACCGTGACCGGGCGCGCGCGCCGCATCGAGCTGGCGGTCGACGAACGCACCGCCGCGCTGCGGCGCGAGGTGCACGAACGCAGCCATGCCGAGCAGGCGCTGCGCGAGAGCGAGGCGCGTCTGCGCAGCATCCTGGACAACGTGCCGATCGGCGTGATGTTCATCGACACCGCCGGCCGCGTGGTGGAGATCAACCCGCGCCTGGCCGAGATGCTGGGCCGGCCGCCGCAGTGGTTGCTGCACGCTTCGCTGGACGAGATCTCGCACCCCGACGAAAAGGCCGAGAACCAGCGCCAGGTGACGGCACTGCTGAACGGCGAGGTGGCGATCAGCCGCCGCCAGATGCGCCTGCTGCGTGCCGACGGCGCGCAGCTTTGGGTGCGCACCCACCTGACGGTGCTGCGCGACGCCGAGGGCGGCGGCCCGCCCACCCGGTTGGCCGGCGTGGTGGAGGACATCACCGAACACCTGCGGCTGGAGGAGAGCGAACGTGCGCTCGACCGCGCCGAAGCCGCCAGCCGCGCGAAGAGCGACTTCGTCTCGCGCATGAGCCACGAGCTGCGAACACCCCTCAACGCGATGATCGGCTTCGCGCAGCTGCTTTCGCTGGACCGCGATCCCGCGCTGGCGCCGCACCAGCGCGACTGGACGGGCCAGATCCAGCGCGCCGGCTGGCACCTGCTGGAGATGATCAACGACACGCTGGACCTGGCCCGCATCGAGAGCGGCGCGGTGCAGCTGTCGATGAAGACGCTGGACCTTCCTTCGCTGGTGTCGGCCAGCGTGGCGCTGGTGGCCACCGCGGCGGCGCAGCGCCAGGTGCAGGTGGGCACCGAACTGGCGCCGGAAGCGGCCACCGTGGCGGGCGACGAGACGCGCGTCAAGCAGGTGCTGACCAACCTGTTGTCCAACGCCGTCAAGTACAACCGCGAAGGCGGCTCGGTGGTCGTGACCACGCGGCGCAGCGGCGACACGGTGGAAGTGTCGGTGCGCGACACCGGCCTGGGCATGACGCCCGAGCAGGTGGCCGCCCTCTTCCAGCCCTACAACCGCCTGGGGCGAGAGAACAGCGCGATCGAAGGCACCGGCATCGGCCTCGTCATCAGCCGCCGCCTGGCCGAGCTGATGGGCGGTGCGCTCGAAGTCAGCAGCAGCGCCGGCCAGGGTTCGGTCTTCACGCTGCGCCTGCGCGACGCCGGCAGCGAAGGCGGCGCCGCGCTGCCGCCCGAGGAAACCCGGAAGAAGCCCTACCACCGCCGACTGGTGCACTACGTGGAGGACAACGAGACCAACGTCGAGGTGATGCGCGGCATCCTGCTGCAGCGGCCGCAGGTGCGGCTGGAGGTGTCCACCATCGGGCTGGACGGGCTGTCGGCGATCCGCCGCGAGCGGCCGGACCTGATCCTGCTGGACATGCAGCTGCCCGACATCAGCGGCCTGGAGCTGCTGCGCCACATCAAGCAGGACGACGAGGTGGCCGGCATCCCGGTGATCGTGGTCTCGGCAGACGCCACCACCGCGCGCATGCAGGAAGCGCTGACCCTGGGCGCCGCCCACTACGTGACCAAGCCGGTGGATATCCAGCGCTTCCTGAAGACGCTGGACGAGACGCTCGAGGCGATGGAGACGCGCTGGGGCTGAGCCCCGCGCGTCTAGCGGGAGAAGTCGAACGCGTTCGTCAGGTCGCCTGCGTTCGCGCGCACGCCGGGCAGCGGCTCCAGGTCGAAGCGGCGCGTGATGAGCTTGATGATGGACGTCGTGTCGTAGCGGGTCTTGTCGACATAGCCGCGCTTCGCGAACGGCGAGATCACCAGCGCCGGGATGCGCGTGCCCGGGCCCCAGCGGTCGCCCCAGCCGGGACCGGTGGGCGGGGGCACGTGGTCCCAGTAGCCACCGTTCTCGTCGTAGGTGACGATGACGGCCATCCTGTTCCATTGCGGGCTCTTGCGCAGGCGCGTGAGCACGGCGTCGAGGTGTTCGTCGCCCTGCTTCAGGTCGGTGTAGCTGGGGTGCTGGTTCAGCCGCCCCACCGGCTTGTAGAAGCTCACCGCAGGCAGCTGGCCGGCGTCGATGGCGGCCAGGAAGTCTTCGCCGTCCTTCAGGTGCTTCGCGCGGTCGGGCGTGCCGGGCGCGAAGCGGCTGTAGTAGTTGAAGGGCTGGTGGTGCGGCTGGAAGCCCAGCTGGCCTTCGGTCATCGAGTAGATGACGCCGCGCTTGGCGTCGGGCGCGCGCCGGCCATCGGCCAGCGCGGCGTTCCAGCCGCCGCCGTACCAGGCCCAGCTCACGCCCCTGGCCGACAGCGTGTCGCCCACCGTCTTCGCGGTCTGCGGCGGCACCGGGTTCTTCGCCGGGTCGGCCAGGTCCAGGTTGCCCCCTGCTGCGGGCGGAACGCCGCTGGGCTGGTAGGGCGGTTGCGAGGTGTTGACCGTGTAGCCGTCCGGCGTGACGCTGCCGTCGAAGACCTGCACCGGGCCGGCCATCACCGAAGGCGGCGAGGCGGGGCGCTTCTTCAGCTTGCCGTCGGCTTCCAGCTGCGGGCGCAACGTGGCCGGCGCATTCGGGAAGGTGGGCGTGCAGGCGCAGACGAGCCACTGGTGGTTGAGATAGGAGCCGCCGAACGCGCCCATGAAGAAGTGGTCGGCCAGGGTGTATTCCTGCGCCCACTTCCACAGCTTCATCTGCGAACCGTCCCAGTGACCCATGACCCAGGCGCCCACCGTGCTCATCGCGACGAAGCGGTTGTTGCGGCCGCCGGCGATCTGTTCCTGGTTCTGGTAGTAGTTGTGGATGGGGCTGGGCAGTACTTCGTCGAGCTTGCGCGCCACCGGCGCCTGGTCGATGCGGAAGGGCCCGTTGGGCAGCCCGGTGGGGAAGCGGTCGCTGGCATGGCCATGCTCGTAGACGGGCGGCAGCGTGGGCAGCGGCTTGCCGTCGTGGTCGAGCTGGGTCTTCTGTTCGGCCGTGGCCTGGGCGATGCCCTCGGCGCCGGGAAACAGGCCGTACAGGTGGTCGAAGCTGCGGTTCTCGGCGTAGATGACGACGATGGTTTCGATGCGTTCGAGGCCGGCGCCGCGCTGCGGCGCCTGCGCGCAGCCGCTGGCCAGGGCGGCTGCCAGGGCCAGCGCGGCCAGGCGCGAAGGGAAGTGGACGGCTTTCATCGGGTCTCCTCTTGTCGGGCCATGCTAGCGCCGCGCAGGCCCTGTCTTCAACCTTTCGTAAGTGGAAACCGACGGCCCCGCCCGGGCCGCGGTTCCTAGAGTGGGCGTCGGACCAACGGAGCCCCGGATGAACGATCGCAACCTGCTGCGCGGCCTGTTCCTGGCCGCCATCGCCCTGAGCTTCGGCATCGGCGCGCTGCGCTACCACGTGGGCGACTTCGCGCACGCCGGCCCGGGGCTGTTCCCGCTGATGGTGAGCGTGCTGCTGCTCGCGATCGCCGTCGCGACCGTGGTGCGCTCCCGCTTCGAGAAGGCCAAGCCGATGGAATTCAACCCGCGCAACATCGCGCTGCTGCTGGGCGCGCTGGCGGCCTTCGCGCTGGTCTCGCTGTTCCTGAAGATGATCGCCGGCATCGTCGTGATGGTGCTCGTCGCGTCGCGGGCGGCCGCCAGGCCTTCGCTCAAGCGAAGTCTGGCCGTTGCCGCCGGCCTGGTGGCCGTGGCCTTCGCGTTCCAGATCCTGCTGGGACTGAACCTCCCGCTGTACTGAGCCGAAGGAAACGACTCCATGGACGTCCTGCACAACCTGGCCTTCGGCTTCGAGCACGCGCTCACCTGGCACAACCTGATGTACTGCGCCATCGGCTGCACGGTGGGCACGCTGGTGGGCCTGCTGCCGGGGCTGGGGCCGCTGGCCACCATCAGCCTGCTGCTGCCGCTGACCTATTCCATTCCCACCGGCGGCGCGCTCATCATGCTGGCGGGCATCTACTACGGCGCCCAGTACGGGGACAGCGTGAGCGCGATCACGATGAAGATCCCGCACGCCAGCAGCATCGTCGCCTGCATCGACGGCTACCAGATGACGCTGAAGGGCAAGACCGGGCTGGCGCTGTTCACCGCCGGCGTGTCCAGCTTCATCGGCGGCTCGGTGGCCATCGTGGTGCTGGCCTGGCTGGCGCCGCAGCTGGGCGAGGTGGCCTTCCTGTTCGGCCCCGCCGACTACTGCGCGCTCATGCTGGTGGGCTTCGTCTGCGTGAGCTTCGTCACCACCGGCAGCCTGCTCAACGGGCTGGCGATGTGCCTGATCGGCGTGCTGCTCGGCCAGATCGGCACCGACGTCAACAGCGGCGCGCAGCGCTTCACGCTGGACTTCGCCTTCCTGGCCGACGGCGTGGGGCTGGTGAGCGTCGCGCTGGGCTGCTTCGGCATCGCCGAGATCACGAAGAACCTGGACGCCAAGGACGAACGCACGCCCTTCAACGGCAAGATCCACCTGATGCCGACCTGGGCCGAGTTCAAGCGCATCATCCCCAGCGCGCTGCGCGGCAGCGCAGTCGGCTCCTTCCTGGGCATCCTGCCCGGCGGCGGACCGGTGATCGCGCAGTTCGCGGCCTACGCGGTGGACAAGAAGGTCAGCAAGTACAAGCACGAGATCGGCACCGGCGCGATCGAAGGCGTGGCCGGCCAGGCGGCGGCCGACGAAGCGGCGGCGCGCACCAGCTTCATCCCGCTGATGAGCATCGGCATCCCCGAGAACGCCGTCATGGCGCTGATGATGGCGGCCTTCATAATCAAGGGCATCCAGCCGGGGCCGAACATGATCGCCGGCCACCCCGACCTGTTCTGGGGCCTGGTGGCCAGCATGTGGGTGGGCAACGTGTTCCTGCTGGTGCTGAACGTGCCGCTGGTGCGCTACTGGCTGTCGGTGTTCAAGATCCCGTACGCGGTGCTGTTCCCTTCGATCCTGTTCTTCTGCTGCATCGGCACCTACAGCGTCAACAACAACCTCGACGACATCTTCGTCACCGCCGCCTTCGGCCTGCTGGGCTACCTGTTCCTGCGCCTGGACCTGGACCCGGCGCCGCTGATGCTGGGCTTCATCCTCGGGCCGATGCTGGAAGAGAACTTCCGCCGCGCGATGCTGCTGTCGCGCGGGCACTTCTCGGCCTTCGTGACGCGGCCCATCAGCGGCACGCTGCTGGGGCTGATCGGGCTGTTCGTGGCCTGGAATCTCGTGAGCTTCTTCCTGAAAGCCCGCTCCGTACCCGCAAGAGCCTGAGAACGGGGTTACGGCCGGCGGCGGGCTTTCCCCGCGAATCTTGGGTTCAAGAGAAGGTGTGTATTCACTCACTTCAATAGGGGCGGGTCTTAGCACTCTTCCAGCGCGAGTGCTAATATCCGGGGAACTCAGTAGCCGATACCGGGTCCCAAGCCTCCATGAACCTGTCCCCCAGCACCGCTCTCTCCGTTCGCGACCCGTGGGCCGTGGTGCCGTCGATCGGCAACCTCGACGCCTACATCTCGGCCGTGAACCGGATCCCGATGCTCACCGCGCAGGAAGAGGTCTCGCTGGCCGAAAGGCTGCAGAAGAACGGCGACCTCGAAGCCGCCGGCCGGCTGGTCATGTCGCACCTGCGGCTGGTCGTTTCGGTCTCGCGCCAGTACCTGGGCTACGGCCTGCCGCAGGGCGACCTGATCCAGGAAGGCAACGTCGGCCTGATGAAGGCCGTGAAGCGCTTCGACCCCACCCAGGGCGTGCGCCTGGTGAGCTACGCGCTGCACTGGATCAAGGCCGAGATCCACGAGTACATCCTGAAGAACTGGCGCATGGTCAAGGTCGCCACGACCAAGGCGCAGCGCAAGCTGTTCTTCAACCTGCGGTCCATGAAGCAGGGCCTGAAGGGCGAGGCGTCCGACGCCGACACCCACCGCAACACGCTCACCCCGGCCGAGGTGGCCACCGTCGCGCGCGAACTCAACGTCAAGCCCGACGAAGTGATCGAGATGGAGACGCGCCTGTCCGGCGGCGACGTCGCGCTCGAACCGCAGGGCGACGACGGCGACGAAGCCAGCTTCGCCCCCATCGCCTACCTGGCCGACGACTCCAGCGAGCCCACGCGCCGCATGGAAGCGCTGCATCGCGACTGGCTGGCCAGCGACGGTATCGCCCAGGCGCTTCAGGTGCTGGACGACCGCAGCCGCCGCATCGTCGAAGAGCGCTGGCTCAAGGTCAACGACGACAGCTCCGGCGGCATGACGCTGCACGAACTGGCGGCCGAGTACGGCGTCAGCGCCGAGCGCATCCGCCAGATCGAGGTGGCCGCGATGAAGAAGATGCGCAAGGCGCTGGAGTCGGCCGAAACGGCCTGAAGCCCGCACCCGCAGCCCAGCGAAGCGGCCTTCGGGCCGCTCTCTTTGATCCGGGTTTGCACGAATGTGCAATTTTTTGGACAGTCGTCCAATCCCGGTCATGCCTCCGGCCATGGCCCCCGCCGCTCCCCGCGCCCGCCGCGCCGCGCCGCGAACCGACCGCCGGCAGGCCATCCTGCTGGCCGCCGAGCGGCTGTTCGCGCAGCGCGGCTACCACGCGGTGAGCATCCGCGACATCGCGGTCGAAGCGGGCGTGCCCTCGGCGCTGGTGGGCTACTACTTCGGCCCCAAGGAAGAGCTGTTCCACGCCATCTTCCAGCACTGGAACGGCACCATCGAACAGCGGCTGCAGGCGCTGCGCGCGGCGCAGCAGCAGCCGCCGGCGCGGCGGCTTGAAGCCATCATGCGTGCCTTCATCGAGCCGGTGCTCGCGCTGCGCGCCAGCGCCGAAGGCGAGTTCTACGCGCTGCTGGTGGCACGCGAACTGGCACACCGCGGCCCGCAGGCCGAGCGCGCGCTGCGCGAGTTCTTCGACCCCCTGGCCGAAGCCTTCATCGACGCGCTGCAGGCCGCGCTGCCGCAGGCCGGGCGCGCCGACATCGCGTGGTGCTACCAGTTCGCGCTGGGCGCGCTGCTGCACCACCTGAACGACGACCGCGTCGGCCGCCTGTCGCACGGCCAGGCGAAACCCAACGACCCCGCAGCCGCACAGAAGCTGCTGGCCTTCGTGGTGGGCGGCCTGCGCGCCGCCCTGCCCACCCGCTGACCCCACCACCCGGAGACGACGACCATGCACCACCACCCCATCGCGCGCCGCCGCGCCCTGCAGTCCCTGGCCGCCGGTGCCGCCGCGCTGGCGCTGCCCGCGGCACGCGCCCAGGCCTCGACGAAGATGGTCTTCGGCTTCACCGCGGTGGCCGACTTTGCGACCATCTTCATCGGCGTCGAAGAGGGCCTGTTCGCCAGGCGCAAGCTGGAGGTCGTGCCGCAACTGATCCCGCTGAACTCCACCATCCCCGCCGCGCTGCAGTCCGATTCCATCCAGATCGGCGGCCCCACGCCCAGCGTCTACCTGCAGGCGGTGGACGGCGGGCTCGACCACGTGGTGCTGGCCGGCGGCGGCCTCACCAGCAAGAGCGCCACCAACGTGGGCTTCGTCGCGCGCAAGGACTCGGGCATCAAGACCGCGGCCGATTGCGTGGGGCGCAAGATCGGCGTGCCCGGACTCGGCGCCTTCCTGCACGTGACCTTCCGCGCCTGGCTCAAGCAGTCGGGCGTGGACCACCGCAAGGTGACCTTCGTCGAAGCGGCCTTCCCGCAGCACGGCGACCTGCTGCGTGGCGGCACGATCGACGGCGTCGTCACCGGCGACCCCTTCATGGCGCGCATCGTCGACGCCGGCATCGGCTACGTGGCCGCCCTTTACATGGCCACGCTGCCCGAAGGCCAGCCCAACCTGCTGTACACCGCGCGCCGCGACTGGGCCACCGCCAACGCCGCCGCCGCGCGCGCGTTCCAGGCCGCCATCCAGGAAGCGGCCGCCTTCCTGGTGCAGCCGGCCAACGCCGACAAGGCGCGCGCCGCGATGGGCAAGTACATCAAGCTGCCGCCCGAAGTGCTGGCGAAGACGCAGTTCTCGCCGCCGGCCGCCGTCATCACCGAAAGCCAGCTCACCTACTGGGCCGACCTGATGGTCGACCAGGGCATGCTGAAGGCCGTGCCGCCCGTCGCCCGCCTGCTCTTCAAGTGACCGCCGCGCGCGAGCCCGTGCTCGCCTTCGAGGACGTGGCCATCCACCTGGGTGGGCGCGAGATCGTGAGCCCGACGCGCCTGTCGGTCGCGCGTGGCGAGTTCGTCTGCGTCATCGGCCCTTCGGGCTGCGGCAAGACGACGCTGCTGCGCGCCGCCGCCGGCTTCGTGGTGCCCAGCGCCGGCCAGGTGAGCAGGCTGGGCAAGACCGTCACCGGCCCCGGGCGCGAGGCCGCCTTCGTGTTCCAGGACTACGGCCGCGCGCTGCTGCCCTGGCGCACGGTCGAAGGCAACGTGGCGCTGGCGCTGGAAGCCGCGGGCGTGCCGAAGGACGCGCAGGCGGCGCGCATCGCCACCGTGCTGCAGACGGTGGGCCTGGCGGCGCACGCGAAACGCTTTCCGGCGCAGCTTTCCGGCGGCATGCAGCAGCGGCTGCAGATCGCGCGCTGCCTGGCACAGGAGCCGGCGCTGCTGATGATGGACGAGCCCTTCGGCGCGCTGGACGCGCTGACGCGCGAGTCGCTGCAGGACGAGATGGCGCGCCTGGTGCGCGATCGCGGCCTCACGGTGCTGTTCGTCACCCACGACCTGGAAGAGGCCCTCTACCTGGGCGACCGCGTGGTCGCGCTGCGCGCCAACCCCACCCGCGACAAGCCCAGCGTGGCGGCCGTCATCGAAGTGCCGATCCCGCAGCCGCGCGACCAGCTGAGCGCGAAGGAACACCCGGAGTTCCTGCGCCTGCGGCGCGAGCTGTACGGTCTTCTGGGCCACGGGCACTGATCCGCCATGTGGCGCGCCTTCGTGTTCCCCTTCGTGGCCCTGGCCCTGCTGGAAGCCTGGGCGCGCACCGTCGGCGCCGGCAGCGACGGCATCGCGCCGCCCAGCGCCGCCGTGCTGGCCTTCGTGCGCACCGCGGCCGACGGCTCGCTGTTCAGCGCCACCGCCTTCACGCTGGGCAGCGCCGCCGGCGGCCTGGCGCTGGGTTTCGGCTTGGGCGTGCTGGCCGGCAGCGCGCTCGGACTGTCGGCCCGCGCCGCGCGCTTCGCCAACGCCGGCGTGGAGGTGCTGCGCCCGGTGCCTTCGGTGGCGCTCATCCCGCTGGCGATGCTGGTGTTCGGCTTCGGCGTGCGCATGGAACTGTCGGTGGTGGCCTTCGCCACGTTCTGGCCGGTGCTGGTGCTGTCGCAGGCCGCCGTGCGCCAGGTGGAACCGCAGCTGCTGGAAGTGGCGCGCGCGCTGCAGCTGGGGCGCGCGCGCACCTTCCGCAGCGTGGTGCTGCCGGCGATGCTGCCGCGCCTGTTCATCGCGCTGCGCCTGGGCGTGGCGATCGCGCTGGTGGTGGCGGTGACGGTGGAGATCGCCGCCAACCCGCACGGCATGGGCTACGCGATGATGCTGGCGCAGCAGAGCCTGGACCCGGCGCAGATGCTGGCCTGGCTGGGCTGGATCGGCCTCGTCGGCTGGACCGTCAATGCCGGCGCGCTGGCGCTGCAGCGTGCGGTGGCGCGCCGCATGGGCGGGGCCGCATGAAGGCCTTGCGCGATACCGCCGCCGCCTCGGCCGGCCTGCTGCTGCTGGCCGCGCTGTGGTGGGGTGCCAGCCATGCCGGCTGGGTGAGCCGCGTCTTCCTGCCCACGCCCGAAGCGGCCTGGGGCAGCCTGGTCGAAGGGCTCGGCCAGGGCGACCTGGCGGCCTTCAGCGCCGCCACCGTGCAGCGCATGCTGCTGGGCTGGGGCCTGGCCTGCATGGCCGGCGTGGCACTGGGCACCGCGGTCGGCCTGTCAGCCACCGCGCGCGCCTGGCTGCTGCCGACGCTGGAATTCGTGCGCCCGCTGCCGGCTTCGGCGGTGATGCCGCTGGCGATCTCGATCTTCGGCCTTTCGCCAGGCATGGTGCTGGCGGTGGTGGCCTTCGGCGCCATGTGGCCGGTGCTGCTGGGCACGGTGCACGGCCTGACCTCGGTGCACGAGCGCCTGCGCGAAGTGGCGCAGGCGCTGGAGCTGCCGCGCGCGGCGTTCATCGTCAAGATCGGGCTGCCGAACGCGCTGCCGGACATCATCGCCGGCGCGCGGCTGGCGCTGACCGTGGCACTCATCGTCGCCGTGGTGGGCGAGATGATCGCCTCGCAAGCCGGCCTGGGCCAGGCCATCCTGCTGGCCGCGCGCGCCTTCCGCGCCAGCGAACTGTTCGCCGGCATCGCGCTGCTGGGCGCGATCGGCTTCGTCAGCAACGCGCTGCTGGCCTGGGGCGAAAGACGCCTCATGCCCTGGCAGCGAACCAACCCCTGAAGTGAGGTGACCCCCATGCCACGCCGTTTCGTCGACCTGTCCATCTTCCTGGAGAACGACGTGCTCTCCGACCCGCCGGCCTTCGCGCCCAGGATCGAGTACTTCACGCACGAGAACACCTACGCCCAGATCGAACCCTTCTTCCCCGGCCTGAAGAAGCAGGACCTGCCCGACGGCGAAGGCTGGGCGGTGGAGCTGGTGCAGCTGTCCACCCACAACGGCACCCACCTGGACGCGCCCTACCACTTCCATTCGACGATGAACGACAAGGCCGGCGGCAAGGAGCGCGCGATCGCGATCCACGAAGTGCCGCTGGAGTGGTGCTTCCAGCCCGGCGTGAAGCTGGACTTCCGCCACCTGGCCGACGGCTACGTGGTGACCGCAGCCGACGTGGAAGCGGAGCTCAAGCGCATCGGCCACACGCTGGCGCCGCTGGAGATCGTGGTCGTCAACACGCGCGCGGGCAGCCGCTATGGCAACCCCGACTACGTGTCCTCCGGCTGCGGCATGGGCTACGAGGCGACGATGTACCTGCTCGAACGCGGCGTGCGCCTGACCGGCACCGACGCCTGGAGCTGGGACGCGCCTTTCGTGCACACGGCGAAGAAGTACGCCGAGAGCCACGACCCGAAGCTGATCTGGGAAGGCCACAAGGCCGGCCGCGACATCGGCTACTGCCACCTGGAGAAGCTGCACAACCTGGAGTCGCTGCCCGCCACGGGCTTCTACATCAGCTGCTTCCCGCACAAGATCCGCGGCGCCAGCGCCGGCTGGACGCGCGCGGTCGCGATCTTCGACGACGCGCTGATGGCGGCCCCGCGATGAGTCCGCTGCTCGACCACACGCACGACCCGTCGGCGCGTTCGTGGGTGGAAGGGGCCGGCCCCGACGCCGACTTCTCCCTGCAGAACCTGCCGATCGCCATCTTCCGCCGGCCGGGCGAGGCCTGGCGCGGCGGCGTGGCGCTCGGTGCGCAGGTGGTCGACCTCGCGGCGCTGGCCGCGCGGCGCGAACTCGGCGGGCCTGCGCAAACCGCGGCCGAGGCCGCCGCGCAGCCCACGCTGAACGCCTACTTCGCGCTCGGCCGCCCGGCCTGGCGGGCGCTGCGGCACGCGCTTTTCGCGTTGGCATCGTCGTCGGCCCGACCTTCACAACAGGAAGCGCTGCGCGCCTGCCTGGTGCCGATGTCGGGGGTGCAGCTGGGCCTGCCTTCGCGCATCGGCGACTACACCGACTTCTACACCTCCATCCATCACGCGCTGAACGTGGGCCGCGCCGTGGGGCTGCCCAACGACGGCGTCACACCCAACTTCCGCTGGCTGCCCATCGCCTACCACGGGCGCGCGTCTTCGGTGGTGCCCAGCGGCACCGACTTCCACCGTCCCCTGGGCCAGATGCCGGGTGCCGACGGCGTGCCGGTGCACGGACCCTGCGCGCGGCTGGACTACGAACTGGAGATGGGCTTCTTCGTCGGCCCCGGCAACGCCTTCGGCGAGCGCATCGCAGTGGAGGACGCCGACGAGCACATTGCCGGGTTCGTGCTGCTGAACGACTGGTCGGCGCGCGACATCCAGTTCTGGGAGATGTCGCCGCTGGGGCCCTTCAACGGCAAGAACTTCTGCACCAGCCTCTCGCCCTGGGTGGTGAGCCTGGACGCGCTGGCGCCCTACCGGCGGCCCTTCGAACGTGCCGCCGGCGAGCCGCAGCCCCTGCCCTACCTGGACGGACCGCGCACGCGCGCCGCCGCGGCGCTGGACATCGAACTGGCGGTGCACCTGCACACCGCCACCCAACGCGCGCGCGGCGCGGCACCGGCCCTGCTGAGCCGCACCAACTTCCGCCACCAGTACTGGACCCCGGCGCAGATGCTGGCCCAGCACACGGTGGGCGGCTGCAACCTGGCGCCGGGTGACCTGCTGGGCACGGGCACCATCAGTGGCCCGTCGGCGGGCGAAGCGGGCGCGATCATCGAGCTCACCCGGGCCGGGCGCGAACCGCTGGCGCTGCCGGGCGGCGAGACGCGGCGCTTCCTGGAAGACGGCGACACCGTCGTGCTGTCGGCGCATTGCCAGCGCGCGGGTGCGGCGCGCGTGGGTTTCGGCGAATGCCGGGGGACGGTGCTGCCGGCGGCGTGAAAGGGCCGATTAGCCGGCCTTCTCGTCCAGCAGCAGCTTCAGGTCGCCCTTGAGCACTTCGGCGCCGCTGCCGTAGCGCGCGAAGAGCCGCACCTTGCCGCTGGGGTCGAACACGTAGGACCCTGCGGTGTGGTCCATGGTGTAGCTCTCGGGCGTCTTGCCCGGCACCTTGGCGAAGAAGACCTTGAAGTTCTTCGCTGCCGCCTTGGTTTCGTCCAGCGTGCCGCGCAGGGCCACGAAATCGGCGCCGAAGTTGCCCACGTAGGCCTTCAGCACCTCGGGTGTGTCGCGTTCGGGGTCGATGCTGACGAACACGCCCTGCACGCGCGCGCCGTCGGCGCCCAGTTCCTTCTTCACCGCCGCCAGCTCGGCCAGCGTGGTGGGGCAGACGTCGGGGCACTGGGTGTAGCCGAAGAAGACCACCGTCACCTTGCCCTTGAAGTCGGACAGGTGGCGCGCCTTGCCGTCGGCGTCGGGCAGGTCCAGCGTGTTGGCGTATTCGGCGCCGGTGATGTCCACCGACTTGAACGCGGGCTTGGGCGGCGCTTCTCGGCTGCAGGCGGCCAGGAAGGCGGCCGAGGCCAGCGAAGCGAGGATCAGGCGACGAGCTTGACGAGCCATGGGTTCAGGTAGTGGTCCAGCAGCAGCGCCGCGAACAGCAGCGACAGGTGCCAGATGGAGAAACGGAAGGTGCGGCGCGCGAGCGCGTCGCTGTAGTCGCGCCAGAGCTTGTAGGCCAGCGCGATGAACCAGCCGCCCAGCACCAGCGCGGCCGCCAGATAGAGGGCGCCGCTCATGCGGTAGGTGAAGGGCAGCAGCGTGGCCGCGAACAGCACGATGGTGTACAGCAGCACCTGCAGGCGCGTGAACTCGGGGCCGTGCGTGATGGGCAGCATCGGCAGGCCGGCGCGGCGGTAGTCTTCCGCCCGGTACAGCGCCAGGGCCCAGAAGTGCGGCGGCGTCCACAGGAAGATGATCAGGCACAGCATCAGCGCTTCGGGCCCCACGTCGCCCGTCATCGCGGCCCAGCCCAGCACCGGCGGCATGGCGCCCGAAGCGCCGCCGATGACGATGTTCTGCGGCGTCAGCGGCTTCAGCACCACCGTGTAGATCACCGCGTAGCCGACGAAGGTGGCGAAGGTCAGCAGCATGGTCAGCGGGTTGACCCAGAACCAGAGCACCGCGCTGCCGGCCGCGCACAGCAGGGCCGAGAAGCTGAGCGTCTGCGCGGTGGTCAGCTGTCCCTTCGCCGTGGGGCGCCAGGCGGTGCGCTGCATGCGGCGGTCGATCTGCTGCTCGACCAGGCAGTTGAAGGCCGCCGCCGCGCTGGCCACCAGCCAGATGCCCAGGGTGGCGGCGCCGGCCAGCGCCAGGTCGGGCAGGCCCGGTTCGGCCAGCAGCATGCCGATGGCGGCGCAGAACACGATGAGCTGCACCACGCGCGGCTTGGTCAGCGCGTAGAACTGAGACCAGCGTGAACTGGCGGGGCCGGCGGCGGTGAGGGTCTGGGCCATGGGGAGAACCGGCGATTCTAGGCAGCGAGCGCTTCGCGCCCCGGGGTTGGCGCGGCCACGGCGCGGTCGGCCAGGCGCACGCGGGCGAGCAGCGAGACCAGCACCAGCACCAGCCCGGCGGCGCCGGCCGAATGCGCCAGCGCGGCGACGAGGGGCCAGTCGAGCACCACGTTCGAAAGCCCGGTGACCACCTGCGCCAGCAGCAGCAGCGCCAGCGCGCGGCCGAAGCCGCGCAGCGCGTCCTGGCGCAGCAGCTGCCAGGCCAGCAGCCCCAGCGCCAGCGCGGCGACCACGGCGCCGATGCGGTGCGCCACCTGGATGGCCACCAGTGCCTCGAAGGAAAGGAAGCCGCCATGGTCGGCCCGCCCCAGTTCGCGCAGCAGCGTGAAGCCTTCGCCGAAGTTCATCGGCGGCCACCAGTGGCCGTTGCAGTCAGGGAAGCTGTTGCAGGCGAGCACGGCGTAGTTGGTGCTGACCCAGCCGCCCAGCGCGATCTGCAGCGCCAGCAAAGCCAGCGCGACCGCGGCGCCGCGGCGCAGGCCGGCACGCATCGACAGCGGCCGCGCCCGGTAGGCTTCGTGCTGGATGGCCAGCAGCGCCAGCAGCAGCAGCCCGCCCAGCAGGTGCAGCGTGACGATGGCGGGGTAGAGCTTCCAGGTCACCGTGTAACGCCCGAAAAGTCCCTGCACGACG
Organism: Rubrivivax sp.; assembly: GCA_044224175.1. GTDB lineage: Bacteria > Pseudomonadota > Gammaproteobacteria > Burkholderiales > Burkholderiaceae_C > Rubrivivax. The sequence continues at coordinate 12,472 of JBGAKY010000008.1, read as the reverse complement.
ATCCACGCCAGCGTGAGCACCGGCCACAGCGGCGAATGCGGCAGCCGCCGGCGTGCCGCCAGGCTGGCCACCACGGTGACAAGGATCAGCGCGCCCACCGTCATCGCCAGGTAGCGGTGGATCATCTCGATCCAGGCCTTGTGCCAGGTGACCGGGCCGTCAGGCATGGCGTGCTGCGCCGCGTGGATGTCGTCCTTGGCGCCGAAGGGGCTGGCTTCGCCGTAGCAGCCCGGCCAGTCGGGGCAGCCGAGGCCCGAATCGGTGAGGCGCGTGAACGAGCCGAAGACCACCAGGTCCAGCGTCAGGAAGAGCGTGAGCGCCGTGATGGCCGCCAGCCGGCCGCGCGCGTCGGAACCGCGCTGGCGCAGCCACAGCCAGGCCAGCGGCACGAGCGCGATCACGCCCACCATCAGCGCCATGCGCAGCGCGGGGGCGTAGTCGACGAGCGGGGTGGCGCTGTTCATCCTGGATTCAGCGGCCCGGCTTGTCCCAGCCGGCCGAGGCGCGCATCAGGCGTTCGAGGTCGCGCTTCACCTTGGCGGGGTCGGGGTCGGCGGGCATGCGCATCATCCATTCGCCCATCGGATCGACCAGGTACAGGTGTTCTTCCAGCGCGTGGCCGGGCTCGGGCTGCAGCCAGCGCGCCACCAGGTCGCGCTCGGCGCGCACGATCTGCATGCCGGCCACCGATTCCGCGGCGGCGCGCAACGCCGGCGGCGGGTCGCCTTCACCGGTGACGATCCAGACCTTGTCCAGCCGGTCGCGTTCGCGGCCCAGCATTTCGCGCAGCTGGCGCTGCATGAACAGGCGCCTGTCACAGGCAGCGTCGCACTGCGCGCCGCTCACGGTGACCAGCAGCCACTGGCCCTTGAGCGCCGTGTCCGGCAATGCGCTGCCGTCGAGACGGTGCCAGCCTTCGGCGGGCAGCGGCCATGTCGGCAGGATCAGGGTGCCGTAGTTCGTGCGGCCCTGCGGCCGGATCACGAAGTAGGTGAAGTAGGAAGCGACCACCGGCGCGGCGCAGACGGCCAGCACCAGCAGCATCTTGAGCCGGCCCGTGCGCGTGCGGCGCTGGTTGAGGTCCGGCGCGGGCATGCTGTGCACCGTGAGGTGCAGGTTTTCAGCGGCCAGGCCTTCGGGGGCGGATGAGTTGGAACCAGACATACAGGCCGGCGATGAGCGCCGAGAAGGCAAACCACTGGAAGGCGTAGCCGTAGTGCTTGGCAACGTCGGCCGCCGGCTTCGGCCACTGGCGGCCCAGGCCGTCGGCGGCGGTGAGCGGCCCGTCTTCCTGCACGATGGACAGCGGCCGCAGCGACAGGCCGGTTTCGCCGGCCCAGGCCGCGAGATCGAGATTCTGCCGGATCGGCCCGCCCACCGGCGGCCCGATCTCGTACAGCAGGGAAGGTGGCGGGGCGATGCGGCCGCCCACGCGCACCGCGCCTTCGGGCAGCGTGGGCGCCTGCACCTTGGTGCGATCGGCCGGATCGCGCGGCAGCCAGCCCCGCTGCACCGCCACCGCGCTGCCGTCGGGCAGCGCGAGCGGCGTGACCACCAGGAAGCCGGCGTGGCCGTTCATCGGCCGGTTGTCCAGATAGAGGGTGTGGTTGCGCACCCAGCGGCCTTCGATCTCGATCGAACGCCAATGCTGGGCCTTGGCCTGCACCTCGGTGCGCGCCAGTTCGGCTGCCGGCAGCGGCGGCAGCTGGCGGCGGCTGTCCAGTTCGGCCTGGATGGCGTCCTTCTGCAGGCCGCGGTCGAGCTGCCACAGGCCCAGCCGGGCGGTGAGCAAGCCGCCCGCCACGGCCGCGGCCAGCACCAGCAGGCCGTGCCGGGTCAGCACGCCGGCCATGGCCATGGCACGCGGGGATAATCGCCTGCGATGAAAGCCCTGATGGTGGTCATGATCGTGGCGGTGCTCGGCGCGCTGGCCAGTGCCGGTGTCTTCATGATGCGCCGCCGCGACGACGACCCGGCGAAACCGCCCGACCGCCACATGGCGCGCGCGCTGGCGCTGCGGGTGGCCCTGTCGATCGCGCTCTTCCTCATCGTGCTGGTCTCGTGGCGCATGGGCTGGGTGCGACCCAACGGCATCCCGGTCGGTTCCTGAGGCCGGCAACGAAAAGGGCGCCGCGGGGGCGCCCTTTCCCGTTCGCGGGGCGGCCGGTTCTACAGCCAGTAGACCAGCACGTACAGCAGCAGCCAGACCACGTCGACGAAGTGCCAGTACCAGGCGGCGCCTTCGAAGCCGAAGTGGCGCTGCGGGGTGAAGTGGCCGTTCATCAGGCGCAGCGTGATGAAGGTGAGCATCAGCATGCCGACGAACACGTGGAAGCCGTGGAAGCCGGTCAGCATGAAGAAGGTGGAGCCGTAGATGCCCGAGGTGAGCTTCAGGTTCAGCTCGGTGTAGGCATGGTGGTACTCGTAGGCCTGCACGCAGATGAAGGTGAGGCCCAGCGCGACCGTGATCCACATCCACAGGATCGTCTTCGCGCGCTGGCTGGCGATGAGCGCATGGTGCGCGATCGTCAGCGTCACGCCCGAGGTGAGCAGCAGCGCGGTGTTGATGGTCGGCAGCGGCCACGGGCCCATCGGCGTGAACGGGTCCACCGTGCCGGCGGGCGACGCGGTGCCGCCGCTGGTGGGCCAGATGGCCTTGAAGTCGGGCCACAGGATCTGGTGGTCCAGGTTGCCCAGCATCGGCAGCGCGTGCACGCGGGCCCAGTAGAGGGCGCCGAAGAAGGCGGCGAAGAACATCACCTCGCTGAAGATGAACCAGCTCATGCTCCAGCGGAAGCTCACGTCCACGCGGTCGGAATACTGGCCGCCTTCGCTTTCATGGATGGCGGTGCGGAACCACTGGAACAGCACCGACAGCCAGACCGCGACGCCCGCCAGCAGCACCCACGAAGCCCAGCCATGGCCGTTGACCCACTGCGAGGCGCCGAAGATGACGAGCATCAGGCCCGTCGCCACCTGCACCGGGAAGCGCGAGGGCTGGGGGATGAAGTAGTACGGGGTCGATCCCGCGGGAGTGGTGGCCGACATGGGGGGTCTCTTTCTCCTCGAACCGGACTCTGATTGAACTTTGCAGGAACCTAGCGCGCGACGCCGCTGCCGACGACCCAGCGCACGAGCAGCACGAGCGCGCCGATGAAGACGAGGGCGCCGATGATGCCCGCGATGACCACGTGCACCGGGTTGAGCTTCTGCACATCGTGTTCATAGTCGGCGCGGCGGCGCACGCCGAAGAACGACCACGCGACGGCGCGGATGGTGCCCATCAGGGAACCGCGGCGGGCGACCGGGTTGTCGCTCATCCGGCCGTTCCCTTGGGTGCCGGCGGGGTGCGGCCGCCGACTTCGAAGAAGGTGTACGACAGCGTGATGGTCGTGACGTCCTTCGGCAGCTTGCTGTCGACGACGAAGACCACCGGCCAGCGGCGCGTCTCGCCCGGGGCCAGCGTCCATTCGCTGAAGCAGAAGCACTGCACCTTGGTGAAGTGCGCCGCGGCGTTGCCCGGCGCGTAGCTGGGGATGGCCTGCGCCGTCATCGTGCGGTTCTGGACGTTGGTGAACTCGTACTCCACCGTCGTCATCTGGCCCGGGTGCACGACGACCGAACGCTGCGCGGGCTTGAAGTCCCAGGGGCCGCGCGCGTTCGCATCGAACTCGATCGTCACCGAGCGGCCCAGGTCGACCTGGGTGTTGCGCGACTCGCCGCCGGCGCCGATGCCGCTGCGCACGTCGGACAGCGCCAGCACGTTGATGCCCAGCGCTTCGCAGATCTGGCGGTACAGGGGCACCAGCGCGTAGCCGAAGCCGAACATCACCCCGACCACCACCACCAGCTTGCCCAGCAGGCGGCGGTTGTCGTGCAGGCCCTGCAGCGAGGCGTTCATCGACCCAGCCAGACGATCTTGATGACGAAGCCGAGGGCGAAGACGAGTGCCACCGTGGCCAGGGTCAGGCCCAGGCGCAGGTTGGCGCGGCGCTGTTCTTCGGTGGCCATCTCGTGCGGTGCGCTTGCGTCAGCCGATCACGCGGGTCGCGGTGGCGTCCAGCTTGGGCGGCGTCTCGAAGGTGTGCCAGGGCGCCGGCGACGGCACTTCCCATTCCAGGCCTTCGGCGCCTTCCCAGGGCTTCTGCGGCGCCTTTTCGCCCTGGCCGCGCATCATCGGCACGACCACGAAGAAGAAGAAGTACACCTGCATCAGCCCGAAGCCGAAGGCGCCGATCGACGCGATCATGTTGAAGTCGGCGAACTGCATGGGGTAGTCGGCATAGCGGCGCGGCATGCCGGCCAGCCCCAGGAAGTGCATCGGGAAGAAGGTGACGTTGAAGAAGATGATCGAGCCCCAGAAGTGGATCTTCCCGCGCGTCTCGGAATACATGACGCCGGTCCACTTCGGACCCCAGTAGTACACGCCGGCGAACAGCGCGAACAGCGAGCCCGCCACCAGCACGTAGTGGAAGTGCGCCACCACGTAGTAGGTGTCCTGGATCTGGATGTCGATCGGCGCCATCGCGCAGATCAGGCCCGTGAAGCCGCCCATCGTGAACACGAACAGGAAGCCCACGGCCCACAGCATGGGGGTTTCGAAGGTCATCGAGCCGCGCCACATGGTGGCCAGCCAGTTGAAGACCTTCACGCCGGTGGGCACCGCGATCAGCATGGTCGCGTACATGAAGAACAGCTGGCCCGTCACCGGCATGCCGGTGGTGTACATGTGGTGGGCCCAGACGATGAACGACAGGATCGCGATCGACGCCGTCGCGTAGACCATCGAGGTGTAGCCGAACAGCTTCTTGCGCGCGAACGCCGGGATGATGGCGCTCACGATGCCGAAGGCCGGCAGGATCATGATGTACACCTCGGGGTGCCCGAAGAACCAGAAGATGTGCTGGTACATGATCGGGTCACCGCCGCCGGCGGGATTGAAGAAGCTGGTGCCGAAGTGGCGGTCGGTCAGCGTCATCGTGATGGCGCCGGCCAGCACCGGCATCACCGCGATCAGCAGGTAGGCGGTGATGAGCCAGGTCCAGGCGAACAGCGGCATCTTCATCAGCGTCATGCCGGGCGCGCGCATGTTCAGGATCGTGACGATGATGTTGATCGAGCCCATGATCGAGCTCGCGCCCATGATGTGCAGCGCGAAGATCGCGGCGTCCATGCTGGGGCCCATCTGCAGCGTCAGCGGCGCGTAGAGCGTCCAGCCGGCGGCGGGCGCGCCGCCGGGCATGAAGAACGAGCCGGCGACCATCAGCGCGGCCGGGATCAGCAGCCAGAAGCTGAGGTTGTTCATGCGCGCGAACGCCATGTCGGCGGCGCCCACCTGCAGCGGCAGCATCCAGTTCGCGAAGCCCACGAAGGCCGGCATGATGGCCCCGAACACCATGATGATCCCGTGCATCGTGGTGAACTGGTTGAACAGCTCGGGGTTGAAGAACTGCAGCCCCGGCTGGAACAGCTCCAGGCGGATGAGCAGCGCGAGCACGCCGCCGATCATCAGCATCGTGAAGCTGAACAACAGGTACATCGTGCCGATGTCCTTGTGGTTCGTGGCGAACAGCCAGCGGCGCCAGCCGTGCGGGTGGCCGTGGTGGTCATCGTGGGCGTGACCGGCGTGGTGGTCGAGAACGGCACTCATCGCTTGGAGACTCCTGTGCGCTGCGGGCGGATCACTTGCGGGCGGCAACGACGTCGGCCGGCTGCACGACCTGCCCCGTCTTGTTGCTCCAGTTGTTCTTGGTGTAGGTGATGACGGCGGCCAGCTCGGTGTCGGAGAGCTGCTTCCACGAAGGCATGGCGCCGTTCAGGCGGCCTTGCAGCACCACCGCGATCTGCTGGTTCTTGTCGGCGTCCAGCACCACGGCCGAACCGTCCAGCGGCTTGATCGGGCCGGCGCCCTTGCCGTCGGGGCGGTGGCAGACGGCGCAGTTGGCGGCGTAGACCTTCTCGCCGCGCGCCACCAGGTCTTCCAGCTTCCACACCTTGGCGGGGTCGTCGGCGGCGGCGGCCATGGCCTTCTTCTTGCCTTCCACCCAGGCGGCGTAGTCGGCCTGGCTCAGCACCTTCACGTGGATGGGCATGTAGGCGTGCTCCTTGCCGCACAGCTCGGCGCACTGGCCGTAGAAGTCACCGGTCTTCTCGGCGCGGAACCAGGTGTCGCGCACGAAGCCGGGCAGCGCGTCCTGCTTGACGCCCAGCGAGGGCACCATCCAGGCGTGGATCACGTCTTCCGCCGTGGTGACGATGCGGATCTTCTTGTCCACCGGCACCACCAGCGGGTTGTCCACCTTCAGCAGGTAGTCGTCGCCCGCGGGCTTGCCGCTGTTGGACAGCTCGCGCTGTGCGGGGTCCAGCGTGGACAGGAAGCTGATGCCTTCGCCGTCGCCCTTCAGGTAGTCGTAGCCCCACTTCCACTGGTAGCCGGTCGCCTTGACGGTGATGTCGGCGTTGGTGGTGTCCTTCATCGCGACCACGGTCTTGGTGGCCAGGCCGCCCATCGCGACGACGATCAGGAAGGGCACGATGGTCCAGGCGATTTCCACCGCCACGCTTTCGTGGAAATTGGCCGCCTTGTGGCCCAGCGACTTGCGGTGCTTGAGGATCGAATAGAACATGACCCCGAAGACGGCGATGAAGATCACCACGCAGATGCCCAGCACCACCCAGTGAAGCCATTGCTGCTCGGCGGCGATCTTGGTCACCGGCGGGTGCAGGTTGAGCTGGCGCACCGCCGGGCCGCCGGGCAGGTCGTTCACCGCCCAGGCGGCGCCGGTGGCAGCGAACGCCCCCAGCCCGAGAGCGGCCTGTGCGAGGCGGTGGCGAAGCGGAGTGGGGTTCTTCATCGTCGTGATCACTCGGTTTCCGATCCGTCAGTCTTGTAGGGGGCGATGCGGGCCAGCCGCAGCGCGCGGCGCAGTTCCTGCGCGAAGGCGGCGCGAAGTTCCGGGCGCAGGAAGCGGCCCACGCGCAAGGTGCGGCCATGGGCCTGCAGTTCGACCAGCGAGCCCTGGCCCGCCACGGGCTCGACCGAAAGCCAGTCGGCCTGGAAGTCGGCGTGCTCCACCCTGTTGCCCAGCCGCTGTTCCACCGCCAGCGTGCGGCCGGCCAGCGTGAGCAGTTCGCGGTCACCGGCGTGGCGGGCATAGACCAGCAGCGCCGCACCCACGGCCAGCAGTTCGACGCCGGCGAAGGCACTCACGAAAGGCGCGCCGTGCCACCAGAAGCCGGCCGAGATCAGCGCCGACAGCAGGCACAGCGACAGGTAGACAGCGGCCAGACGGCGGGGAGTGAGGGAGCAATTGCGTCTCAAATCCCATTGCAGAGCCACCTGCTGGCCGCCGGCGGCCATGAGTTCGCGACCGAAACGCCACAGGCCGGACGGCGCTGCGGGGGCAGGCGCTGGCCAGGGGCTCGGTGCGAAAGTGGCGCTCATCGGCGGGGGGCTGGGATGGCTTGCGCGGCGGGGCCGCAGGGCCACCCCCAATCGGGTCCAGGGGGCTCTTCGAACGGGCCGCGCGCACCGGCGCAGGCCCCGTGATTTGGATCAAACGCCGGACATTCTATCGCAGCGAAAATGGTCAATTGGCGGGACTTCCCCTGCCACGCAAGGCCGCACGCAGCGTCTCGACCGGGACTGTTGTTTCGGGGCCGACGCGTGCCCGCGGCAACGGCCTGAACGCATGGCCGTACACCACCTCGAAGACCAGCGCCGGCCGCCCGTCGGCGCCTGCCGTTTCGCGCAGCGCCTGCACCAGCTGATCACGCCAGCGCGGCGTGCGCAGGCCGGCATGGCGCGCCCGGCCGAAATTGCCGCCCAGGCCGCGCAGTTCGGCGAGCAGGGCTTTACCGTCGGCCCAGGTGAGCGTGATCGTCTCCTGGTCCATCACGGGGTCGGCAAAGCCCGCCTGCACCAGCATGTCGCCCAGGTCGTGCATGTCCACGAAGGGCGCAAAGGGCGGTGCCCAGCCCCGCGCCCGGTACAACGCAGAGAGCGACGCCATCGTGCCTGGGCCCAGGGTGGAGAACATCAGGAAGCCGTCGACCGCCAGCGCGTCGCGCCAGGCCGTGAGCAGCGCCTGCGGATCGGCCGCCAGGTGCAGGGCCATGTTCGCCCACACCAGGTTCGCACCCGCCGGCGCCAGCGCGGATTCGGCGACCGTCTCCGGGCGGCGCCCGGCCCAGCGGGCCGGCGACCACCATCGCGTGTCGCGCGGTTGCGGTTCGGGCTCCACCGCCAGCAGGCGGGCCTTCGGGTAGGCCTGGCGCAGCAGGTCGGTGCTGGCACCGAGCGAAGACCACCAGTCCAGCACCACCGCCGGCCGCATGCGGATGGCCTGCAGCTTGTCGGCCATGCGGCGCGCCACCTCGCCGTGCAGCCAGGGCACAGCGTCGGCACGCCGCAACCGGCGCAGCACCTGAGCCAGCGCGCGTTCGTCGACGGGCCGGCGGGTGCCATGCACGGTGGCGGGTTCGAGCATCGCGGCCAGTATATTGAGCCGATGTCCCTGGCCCCGTTGTGCGCGCCGTTCACCCTGGCCAGCCAGTGTGAGGTCTGCCGCGGCTGGAACGGCAGCCGCCTGTGCGCCGACTGCGTGGCCCGCTTCGCCGCGCCGCGAATGCGCTGCATCGGCTGCGCTCTGCCGGTGCCCGCGGGCGTGCAACGCTGTGGCGAATGCCTGCGCGAGCCGCCCCCTTTCGAGCATGTGGTCTGCGCGGCCGACTACGGCTTCCCCTGGGACCGCCTGGTCAGCGCCTTCAAGTTCGAAGGGCAGGTCGAACTGGCCGATGCACTGGCCGAACGACTGGCCGCCGCCGTGCGGCTCGAAGCCCGGCCGTTGCCGCAGTGGGTGCTGCCGGTGCCGCTGGCGCCGCGCCGGCTGGCCGAGCGCGGCTACAACCAGGCCTGGGAACTGGCGCGCCGTCTCGCGCGCCGGCTGGCCGTGCCCGCGCGGCACGACCTGCTGGCGCGGCCGCTGGAAACCGCGCACCAGGCCGAGCTGCCGCGGGCCGAGCGCCTGAAGAACCTGCGCGCCGCCTTCGCGGCCGAGGCGCACTCCCGTGCCCTGCTGGCCGGCGCCAGCGTCGCGCTGGTCGACGACGTTCTCACCAGCGGCGCCACCGCGCGCGAAGCCACGCGCACCCTGCTGGCGGCCGGCGCCGCCCGCGTGCAGGTGTGGGTGCTGGCGCGCACGCCCTGATCCGATGTTCAACATCGTCCTCGTCGAACCCGAGATCCCGCCCAACACCGGCAACGTGATCCGGCTGGCCGCGAACACCGGTTGCACGCTGCACCTGGTGGAACCGCTGGGCTTTTCGATGGACGACGCCTTGCTGAGGCGCGCCGGCCTGGACTACCACGAGACCGCCGCCGTGCGGCGGCACACCGGCTGGCCCGCGCTGCTGGCCGCAGAGAACCCCCAGCCCGAGCGCTGCTACGCGTTCACCACCCACGGCACGCAGACCCTGGACCAGGTGTGCTGGCAGCCCGGCGACTGGCTGGTCTTCGGGCGCGAATCGGCCGGTCTGGGCGAAGCGATGCGCGCGCGCTTCGCGCCCGCGCGGCAGGTGCGGCTGCCGATGCGGCCCGGCCAGCGCAGCCTGAACCTGAGCAACGCGGTCGCGGTGGCGGTGTTCGAAGCCTGGCGGCAGCAAGGCTACGCCGGCGGCCGCTGAAAGGGCTCAGCTTTCGGGCCGCGCTTCGCGCCGCATCAGCTGCACCAGCGCTTCGGCCGGCGTCAGCTGCCCGGCCAGCACTGCGGCCACCGCCTCGGTGATGGGCATCTCCACGCCGAGCCGGCGCGCGCGCGCCAGCACGGTGGCCGCGGTGGGCACGCCTTCGGCCACATGGCCCAGCTCGGCCAGGATGGCCGGCAGCGGCCGCCCTGCCGCCAGCAGCAGGCCGACACGCCGGTTGCGCGAGAGGTCGCCGGTGGCGGTGAGCACCAGGTCACCCAGTCCCGACAGGCCCATGAAGGTTTCGGCCTGCGCGCCCAGCGCCACGCCCAGGCGTGTCATCTCGGCCAATCCGCGCGTGATGAGGGCGGCGCGGGCGTTCAGGCCGCTGGCAGGCAGTCCGTCCAGGATGCCGGTGGCGATGGCGAGCACGTTCTTCACCGCGCCGCCGACCTCGACGCCGACGACGTCGGCGCTGGTGTAGACGCGCAGCGCGTCGCCATGGAAGGCCTCGACCGCGGCGGCGGCCAGCGCCGGCGTCTCGCTGGCCGCCACCAGCGCGGTGGGCTGGCCGCGCGCCACCTCGATCGCGAAGCTGGGGCCCGAGAGCACGCCGCACGGCGCGCCCGGGCGTTCGTGACGCGCGATCTCGTGGCCGAGTTCGCCGCTGCCGGCTTCGAAGCCCTTGCACAGCCAGAGCGCGCTGCGCCCTTCGGGCAGCGTGCGCAGCTGCTCGCGCAATGCCGCCATCGGCGTAGCGATGACGACCAGGCCCTGCTGCGCGTGGTGCAGCGCCGATTCGCGGTCGGCCGTGACGGCCAACTCGACGGGCAGCGCCACACCGGGCAGGTAGCGTGCGTTGGCGTGGCCCGCGCCGATCTCCTGTGCCTGGGCGGCGTCGCGCGCCCACAGCACCACCTCGTGCCGCACCGCGGCGGCCGCGGCCAGCGCCGTGCCCCAGGCACCGGCCCCGAGCACGGCGATCTTCATCGCCGGAAGGTCAATTCACCTGCGGTGCGCGCGCTCGCAGAACTCGCGCCTGAACTGAAGCACGAACTCGTACGCCGGTACGAGTTCATGTCCTCAGTTCACCCCGGTGATGATGCGCGAGCCGTTGCCCTGCGCGGCCGCCGCGGCCTGCTGCTGCTGGGCTTCGAACATGGCCTGGAAGTTCACCTCGGTCAGCAGGATGGGCGGGAAGCCGGCGCGCGTGCAGACATCGGAGACGATGGCGCGCAGATAGGGGTAGATCATCTGCGGGCAGACGATGCCCAGCACGCCCTGCATCTGGTCGTCGGGCAGGTTGCGGATCTCGAAGATGCCGGCCTGCTTGGCTTCCACCAGGAAGAGCACCTTGTCGCTCACCTTGGTGGTGACGGTGGCGGTGACGGCCACCTCGAAGATGCCGTCGGCGATGTTCTCGGCGCCCATGCCCAGGTTGATGTCCACCTGCGGCTGCTGCTGTTCCAGCAGGATCTGCGGCGAGTTGGGCTGTTCCAGCGACAGGTCCTTCAGGTAGATGCGCTGGATCTGGAATACGGGGTCGGCCATGGGAGGTTCCGGTTGGGCGGCGGGCGGCGATTATCGCCGGGGGGTGATGACGGGGCAGGCGGCGTTCAGCCCGCTCCCAGAAGCGGCAGCAGGCCGCCGCGCTGGTCGAGCGCGACGAGGTCGTCGCAGCCGCCGACATGGGTGTCGCCGATGAAGATCTGCGGCACCGTGCGGCGGCCGGTGATCTGCATCATGATCTGGCGCTGCCCGGGGTCGAGGTCGATGCGGATCTCCTCGATCTGCTGCACGCCGCGCTGCTTGAGCAGGGCCTTCGCGCGCACGCAGTAGGGGCAGACCTGGGTGGTGTACATCTTCACCGGGTTCATGCGCCCTTCTCCCCCTTCTCGATCGGCAGGTTCGCGTCGCGCCAGGCCGGCGTGCCGCCGGCCAGCGCAAATGCCTTCTCGTGGCCGGCCTTGCGCAACTGCGCCGCGGCACGCGTGGCACGTGCGCCGCTGGCGCACAGCAGGATGATGGGCAGCGCCTTGTTGGTGGGCAGACCCTTGGCTCCTTCCAGGCTGCCGAGCGGGATGTTGCGCGCACCGGCGGCGTGGCCGGCGGCGTATTCGGCCGGCTCGCACACGTCGACCAGCACCGCCTTCTCCTGGTTGATCATGCGCACCGCCTCGACGGTGCCGACCCCGCCGCCGCGCGCGCTGCCGCGCATCGACTGCATGACGAGCAGGGTGCCCGAGACCAGCGCCATCAGCACCAGGATCCAGTTGTCGAGAATGAACTTCACGCGCTGTCCAGCCCATGGCCGCAAGGGCGGCAAAAGGTGCGGATTATAGAATTTGCCCATGCACAAGCTTGTCCTCATCCGTCACGGCGAATCGACCTGGAACCTGGAGAACCGCTTCACCGGCTGGACCGACGTCCCGCTCACCGACACCGGTGTCGCGCAGGCGAAGGAATCCGGGCGGCTGCTGAAGGAGGCCGGCTTCGACTTCGACGTCGCCTACACCTCGGTCCTCAAGCGCGCCGTCTGGACACTGTGGCACTGCCTGGACGTCATGGACCGCACCTGGCTGCCGGTGCAGCACGACTGGCGACTGAACGAACGCCACTACGGCGCACTGCAGGGCCTGAACAAGGCCGACATGGCGCGCCAGTACGGCGACCAGCAGGTTCTGGTCTGGCGGCGCAGCTACGACGTGCCGCCGCCGGCGCTGGAGCCGAACGATGCGCGCGGCGAGCGTGCGGACCCGCGCTACGCCGCGCTGGCACCGGGGCAGGT